>JAQGIC010000015.1 GCA_028288725.1 Rhodospirillales bacterium
CCCAGCGTCCTGTTCGTCTGCGTGCACAACGCCGGCCGGTCCCAGATGGCTGCCGGCTGGCTACGTCATCTGGCCGGAGACGCGGTCGAGGTCCGATCTGCCGGATCGATCCCGGGCGATCAGGTCAACCCGTCCGCAGTGACAGCCATGGCTGAGGTGGGCATCGACATCTCCGCTCAGCGCCCGAAGTTGCTCACCACAGATGCCGTCGAGGTGTCCGACGTCGTCATCACCATGGGCTGCGGCGACGCCTGTCCGATCTTCTCCGGCAAGCGCTACCTCGACTGGGAACTGGAAGACCCCGCCGGCAAGGGGGTCGAGGCCGTCCGGCCCATCCGGGACGACATCGAGAAGCGGGTTCGCGGCCTCGTCGATGAACTCGTGCCGGCCCGTTGACCGGCTGAACCGCCGAAGGATCCTTCATGCGCCGGGTCGTCGCCGGCGGTCTCCGGGATCGCGGCCGACGTCGACCGGCCTCCGGGTGCCGGACCGCCCGGGAGGGAACCCGAGGTGTCCCCCGCGCGGCCGCGACGTGCCTCACGGCCGCGAGGCCACGTAGCCAGGCTCCGTCCGACGCCCCAACGGCAGGACACTCGTCGTGACCGCCTGGGCTCGCTGCCACGACGGAGGACGTGAAGCGGCGCACGCCCATGCAGGGCGCGGGGCGCGCTCTGCCGCGGCCTACCCGAAGCGCCCGGAGATGTAATCCTCGGTCGCCTTCTGGTTGGGGTTGGAGAAGATCTTGGCCGTGTCGTCCATCTCGATGAGTCGGCCGGGCCGGCCGGCCCCGGGCAGATTGAAGAACGCCGTCTGATCGCTGACGCGGGCCGCCTGCTGCATGTTGTGCGTGACGATGACGATCGTGAAGTGGTCCTTCAGCTCCGACATCAGGTCCTCGATGGCCAGCGTGGAGATGGGGTCGAGAGCCGAGCAGGGTTCATCCATCAGGAGTACATCAGGGCGGACGGCGATGGCCCGGGCGATGCACAGGCGCTGCTGCTGACCGCCCGACAAGCTGGCGCCGGATCGGTTCAGCCGGTCCTTGACCTCGTCCCAGAGGTTGGCGCCGCGCAAGGATCGCTCGGCGATCTCATCGAGTTCCTTCTTGCCCTTGACGCCCTGCAGTCTCAGCCCGGCCACCACGTTGTCCTTGATCGACATCGTGGGGAACGGATTGGGGCGTTGGAAGACCATCCCGATGGTGCGCCGCACCGAGACCGGGCTGATGCCGCTGCCGTAGATGTCCTCGCCGTCGAGCAGCACGCTGCCCTCGACACGGGCACCCGGAATGACCTCGTGCATCCGATTGAGCGCCCGCAGGAGGGTGGACTTGCCACAGCCCGATGGTCCGATCAGTGCGGTCACGCTGCGCGGCTGCACGGCCATCGTGACCGAATCAACGGCATGGAAGTTGCCGTAGAAGATGTCGAGGTCCTTGACATCGATGCGCTTCGACATGGGAGCCCTGCCTCAAATCCCGCTGGTCGTGGTCATGAGCGCTTACGCGCCAGGAATCGGTTGACGACCGCCGCCAGCACGTAGACCACGCCGATGACGATGATCAGCGTGAGAGCGGCGCCCCAGATGCGCTGCTGGCCGGCCGGAAGCGGGTTCGTCAACTCGCTGTAGATGAGCAACGGCAGCGACGCCATGTTGCCCTGGAATACGTCGAAATTGATCGACCGGCTGTACCCGACGAGAACGAGCACCGGAGCGGTCTCGCCCATCACGCGGGCCAGGGCCAGCAGAACACCGCTGATGATGCCCGACAGGGCCGTCGGCAGGACGATCCGCACGATCGTCTTCCACTTCGGCACGCCCAGGGCGTAGGAGGCTTCACGCAGTTCGTCCGGGACCAGCCGCAGCATCTCCTCCGTGTTCCTGATCACGACCGGGAGCATGAGAAGGACGAGCGCCAGGGACACCGCCAGAGCGCTCTGCTGGAAGCCGAGCGTGGAGATCCATACAGAGAAGACAAAGAGTGCGGCGACGATCGACGGCACGCCGGACAGCACGTCGACCAAGAACGTCGTGACCCGCGCCAGCCGGCCGAGGCCGTACTCCACGAGATGGATCGCGACCATGATGCCGAGCGGCACCGCCAGGACGGCAGCGATCAGGGCTTGAACGATCGTCCCGTACAGAGCGTGGTACACACCGCCTGCGAACTGCTCCGGAAGCACGCCCTGCAACGAGTGGGTCCACCACGCAGCCGAGGTGATGGCGGGGAAGCCCCTCTTGACGACCGTCCACAGGAGCCAGAGCAGGGGCACCAGAGCCAGAAGGAAGGCGCCGGTCACCAGGATGCGCGCGACCAAGTCCTTGACGCGACGGCCCGGGCTGATGGTGATGAAGGTCGGCGAGGCCGACGGCCGCTCCAGAGAGTCGATGTCCGCGGTCATCGCGCGACCCCCCTGTTTGCGATGGCACGGGCAACCGCGTTGACGAGGAACGTCAGAACGAACAGCACGAATCCGGCGGCGATATAGGCGCCGGTCGGGAGGGCGGCGCTGAACTCGGCGGCGGCCGAGGCGATCTTCGAGGCAAAGGTGTAGCCGCCGTCGAACAGGCTGAAGTGGGAGGGTTTCGCCGAGGATCGCAGGATGATGAGCACGGCGACCGTTTCCCCCAGCGCCCGCCCGAGACCGAGCATGGCCGCCGCCACGGTTCCGCTGCGTCCGAATGGCAGCACGGTCATCCGAACGACTTCCCACTGTGTAGCGCCCAGTGCCTGCGCCGCCTCGATGTGGGCGACGGGGGTCTGCCGGTACACCTCGCGGGTCACCGCCGTGATGATCGGCAGGATCATCACCGCCAGGACGACGCCGGCCGTGAAGATGGTTCCGCCGCCGGTCAGCGAGACGTTCCCGGTAGCGAACAACGGGAACCATCCCAGGTACCTGTTGAGCCACACCGCCACGGGGGTGATCGCCGGGGCGAGCACGAGGATCCCCCAGAGGCCGAAGACGATCGACGGGACGGCGGCCAGCAGGTCGATCAGGCCGCCGAACAGACGGGACAGCCGGCGAGGGGCGTAGCGCGTCAGGTAGATGGCGATGCCGATGGCGACAGGCACCGCCAACAGCAGGGCGAAGGCCGAACTGAGGACGGTCACGACGAGCAGGTCGCGGATCCCGAACCGGAGGTTCTTGGGGTCGTTGGTGTCGAACTGCGTGCTCGTGAAGAAGTTGGCGTGGTCGGCCGCAAGGGAAGGGATCGCCTTGATCAGCAAGAAGAGGCCGATCAGGCCGATGGCGACGACCAGCGTGAGGCCGGCCGCGGCGCTCAGCCGAGCGAAGACAACGTCTCCGCGCCGGCGGGCGCTCCTCCGACGAGCTGTGTTCTTCCCCTGATCGTCGGGGTTGGGGGCGGGTTCATCGACAAGCCCGACCCCGCCCCTGCCGCGCTCGGCGGCAGGAACGGGGTCGTTGCTGTGTCCGGACGGACTGTCCATCGACTGGTGTTACCTCAGGAGATGGCGTTGATCGCCGCGGTCAGCTTGGTCTTGAACGAGTCAGGGATCGGAATGTAGCCGTTGTCGGCCAGACCCTGCTGGCCGCCGCCGATCGTCGACTGCAGGAACGCCCTGACCGCCTGGCCGGTCGCCGCGTCGCTGTACTTGGAGCACACGATCTCGTAGGTCGCCAGCACGATCGGGTAGGCGCCGGTCGCCGTCGGCTTGTAGAACGTCGAGGTGTCCAGGACGAGGTCGTTGCCCGTTCCCTTGATCTTGGCCCCGGCGATGGTCTTGCCCACCGTGTCGGTGCTGATCGAGACCGGGGTGGGGCCGGCCGAGGTCACGATCGACGCCTCCGCCAGGTTCTGAGACTTGGCGAAGGACCACTCGTTGTACGTGATGCCACCCTCGGTGGTCTTGATGGCCGCCGAGGTTCCCTCGTTGCCCTTCGCGCCCTCACCGACACCGCCGTTGAAGGTCTT
>JAQGIC010000026.1 GCA_028288725.1 Rhodospirillales bacterium
ACCGCCTGCGGCGGCATGGTGCCGGCGTCGCCCAGCGCTTCGAGCCCATCGCGATTCAGCACCTGGTTGCTGGTCGGGTCGATCACCATCACGGTCGGGATGCCGTGGATCTTCACGCCGTAGCCGGCCGCGATATCCAGATTCTTGTTGAAGCGCCCGACATCGATCACGGCGACTTCGTAGTTGGCTTTGACGTAGGCCTTAATCTGCTCGACATCCAGGATGCCGCCGAGCGCGCGGCAATCGGGGCACCAGTTGGCGCCGAAATCGACCAGGACTTTCCTGCCGGAGCTCTTGGCGGCAGCGATGGCGGCGGCCAGCGACTGGTGCGCGTCGGCGGCCTCGTCATAGGGATGGGCGGCGGCCTGGACCTTGTCGACGGTGATGACGGGCCGGGCGACCTGCTGGGGCGCGGCGAGCGCTACGCCACCGGCCATGAGAACCGCGATCGCGGCCCCGAAAATCCGAACCGAGCGTTTCATGCCGCCACTCCAACCTGCATCGACCCGTCTGAAGGTGCGACGGCCGGATCGGTTTGACAAGAGCCGTCAGATCAGGCGCAGAGCCTTCAGCAGCCGGCGCTTTTGCCCGGGCCAGGGATCGGCCTCGTTGCCGCGCGGCCGCTTCATCGATCGACCAAGCGTATCCTGGAGACGCCGTTCCAGACTGGTGAACGGCATGCCGAAACCGTGGCGTGTCGCGCGCTGCTTCATCGCCCCCAGGAAATCCGCCGCCGCCACCGCACTGAGATAGGCCGGATGATCCTCGCGGCCATAATCCTCGGGGGTCCAGTCATCGAGGAAATCGAGAATGGTTTCCTCGAAATTCTCCAGCTTGTCGGGAATGAGATCGGACAGGGTCTTGCGCGACGTCAGATAGGCCTGCCCCCATGCCGATGTCCGCTCCAGCTTGATCTCGCGTGCAATCGCTTCGGCCAGATCGAAATAGAGGTTGGCGCTTGCGTTGGCGGCGTCGATCTCCGGCGCGGTCTTTCGGCGCGCGGCGTCCGTGATGCCGTTGGTGGCCTGGGTCGCGACCGCGACGAGCTGATCCATGATCCGGTCCATCAGCGGTGCCAGCTCGGTCTGCTCCAGCATCTTGACGTCGGTACTGCCGGTCACCCGGTGGATCAGGGTGACGACTTCCCAGGGTTTGTTGAGATGGTTCATCACGGCATGGCCGAGCCAGACCGGGTCGAACGTCCGCTCGGCGCCCAGCGCCTCGTAGGCCTTGCCGAAGCGGCGGACGATCAGCTCGTCGAGCGCGATGCCCGGCCGGCTCGGCGGCCCGTCGATGCCAATTTCCATGAGCGCTTTGGCCAGGGCGTTGCCGCCGGCGAGCACGGTGCCGATGCTGCGCACATCCTGGATGACCGTCTGGGCGGTGTTCTTGAAGGCCAGCGTGCCGGCACGGCGGGACAGCTCGGCCATCGCCTCTTCCTCCAGCCGCTCCATCTCGGCGGTCAGCTTCTCGCGGACGGCGCGCTGATATTGCTGGTCGATCTCGCGGAGCGCCGGCGACTGCGCCATCGAGGCCTCCCACCAGGGCACCAGCGATTTGCGCCGGATCGTACCGGTTGTGGCCTCCGCGCCGTCGTTGATCAGAAAGGGTTCGAGCAAGGTGCAGACCTTGCGCATCAGCGGCTCGGCGGCGGACTTTTCCCCATCGCTCCGGCGCAATTCGAGCGCCTGCAGCACTTGGCCGATGCCCGCCGAATTGGCCATGACCAGGCCGTCGCTGCCCAACATTTCGCGGAGCTTGGTCGCCTTGTCCGGGGGCAGCTTCGCGATGAGCGCCAGAAGCTGCTCCCAGCGGGGATCGTTGGATTTATCGATCGCGGTCACGGCACCGGCCGACGCGATGGAGGTCGGGATCGACGTGGCAACGGCCCCCGTGCCGACGGATTCGCCGATTGCCGGCAGCACCGCCACATGGTCGTTCGTCGGCGTATATTGCCAACGGCTGCGCAAGTCCGATCTCCCGATTCATACCTCGTTACCTAGCATTAGCGATAAATTACCAACAGTTTCTTAACTGCTATGTCGGTTGTGCCAACGCCACCCCGACCATGCTGTCGCGGGTCGCGAGCGCCGCCAACCGCTCCTCGGCCCAGCCGTCGGTGCCGGCCGGGCGGCGCGGCAACACCAGATAGCGCATGTCCGCGGTCGAATCATGCACGCGCACCTCGATGTCGTCCGGGATTTCCGTGCCGAATTCGCGCAGCACGGCGCGGGGCTCGCGCACGGCGCGGCTGCGATAGGCCCGGCTCTTGTACCAGTCGGGCGGCAGACCCAGCAGCATGCGCGGATAGCAGGAGCAAAGCGTGCAGACCACCAGATTATGCACCTCCGGCGTGTTCTCTACCACGATCAGCTTCAGCGGCCCGATCTCCAGCCCGATCTCGCGGGCGGCGGCGCTGCCGTCGGCCAGCGCGCGGGCCTTGAAATCCTGATCGACCCAGGCGCGCGCGACCAGCCGGCCGCCCAGACCGGCATGACGCGCGTCCATCGCTTCGATCTGCCGGCGCATCTCGTCCGCGCTGAAGACGGATTTCTCGATCAACAGGGAGGTGACCGCCAGTTCCAGCGCCTGATAATAGGTCAGCGTGCCATCGGCGTCCGGCGGCGGCGCATGGGGATGGTCGTGATCATGATGGTCGTGATGCTCATGATCCTGATGCTCATGGCTGCTCATCGCGCCGCCTCCAGCCAATGCTGATAGATCTCGATTTCGATCGTGTCGCGCGCCGGCCCGTCGTAATCGTCCCACAGTTCCGCCTGGCGGAAGCGGACGCGGTAGAGCGGTTGGGCCGGCAGGCCCGGCCGGTTGAACGCCAGCTCTTCCGGGTTGGCGAAGGCGCCGCACAGGCGCTCGATCACGCCGGACGCGCCACGCGCATAGAACGGCGTGCGCAAATGACCGGGCGGATGGGCCCGGCGCACGGTGACCCGGTCACCGGGCGCGAATCGGGCGGGGATCGCGTCGCTCACGAGGCGCGCCGCCCGGCGATTTCAGACGCATGCTCGGCCTCGACCTTGCTCATGCGCCGGCCAATCTCGTCGGAGGTGAGCACGCCGCGCTGGATCAGCGTCGCGGTGATCGACGAGATCCAGCGCTCGTAATAGCTCATCGTGTCATAGGCGTCCGGACCCAGCGCCTCGACGTTGCGCCTGAGTTCATCGACCTTCAGATGGCCGCGGGCCGACAGCAGCATCATCAGCGCATCGACGCGCTTTTCCCATGGGGCGTAGTCATGCTCGGTCGGCTCGACCGGTCCTGCCTCAAGCCCGCCCATGTCATGGTGACTGCGCATTCCGCCTCCCTCGTCCGTCGTTTCGGCCGAGTATGAGCCGGTCGTTGCCGTCGCTCAAGCCTTGGTCGTGCCGCCCCGAACAGACCGAGCGGGCGCGGATAGGCGTAGCCGGGGAAAAGCGTCGGAGTTCGCTCGCCCGCGCCTCGATGAAATCCGGGTCGGTCGCCGGCGAGATCAGGTTCAGCCCGTCGCAGCCGCCGCGCAGGTGCACCACGAGCAACAGCGGCTTCTCCGGCCCGGCGCCATCGCGGTCATATCATCGCGCCTTAGAGCCTGATCCGATCAAACCGGCTCGGTTTGATCGGTGAATCAGTCTCTAAATATTTGGTTTAGAGTGCGATTCAGACATGAGGCCGAGCAGGCCTCATATCATCGCGCTCTAGTTTCCCACCGCCTTGTCGATCTTCTCGCCGGCCTTCTGGGCAGGGCCCTTGTCGTCGCAGCCGGTCACGACGAAGGCGAGCGGCAGCACCAGAATCAGCAGGCGGGTCAGCTTGAGCATGAGAGGCGTCCTTCGATGATTGGCGATCGAAGCGCTAACGCCCAGATCGCCGTTTCGGCGCCTCACCGATCGATCATCTCGCGAATCTTGTTGCCGAGCATCGCCATGGCGAAGGGTTTGGTGATGACCGCCATGCCGGCGGCCAGATAGCCGTTGCCCACGGCGGCGTTCTCGGCATAGCCGGTCACGAACAGCACCTTCAGGCCGGGGCGGCCGACGCGGGCGGCGTCGGCGACCTGGCGGCCGTTGATGCCGCCCGGCAGACCGACGTCGGTGATCAGCAGGTCGATCCGGGCGTCCGATTCCAGTATGCGCAGGCCCGCAGCCCCATCGGCGGCCTCGATCGCGGTGTAGCCGTTCTCCTCCAGCACCTCGACGATCAGCATGCGGATCGTCGGCTCGTCGTCGATCACCAGCACGGTTTCGCCGGCACCGGAATCGATCGCGTCCTCGCCCGCGATCTCGTCGGCCTGCTCTTCGCCGCCGATATGCCGGGGCAGGTACAGGCCCATGGTCGTGCCCTTGCCCAGTTCGGAGTAGATCCGGACCTGGCCGCCGGATTGGCGCACGAAGCCGTAGATCATCGACAGGCCCAGCCCGGTGCCTTCACCCAGCGGCTTGGTGGTGAAGAACGGGTCGAACGCGCGCGCGACCACCTCGGGCGCCATGCCCGTGCCGGTATCGGTAACGGAGAGCGAGATATATTGGCCGGGCGGCAGCTCGCGCTCCCTGGCGGCGCGCTCGTCCAGCCATTTGTTGGCGGTTTCGATCGTCAGCCGACCGCCGTCGGGCATCATCGCGTCGCGCGCGTTGATGCAGAGGTTGAGCAGCGCGTTCTCCAGTTGCGACGGATCGATCTGGGTGCGCCACAGTCCGCCGGCGCCGACCACTTCCAGTTCGATATCGGGCCCGACGCTGCGCCGGATCAGGTCCTCCATGCCGGCGACGAGCCGGTTCACGTCGGTCGGCTTCGGATCGAGCGTCTGGCGCCGGGAAAAGGCCAGCAGCCGCTGGGTCAGTGCCGCGGCGCGGCGGGCCGCTCCTTGTGCCGCACCGATATAGCGCTCGATCCCGCTCAGACGGCCCTCGCCGATGCGTTTTTCCAATAACTCCAGGCTGCCGCCGATGCCGGCCAGCAGATTGTTGAAATCATGCGCGATGCCGCCGGTCAGCTGGCCGACGGCCTCCATCTTCTGGGCCTGGCGCAAGGCCTCCTGCGCGTGGGCCAGCTCGGCTTCGGCGGCTTTTTCCTCGGTGATGTCGCGGCCGCTGCAATAGACCATGCCGTCCTCCGGCACGCCGACCCACGAGATCCAGCGGTAGCCGCCGTCCTTGCAGCGATAGCGGTTGGGAAACCGGATTGCCGGCCGGCCCTGTTGGGTCAGATCAAAACCGGCGCGCGTGCGCTCGACATCGTCCGGATGCAGCAGCTCGAAGATCGACATGCTCGCGACCTCGGCTTCCGTCCAGCCGAGAACCGTCTGCCAGGCCGGGTTGGACGTCTCGAAATAGCCGCCGGCATTCAACGCCCCCATCAGGTCCGGGCTGACCTGCCAGGTCACGCCGCGGGCCTGGGTCCGCTCGATGACGCGACGCTCCAGATCGGCGTTCAACGCGCGCAGCGCCGCGGTCGCCCGATGGACGTCGGTCACCTCGTAGCCGCCGACGAAAATGCCGCTGACCGCGCCCCGCTCGTCGCGGATCGGTTCGTAGACGAAATCGATGTACTGCACGTCGTCGCTGCCGCGCAGGCGCAGTTCCATGGCCCGGACGACGACCCTTTCGCCGGTGGCGTAGACCTGGTCCAGCAGCTCGAAGAAGCCCTGTCCCGCCAGATCCGAAAACACGTCGCGCACGCTGCGGCCGATAAAATCCCGCTGTCCGGCGATCTGGAGAAAGGCCTCGTTGACATATTCGAAGACATGGTCGGGGCCGGTCATCACGCCGACGAAGCCGGGCATCTGGCCGAACAATTGGCGCTGGCGCTGCTGCTCGGCCGCGATGCGCCGGTCGGCCAGCACGCGTTCGGTCGTCTCGACCACGATGGCGATGACACCGCCGGGCCGGCCGTCGTCGTCGAGCACCGGCGAATAGTCGAGGTTCATCCAAACCTGCTCGGCCTTGCCGGTCCGGTAGAGCGTCAGCTCCTGATCCTTGTAGGCGAGCGTGCCGCCACCGAGGCCGACTTTCATGACGTTCCGGTTGAAATCGGCGACTTCGGGCCAGCCGTCGACGACCTTCTTGCCCAGCTTCTCGATGTACCGTTCGCCGGCGAACACCGAATAGCCGTCGTTGAAGATCATGACGCCGTCCGGCCCCCACAAGAGGACGATCGGAATCGGCGAGCGCAACAGGAAGCCCGTGATCGTCTTGAGGCTCCGCGGCCATTGGTCGATCGGGCCGAGGGCGGTCGACGACCAATCGAATGTCGCGATGCGCGCGACCATCTCGCCCGGACCGGTCAGAAAATTCGGGGCAGAGCCCGGTACGCCGATGGACAGTTGATCGCCTCCCCGCTGGCGTGGCCCGTTTCGTCACGGCTAACGCTGCCGGACGGGGAAAATTTCATCGCGTGGCGGTGAATTCGCAAGCGATTTCAGCGAGCGGCCTCGCGCAGAATCTCCTGCGACAATTCCTCGTCATCCACGGCGCGCGCCAGGATCAGCGCGCCGACGGTCGAGGCCAGGGCCCGGATCGTCTCGCCGCGCGCCTCGCGCTTGGGGCCCCAGGGAAAATGCTCCGCCATCTTGTCGATCAGCGCCTTCAGATGCGTCGTCATCACGGCCTTGACCGCGGGCTCGCGGCCGATCTCGGATGCCAGCGCCGCCATCAGGCAGCCATCGCCCGGATCGTCGCGATGGGCCGTCGATAGATAGGCCTCGAGATAGGCGGCCTTGCCCGCCTCCGATGGCGCCGCGTTGGCGATGCGCCCGAAGGTCTGGGCCGAGGCATGGCCGATCGCCTCGGCCATCAGCGCCTGCTTGGAGGGGAAGTGATTGTAGAACGGCCCATGGGTCAGGCCGGTCGCCTGCATGATCTCGGCCACGCTGACATCGCCGAACCCGCGCCGGCGAAACAGCCGCGAGGCCGCGTCCAGGATGCGCCGATGTTTTTCCGCCGTCTCCGCCGCGGGATAGCGCATGGGAATCCTCCGGTTCGATGTCGCTTGACTAATACATGATATTCATCATGTATGATCGATCCAAGCATGACGGTCATCATGCTTGGCAGGATTGACCCAGACGGATGGACCCAGAGCATGAGCGACGTTAAAGGCACGGCCGTCGTGACCGGCGCATCGGCCGGCATCGGCAAGATCTACGCGGACCGGCTCGCGGGCCGGGGCTATGACCTGATCCTGGTGGCCCGGCGCGGCGACCGGCTGGCGGCCGTCGCCACGGAATTGCGCGCCAAATATGGCGTCGCGGTCGAGCCTCTGGTCGCCGATCTGGGCGTCGCCGCCGATCTCGACCGGGTCGCGGCCGTGCTCCGTGACGACGACCGCATCACGCTGCTGGTCAACAACGCCGGCACCTCGACCCTGGCGCCGATGGCGAAGACCGATGCCGCGGCGCTGGACGCCATGACCGCCATCAACGTGACGGCGCTGGCGCGGCTGACGGTCGCGGTGCTGCCGCGCTTCACGGCAAAGGATCGGGGCACGATCATCAATATCGGCTCGGTCCTGGGCTTCCATTTTCTGCCGGTCAGCAGCATCTACAGCGCGACCAAGGGTTATGTGCTGAATTTCACCCGCGGCCTGCAGCAGGAATTGGCCGATACCAACGTCCGGGTCCAGCTCGTGGCGCCGGCCGCGACCGCGACGGACATCTGGGAGATCTCGGGCGTGCCCCTGTCGGCGCTGGAGCCCGGCACCATCATGACGGTCGAGGATTGCGTCGATGCCGCCCTCGCCGGGCTGGATCTGGGCGAGGCGGTCACGATGCCGTCCGTCGAGGATGCCGCGGCCTTGCTGGCGGCCTATGATGCCGCCCGCGTGGCGCTGCTCGCCGGTTCGCGGACCGGCAAGCCGGCCTCGCGCTATAGCAAGTAGGAGACACCATCGTGACCGGCATCCCTTACAAGACCGCGCTCATCATCGGCGCCGGCGTCGGGATCAGCGCGTCGCTCGCCCGCCGATTGACCGAAGCGGGCCTGAAGGTGGCGCTGGCCGCGCGCAACGCGGGCAAGCTTGCGGGCCTGGCGGCGGAGACCGGGGCGCTGGCCTTCGCCGCCGACGCCACCGATCCGACCGCGGTCGCCCAATTGTTCGACCAGGTCGATGCCCAATTGGGCGAGCCCGACGTCGTGATCTACAACGCGAGCGCGCGGGCGCCCGGATCCGTGGCCGAGATCGATCCGGAGGCGGTCAGGCGCGCGATCGAGATCAGCGCGTTCGGCGGCTTCCTCGCGACCCAGCAGGCGGCCCGCCGCATGATCAAACACGGCCGGGGCGCCATCCTGCTGACGGGTGCCTCGGCCAGCGTCAAAGGCTTTCCGCTGTCCGCCGCCTTCGCCATGGGCAAGTTCGCGCTCAGGGGCCTGGCGCAGAGTGCGGCGCGGGAACTGGGGCCGAAGGGCATCCATGTCGCCCATTTCGTGATCGACGGCGGCGTGCGCAGTGCGACGCGGATCGAGCCGGCGGATCGGCCGGACAGCATGCTGTCGCCCGACGCCGTCGCCCAGACCTATCTGGATGTGCTGCGCCAACCGCGCAGCGCCTGGTCGCTGGAGGTCGAACTCCGCCCCTGGGTCGAGAAGTTCTAGAGCGATATCCGATCACATGTGATCGGATATCGCTCAGATGTTGTTGATCTGGCGCGAATTCTTGACGTTCGGATGATTCCATCCGAACGGAAAGCGCGCTAGAGCGCGATGATATGAGGCCGACCCGGCCTCATATCTGAATCGCACTCTAAATCAAATATTTAGAGACTGATTCACCGATCAAACCGGATCGGTTTGATCGGATCAGGCTCTAGCCCGTTACGCCTTGCGCCATTCGCGGGCGAACAGGTCCATTTCCTGGGGATTGAGGTCGGAGACGGCCCAGAATGTCATGCCGTCCTCGTCCCAGCGGATGAAGTTGTAGCCGTCGCGGCTGCCGGCCGGGGTGAGGCCGGCCGGCAGGTCGGTGCCGGCGAAGG
>JAQGIC010000031.1 GCA_028288725.1 Rhodospirillales bacterium
TCGTGGGACCCGAAGGACGGGTCTACAGCTTCGTGCCGGCCGAAGTCGCCCACTTCAAGAACGATCCGGTCGGCCGCATGCGGACGCTTGCGAAGGAGCCGGGCCGAGAGAACGTCGAAGCCGTCTCGGCGGAGCTCGTGGCGATGCCGGAGGCCACGCAGCCCGCGGATGTCCTGTGGCTGCACCTGTTCTACCACGATCTCCACACCGCGCTGATCCAGGACAAGGGCGCGACGGCGGCCGACTTCAATCGAGCCGTCTACGAGCGGCTTAAGCCGGGTGGGGCCTACGTCATCGTCGACCACGCCGCCGCCGCTGGGTCGGGCACGAGCGACACCCAGTCGCTGCATCGGATCGATCCCGCGTCCGTCCGCGAGGAGGTCGAGGCGGCCGGCTTCGTGCTGGACGCGGTAAGCACCATGCTCGCGAACACGGACGATCCGCACTCGATCAAGGTGTTCGATCCCTCGATCAAGGGCGAGACCGATCGCTTTGCCTATCGGTTCGTGAAGCCCTGACAGGTCCCGGCGCCGACTTCATATCGGCCTCCCCAATCCTTGCCGACTTCATCGTCATGATGTGGGCTCGACCGGCTTCTCACTCTGGTCGGCGCGGGGTGGGGTATTTTGCTCGCGCTGGAAGGCGCGACCGGAGCAGTCTATCCGAGTATCACCTTTCGCGAGGTGCATGACGCCGAAGGCCCGACGCGCCTGAATTTTCGTGCCTACTCGCGCCAAGCGAATTGCACCCCTCCCTGCGTCCTTTCCTCAACATGCTTCGCGAGCGTTGGATCTCGCGGCTGAGCCCGATCCGGCCTGAGCAGAGCACCTACGCTCCGGTACGCTGCATTTAGCTGCGAGGGCGGGATTTGGACTTACCGGAGCCCCGCTGACCCGCCACCGGTACAGGGCTCAGTATTTACAGCCCGTCAGCTCGACAGCGCAGCATCCGCGAACTTCCGTCCGGAAGCATAGAATGCGCTCAGAACAAGACCGCATAGGCCAAATCTAAGCAAAAACGGCCCCGAAGAGTCGTTTTTATCTGCTTGATTACCTAGGAAAATTTGGAACGGGCGGAAGGATTCGAATCCTCGCCCCAATATTTGGAGGGGTTCGTTTGTTTATGCTGCGGCACGAAACAGCCGGTCTCCAATTTGTCGCAAGTCATGATGGTTGCGGGTCCCCGCAACCAACGATTCCTGCGAAAGCAACTCAGGCCCGACAGTCGAAAGACTGTCGGGCTTTTGCTTGTCCGACGACGCGATCGCCAGAATCCCGGCGAGATCGCCGCGCAGGTCGACCAGCAACTCTCCCGCCGCCGGCGTCAGCACGATCTCGCTCCCTAACTAGCCCGGATTTCTCACCGAGCGTCGGGCTGGGACGTCTGTGAGGCTGGCCGAACACGCGCTGGCCGACCAGCATGCGGACCTCGTGTTCGGTCAGGACCAGCGAACGCGCATCGCGGAAGCAGGACGCGAACCGATCGACCAGCCGGTCGCCCGATCCGTGGCGCCCAGCAGCAGCGCGCCGGTATCCGACGCGATCGCGCCACCGTCGAACGAGGCGACCACCGGGCGTCCTGCGACGCGTGCAAGTCCAAACAGATCCGGGCTCCACTCTGTCGGCATCGTGGACCTCGATGCACCTACCCTCTGTGAGAGATCCGGACTAGGAAAAGGTCTCCGGTCTCGGCCGGATAAATGTCGGGTCAGGTCAGCCGCGCTAGATTGGGCACGTGCCCCCAGATGCGCAATGGACGCTCGCCGGAGCAGGTCTGCAGGATCGATCTCCCAGAAGAATTTGCCTCCCCCGCCGCAGCCCGGGAACGAAACCCCACCGCTAAGGTTTAGGGCCTTTGTCGCGGGAAAACGGGGAAGCCATCAATGAATGGGATCATCTACCTAGTCGGCCTCGTGGTCGTCGTAATGTTCATCCTTTCCTTTTTAGGGCTGCGATAGGATGGCGTCGCCGATCGTTGCTCCGTCTGTTGAAACGCGGACGTCCGTTGACTGGCGCGCTGTGATTGCGGGCGCCATTCTCGCCGTGGGCGTATCGACAACGCTGCTGGCGTTCGCGTCCGGCATCGGTCTGTCGACGGCATCCGCTGCGCCGACATGGCGGGATTCGTCGCCGACGCTATGGATTATCTCGGGGCTCTATCTGGTTTTCACGGCACTTTGCAGTTTCGGCTGCGGCGGATACGTCACCGGCCGACTGCGCGTCGCGAGCGATGCCGCCTCCGGGCCCGAAAGCAGCTTCCGGGATGGCATCCATGGAATCTTGAGCTGGGGTCTGGCCGTGTTCTTGACGGCTTTTCTCGCCCTGGGCGGCGCTGCAATCGTAAACCGCTCCAGCGAGAAACCGGCCAGCGGATCTGCGACGGCCGAGTCCGTTATTGCGTCCGAACTGGATGAGCTGTTCCGTGGCGCCAAATCCCAGACGGCGGACCGGCGGAGCGAGGTTGCGCGGGTTCTCTTGAAAAGCTCGAGCCACAACGGCGTTCCCGATCCGGATCGAACCTATCTGGCAGGATTGATCAGCAGTGAAACCGGGCTCTCAGTGCCGAACGCCGCAAACCGGGTTGAGGATGTCATCGGCAAAGCGGCGGAAGCCCTACGCCACGCGCGCCAAGCCTTGGTTATGCAGGCGTTTCTGCTCGGTGCGGCGCTCATCCTCGGTGCGGCCGTGGCATGGTTCGCCGCGGTCGAGGGTGGCGAGGAACGCGAACAGGGGATTGTTCCCCGCTGGGGCACGTCCACCAGAAACCCCGTCCGACGCTAAGCGGCCTGCCCGGTTGCGGATTACCCGATCCGCGGGCAATACGGTCGATGCATGCGTTGAAGCCACGATGGTCGGCTTGGCAAGGCTGGCGAAGTGACGGCCCTCTCCCGGACCGGTGAGCCCTTGAAAGCTGACAGCTTTCAAGGGCTTTCTGGTGTCCATGGCAAGCTTTAACCCCGTTGTAACGTCTCAGGCTCTACCGTTTCGCACTCACTACTGAGTAGGGCTTTGCATCGGAAGCCCTTGGATGTTCACGATTGTACGGTCTCACAGATGAACTATATCGCGGACGAAAACCCGGGGGAGAGCGATGCTGCGCTCTATCTTGAAATGCCGCGCATGCTTGAGCGCCTGCATCGGGACTTTATGGATATTCTGCAGGTGCAGCTGCAGAAGTGCGGCATCGACGATCTTCTGCCCGTCCATGTCTTCATGCTGCTGGATATCGACGGTGATGGGGTCAGTCTGACGCAACTGATAGCCCGCGGTCGCTACCAACGCTCGAACGCGTTCAACCATATCCGCAAACTGACGGAGCAGGGATATGTCGAGCAGTCGCGTTCGAGTCACGATCGTCGTGCCATCCGACTGACCCTTACGCCCAAGGCGATCGAACTCCGCGCGCTGCTGCGCGAGAATCTACAGGCCTTGGATGCTCATTTCCATCCGACCGAAGCGGACCGGTCGGACGCGCGGGACCTCCTGGAAGCCATGGGACGCCTTGAACGGCGCTGGGGCAGCTACTTGCGCTACGGAATACGCTAAATGGAAAAGCATGCATCCGAAGGTTGAAGAAAACAAAAAACATAAAAATCTCTCTATTAATGAACAAAATAGAGATTAAGAGTAGTTTGTATTATATTCTATCAAATACCATCTGATTTATATTGCCAGCAGAAGACTTCTACACAATCTTGTCTTCGGTAGTTGGTCTATATCCATCTTAGGAGAATTCAGATGCGTGCTCTCATCAATCGTTTCTTGCGCGACGAGTCCGGCGTTACGGCGATCGAATATGGCCTCATCGCCAGCCTCGTCGGTGTCGCGGCCATCGTCGGCATGACGTCCATCGGCACCGCGCTGCAAACGAAGTTCGCCGCGATCGCCACCAGCCTCTAATCCGGATGTTCCCCAACGCCGGAGCGACGTCCCAAGTCGCTCCGGTGATCTCTTGGCCGTCGACATCAGTATTCGGCTGTTCGCCCAAAGCGCGGGAGCTTGTCATCATGTCCGCCATCGAACTCGCGCCGCAGGCAGCTTCGCCCCGAATGGAATCGGCCGGGATCCGTCGCCTTGCGACGGCGTTCGGGCTCGCCGTCCTGGCGGTTCCCGGCATCGCCTCGATCCACTCCCATATCGGTGCGCTCGACGGGATGGACGCCGCCCGGTTCGTCGATCTCCTCGGACATGTCATGGCGGTTCTGTTTCTGTTTGCCGCCGCGTCCTGCACGGTGCTCAGTCTGGCGCCGCGCCATCGGACCCGCGGCTGGCGGGCCACGGCCAGCGCGTTGTGCGGCAGCTTTTTTTTGATCAGCTTCAATTTTCTGCCGCGGATCGAGCTCTCGGGCGCGACCGGCATGCTGTCTTCCGGCCTGATCGTCGGCGGCTATCTGGCCGCGCTCGTGACCATCGCCCGGCTGGGCCGGTCCTTCAGCATTCTTCCCGGAGCACGGCGCCTCGTCACCGACGGGCCCTACGCGCTCGTTCGGCATCCGCTCTACTTCGCTGAGGAACTGGCGGCCTTCGGTCTGTTTCTGCATTACCAGAGCCTCGAGGCCGGGCTGATCCTTGCCCTGCATCTCCTGTTTCAACTGGACCGCATGCGCCAGGAAGAAGCGGTGCTGCGGGCTGCGTTCCCCAACTACGCGACCTATGCGGCCCGAACCAAGCGCCTGCTTCCCGGTATCTTTTGAACCAGACCATGATCTCGATCCCGGTCGCCGCCCTCGGCCTTTTCGCCGCCATTGCGCTGGTCGCCGCCTGGAGTGATCTGCGGCGGCTGGAGATCCCGAACCGATTGCCGCTGCTGATCGCCGGCCTCTACCCCGTCTACGCGGCGAGCGCGCCGGTGCCGGTCGACGCGCTCGGCGGTGCCGCCGTTGCCGCAGCCCTCCTGATCGGCGGCTTCGGGTTGTTCGCGCGCGGTCTGGTCGGGGCCGGGGACGTCAAATTGATGGCCGCGGGCGGTCTCTGGGCCGGGCTCGATCTCGGAGCGGAATTCGTCGTGCTGACCACCCTCGTGGGCGGGCTGATCGCGCTCGGGCTGCTGACCCCGTGGGGCGATATCGCCATCGCGCGGATCCGGGTCGCGGGGCTCGATGTGCCGAGCGACGGCCGCGTGCGCCAGCGCCCCATGCCATATGGCGTCGCGATCGCGCTCGCCCTGCTCGTCGTTGCCGCGCAGCGTCTTGGCCAAGCCTAGGAGGCATGCCCATGGTCCGCGCAAAGCCGCTCATGTTTCTCGTTTTCGCGTCGTTTCTGGCGCTCGGAACGGGGCTGTTCGTGCGGAACTGGGTCACGTCCGAGCGCGGCGCGCTCGTCGTCGCACCCGCGCCACCGGCCGTGCAGCCGGCCGTGCGGGTGCTGGTCGCCCGGGACGCGCTGCCGGCCGGCCATATCCTGAAGCCCCAGGATCTTGGCTGGCAGGCATGGCCCGACCTGCCCTCGAACGCGCCCTACGTCATGAACGGGACGAAGCAGCCGGAGGCGTTCGCGGGTGCCGTGGTTCGCCTGCCGATGCTGGCCGGAGAGCCGGTGACCGCCGATCGATTGATCGAACCCGGCGATCGCGGCTTTCTGGCCGCCGTCCTGCCCTCGAACATGCGTGCGGCATCGGTCGCGGTCACCGCGACCTCGGGTGTCTCGGGGTTCGTGCTGCCGGGCGATCGGGTCGACGTGGTGCTGACCCATGTGTTCGCGCCGCAGGGTTCCAAGACGGAGGGCACTCCCGGAACCGCCGCCCCCGATCACCGCGCGGCGGAAACCGTGCTGCGCGACCTTCGCGTTCTCGCCGTCGACCAGAAGCTGGAGTCGAAGGCGGGTGAGGCCTTCGTCGCCCATACCGCGACGCTGGAAGTAACGGAAAAGCAAAGCGAGGCGCTCGCGCTGGCGGCGGAGATGGGCAAGCTGTCGCTCAGCCTGCGCAGCCTGGCGAGCGATGACGCGGCAGTCGATGGCGCGCCCGATGCCCGGAGCGCAACGCTCGACAGCCAGGTCAGCGCGTTTCTTCCCCCTCTTGTTCGGACGCACGCCGACGAGGGGGTTCGCGTCTCGGTCCTTCATGCCGGCAAAGCCGACGACATGACCTTGAAAAGGGGTAAATGATGACGAGCGGCTTGCGGAACCTGACCGCTCTCATGGCGACGATGGGCATCCTGGCGTGTGCCGCGGCACCGGTTTGGGCGAAGGGCGACGCTACCGCCGCAGGCCGTCCGGCCCGCAACGGCGTCGTCATGCCCCAGGACCCGGCCATCGCGCTGGAACTCGGCAAGGGCACGCTGATCCGCCTTAAACGGCCGGCCGCGACGGTCTTTGTCGCCAACCCGGATACCGCCGACGTCCAGGTCAAATCACCCGGCCTCATTTACGTGTTTGCGAAGGCGCCGGGCGAGACGGTGCTCTATGCGGTCGACGAGCACGAGCAGCCGCTGTTCAGCAGCACGATTCGCGTCACGCAGAATCTGAGCCGCCTCCGCGAGGGGCTGCATGCGCTCATGCCGGATGAGCCGGTCCAGATCACGGCACTCGACGGCGCGATCGTGCTGAGCGGACGGGTCTCTTCCGCCGCTCAGGCGGAGGATGCCCGCGCCTTCGCCCAGGTATTCGCCAACCAGAGCAAAACCGGCTCCGTCGTAAGCCATCTGACGGTCGTGGCGCCCAATCAGGTCAATTTGCGGGTTCGGATCGTCGAGGTCGACCGCAGCACCCTGCGCGAATTGGGCGTCAATTGGGAGGGCGCGGCCGGACGAGCCTTCAAATTCGTGACGAACAATCCGGTAACCCAGACGGACAATCTCTTTCGCAATACCATTGCGGCCGTCATTCCCGGCGGTACCAAGATCGACGCGATCATCGACGCGCTCGGCCAGGAGGGACTGGTCACGGTCCTGGCCGAGCCGAACCTGACGGCGCTGTCCGGTCAGACGGCAAGCTTTCTTGCCGGCGGCGAATTTCCGATTCCGATCTCGCAGCAGGTCAACGCCGGCGTCGCGAACATCACGGTCGAGTTCAAGAAATACGGTGTGGCGCTCGACTTCACGCCGACGATCCTCGATGCCAACCGCATCAATCTTCATGTTCGCCCCGAGGTGAGCCAGCTCACCGACGTCGGGGCCGTGCAACTCGGCAACTTCAACATTCCGGCGCTCACGGTCCGTCGTGCCGAGACCACGGTCGAGCTTGGCAGCGGCGAGGGCTTCGCGATCGCCGGCCTGCTGCAGAACGATACCAGGATCGACGTCTCCAAAATTCCGGGCCTTGGCGACGTGCCGGTCCTGGGCGCGCTGTTCCGGTCCGACCGGTTCCGGCGGAACGAGACCGAACTCGCGATCCTGGTTACGCCCTACATCGTCCGGCCAGCCGCGGCCCTGGCCTTGGCAGGCCCCTCCGACCCGGCTTCTTCCGTCACGCATGGGCATTCGCCCGCCGGCCAGAGACTGATCGGCCCCGCCGGCTTCGCCCTCGACTGACCGGAGATTTCAATGCGCGCGCGGTTCCTGCTTGCGACAATGACGATGCTGCTCGGTGCTTGTGCCGTGAGGGCATCGGCGCCTTCGGCCGAGGCAGTTCAGGCGATAGACGTCCGGCATAGCCATCGGGATCTGGATCTCGCGTTCCCCGCAGGCTCCGCCACCCTGCCGGGTTCGGAAGCCGCGCGCCTGCGCGCGCTGCTGGGCGAGAGCGGAGCGGGCGAAGGTCTGCGCGCAGTCATTGCTGCCCCGCCCGGCAATCCGCTGTCGGCGCGACGGATCGCTGCCGTCTCGCGTGTGCTTGAGGCCCAGGGCATCCCAACCTCCGAGACTAGTCTGACGACGCCGGAGAACCAGATCCGGGTCATGTTCGACCGCTACGCGACTGTGCCCCTGTCGTGCGCCGAAGACGGCCTGCCCTCGGTGGCGGCCGACTATTCGCTCAAGGTTCGCGCCCAGGGCTGTACGACAGCCAACAATCTCGCGGCGATGCTGGCGGACCCCGCGGATCTGGTGGCGCCCCGCGGCCAGCGCGCATTCGATGCCGTCCCGGCGGCAGCCGCGGTCAACCGGTATCGGAACGATCGGACGATTCCGCTGATGGACACACCCGACCTGCCGATCCATAGCCAGCAAGGCGTACCGCAGCAGAATGCCCCGACGGGCTCGCCGAGCGGGACCGCCGCGGGCGGCGGGTCATGAGCGCGGCCATGCGCATCGCCACGCCGTCCGATCGCCGCGACAGTCCGGTGAACATCCTCGGCATCGCCGGCGATCCGGCCACGCGCGAACTGATGGCGCAGGCGGTCGGCCGGTCGGACGATGTCGCAAGGATCGTCGTGGGAACGGCGGAAACGGCGCTGTCCCAGTTCGAACTCGGAGCGGCGCCTGCGATCCTGCTGCTCGATCTCTCCACTTCGGCCGATGCGCTGGCGGACCTGACGCGCATCGTGGCGGCGGCGTCGGAGACCAAGATCATCGCATTGGGCGCGATGAACGATGTCGGCCTGTTTCGCGACCTGATCCGGGCCGGCGCCTCCGACTATCTGGTTAAGCCCTTCACCCCCGCCAGCCTGGAAGCCGCGATCGCAGCCGTGGCACAGAATCGGGAGCCGGTCGACCTGTCCCGCCCCCGATTGGGCAAGCTCGTCTTGTTCGTCGGGACGCGCGGCGGTGTCGGAACCACGACTTGCGCCGTCAACACCGCCTGGCTTCTTGCCGAGGAGCTTGGGCAACGCACGGCGCTCGTCGATCTCGACCTTCATTTCGGGACGGTCGCCCTGTCCCTCGATATCGACCCGGGACGGGGTCTGCGCGAAGCGCTGGCCCAGCCCATGCGGATCGACAGCCTGTTCATCGATCGCGCGATGGTGCGCCAAGGCGATCGGCTGGCCGTCTTGTCGGCGGAAGAGCCGGTCGAGGAAGAAGCCGAGATCGCGTCCAACGCCATAGAAATTCTGCTGTATGAACTGCGGCAGAAATTCGACTGGGTCATCGTCGATCTTCCACGGGGCCTCATCGGCGAAATGGACGCGCTCCTGGCCTCGATCACCCATGCCGCGATCATCACCGAGCCGACGCTCGCGGGTCTGCGCGACGCCATCCGGCTCGACGCCTTCCTGAAGAGCACGGCGGCGGGCGCCCGACTGCTGACAATCGACGGCGGCGCGGGGCGCGCGCCCCGTTCGCCGGTCAGCCGGGCAGAGTTTGAAAAGGGTTTCGGCCGCAAGCTCGACTTCACCTTTCCGTTCGATGCCAAGGCCGCCCTCGCGGGCGCCAACGCCGGTCGTCCGCTTGCCGTCGTCGCCGGGACCAGTCCCGCCGCGCAGGCCGCCCGCGACCTGGCGGTGGCATTCGCCGGACCGGGCCAGTCACGCGCGAAAAGCTCGCTCTGGCAGCGCTTCGCGAAAAGGGTGCCGCACGATGCCCACTCGTAGCGACGGCCCGTCCTTCGGCAATCGTGTCGCCGATCTCTCGGCCCGTCGAGCGCGCGCGGCCGAACCGAGCAGTTCGGCCGAAACCGTCCCGTTTCCCCGAACGCCGCCGGATGCCGGGCAGAAATTGCGCCAGCTGCGCGATACTGTCCTGCCTCTGCTTTCTCTCGAGATCGATATCGAGCAGCGTCAGCGGCTGAGCCGGGCCGAACTGGCGGACCTGACCGCGGCGGCGGTCGCCCGTCAGATGGCCGACAGCCGGGTGGTGCTGGCAGCGATCGAGCAGCGCGACCTGATCACGCAGCTCATGCGCGAGCTGCTTGCGGCCGTGCCCAGGCCCGAAGGAACGGCCGCCGGTATGGAGCGGCGGGTCGGCGACGTCAACCGGGCGAGCGTCGAGGCGGCAAAGACCCGCATCCAACCGCTCATCGTCGAGCGGATGGACGTGACGGCCGCGGCGGAGTTGGCGCGGGCCGATTTCGACAAGCAGATGTCCGGCTGGGTGACCGAACTGCTGGCCGAGACCAAGCTCCAGCTGAACTATGCCGAGCAGCGCGATCTGGTGGCGGCGCTGCTGGCCGATATGCTGGGACTGGGTCCGCTCGAACCGCTGCTGGCCGACGAAACGGTCACCGACATCATGGTGAATGGCGCCAGCGAGGTCTATGTCGAGCGAGGGGGCAAACTCGAGCACACCGACATCCGGTTCCGGGACGATGCCCATGTGATGAACGTGATCACGCGGATCGTCACCAAGGTCGGGCGCCGCATCGACGAGACGACACCGCTCGTCGATGCCCGGCTTGAGGATGGCAGCCGCGTCAATGTCATCATTCCGCCGCTCGCAATCGACGGCCCGACGATATCGATCCGTAAATTTTCGCGCAGAAAGATCACCCTCGACCTTATGGGGGAGCAGGGCAACCTGTCGCCCGCCATGGCAACCCTGCTCAAGATCGCCGCGCGCTGCCGTCTCAACATTCTGATTTCCGGCGGCACGGGGTCGGGCAAGACCACGTTGCTGAACGCGCTCTCGCGGATGATCGACGTTCAGGAACGCACCGTAACCATCGAAGACGCCGCCGAACTCCAGCTGCAGCAACCGCACGTCGTTCGGCTGGAGACCCGGCCACCCAATCTTGAAGGCGGCGGCGAAATCACCATGCGCGATCTGCTGCGCAACGCGCTCCGCATGCGGCCCGACCGCATCATCCTCGGCGAAATTCGCGGGCCCGAGGCGCTCGATGTGCTGCAGGCCATGAATACGGGCCACGATGGATCCATGTCGACGATCCACGCCAACCGGCCGCGCGAGGCGCTGACCCGGCTGGAGAACATGATCGGCATGACCGGCATCAACCTGCCGTCGCGCGCCGTGCGCACCCAGATCGCGGCGGCCGTCCATATGATCGTCCAGATCAATCGCATGCGGGACGGAATGCGTCGGATCACCCATGTCATGGAGGTCGTGGGCATGGAGGGTGACGTGATCACCACCCAGGATCTGTTTACCTGGCAATATCAAGGCGAAGGGCCGGACGGCAAACTTCGCGGCACCTTCAAGGGCGGCGGGATCCGGCCGCATTTTCTGCCCCGCGCCGAATATTACGGGCTGGATCGCGCGCTGCTCGAGATCGTGTCGTGAATGGGCTTCTCGGCGGTTGGGTCCTGCCCGCAATCGTCGCCGGCATAGCCTTCATCAGCCTGTTCGCCGGCATGACGCTGGTCGGCGAAGAGCGGCGTGGCCGTCAGTTCAGGCGGCGGTTGGCACGGGTTGGTCAGGGCGGGCAAGCCAAAGGAATTCTGCCGGTGGCGGCTCAGCGGGCGCTTGCGCTCGAGAGTCCGACGCCGGGACTGGACCGGGTCGCCGCGCGCTGGCTGCCGCGCAAGGAGCTGCTGCGGGCGCGCCTTGAGCGGACGGGGCGGAATATCTCGATCGGTCACTATCTGCTCTGGACGGTGGCGACCATCCTCGTCGCGTTCGGGATGGCTGAACTCGCGGGCCTGGGTCCCTTGCCGTCGGCCCTGCTGGCCGTCGTCGCGGGGATCGGCTTGCCCCATTTCGTCATCGGCCGAATGGGACGCAAACGGATCGGCCGCTTTATCACCCTCTTTCCCGATGCCATCGATCTCATGGTCAGGGCGCTGCATGCCGGCCTGCCGATCACCGAGGCGATGACGACGGTCGGTGCCGAGGTGGGCGACCCGGTCGGTGCCGAATTTCGCCGGATCGAACAGGCCCTGAAGCTCGGCCGGGCGCTTGACGACGAACTGGCCGAGGTCGCGCAGCGGCTGGATACGCCGGAATTCAGCTTCTTCGTCATCAGTCTGTCGGTGCAGCGGCAGACCGGCGGCAATCTGGCGGAGACGCTCGAGAATCTGAGCGACATTCTGCGGCGCCGGCGCCAGATGCGGCAGAAGATCAAGGCCGTCTCGGCCGAGGCGCGCACCACCGCGCTCATTCTGGGCATGATGCCGTTCGCCATCGCCCTGATGATCCTGGTGGCCAGCCCCGGCTATCTCGTCCCCCTGGTGAGCTCCGAGGCCGGCATTGCGCTCTGCGTCATGGGCGGCCTGATGCTGCTGACCGGAACGCTGATCATGGCGCGGCTCATCCGGTTCGAGATCTGACGGCATGAGCACGCTCGGAAGCTTCTTTTCCCACTGGCTGCCGGCCGGGGTTTCGCTCGACGATCTGGTCTCGATCGTCGCGGGGGTCGCGACCTTCGTCGTGCTGGGCGCGGTCTATCAGGCGCTCAGCTACGATGGGTCGCCGACCCGTCGGCTGAAGCTGCTGGCCGATCGACGGCAGGAGCTGCGCGCGATCGGCCTGAGTGCCCGGAGCCGGCGTGCCCGCCCAAGCCGGCTGCCGCAGGGCCTGATGCATCGCATTCTGCACCAGCTGAACCTGCTGCGCAGCCTCGAGGCGCGCGAGGCGCAGAGGCTGCTCGCACAGGCCGGCTATCGGTCGGCCGACGCCATGGTGCTGTTCCTGTTCTGCCGGCTGACGCTGCCGTGCTTGTTCGGGCTGGCGGCCGCGATCGACATCTTCATGATGCCGGTCGTGCCGATCATCGGCGCCGCGCGGTTGCCGGTGCTGATCCTGGCGATCCTCGCCGGGCTGTTCGCACCGACGATCTACTTGAAGAACGCCTCGACCAAGCGCCGGGCTGCGCTGCAGAAGGGCCTGCCCGACGGTCTCGACCTGCTGGTCATCTGCGTCGAGGCCGGGCTGACGCTCGACGCAGCTCTGACGCGGGTCGCGCGCGAGCTGGGCCGCAGCTGGCCGGCGCTCGCCGACGAGTTCAGCCTGACGGCGATCGAGCTCGCGTTCCTGTCCGATCGTCGGCAGGCTCTGGAAAACCTCGGCGCCCGCAGCAATCTGCCCGCACTGCGGGGCGTCATCAATACGCTGCAGCAGGCCGAGAAGTTCGGCACGCCGCTCGCCAGTTCCCTGCGCGTGCTGTCGTCCGAGTTCCGCGAAAGCCGCATGATGCGGGCGGAGGAAAAGGCGGCGCGCCTGCCCTCGCTGCTGACCGTGCCGATGATGATCTTCATCCTGCCGGTGCTGTTCATCGTTCTCCTGGGCCCGGCACTGCTGGGTGCGCTACAGGCGTTCCACGGATCCTGATCCGGGCGCCGGTGCGATCAGAAGCGCGCGCGCACGGGCATCGGGGGCCATGCTCCGGAGCGTTTCGTAATAGTCGAGGTTGTTATCCACCGCGGCGGCATTCAGATCGAGCCGACCGATCTTGGTGGCATTCGCACGATCGCCTGCGAGGCCATAGACGAGCGCGAGATTCTGCCGGAGAGCCATGGTCGCCTCCGGCCGTTGCACCGGCGCCTCCAGCAGCGCTTCGGCCCGCGTGAAATCGCCTGACAACGCAAGGGAGAGCGCGAGATTGATCGACAGGCCCGGATCGGTGGGGACCTGCGCGAGCCCCAGCCGATATTGCGCCTGAGCCGCGGCGTGATCGCCCTCCAGATCCCAGGCGACCCCGGCGAGGCTGTAGGTCCGCGGATCGGTTGCCGCGATCTGCTGCAACCGGCCGATCGGCTCGTGCGCCAATCGCGGTTGACCGTTTCGCATGAGCGCGACGGCCAATCCGCGCAACGCCGCCGCCGACTTCGGCTCAAGGCGAAGCGCCGCGTTGTAGGCTTCGATTGCCTGGCCGTAGTCCCCGAGCGCCGTCAGCACATCGCCTTCCCCGATCCGCGGCGCGCTCTGGTTCGGCAGAGCCACGGCCGCCTGCCGATAGACGTTCAAGGCCGATTCGTAGGCGCCCTCGGCCCGCATGCGATCGGCGACCCTGAGCCGGGAAGGGGCGTCTGACGCGTCGAGCTGCGCCGGGGCGCGCTCCACGGTTTCAGAGGAGGTGGCGCAGGCCCCGAGAGACGTCGCCAGCGCGAGAAAAATGGCGGCGACAAGCCGGCGTCGTCCAAGGCGGTCCGTCGCTTGACCAGAGACCGCGGCATTCTGAAGATCCATGGGCGTCAAATTGCGGTCAACCTGTTAAGGGCCCGTAAACGCGATCCGGGAGCGGAGCGCGAGGCGCCTGATCACTCGACCAGGACGGACTTGATGCCGATCGGGATCGCAATGGTGCCGGTCCCGGCGCAGTTGGACCCGAGCTGGACGTTGTTCTGCATATTGACTATCCGCCCGATCACCTGGGTGCAGGCAGAGGGGCCGGAGCCGACATTGTTGTCGAACTGGATGATCTGGTTGGGGAAATAGATCGCACCCTGGATATTCAGCTGCGTATTGTTCGAGAAGGTCTGCTGCACCGTCTTGGTGCCATTCCGGTCGCCGAAGATCGCAATGCCGGCATAGGGGCCACTGGTCGGCGCGGTGATGTTGATCTGGGCGTTGTTGCCGAGATTGATCGCGTAATTGCCCTGGATCACCAGCGTAACGCCGCCCGTCGCGTTGATTTGAGCATTGTTCGCAATGACCAGCTGGGTGTCGATGTAATAATAACCTGCAGTCAAGGTGATCTGTACGTTGTTCTGCATATTGAAGCCGTTGCAGAAATGACCAGCAGTTAGTGTCTTTATCGCCCCGTTGCTGTAAGTGCCGCTCTGTAGCGTGCACCCCCCGGCGGCCTGGCGGGTCACGCCGGCATAGGGATCCGCTACCGGATAGGCATTTTCCAGGTTGGGCGCGCCGAGCAGCGCCGCATTGGTGGCCACGGACCAGGTCCCGGTCACGCTGACCGGTCCGGCGACCGTGGCATTGTTCGACACAGTGAGGGCGGTGGCGCTGCTGGAATTATCGGCGATGCCGCAGGCCGGGTTCGGCATGCTGGCGTTATTGCCCAGCGACACGGTGCCGGACGCGCTCGGGTCGAGCCCCAGGACGCAGGCGACGCCGGAAGGCCGGTTGAGCGCCACGGACCGCGAGGAGATGGTCACCGGCCCGCCCAGGAACAGACCGGCGAAGAGCAGCGGCTTCGTTTGCTGAACGATCACCTCGACGGCCGAACTATTGCCGCTTTGGGCGCCGGAAGCGGGGGGGCTATTCACCGTCACGGTGGTATTGGCAGCGCCGTTGGCATAGCTGTTCGCGGCGCTGACAGACCGTGCCTCGTTGGCGACGGCCGAGTTCCCGCCGCCTGCGGCCAGCGCTGCCGCTGCGCTGAGAGCCGCATGGTCGGCCGCCCCTTGCATCCCGCGCCGGGCCAGGTACCACGTGCCCGCCTCCGTCCCGAGCGACACGAAACCCACGGTCGCCGTCATGGCAAGGGCGCTCAGAACGACAGTCGCGCCGGAGTCCTCCCGGACAAAGCGGTGCCAGAACACGAGGAGAGTACGGACCAGGCCGGCGATTCTCACTGCGGGAAGCACGACTGGGCCGTAAGCGTGATGCTGTAGGGGAAGAGCGCCGGCGTCGCGAAAACATAGGGGAAGGAGGCCGTGACCCGATTGCCGCAGGCCGCGACGGCGAAAGAGAAGACCGACGACGAGAAATTGAGGCCGGCTGCCGTGTTCACCGCGTAGGTCTGGACGGAAGCGGCATCGGCGCAGATGGCCGGTCTGACCGTGACGCATCGCGAGGCCTCTTCCACGGCGAACTGCAGGGCCGATGCCGTCCAGAGCAGTTGACCGAATTCGAAGATCGCAAAAAGGACCGTCAGGAAGATTGGCGCAGAGATGGCGAATTCGATCGCGACATTGGCATTCCTACTGTCGAAGAGCGCCTGCAAAGGGGACGGCAGCCGGATCCGCGCCCGCCGCGGCGATCGGCCAAAGCGCCGGCTCATTGGATCCGCACCATGGATTGCGCCGTCAGGGTCAGGGGTTGACCGAAACCCGGATAGGGAATGATTGGCGTATAGGCATATTGGGCATTCACGGTGATATAGGTCCCGGCGGCTGTGCCGGTCGAGCAGGTCGAACCGCAATTCGCCGCGGCGACGCCGCTACCGCTCGGACAGCCGCAGCTCTGGCTCGGCGCCGGGCTGGCCGCAATCGAGGAGAGGCTGGTGGCGCTGGTGACGGCGGTCTGGATCTTGCCGCTGTTCCAGCCGTTGACGGCCGCGTAGCGTACGCCGGCCTCTGCCGCATTGACCAGTTGCAGCTGGTCGTAGAGTGCCATGCCGACATCGACGATGCCGATGAAAGCGCTGATCAGGACCGGCACGACGAGCGCGAACTCGAGCGCCGCGGTACCCCGGCGATCGGTGCAGAATTGGCGCAAAGAAGCCATGGGAGACCGCTTCGCCTGCCGGCTTTGTCTGATGCTGGTCCGATCGACTGCCATCCGTGCCCAATTCTTACGCTCGACCGATGGCCGCGGTGCGTGGCGCCGCATCGCTTAAGCAGGTCCAACAGTCGGGCCAAGTGAATTCTTGATCAGCTTAAATGAAAAGCGGATGCGATGTTCAAGGTATCGATTAGATTACTTTATTAATTTTATCTAAAAAACGAAGATATCTCTTAATACAAGAGTAGGGATCGGCTTTGTCATCGATCCGACCGGTCCCCGAGGCTCGCGGGCACACGGGCTTCCACGAGCGGATGATCGCCGTCTGTGCCGAGCTTTGGTCCCGCTCAGGCGCGCTCGAAGATGGCGGCGATGCCCTGGCCGCCGCCGATGCACATGGTGACAAGTGCATAGCGACCGCCGGTCCGGTGCAATTCGCTGATCGCCTTTACGGTTATGATGGACCCGGTGGCGCCGACGGGATGTCCGAGCGAGATGCCCGAACCATTCGGATTGACCTTCGCCGGATCGAGCCCGAGTTCCTGGATGACGGCACAGGCCTGGGCGGCGAAGGCCTCGTTCGATTCCACCACGTCCATATCCGCGATCGACAAACCGGTCCGGGCCAGCACCTTCCGGCTGGCGGGTACCGGGCCGATGCCCATATGGCTGGGCTCGACGCCGGCATGGGCATAGCCGACCAGCCGCGCCAGCGGCGTGAGGCCCAGGGCGGCCGCGCGGTCGGCATCGGCCAGCACGACGGCCGCGGCTCCGTCGTTGATACCGGAAGCATTGCCGACGGTGACAGATCCGCCTTTGCGAAAGGCCGGCCTCATCGCGGCCAGGGTTTCGGCGGTGGTATTGCCGCGGACGTGCTCGTCCTGATCGAAGACTACGGTGCCCTTGCGGGTCTCGATTTCCACGGGGACGATCTGGTCCCGGAACCGGCCCTCGGCAATCGCCCGGGCAGCCCGGCGCTGGCTTTCGAGCGCCAGCGCATCCTGCGCTTCCCGGCTGATCTGGTAGCGCTCGGCGACGTTCTCCGCCGTGATGCCCATGTGGCTCTTGTCCCAGGGGTCGTGCAGGATCCCCAGCATGTAGTCGACCAGGGACGCATCGCCCATGCGGGTGCCCCAGCGCGAGCCGTTCAGGATCTGTGGTCCGCGGCTCATCGATTCCGCGCCGCCGGCGATCGCAAGATCGGTATCCTCGAGCGCGATCGCCTGGGCGGCCGACACGATGGCCTGCAGGCCGGAGCCGCACAGGCGGTTGACGTTGAACGCCGGCGTCTCGATCGGCAGGCCGGCCTCCAGTGCCACAAAGCGGCTGAGATACGCGTCGGTCGGTTCGGTCGGGATGACGTTGCCGATGACGACATGGCCGATCATATCGGGTGCCGCGCCGGATCGGGTCAGCGCCGCCTTGACCGCAACGGTGGCGAGCCGGGACAGGGGAACGTCCTTCAGGGCGCCGCCGAAGCTGCCAATGGCGGTTCGGGCCATGCCCACGATCACGACATCGCGCGTCATCTCGGTTCTCCTCGTTTGTGCCGTCACGCGCGCTAGATATTATGTTTAGCGCGGCTTCTCGGTCTCATAGAAATCGGCCAGATCCTGGCGCAGCTTGGCCTTCTGGATCTTGCCGGTCGCGGTCTTCGGCATCGCCTCGGTGAAGATGACGCGCTTGGGGCATTTGAACGGGCTCAGATGATCGCGCACCTTGGTCAGCAGCGTCTTCTCGTCGAGCGTCTGACCGGCTTTCAGAATAACGATCGCCGTCACCGCCTCGCCCCAGTGGGCGTGGGGCAATCCGACGACGGCCACTTCCTGAACGCCTGGGTCGGCGGCGTAGAGTGCCTTTTCCACCTCGATGGAGGCAACGTTTTCGCCGCCGCTCTTGATGACGTCCTTGAACCGGTCCTCGAACCACAGAATGCCGTCCGCGTCGAAATGGCCGGAATCGCCGGAGTGAAACCAGCCGCCGGCGAAGGCGGCATCGGTCGCGTCCGGATTATGCAGATAACCGGACAATACCTGCGGGCTGCGATAGACGATCTCGCCCGATTGGCCTTCGGGCACGAAGGCGCCGAACCCATCCATGATGCCGACTTGGACGTTGATCGACGGCGTGCCCACGGCGCCCGGGTGGCTCAGTTGGTGTTCCGGGCGGAAATAGACCGCCAGCGGGTTCATTTCGGTCTGGCCGAACATCAGCGAGAAGTCGCAGCCCAGCGTTTCGATCGCCTTGCGCAGCTCATGGGTCGGCATCGGTGCCATGGCGTAGATCGCCAGACGCAGGCTGGAGACGTCGCGGGGTTGCGTTGCCAGATGTTCGAGCAAGGCGCGATACATCATCGGCAGCGCGAACAGCAGGGTCAGGCGTTCGGTCTCGATCAGCGCGCCGACGCGCGCCGCATCGAAGCCACGCTGAATGAAGATGGTGGCGCCGACCGCGATCGCCGGCGTCGCGATCACGTTCAGCTGCGCGGTATGAAACAGCGGCAGAATGGCGGTAACCCGGTCGTCCCCCGTCATGCGGGTATCGAGTGCCACGCCCATTGATTCCAGGTAGATCGCCAAGTGGCTGCTGACCACGCCTTTCGGCGCCGAGGTGGTACCGCTGGTGTAGAGGTACGAGATCGGGTCGCGATCCTCGACCAGCGCCTCCGGCTCGTCCGCCGGCATGGCCTCCTGCAGTTGCTCGAACCCGACGGTCCGGCGCCCGGCGACCGGAGCCGCGTCGCCGATGACGAAGACATGGCCGACGGCCGGACTATCGGCCAGGGCGGGCTGCAACTGCTCCAGCAGGGCGGCCTCGACGACCACGCCCTTGATCGCGGCATGGCCCAGGACATAGGCAAGCTCGGTGTGGCGCCAGAACAGGTTGATCGGGACGCAGATCAGGCCCAGCTTGGCGCAGGCGAAATAGGTCACCAGGAATTCTACGTTGTTGGTCGACATCAGGGCCAGCGCGTCGCCGCGCCCATAGCCCCGCGTCGCGAGGCCGTGGGCGGTCCGGTTGACCCAGTCGTTGAGCGCGCGGTAGCTGAGGCGTCGATCGCCATCGACGACGGCGAGCCGGCGCGGTGCCCGCGCGGCGCTGCGCACCAGCAAGTCGCCGACGTTGACCCGTGAGATCAGGTTTCGTTGCAGGTTCTGCTCAGCCATGTTCGCCCTCCCGTTGCCGATGGAGTGTTGCCACGCCGCGCATGACCGCGCGCCCGGCTTCGTCGAGTGCCGCAAGCGCGATTTCGGCGCCGTCGATGCGCCCGGCCAGCGTCAGCCGATCGCCGCAATAGGCCGGTCGTTCGGCCTTGACCCTGAAATGTGCGATCGCGCCGGCCCCGACCTGGGCCGCGCATGCATCCAGCAGCAGCGCCGCCGTCAGGGGCCCATGGACGACCAGACCCGGGAAATGCTCGACCGCCGTTGCGTAAGGCTGGTCGTAATGGATCCGGTGCGGATTGAAGGTGAGCGCGGAAAAGCGGAACAGCATCGGCGGCGTCGGGGTGACGGTGCGGCGGAAATCCCAGGCCTCTTCCACCACCGGCCCTTCCGCGGCGGGGGCTGCGACCGGCTGACGGAAGACGATCGTCTGCATTTCGCTGATGCAGGTCGTGCCGCGCACCTGATAGTCGTGTTGCAGCCGGGCGAAGGCCAGGCGTCCGGACCGGCCGGATTTTTCGGTGAGGCCGGCCAGCCGGGAGAGACGTTCGACCCGATCGTCGATCCGCAGCGGATGCCGGAAATCGATCTCGCCGCCGCCCCACATGATGCCGGTCAGACGGCGCAGCGGCGGGATGATGCCGCCATCGCCGGGCAAGCCGTCCGGGCCCAGCCTATCGGCCTCGGTCGCCTCGGGCGCCAGGCACCAGTGCAGCCCGAGCGGGACAAGCGCGTCGGTCGAGAGCGGTCGCCCGAGCGTGACGCGGAACCGGTCGACCAGGCCGGCCGTGACCATGTCGCTGCCGCAGCGGCGCGCGGCCATCCAGCCGGCGATCTCGTCGGCCGAGGCGAGGTCCGGCGACAGGTCCGCGTCGGCTAGAGCCACTTCTCGACCTCGTGGCGCTGGATCTTGCCGGTCGTGCTGCGCGGAAACCTGTCGAACGGGATGAAATGCACTTCTTTCGGCCGTTTATAGCCGGCGAGCGACATGCGGCAGATCGCGTCGATATCCTGGACGGTCAATTCGCCCGTCGTCGAGACGAACGCCACCGGCACCTCGCCCCATTTCGGATCTTTTTTCCGGACGATGACGGCGTCGGTGACGCGCTTGTCCGCCAGCAGCACGCGCTCGATTTCAGCGGGATAGATGTTTTCGCCGCCCGACTTGATCATGTATTTCGCGCGATCGACGAAATCGTAGGTGCCATCGGGATTGCGCCGAAACAGGTCGCCCATGCGGAAGCCCCCGTCGCCGAAATCGCGGGCATTGGTCGCCGCCGCGTTCCAATAGCCGCTGAACACCGTCGGCCCGCGAATGGCGATCTCTCCGGTCTCGCCGTCGGCGACCTCGTTACCGTCCAGGTCCAGCAGGCGGACCTCGCACAGCGAGCTTTGCTGCTTCGACAGGCTCGCCGGCAACTCGCCCGGTGGAAACAGGCGGCGCGAGGCGGGCGGCAGGCCGGTTTCGGTCGATCCGAAACTGTTGAGATAGGGCGCGCGCAGGGCGCCGCTGAACGCGGCGATCAGGCTCTTCGGCACCAGGTCGGGCATCGCGCCCGCGGCTTTGATGCCGCGCGGGATCACACCTTCGGTCCTGACCATTTCCAAGACCGGCTCGATCGTGCCGGGCATCAGCAGCAGCCAGCCCAGCTTGTAGTCGCGGAGCGCATCGACGATCACGCGGCAATTGAAGCCGTCGACGACAATGACCGGCGCCCCGCTCATCACCGCGCCCAGCACCTGATCGGCCGAACCCATGTGGAACATCGGCGCCCAGGCGACGAAGGCATCCTCCTCGGTCACGCGCAGGTCCATGCGCAGCACGGTCATCCGCGCGATCTCGGCGCGATGGCTGATCAGCGCGCCTTTCGGCATGCCGGTCGTGCCGCTGGTATAGATGATCAGCAGGCCGTCTTCGGGATCGATCGATCCGTCGGGCAGGGCCTCGTCCCCGGCCGCGATCAGGGCTTCATAGCCGGCGCCGAACTCCAGCACCCCGGCGACGTCCGTCCGGATGGCGGCAAAGGCGGCGGCGAAGCGCGGCGACACGATCGCCAGCTTGGGCGTGACCAGCGTGACGCAATGTTCCAATTCGGCCGCCGAAAGCCGCCAGTTCTGGCAGGCGACGATGGCGCCCAGCGCGGCCGCGGCCAGCATGCATTCGATGAATTCGGCCCGGTTCTCCGACAGCAGCGCGATGCGATCGCCCCGGCCGATGCCCCTGCGATGCAGCCCGGTGGCCAGGCATCGAACCCGATGGTCGAGTTGGCTCAGCGACATCCGGCGATCGCCGGCTTCGACCGCCAGATTTGCGGGGTTGGCGCGGACCGATGCCCGGAACAGGTCGTAGACGGTCAAGCGGCCGGCCCGACCAATCGGCGCCCCCACCTCGACGGCTGTCTGGGCCATTGTCCTCGTCCTCCCTGGTCGTGCCGCATAGGTTCGGCACCAGCTTCGGTCTTGGCCGTGCTGTATTGCTGATAAGCTATGCTCACTTGGGCGGAAATGTCACGCGTTTGAATGCGGCCTCGTCGCGATTGCTTCATTCCGCAGTGCGGCAACGCATAAGGATATATAAAGAGGAAATCGTGCCGGCTCGACATAATGAGCAAAGCTCACTAACGTTCGGTGCGAGGCGTATTTCTCTGTCGGCTGGAGCGGTTAGATCATGAGCGAGGCGTCGGTGCTTCCGGTTGGCGATCCGGCGCCGATCGACTTCTATTTCGATTTCATTTCGCCGTTCGGCTATTTCGCCAGCCTGCGGATCGATGCGCTCGCGGCAAGTCATGGCCGGACGGTCGAATGGCGCTCGATGCTGGTCGGCGTCACCGTGCTCAAGGTCATGGGCCTGAAGCCCTTGATGGAGATCCCGCTGCGCGGCGACTACCTGAAGCATGACGCGGCACGCTACATGCGGCGCCACGGCATCGTCATGAAGCGCCCGATCGCGCGCCCGCCGACGAGCCCGGTGATCGCGGGACGCGCCTTTCACTGGCTGCGCGTCCATGCGCCCGATCGCGCGCGGGCGGCGGCGGCCGCCCTCTATGCTGCCTATTGGGTCGAGGATATCCCGCTCGACACGGTCGAACTTGTCGCCGATATCGCCGGCCTGGGCGTCGCCGCCGACCGGCGGGCGGTGCTCGACGGCATCGCCAGCGGCGAGGCGGCGGCGTTGCTGCGGCAGGAGGTCGATGCCTCGATCGCGCGCGGCATCTTCGGTTCGCCCTCCTTCCTGGTCGATGGCGAGCTGTTCTTCGGGGTGGATAAGCTCGACCTGCTGGAGGAATGGCTCGCGATCGGCGGCTGGTAGTTCAGTCGAACCGGGGCTTTCGCTTTTCGACGAAGGCGGTCATGCCCTCGGCCCAATCGGCGGACGCGGCCAGAACGGTCAGCGATTCCAGCCCGAAATCGCGCGCGCTTTTCGTGTCGACGTTCTCCGACAGATAGATGGCCGCCTTGGCCTGGGCGACGGCGAAGCGGCCGCCGCGCAGCACCTCTCCGGCCAGGGCAAGTGCCGCGGCCGGGAGGTCGTCCGGTTCGACCACGGCGTAGGCAAGCCCCAGCCGGTCGGCCTCGGCCGCCGCAATCTGCCGCCCCAGCAGGATCAGTTCCAGCGCCTTGCCCCGACCGATCAGGCGATGCAGCTTCTGCACCCCGCCGGCGGCCGGAAACGCGCCGACCCGCACTTCGGTCAGGCCGATGCGTGCCGAAGCCGCGAACAGACGCAGATCGCATGACAGCGCCAGCTCGCAGCCGCCGCCCAACGCATGGCCGTTGATGGCCGCGATCGTTACGAACGGGGCCGCCTCCAGCCGGTCGAACAGGCGCGTGATCGGAACCAGATAATGGTCGCGGATGCCGATCGGCGTGCTGAGCGGCGACGCCGGATCCGTGAAATATTTGATATGAGCGCCGGCGCAGAAAGCGCTGCCTTCGCCGGTCAGAATCAACGCCCGGGCGCGGCCGGCCTCGGCGGCATCGATCGCCCGGCCCAGCTCGGCAAGGAATTCGAAGCTGAGCGTATTCATCTCACCCGGCCGGATGAAGCGGGCGCGGGCGACACCCGGGACGGGCCAGTCGAACGATACGGCGGCGCCGTCGAACGCGGGCGCGTGATCCTGATCCGGTGGCATGGATTTCCTCCCCTCCGTCAATGAATTTTCGCGCCGGGGGCGGAATTCAGACGGTCCGCGATCTTTTCCAACCGTTCGATCGCCTGGGACAGCTCGTGGGTGCCGCCCGGCATTTCGGCGCGAGGGTGGCTCGCCAGCGCGCGATAGACCATGTCGGCCAGACTGTCGGCGACCTCGTCGGCCGAGAAATCGCCCTCACCGCGCAGATAGGCCCAGGTGTGATGCTCGATGCCGCCATAGATCATGTCGCGCACCAGCGATAGCGACAGGCCGGCGCGGAATTCGCCGCTTTCGACCGCGGCCTCGATGATCTCGATGGTGCGCTGGGTATATTCGCGGTTCATGTCGAACACGATGGTCGCGCGATAGTCGGGATCCAACCGCAGCTCCATCAGCACCAGCCGGCACAGCATCGGCTCCTGATGCAGCACCGACAGATGGCGCCACACCATGAAGCGCAGGCGATTCCAGGTGCCCGAGATGTGCTTCAGCTGCTTGTCATAGTCCGAGATGATCTCGACGTACCATTGCTCCAGGACCTTGATCAGCAGATCGCGCTTATTGTCGAAGTAGCGATAGATCGTGCCTTCGACGACGCCGGCCCGCTCGGCGATTTCAGAGGTCAGGGCGTCGGCATAGCCCTTTTCCTTGAACACGATGCGCGCGGCGGTCATCAGCTCCGCAATGCGCAATTCGCGCGGCAAACGGGAAACCTGACGGCGGACAGGCAGCTTCTTCATCCACGCACTTTCGTTGGGGGCGGCACGACTCTGTTTATACCGCCCGTATCAAAAGCGAAACACGCCATAGCCGGGCTCGCCGAACGGCGCATTCAGCGAGGCCGAGATGGCGATGCCCAGCGCATTGCGCGTATCCACCGGGTCCAGAATGCCGTCGTCCCACAGCTCCGATGTCGAGTGATAGGCCGAAATCTGGTCTTCGTAGGCCTCGAGCGTGGTGCGGTGGATTTCCTGCAGCACACCGTCGCCGGCGCTTTCGCCGTTGCGTTCCAGCTGCCGGACCTTGACCTCGACCAAGGTATTGGCGGCCTGCTCGCCGCCCATCACGCCGATCTGGTGGTTGGGCCAGGTGAACAGGAACCGCCCGTCGAAAGCGCGGCCGCACATGCCGTAATTGCCGGCGCCGAACGAGGCGTGGCACATGATCGTGAATTTGGGCACATGGCTGCAAGCCTGGGCCATGATCATCTTGGCACCGTCCTTGGTGATGCCCGCCGCCTCATATTCCTGGCCGACCATGTAGCCGGTGATGTTCTGCAGGAACACGATCGGCGTGTTGTTCTGATTGCACAATTCGATGAAATGGCCGCCCTTGAGCGCGCTGTCGTTGAACAGCACGCCGTTGTTGGCCAGGATCCCGACCCGGAAGCCCCAGATATGGGCATAGCCGCAGATCAGCGTGGTGCCATAGGCCGGCTGATATTCGTGAAACCGGCTGCCGTCGACCAGGCGGGCGATGACCTCGCGGCTGTCGAAGCCCTTTTTGATCGTGTCGGGCAGGATGCCGTACAACTCGTCCGGATCGTAGAGGGGCGGCTCGGGCGTTTCGCGATCGAGCGGGGTTTTACGCGGACGTTCCCACTGCGAAATGATCTCGCGGCCGATGGCGATGGCTTCGGTCTCGGTCGCGGCGGGATAGTCGCAGGTGCCGCTGGTCTTCGTGTGCAGATCGGCGCCGCCCAGATCGTCGGCCGTGACGATCTCGCCCGTCGCCGCCTTAACCAGCGGCGGCCCAGCCAGGAACACGGCGCCGGTGCCGCGCACGATCACGTTATAGTCGCTCAAGGCCGGGATATAGGCGCCGCCGGCGGTGCAATGGCCGAACACGAGCGCCAGCTGCTTCACGCCCATCTTGCTGAGCAGCGCCTGGTTCCGGAAAATGCGGCCGGCCATGTGCTTGTCCGGAAACACCTCGGACTGAAGCTGCAGGAAGCCGCCGGCGGAATCGCACAGATGCACGACCGGCAGCCGGTTCTCGATCGCGATTTCCAGGCAGCGCACGATCTTCTTCACGGTCAGCGGATACCAGGCACCGCCCTTGATGGTCGAATCGTCGGCATGGATGACGACCTCGCGGCCGGCGACCATGCCGATGCCGGTGATGCAGCTGGCGCCCGGCGCCTCGCCGTCATAGGCCTGGTTCGCGGCCAGGCTGGAAAACTCCAGAAAAGGCGTGCCCGGATCCAGCAGCAGCTCGATCCGCTCGCGCGGCAGCATCTTGCCCTGCTTGCGCACCCGGTCGACGTCGCGCTGTGCCCGCTCCCCGCGCGAGGCGGATTGCCGGCGGCGGAAATCCTCGACCAACGCCTTGTTATGGGCATAGCGGATGCGAAATTCTTCAGAGCCGGTATCGATCGCCGACCGAATGATCGTCATGGCTCTATTCCTTCTCGGCCGTCAGCGGAACCAGGGATACCAGCACGGCCCCCCGCTCGAAATTGACGTTCTCGGCGACATGGATGCGGGCGACCGTGCCGGCGCGCGGCGCCGATATCGTCATCTGCAGCTTCATGCTTTCGATCGTCACCAGGCGATCGCCTGATGCGACCGCCGCCCCGGCCTCGGTATGGCAGGCGACGACGGTGCCGGGCATGTCCGAGCGGACGTCGTCGCCCGTCGCCCCCGCCGCGTCGGCATCGCGGAGGCCGTGAAGCCGTTGAAAGACGAAGGTCTGGCCGTCCAGACGGATCCGGATCTCGCCGCTGGATAGGCTGCGGCGGCCCCGATAGACGTGGCCGTCGATCCGCAGCTCGAAGGATTCGCCGAACGTCTCGATCTCCTCGACATGATGGATGGCGCCGTCGATCGCGACGGTGAGATGCGGGCGCCGGCCGACGATGCCGAGGCGGATGCGGTCGGCGCCGCGCTGGAGGTCATAGCTCATATCGGTCGCTCAATTGCGCCACAGCCCGATCGAGGCATGGGGCTCGGGGATGCCGAAGGCGAGATCGCGGAAAGCCTTGTCGCCCAGCGCCGCCGCGACGAGCGCCGCGAGCGCGGCCGGCGAATGGGCAGGCGGCGGGGCCAGGTCGGCGGCGTACTGGGTCAGAAAGCCGGTATGGAGCCGGCCCGCGCGGAACGCCGGGTGGCGCACGATGCGCAGCAGGTAGTCGAGATTGGTCGGCACGCCCAGCAGCGCCGTTTGCACCAAGGCCTGCTCCAGTCTCTGGACGGCTTCGGCGCGGGTGGCGCCATGGGCGATCAGCTTCGCCAGCATGGAATCGAATGCCGGCGTCACCGCCTGCCTGACCAGAATGCCGCCGTCGAAGCGGATGCCGTCACCGCTCGGCAGGTCCAGCAGATCGATGCGGCCGGTCGCCGGCCGAAAGTCCCGATCCGGCTCCTCGGCGCAGATCCGGCATTCGATGGCACTGCCTGTCACGCCGATCTGCGCCTGGCTCCGCGACAGGCCCTGTCCGGCGGCGATCCGGATCTGCTCCTCGACCAGGTCGATGCCGGTGACCATCTCGGTGACCGGATGCTCGACCTGCAGGCGGGTGTTCATTTCCAGGAAATAGAACAGCCCGTCGGCGCCCAGGATGAATTCGACAGTGCCGGCGTTGCGATAGTCGGCAGCCGCGGCCAGACGGACCGCGGCACCACAGATCTCGTCCCGCAGCGCCGCCGGCAGGTTCGGCGCCGGCGCCTCCTCGACGATCTTCTGGTAGCGCCGCTGCAGCGAGCATTCCCGCTCGTAGAAATGCACGACGGTGCCGGCACCGTCGCCCATCACCTGCACCTCGATATGCCGGGGCTCCTCGACCAGCCGTTCGGCGAAGATGCGGGGGTCGCCGAAATAGCGGCCGGCCTCGCTGCGGGCAAGGGCGGCGTTCTCCGCCAATTCGGCCTCGGTCCGCACGATCTTCATGCCCTTGCCGCCGCCGCCTGCCGATGCCTTGATCAGCAGCGGAAAGCCGATCGCCGCCGCGCGGGCCAGGAAATCCTGGCCGGCCTCGTCCTCGGTCACGCTCGGCGCCACCGGCACGCCATGGGCCGCCGCGAATTCCCGCGACCGGATCTTGTCGCCCATCAGCCGGATGACGCTGGCGCCCGGCCCGATGAAGGCCAATCCCGCCGCCTCGACCGCCTCGGCGAAATCGGCGTTCTCGGACAGGAAGCCGTAGCCGGGATGGATCGCCTCGGCCCCGGTCGCCCGGCAGGCGGCGATGATCTGATCGCGATCGAGATAGGCGCCGCTCGGCACCTTGGCCCGGAGCGCGATCGCCTCGTCGGCCAGGGCGACATGCGGGGCGTTGCGGTCTTCGGGATGATAGACGGCGACGCTCGCGATGCCGAGCCGCTGCAAGGTCCGCAGCACCCGGCAGGCGATCTCGCCGCGGTTCGCCACCAGCACTTTGCGAAACAGAACCATCCGACAGGTACCCCGTATTCGTAGCAATCCGGCCGGCGGACGAGCCGCCGGCCGGATCCGGTCAATATTGCGTATAGGCGGTCAGCGTCTTGAAACTCACGTCCGTCAAATTGACCTGGTAGACCTTGACCTCGGTCCCGCCCAATTGCTTCGCGTTGTCGAAGCTGATCGGCGCGGTCAGGCCATCGGTCTCGAAGCCGTGGATTTTCCTAAGGTTTTCGACGGTGCAGGCGCGGGTCAGCTCCTTGCCGCAGGCCGCCATCGCCTTGGCCATGACCTTGAGGCCGGCATAGGTGATGAAGGAATAGCGGTTGACCGCCTGCCGATCGGTCTCGGACATGTATTGCTTCGTCCGCTCGAGGAAGCTCAGCGCGGCCGGATCGGTCATGGAGGCGATATAATCGCCGACGAAAAAGGAATAGCCGGCCGGCGCCAGCAGCTTGGCCGACGGCGGCATGATCTCGCTCCAGACGTCGGCGACCTGCAGCTCCAGCCCCAGCTTGCGTGCTTCGCTCAGCACGTTAGCGGCGCTGGCGATGATGGCGCCGTTGGCCAGCACATTGACGCCCGCCTGGCGCATCTGCAGCAGTTCGGCGCCGAAATCGGTCTGGCCCTTCTTGTATTTCAGGCGGATGCCGTCCTTCAGGCCCAGTTCCTTGATCGCCCGGCTGTAACCGGCCTCGACCGCAACGCCGAAATCATCGTCCTGGCGGATCAGGCCATAGACAGGGTTCTTCGGTTCATTGTGCTCGTGGATGTATTTCAGCTGGGCGAAGAAGGCGGTCTCGTAGGACGCGCCGATGGTGAAGACCGACGGGCGCACCGGGTTGTAGACCAGCTCGTTGGGCGCGGTCGTCACCACGGTCGGCAGGTTCGCCTTGGTGATCAGCGGCATCATGGCCAGCACATTGGCGGTGCCGGACGTGCCGTTGAGGGCGAAGATGTCGTCGACCTCGATCAGCTTCTTCAGCGCCTGGAACGAGCGGGCCGGAACATAGCCGTCGTCCTCGGTCAGGATGACGAGCTTTCGGCCGTTGATGCCGCCGGCGGCGTTGATCTCGGCCGCGGCCACCTTGGAGCCGACGGAGACGGCCTGCCCGATGAAGGACGCCGGCCCGGTCATGATGTTGACGTCGCCGATCCGGATCTCGGTATCGGTGACGCCCGGTTCGGCCCAGGCGGTCGTCGCACCGGCCGACAGAACGCCCAGTGCCAGCAGCGCAGATTTCAGTGAACCTCTCATCCGCTTTCTCCCGTTGGTTCGCGGACCCGTTCGGCCGTCCGTCGTGGTTGTCATTCCGGCCTGGCTCAGTAGGCCAGGGGCCAATTGGCGAAGAATTTCTTCGCGTCGCGCCAGAGCCCGATCAGTCCGTCGGGCTTGAAGCGCAGAAACAGCACCATCACCACGCCATAGGTGATGCCGCGGATTTCATAGATGTATTTGGAATAGGTCGAGGCGTTCGGATCGACGACCAGCGACAGCAGGATGCGGATCGCCTCGGGCAGCAGGGTCAGGAAGACGGCACCCAGGATCGCGCCGGCGACCGAGCCCAGGCCGCCCAGAATGATGATGGCCAGCGCCTCGATCGACAGCAGAAAGCCGAAAATGTCGATGTTGATGAAGCGGATCTGCAGCGACATCAGCGCGCCGGCGATGCCGATGAAGAACGAGCTCATGAAGAAGGCGAGCAGCTTGTAGCGCACCAGATCGATGCCCATGGCCCGGGCGGCGATGTCGTGATCGCGGATGGCGAGCCATGCCCGGCCGATGCGCGTGCGGCCCAGGTTCAGTGCGCCCAACGCCAACAGGCCGGTGACCGCCAGCACGAAATAATAGAGCGGCCGGTCGGCCGACAGATCGAAGCCCAGGATCGTGACGTCGCCCAGGAAGATGCCGTTGGAGCCGTGGGTCACGCTCTCGAAGAACAGGATCAGGTAGTTGACGATGAACGAGAAGGCGAGGGTGGTGATCGCGAGATAGAGCCCTTTCAGACGCAGCGACGGGACGCCGACCAGCAGGCTGATCGCGGCCGCGACCAGGCCGGACATGGGCAAGGCCGCCCAGATCGGCCAGTCGTGGTCGGTCAGCAGAATGCCGTTGGTATAGGCGCCGATGGCCAGAAAGCCGGACTGGCCCAGCGAGATCAGCCCCGTCGTCCCGGTCAGCAGATTGAGGCCGATGGCGCCGACGATCGCGACCAGGATGGTGATGGCCAGCGTCAGGCTGTAAGCGCCCACCAGCAGCGGCAACGCCAGCAGGGCCAAGCCCAGCACGCCGGTCCAGGCCCAGACGACGCGGCTGTCGCTGAGGGCGACCAGGGCGGCATAGCTGTCTTTGAAATGACCCGTGCGCATCTCAAACCCGCTCGATCTGGCGGTCGCCGAACAGGCCGTAGGGCCGGACCATCAGGATCAGGACGATCACCACGAAGCCGGCGATCTCGCGCAATCCCTGGCCCAGATAGCCTTGCGCCATATTCTCGACCACTCCCACGACCAGCCCGCCCAGCGCCGCGCCCAGCACGGAATCGAGGCCGCCGAGGATGACGGCGGGGAACGAGCGCAGCCCCTCGAACCAGATGGTCGGGCCCAGCTTGAACATGGCCGCGAACAGCACGCCGGCGAGTGCCGCGATGGCGGCGGAGAAGCTCCAGGCGAGCATATGGATGCGATCGACCCGGATGCCCATCAGCAGCGCCGCCGCCTCGTTGGCGGCGACCGCGCGCATGGCGATGCCCAGGCGGGTGAAGCGAAAGAACGCCCAGGCCCCGCCGGTGGCGACCGCCAGGCTGCCCAGCGCATAGAGCTGCACCGGATAGAACGGCACCGGGCCCAGATGCACGACCGCCGACGACAGGCCGATCGGGAATTCGTGGGGATCCGGCCCCCAAATCATGATGGTGAGCCCGCGCAGGATGACGGACAGCCCGACCGTGACCATGACGATCGAAAAGGCGGGCTCGCCCAGCATCGGCCGGATAAAGATCCGTTCCAGCAGCACGCCCAGCACCATGGCGATCGGCAGGGTGACCAGCAGCAGCGGGAAGAACGACAGCGACAGGCCCTGGGTCAGGGAAAAGGCGATGTAGGCGGTCAGCATCAGCAATTCGCCCTGGGCGAAATTCACCACGCCGGTCGCCTTGTAGATGATGGCGAAGCCCATGCCGACCAGGCCGTAGGTCGCCCCGATCACCAAGCCGCTGCCCAGCAGAAGCGCGAAATATTCCATCACGCGGCACTCCCGTAGATCCGGCCGATTTCCTGTTGGAACCGCTGCTCGATCGCCCGGCGGCGGACCTTCATGGTCGCGGTCAGTTCGCCGTCGTCATGGTCGAGCTGCTTTTCCAGGATCACGAATTTCCGGATGTTCTCGACCCGGGCGAAGCGGGCATTGACCGCGGCCACCTCCGCCTGGATCAAGGCGAACACCTCCGGCCGTTCGGCCAGGTTCTTGTAGGTCGTATAGGGCAGGTTGCGGTCCTGGGCCCATTTGCCGACCGTGTCGTATTCGATCTGGATCAGCGCCGAGAGAAAATGGCGCCCGTCGCCCAGCAGGATGGCCTCGCGGATATAGAGCGAGTCCTTGAGCGCATTTTCGATCAGCGACGGCGTGATGTTCTTGCCGCCCGAGGTAATGATGATGTCCTTCTTGCGATCGGCGATGCGGATCTCGCCGTTCGGCTCGATCTCGACGATATCGCCGGTATGAAGCCAGCCGTCGTCGAGCGCCCGGGCCGTCGCCTCCGCGTCGAACAGATATCCTTTGAAGATGGTCGGGCCGCGGATCAGCAGCTCGCCGTCCGGTGCCACCCGCTGCTCCAGCCCGGCGATCGCGCGGCCGGCGCAGGCCGCCCGGGTGAAGCCCGGCTGCTGCAGGTGGGAAACGCCGGCGCTCTCGGTCATGCCGTAGATCTGGTAGAGCGGAATGCCGAGGGTGCGAAAGAACAGCAGCACTTCCGGCGACACCGACGCGCCGCCGCAATAGCACGCCCGGACCCGGTCCAGGCCCAGGAAGCGCTGCAGGCTGCGGAAGCAGACGAGCCACAGCAGCCGGAACAGGACCCGGTCGCGCCAGGTGGCGCGGCGTCCGCCCGCGGCCATGGCCCGTTCGGCGATCGGCCGGCCGAGCGCCATCGCGCGCTCATACACGCGGCGCTGCAACGGCGTCGTGTCGCGCAGTCGGAACAGGATGCTCTGTTGCATCTTCTCCCAGATCCGCGGCACGCCCAGGAAGCCCTTGGGCGCGATTTCCCGCAGATTGACGACGATGGTGTCGATCGATTCCGCGAAGTTCACGACCGAACCGGACAGCAGCTGCATGCAGGTCGAAAAGCTGCGCTCGGCCACATGGCACAGCGGCAGATAGCACACGACCGAATAGGTGGCGGCCGACAGGCCCATGGTCCCGACCACGGCGGCGGCCGAACTCAGCATGTTGCGATGGCTCAGCATCGCGCCCTTGGGCATGCCGGTGGTGCCCGACGTATAGACGATGAGGGCGACCGCATCCGGATCGAGCGCTTCCAGCAGCGCGTCGACGGTGGCACCGAGCATCACCTCCGCCTCGCGGCCCCGCGCCAGGACCTCGTCGAACGACAGGAGGTCCGCTCGATCGTAGGTGCGCATTCCTTTCATATCGACGGTGATGGTCTTCAGCAGGTCCGGCAGCCCTTCGCCCTGGCGGCTGGCCTCGATGATCTTGTCGGTCTGTTCCTGGTCGCCCGCCACGACGAACTTCGCCCGCGAATGGGCCAGGATGTAGCTTAGCTCCGGCCAGGGATTGGTCGGATAGATGCCGAGGCAGGCGCCGCCCAGCCATTGGGCGGCCAGATCGGCGAAGATCCATTGTGGGCTGTTCTCGCCGGCCACGGCCAGCCGGTCGCCCGGCCGGAAGCCCAGGTCATAAAGGCCGATCGCGAAGCAGCGGACCGTCGCGCAATAGTCGCCCCAGCTGGTTCGCCGCCAGACGCCGCGCACCTTCTCGCGCATGGCGAGCGCCGCGGGATGGGCGGCGGCGCGGGCCTGCAGCACCTTCGGCATCGGCAGGGCGGCGAGATCCTTGGGATCGAGCGCCGGCATCATGCCCGGCCCTCGCGCCTGGTGCCGAGATAGGCCTCGATCACGGCAGGATCGGCCGCCACGACCGCCGGCGCGCCCTCGGCGATCTTCAGGCCATGGTTCATGACGCAGACCCGGTCCGAGATATCCATGACGATGCCCATGTCGTGCTCGACCATCATGATGGTCACGCCAAGCTGTTCCTTGAGGTCGAGAATGAAGCGCGCGATATCCTCGCGTTCCTCCTGGTTCATGCCGGAGACCATCTCGTCGAGCAGCAGCAGCTTGGGATCGATCGCCAGCGCGCGGCCCAGCTCGACCCGCTTCTGCAATCCGTAGGACAGGGTGCCGACCGGCAGGTCGCGGATATCCTCGATCTCGAGAAACTCGATGATCTCCTCGACCCGCTCGCGCGCCCGGATCTCCTCGCGCCGGGCCGGCCCCCAGAAGGCGAGGGCGGACAGCGGATTGGCGCCCAGGTGGGTATGCAATCCCACCAGCAGGTTGTTCACCACGCTCTCGTGCTTGAACACCGCCAGGTTCTGGAAGGTGCGCGCGATGCCCAGGCGGGCGAGCGCGTAGGTCGGCCGGCCGGTGATGTCCTCGCCCTCGAACCGGATGCTGCCGCCGGACGGTTTGAAGATCGCGCTGATCAGGTTGAACAGGGTGGTCTTGCCGGCGCCGTTCGGGCCGATCAGGCTGAAGATCTCGCCGGCCTCGACCGAAAAGCTGACTTCGTTCACGGCCTTCAACCCGCCGAAGCGCTTGGAGACGCCGGACAGCTGCAGCATCGCGCTCATGCCAGCCACCGCTTGCGTCGCTTGTAATGTTTGACGTCGCGCATGCTCTTGCGCTCGCCGCCGCTGCCGAAGCCCAGGTAGAATTCCTGCACGTCGGCGTTGGAGCGCAGCTTGTCCGAGGGCCCGTCCAGCACGATCCGGCCGTTTTCCATGACATAGCCGTGGCTGGCGACGCTCAGCGCCAGCTGGGCGTTCTGTTCGACCAGCAGCACGGTCAGGCCGGTCTCGCGATTCAAGGTCGCGATCGTGTCGAAGATCGCCTCGATGATCTGCGGCGCCAGGCCCAGCGACGGTTCGTCGAGCATGAGCAGGCGCGGCTTGGCCATCAGCGCGCGGCCGACGGCGACCATCTGCTGCTCGCCGCCCGACAGATAGCCCGCCGTTTCATGGCGCCGCTCGAACACGCGTGGGAACAGGCCGTAGATCCAGTCGAGCCCGCGCTGGCTGTCGCGCAGGCTCTGGGAATAGCCGCCCATCTGCAGGTTTTCCAGCACGGTCAGCGTCGGGAACAAGGCCCGGCCTTCCGGCACCTGGACCAGGCCTCGGGCGACGATGTCGTGGGCCGGCCGCCGCGTGATCGTCTGGTCGGCGAAGCGGATCGTGCCGTGGATGATCTCGCCATCCTCGCGCTCCAGTACGCCGGAAATCGCCTTCAGCACGGTGGATTTGCCGGCGCCGTTCGAGCCGAGCAGGGCCACGATCGCGCCTTCCGGCACGTCGAGCGAAATGTCGCGCACCGCCTCGATGACCCGGTCATAGAGGATCTGAACATTCGCCAGCGCCAGCAAGGCGGTCACGGCGCTGCGAATCCCGCCAGCCGCGGATGGTGCGCCAGCCATTCGGTCGGCACCGGTACCGGGAAATCCATCAGCATCTGGGCAAAGGCCTTGCCCTGGGGATCGTGCCGCAGCGACGCCGTGCCGCCGCCATCGAGCGCGCCATGCAGCAGGAAATTGAACCCGTGCAGGCCCGGCAGCGCGAAGCGCTCGACAGGACCGGTCAGCAGATGGGCGAAATAGTCCTGGACCGTCTCGGGCGTCAGGGCGGCGGCCAGGGCTGGAACGAACGCGGGATCGCGCGCCAGCACGCCGATATTGGCATCGTCGCCCTTGTCGCCGCTGCGCCCGTAGGCGATCGCGATCAGCGGTACGGTTGTCAAGGGGCCGTTCAAGGCTTCGGCCTCGGGCGTCTCGATGGTCTGCTGCGGCGGAGCCTCCGACGGAATGGGGATCGCGATGCGGTGCTCGCACCCCGCCAACGTCACGATCGGCGTCAGCAACCCCTTGTCGATCAGGCAGGAATACAGCCGGACCATCGGCGTCACCTTGGGCCGGCCGCCGGCGAAGCCGGTGATGCCCTGGGCCATGCCGGTCGCACTGGTCAGGAACTCGCGCGACAGGATTTCGGCCCCCTCCCGCGCCGCATGATCGACCGCGAGCTTCAGGATGACCTCGCGGGCGTCGGGCTTGAACGCGGCCGGGCCGTAGGTGTCGTCGGCACCCAGCACTTCGATCGAGCTGCGCCGGAAATCCTCCAGTCCGCGTTCGGCGAGCAGCCGCCGGGCCAGCGCCAGCAGCGCCTCGCCGGTGCGCCGCGCCTTCGCGGCCGCGTCGCGCCCGCCGATCATCAGCTGGCCCGCGCATTTGAAGCCGTCGGCATAGGTCGCCGAGGCCTTGTACGACCGTGTCGGCGGCAAGCCCTTCGCCCCTTCGACCAGCACCCGATCCGGTCCGACCTGGGTCAGTTTCAGGTGGCGAAAGTCGCAGATCACGTCGGGCAGGATGTAACGGGCCGGGTCGCCGATCTCGTAGACGATCTGTTCGGCCACGGTCGCGGGATTGACCAGCCCGCCGGTGCCGGGCGGCTTGGTCATGACGAAGCGGCCGTCCGCATGGCATTCGACGATGGGATAGCCCATGCGATCCCAGCCGGGCACGTCCCGCCAGTCGGTCGAAACCCCGCCGGTCGCCTGGGTGCCGCATTCGATGACATGGCCGGCGAGGCTGCCGGCCGCCAGCAGGTCGTACTGGTCGGCGGTCCAGCCGAACCGGTGGATGAGCGGGCCGAGCACGATCGCGCTGTCGACGCAGCGACCGGTGATGACGATATCGGCCCCGGCGTCGAGCGCCGCCGCGATCGGCAGCGCCCCCAGATAGGCGTTCATGCTCAGCAGCTTGGACGGCAGCGGGGCGCCGGTCGCGAATTCGCGCACGCCCTCGGCACGAAGCCGGTCGGCGGCGAACAGCAGATCGTCGCCGGTCACGGCCGCAACCTTCAGCGCCACGCCGGCCGCATCGAGGGCTGCCTGCAGCGCATCGCGGCAGCCGGCCGGATTGACGCCGCCGGCATTGGCCACGACCCGGATGCGCTTGGCGGCAAGGGCCGGGGCCAGCCGGGCGAACAGCGCCACGAAATCGGCGGGATAGCCGCCGTCGGGCTGCTTGACCCGGGCGCGGGCCAGCAGCGACATCGTGATCTCGGCCAGGTAATCCATGACCAGGAAATCGATCTCGCCATGGTCGACCAGCTGGATCGGGCCCTGATCGCTGTCGCCCCAGAATCCGCCGCCGCAGCCGATGCGCACGATCTCGCCCATGGCGGCCTAGCGTCCCGTGAAGCGCGGCGCGCGCTTGTCGCGGAAGGCCTGGAAGCCCTCCCGGCAATCTTCGGTGCGGGCCATCATCGGCAGCATCAGCTGGGCATATTCGAGCGCCTCGCGCAGGGCCATATCGCGCATGGCCTGAAAACCCTGCTTGCCGAGCCGGATCGCGGTTGGCGAACGGGTGACGATCAATTCCAGCAGCCAGCTCAGCTTGTCGTCGAGCGCGTCCGCCGGAACGACGTAGTTGACGATGCCGTGGGCGAGCGCTTCCGCGGCCGAGAGGCTTTCGCCGGTGATGCACATCTCCAGCAGGCGGCGGGGCGGCACGATCCGCATCAGATGAGGCATGATCATCATCGGGAACAGGCCGATCTTGGATTCCGGCGTGCCGAAGGTGGCGTGATCGGCCGCGACGACCAGATCGCAGGCGCACACCAGCCCGAAGCCGCCGGCCAGCGCGTGACCGTTGACCCGGGCGATCAGCGGCACCCCGCAGGTCTCGATCAGTTGCAGCAGATCGACGATGTAGTTGCGCGGATTGGCGGGATCGACCGTGAAGGGCGCGCCGTCGGCGCTCGGATTCAGGTCGCCCCCGGCGCAGAACGCCTTGTCGCCGGCACCGGTCAGCACGATCGCGCGGCAGTCGCGGTCGGCCATCGCCTGCCGGATGCCCGCGGCAATGCCGGCCGCGACCGCTTCATTGATGGCGTTGCGGCGCTCCGGACGGTTGATCGTGATCCACAGGACCGCATCATGCCGTTCCACCAGAACAGTCTCTGCCATGCGCCCCTCCGCTCCATCCGGCCGTTGCATCGGCCTTAAATGAGTATGTCTCATTAAGAGGCTGCGATGCGTTGCTTGTCAATCGATAGGCTATCGGCGTGGTCGCCTTCGATTTCTTGCACTGCAGCATAAAAAACCAGCTTCCGGGCCGCGCCTCCAACGGCGGGATTCGGCAATGGACAAAATGAGCGCCGCTCAATAAAGTCTGTACAAAGCCTGAAACGAGGCCGCGCCGCATGCGGCCGCATCGTCATGAGGAAACCCCGATGTCGCTCGCCGAACCCGCGCCGCTTCGCAACGACGGCCTGCGCTTCGATCTTCACGGCTCGGAACGCGAGATTCTGGACGGGGCGGATCTCTTCGCCCGCAAGGAGCTCTATCCGCTTTCAGCGCGCATGGATGCCGAGGAATGGTGGCCCGACGGGATCTTCGAGAAAATCGGCCAAGCCGGATATTTCGGTGTGACGGCGTCGCCGGAAGAGGGCGGTGCCGGCGCCGATCTGATGACCAGCGGCCTGGTGCTGCAGGCGTTCGCGCGGTGGAATCACGCGCTGGCCCTCAGCTGGGTCGCCCATGAGAACCTGTGCCTCAACAATATTCTGCGCAATGCGAGCGAGGCACAGCGCCGGAAGTTCATCCCGGCGCTGTGCAGCGGCCGTGCGATCGGCGCGCTCGGCCTGACCGAGCCGGGTGCCGGCTCGGACGCGCTCGGTTCGATGCGCACGACGGCGCGTCGCGACGGGGACCATTACATTCTGAACGGGACCAAGATCTACATCACCAACGGTCCGGTCGCGGACCTGCTGCTGGTCTATGCCAAGACGGCGCCGGACCTGGGCGCCAAGGGTATCTCCGCCTTCATCGTCGAAAAGGATTTCCCCGGGTTCAAGGTCGCCCAGAAACTGGTGAAGATGGGTTTCCGCGGCAGCCAGACCGCCGAGCTGGTGTTCGAGGATTGCCGGGTGCCGACGGAGAACCTGATCGGCCGGGAGAATGGCGGCGTCGGCATCGTCATGAGCGGGCTCGATCTGGAGCGGGCGATGATCGCGCCGCTGTGCCTCGGCATCTCCGAGCGCGCGCTGGAGCTCAGCATCGAGTATGCCAAGACGCGCGAGCAGTTCGGACGGCCGATCGCCGAATTCCAGATGATCCAGGCCAAGATCGCGGACATGTATGTCTGGGTCGAGACCATGCGGACCTTCACCTATCGCTGCCTCGCCGCGGTCAACGATCTGGAGGTCGGCGGCGGCGGCCGCGGCACGGTCCATGCGCTGACCGCGGCCTCGGTCATGTATGCGGCCGAGACCATGGGCCGCGTGCTGTCGGAGGCCGTGCAGATCCACGGCGGCTCCGGCTATATCTGGGAGTCCGAGATCAACCGGCTGTATCGCTCGAGCAAGCTGCTGGAAATCGGCGCCGGCACGACCGAGGTGCGCAAGATCATCATCGCCGGCGAGCTGCTGAGATGACCGGCGAGCCGTTCGATCCCTCGGACACGGATCTGGCAGACCGGTCGACCGGCTTGGCGTCGGATCTGCTCCGGGGCAAGGTCGTGCTGGTTTCCGGCGGCGGCAGCGGTATCGGGCGGGCGACGGCGTGGCTCGCGGCCCGCCTGGGCGCGCGGGTGATCGTCAGCGGCCGGAAAGCCGAAAAGCTCGATGCGGTCAGCGCGGCCATCGGTGCGCGCGGCTTGTCCTGCATCGGTCTGTCCGCGGATATCCGCCAGCGCGACACCGTCGAGCATCTGTTCGACCGGATTGCCGATCGCCATGGCGGCATCGATATTCTGGTCAATAGCGCCGGCGGGCAGTTTCCGCAGCCGGCGATCGACTATTCCCCGAAGGGCTGGCGTGCCGTGATCGAGACCAATCTCGACGGGACGTTCCACATGATGCAATGCGCGGCCCAGCGCTGGCGCGACCAGGCGCGGGCCGGCAGCATCGTCAATGTCGTCGTCTCGCCGCGCGGCCTGCATCACGTCGCCCATACCTGCGCCGCGCGCGCCGGCGTGATGGCCTTCAGCGACGCGGTCGCCGTCGAGTGGGCGCCGCTCGGCATCCGCGTCAATTGCGTGGCTCCGGGCGCCATCCGTTCGGAGGGCTGGAAGGTCTATCCGGAAGAGGTCGCGCGCCGATACCAGAATACCAACCCGATGCGGGCAGTCGGCGAACCCTGGGACATCGCCGAGGCCTGCCTCTATCTGGCGGGTCCGTCCGGTCGCTTCATCACCGGAGAGACGCTGGAGGTCAATGGCGGAAGCCACCTCTGGGGCGAGACCTGGACGACGGACAAGCCGGATCATTTCGTTCAAGCCTCGCGGGCTTTCGATCCCCTGGGATCGGTTTCACCGGAGGTGCCGGTCGGCGGGTCGGATAAGACGAAAGCCTGACGGATACCGCCTGCTCGATGTGCCGTGCCGCGCGCGCAGCTTCACACCGGCGGCGGATTGAGACGGGCGAAGCCCTCCTGCGTGCGGTAGGGATAATAGGGATAGGCCGGCATGACGTCGCTCGCCCTGTCCAGCATCGCGATCTGGTCCGGGTTCAGCGACCAGCCGACGGCGCCGAGATTGTCGCGAAGCTGGGCCTCGTTGCGAGCGCCGATGATGACGGACGAAATGGTCGGGCGGGTGAGCAGCCAGGCAATCGCGATTTGCGGCACGCTCTTGCCGGTGTCCGCCGCCACTGCCTCCAAGGCATCGACGACGCGGTAGAGCCGCTCGTCCTCGACCGGCGGCCCCCACTGAGCGGTCTCATGGAGACGGCTGCCCTCGGGCAGCTTCTGGCCGCGCCGGATCCTGCCGGTGAGCCGTCCCCAGCCGAGCGGGCTCCAGACCAGCGCGCCGACGCCCTGGTCGAGGCCGAGCGGCATCAGCTCCCCCTCATAGTCACGGCCGACCAGTGAATAATAGACTTGGTGGGCCACATAGCGCGGCCAGCCCTGTCGCTCGGCCGCCGCCAGCGATTTCATGAGATGCCAGCCGGAGAAGTTGGACACTCCGACATAGCGGAGCTTGCCGGCGCGCACGAGCAGGTCGAGGGTGTAGAGCACCTCGTCGATCGGCGTGCCGGCATCGAAGGCGTGAAGCTGCAGCAGATCGATGTAGTCGGTGCCGAGCCGCCGCAAGGACGCGTCGACTGCGCGCAGCAACCGGTGCCGCGACGAGCCGGCGTCCTGCGGACCCGTGCCCATCGGCAGGCTGGTCTTGGTCGAGATGAGGAGCTTGTCGCGGCGGCCCCTGATCGCCGCGCCCAGCACTTCCTCAGACGCGCCATTCGAATAGACGTCGGCGGTGTCGAACAGGTTCGCGCCGGCCTCCAGGCAGATGTCGATCAGCCGGCGCGCCTCATCCACGCTGCTGTTGCCCCAGGCCGAGAACAGCGGTCCTTCGCCGCCGAACGTGCCCGTACCGAAGCTCAAGACCGGGACCTTGAGCCCCGACGCGCCGAGATGGCGGTATTCCATGATCCTTCTCCCCCTTTTCGGTCAGCTGATGGCCGGGATGCGGACGCGATCGAGCCGCAGGCTCCAGAGCGCGATCGCGAGCCCGAGCGCGGTGATCGCCGCCGCGACCAGCGGCAGGGCGGCGAGGCCCGGACCGTGATCGATCGTGACGCCACCCACCCAGGCGCCAAGCGCATTGCCGAGATTGAACGCCGCGATGTTCAGACTGGAAGCGAGATTCCGGCCGGCCGGCCCTGCCTTTTCCAGCACGCGCAGTTGAAGGGGCGCCACGGTGGCGAAGGCCGCAGCCCCGAGCAGGCCGACCAGCAGCACGGCCGGAGCCATGATGGACAGGGCAGACGCAAGCGCCACCAGCACGATGGCGAGCCCCGCGAGGGTGCCGACCAGGGCGCGGGCGGGGCCGCGATCGGCGAGCCGGCCGCCGGCGATATTGCCGATCGAAAGCCCGGCGCCGAACACCAGCAGGATCGGTGAGACCGCGGCGTCCGAAAAGCCGGTGACGCGGGTCAGGATGGGCTGAATGTAGGTGAAGACGGTGAAGAGCCCGGCGAAGCCGAGCACCGTCATCGCCAAGCCCAGCTGGACCTGTGGCCGGGCGAGGACGGCCAGCTCATCGCGCAGCGACGCGGTGTCCTCTCCCCGGCCGACATCGGTGGGCACGAACAGCAGGAGCACGATCCAGGCCACGACACCGATCGCCGCAACCGCCCAAAAGGCCGCGCGCCAGCCGAGCAGAAGCCCGAACCAGGCACCGAATGGCACGCCCAGCAGCGTTGCGACGGTGAGACCGACGAACATGGTCGAGATCGCGGAGGCGCGCTTGTTCTCCGGGACCAGCCCGGTCGCCACCACCGATCCGACCCCGAAGAATGTGCCGTGCGCCAGGGATGTCAGCACGCGCGCGGCCATCAGCAGGCCATAGGAAGGTGCCATCGCACAGGCGATGTTGCCGAGCGTGAAGATCGCCATCAGGGCCAGCAGCACCGCCTTTCGCGGCATCCGGCGCGTGGCGAGCGTCAGGATCGGCGCACCGACGAACACGCCCAGCGCATAGCCTGAGATCAAGAGACCCGCGGTCGAAACCGCGACGTGCAGATCGGTGGCGACCTGCAGCAGCAGGCCCATGATGATGAATTCGGTCGTGCCGATGCCGAAGGCGCCGGCGGTAAGGGCAAGGATGGCGACGGGCATGGCGCTCTGTTCCTGATCGATGGACGGACCCGTCAGAGATGGCGCCGACCCCAGATGGAATTAGAGCGCGACGGTTCGATTCATATGTGAGATGAATTCATCATCATGCCGCGCCTCGATACCAATCGCGCCGCCGAGATGGAGGTGTTCGTCCGCGTCGTCGATCTCGGCGGCTTCACCGCGGCGGCGCGCGAGTTCAGGCTGACGCCTTCCGGGGTCAGCAAGCTCATTTCGCGGCTGGAGGGACGGCTCAGCGCCCGTCTCGTCAATCGCTCAACCCGCAGGCTGCAGCTGACCCCGGAAGGTCAGGCCTTCTACGATCGCGCGGTGCGGGTTCTTTCCGATATGGATGAAGCCGAGCGAGAGGCGTCGATCGGCGCCTCGCCCCGCGGGCATCTCAGGGTCAATTGCAATATCCCGTTCGGGATGCGCCACGTGGTGCCGATCGTTCCTCTGTTTCTCGAGCGACACCCCGACGTGACGCTCGATGTCATCCTCTCGGATTCGGTCGTCGATCTGATGCAGGAGCGCGCCGACATCGCCATCCGCGTCGGCCCTTTACGCGACTCCGGCCTGATGGCGCGCAAGCTCGGCACCAGCCGCATGGCGGTCGTCGCCTCGCCGGAATATCTCGTCCGGCACGGCACGCCGAGCACGCCCGACGATCTGGCCCGCCACAAGGCCATCGGCTGGACCTTTTCCCGCACCATCGGCGGTTGGCCCTTTCGGGTTGGCGAGACAACGGAACCGGTTTCACCGCCGCCCGTGGCGCGCGCCAGCGACGGCGATGTGGCCCGGCTTCTGGCCCTGGGCGGCGTCGGGCTCGCCAGGCTCGCGCTCTTCCATATCGGTCCCGACATCGAGGCGGAACGTCTCGTGCCGGTGCTGGAGGATCTCAATCCCGGCGACCGCGAGGATATCCACGCCGTCTATCTCGGTCGGGGCGGCCCGCTGCCCGCGCGCGTGCGGGCCTTCATCGATTTCGTCAGCGATCAGATCCGGATCGACGACACCGGCCTCGCGTGCGGCCCCGACGGGCGCTGGAGGATCGTGTCTTCCGCTCGGGCCAATGCGCCTCGTCGGCGCCCGATCGATGCCCCCGCCTCGTGAGCCGGTTTGTCCGAAACACGTGTCCGTTGCCGACATGCCTTGTTGCCTGAGCCGGCCCGGCATCCAGAACACCACGATCGCCAGCACACCGAAGCCGTGCGGGGATCGCCTTAGTCAAACCGACAGCCCGATCGTCATGAGACTGCACTCGGCTTGGGATCGTTACCAAGAATCAATCTCTGGCCGCGAAATTTTCAAACATAATGTCACGAAAATGCAATTCTCCAGAGACAAGGTCGTCTGTGCTGCCGGGCGGAAACGAGCCCAGTTCTGCATTGGTGCGGTAAGACGATGGAGAAGCATTCGTGTGTTTGAATTTTTCGAAGATCTATTTCATAACGCTGGTCGCAGCAGCCATGCTCCCGACGTTCAGTCCAGCCTCCGCCGAAGACAGGGCGGCGGCGTACGCGATCACGAAGACCATCCCGCTCGGCGGCGCGGATCGCTGGGACTATCTGCATTACGATCGAAATAGCCATCGGCTCTATGTGGCTCACGACACGGAAGTAACCGTGGTCGATGGACGATCCGGCAAGGAAATCGGACATATCAAGGGTCTCGCCGCCGCCCAAGGCGTCGCCGTTCTGAAATCCTCCGGCGAGGGCTTCGTCGCCAGCGGCGAGCAGGCCGGGGTCGTCCCGTTCAATCTCAAGAATTTCAAGACCGGCAAACGCATTCCGGCGGCGGAAGATGCCGATGCGGCCGTGTTCGATCCGGTCGGCGGTCGGCTGTTCGTCGCCAATGGCGACAGCAAGAGCATTACGATCGTCGATCCCGCGCGCAAGGCGGCGCTCGAGACGATCGATGCCGGCGGGATCACCCAGTTCATGGTGACCGACGGTAAGGGCAAGCTGTTCGTCAATATCGAGGCGCCGGACGAGATCGCGCGGATCGACGGTCCGACCGGCAGGATCGATGCCCATTGGCCCTTGGCCGGCTGCGTCGGGCCCCACGGGCTCGCCTTCGACCGGGCCGCCCGCCGGTTGTTCGCGAGCTGCTCGAACGGCGTGCTCGCCGTGGTCGACGCCGATACGGGCGCGCTCGTTTCAAGCCTGCCGATCGGCAAAGGTACCGACGCTGCCGGCTTCGATGAAAAGCGCAAGCTGATCTTCAGCTCGAACGGCGACGGCACCTTGTCGGTCATCAAGGAAGTATCGCCGGACAAGTATGAGGCTCTGGGCGCCGTTCCGACGGCGCCCGGTGCCCGGACGATGGCGGTCGATAGCGAGACCGGCCGCATCTTCGTCGTGACCGCCGACGTGCTGGCGACGGATCCGCCGAAGAAGGCGGGCGGGGCACCGCATTTCACTTTCAAGCCGGGCACCGTAAAACTGCTATTCATCGATCCCCAGCTCCGATAGCCCGCCATCCTGCACGGTCGCCAGCGGAGGAGAGGCAAGAGGAGCCGGCTGAAATCAAGAACAATGATGGGACATTCGCCCGCATGAGATCCGGCCCAAGCACCCTCTCCGTCTTCGGTATGCTGTTGGCGGCTTGCGGGCCGGCGCCGCCGGCCCGCGCGGACCAAGCGGATCCGATCGCCGTCTCGGTCGCAACGGTCGAGCGGCGCGACGTGCCGATCGTTCGTCGCGCGCTCGGCACCGTCCAGGCCTTCAACAGCGTCACGATCCGGGCACGGGTCGACGGCGAACTGCTGCATATCGGCTTTACCGAAGGCCAGCATGTCCACGCCGGCGACGTCCTCGCGGAAATCGATCCGCGATCGCTCAAGGCGCAATTGGCCCAGGCCGAGGCCGCGGAGGCGCGCGACCAGGCGCTGCTCGCCAATGCGCGGCTCGACCTGCAACGCGCCCAGGAACTCGTGCGGCGCCAATATGCGTCGCAGCAGAGCCAGGACACCCAGCAGTCGCTCGTCGCCCAATATGCGGCGACCGTGCGCAACGACCAGGCGCAGATCGATTTCGCCCGGGTTCAGCTCGGCTATACCACGATCACGGCGCCGCTGGACGGTGTGGCGGGGTTTCGCATGGTCGACCAGGGCAATATCGTCCATGCCGGCGACACCGTCGGCATCGTCATGATTACCCAGGTCCAGCCCATCTCGGTCGTGTTCACGCTGCCGGAGGACGAGTTGCCCGGCGTGAAGGCGCGGATGCGCGCAGGCCCGCTCGAGGTGGCCGCCTTCAACCGCGAGGGGACTCAGGAACTTGGCCGGGGACAGCTCGCGGTGATCGACAATCAGGTCGCCCAGACGACGGCGATGCTCAAGCTCAAGGCCACGTTCCCGAACCAGGACGAGGCGCTCTGGCCGGGACAGCTCGTGCAGGCCCGCCTGCTGCTCGATCGGCGGCAAGGGGCGATCGTCGTGCCGAGCCTCGCGATCCAGCACGGGCCGGACGGTCCGATCGCCTTCGTCGTCAAGGCGGATCACACGGTCGATGTACGGCCGCTGAGCCTGGGGGAAACCGCAACCGACATGACGATCGTCAAGGCCGGCCTGCAGGTCGGCGAAACGGTCGTGACCCAGGGCCAGTTCAAGCTCGATGCCGGCGTCCTGGTCGAACCGGCGCCGGTCGATCCGCCCCGAGCGGGACCATGAGAGCGGGGCCATGAGACCGCTCGCCCGGCGTGCTGCACGATGAACGTGTCGCACGTCTTCATCCTCCGGCCGATCGCGACCTCGCTCATGACGGTCGGACTGGTCTGCGTCGGACTGGTCGCCTATGCCTTCCTGCCCTTGGCGGCGCTGCCCAAGATCGACTATCCGACGATCGAAGTGTCGGCCGCCCTGCCCGGCGCCAGCGCCGAAACCATGGCGACCTCCGTCGCGGCCCCGCTCGAGCGGCAGCTTTCGCTGATTTCCGGGGTCACCGAACTCACATCGTCAAGCTCTCTCGGCCAGACCGGGATCACCATTCAGTTCGATCTCGATCGCGACATCAACGTCGCCGCCCAGGACGTGCAGACCGCGATCAGCGCCGCCGGCGGCGAGCTGCCGAAGGATCTCCCGAACCCGCCGACCTACGAGAAGGTCAATCCCGGCGATTTCACCATCCTGTCCTTCGCGGTGACCTCGAACACCCTGTCGATCGCCAAGGTCGACGACTATGCCGACAACTACGTGGCGCAGCGGCTGTCGCGGATCCTCGGCGTCGGCCTGGTCGATCTCAATGGCGAACAGAAGCAGGCGATCCGAATCCGGCTCAACCCGGAGTCGGTTGCCGCCCTCGGCCTCAGCCTGGAAGACATCCGCAGCGTGATCGGGCAGGCGACGCTCGATGCGCCGAAAGGCACGCTCGAGAACGAACGGCGGACCGTGACGCTGAACGCGTCGGACCAGATGTTCGATGCGCGCGCCTACAACGATCTGATCGTCGCCTATCGGGACGGCGCGCCGATCCGGATCGGCGACATCGGCGTCGCGTTCGACAGCGTCGAGGATATCCACAAGGCCGCCTGGGCCCAGGGCGAGCGCACGGTCATCGTCGACGTGCACAAGCAACCGGGCTTCAACGTCGTCGAGACGGTCGACCGGGTGAAAGCGCAATTGCCGCAGATCCTCCGGTCGTTGCCGCCGTCGGTCCATGTGAAGGTCGTCGGCGACCGGACGCAGACCATCCGCGCCTCGGTCAATGAAGTGAAGCGGACGCTCCTGCTGACGGTGGCGCTCGTCGTGGCCGTCGTCTTCCTGTTCCTGCGCCGGTTCTGGGCGACGGTGATCCCGGGCATCACCATTCCGGTCTCGATCATCGGCACGTTCGGCGCGATGCAGCTCCTGGGGTACAGCATCGACAACCTGTCGCTGATGGCGCTCGTCATCGCCGTCGGATTCGTCGTCGACGATGCGATCATCATGGTCGAAAACATCGTCCGCCATCTGGAGGCGGGCGAGACGCCGGTATCCGCCGCTCTGGTCGGCGCGCGCCAGATCGGCTTCACGGTCGTTTCGATGACGCTGTCGCTGATCGCCGTCTTCATCCCCGTTTTGCTGATGGGCGGCATCGTCGGCCGGTTGTTTCATGAATTCGCGGCCACGCTCTCTATCGCCGTCATCATCTCGGCGGTCATTTCGCTGACCCTGACGCCCAGCCTCTCGGCGATCTTCCTGACCCGCGATCAGCGCAGTGCCGCAAGCAAGGCGCCCGGATTCTTCGATTGGGCGCTCAAGGGCTATGAGCGCAGTCTGATCGTGGTCCTGCGCCATCGCCGGGCCACCCTGGCGGTGACCGTCGCGGCCCTGGCCGCGACCATCCTTTGCTACATCGAGATGCCGAAAGGCTTTTTCCCGCAGCAGGATACGGGGTTGATCATCGGCACGACGGACGCGGCACAGGATATTTCCTATGCCGCCATGGCCGAGCGGCATCAGGAACTCATGCGCCTGGTGATGTCCGATCCGGATGTCGAGAATGTCTATGGCTGGATCGGTCCGGATCCGAGCGAGAATGCCGGCCGGGTCGTCATTAACCTGAAGCCGTTCGACCAGCGTCAGACCGGGGCGCGCAAGATCATCGCCCGGCTGCGCAAGCGCATCGCCGGGCTCAGCGGCATTTCGCTCTCCATGCAGCCGCGCCAGGACATTCGGGTCGGCGCGCGGCTCGGCCGATCGCTCTATCTCTATACGCTTGAGGATCCGGATCTGGCGGAGCTCTATAAATGGGCGCCGATCATGACGGACAAGCTGAAGACGGTGCGCGAGCTCGAGGATGTCGACACGGACCTCAAGGTCTCGTCGCCGCAGGCGATTGTCACGATCGACCGCGATACGGCCTCGCGGCTCGGCGTTAGCGCGCAGATGATCGACGCGATCCTGTACGATGCCTTCGGTCAGCGCCAGGTCGCGACGATCTATACGCAGCTGAACCAATATAAGGTCGTCATGGAGGTCGACCCGGCCCACAAGCTCGACACGGCGGCGCTCGAAACGCTGTACGTGCCCTCGTCGACCAGCGGCGCGCAGGTGCCGCTCAGCGCCTTCACCCGTCTCGATGCATCAGTGGTGCCCATTACCATCGATCATCAGGATCAGTTGCCGGCGGTCGATATTTCCTTCGCGCTCGCACCCGGCGTCGCCCTCGGCGATGCGGTCGCGGCGATCCAGCGGGCCGAGCGGGAAGTCCGCAAGCCCGCCGGCCTCGATGCCAGCTTTCAAGGAACCGCCCAAGCCTTCAGGGGATCGCTCGACAGCGAGCCCTACCTGATCCTGGCGGCGATCTTGGCGGTCTATATCGTGCTGGGCGTGCTGTACGAGAGCTACGTGCACCCGCTGACGATTCTCTCGACCTTGCCGTCGGCGGGCCTGGGCGCCCTGCTGGCACTCCGGATCTGCGGCTACGATCTCGACATCATGGGGCTGATCGGCATCATCCTGCTGATCGGCATCGTCAAGAAGAACGCCATCATGATGATCGATTTCGCGATTCAGGCCGAAGCCGATCTGGGATTGCCGCCCGACCGCGCGATCTTCGAGGCGGCCATCCTGCGATTCCGCCCCATCATGATGACCACGCTCGCCGCCTTGTTCGGAGCCCTTCCGCTGGCGCTCGGACAGGGTGCGGGGGCCGAGCTGCGGGCGCCGCTCGGCGTGGCGATCGTCGGCGGATTGCTGATCAGCCAAATCCTGACGCTCTATACGACCCCGGTCATCTATCTCTATCTGGATCGCGTCCGGCGCCGATCGGGTGCCCAGCTTCGCGGCCGGCCGGTAGCCGACCGCCTCTGACGGCCTCTGGGCGAAGAGTGTCGAGCGAGCTTAGTTCGACCAGCCGCCGTCGATCATGTGGATCGTCCCGGTCGTGAAGGCCGCCTCGTCCGAGGCGAGGTAGGCGGCGAGGGCGGCGATTTCCTCCGCCTTGCCGATGCGGCCGACCGGCTGGCGCGCGACGAAGGCCTGCTGCACCTGGTCCAGGCTCTGACCGGTCGCCGCCGCCTGGGTCGAAATCCGTTCATGCAGGGAGGGGGATTCGATCGTTCCGGGGCAGATCGCGTTGCACCGGATGCCCTTGGCCACGAAATCGGCCGCGACCGACTTGGACAGGCCGATCACCGCCGCCTTGCTGGCGCCGTAGGCGAAGCGGTTGGGCACGCCCTTCACGCTCGACGCGGCCGAGGCCATGTTGATGATCGAACCGCCGCCCTTAGCCAGCATGCCGGGCAGAAAGGCGCGGATGGTGCGGTACATCGCCGTCGCGTTGAGATCGAATGAAAAAGCCCAGGCCGCGGGTTCGCAGTCCAGGATTGTGCCGGAATGCACATAGCCGGCGCAATTGAACAGGATATCGATCGCGCCGAGCTCGGCCGCGATCGCCTTGACCGCCTCGTCCTTGGTGACGTCGAGCAGCCGGGTTTCGCAGCCCTCGATCGTGGCCAGCAGGTCGGCGTTGATGTCGGTCGCGATGACGCGGGCGCCCTCGGCGGCGAAGCGCAGAGCGGTGGCCTTGCCGATGCCTTGGCCCGCCGCGGTGACGAGAGCGGTCTTGCCTTCCAGACGACGCATGGATGAATTCCTTCGTGTTGCTTGTGCCGGATCAGCCGTGACGGCTGCGATGGACGACCTGTTTGTCGAGCGCCTGCCAGTCCCAATCGATGCCGAGCCCCGGCTCGGCCGAGGGGATGCCATGGCCATCCTCGATCCGCATGCCGGTGTGGGTCACCAGATCGAGCTGCGGAATGAACTCGAGCCAGCGGCTGTTCGGCACCGCGCAACACAATGGCAGATGCAGTTCCATCAGGAAATGCGGGCAGACCGGCACGTTGAACGCCTCGGCCATGTGCGCGACCTTCAGCCACGGCGTGATCCCGCCGATGCGGCCGACATCGACCTGGACGATGGAGCAGGCGCCGGCCTGCAGATAGTCCTTGAACTGGCTGATGCTGTACATGGATTCGCCGACGGCGATCGGGATCGAGGTCGATCGGCAGAGACGCGCATGGGCGGCGACGTCGTCGGCGTGGACCGGTTCCTCGAACCAGGCGATGTCGAATTGCTCGTATTGGCGGGCGCGGCGGATCGCCTCGTCCAGGGCGAAGCCCTGGTTGGCGTCGGTCATCACGTCCCATTCGTTGCCGACCGCGGCCCGGACCGCGCCGATCCGCCGGACATCCTCGGCGACATGGGGACGGCCGACCTTGAGCTTGGAGCCGCCGAAGCCGCGTTCCTTGGCCTTCAAGGCTTCCTCGACCAGTTCGCTCTCGTCGATATGCAGCCAGCCGCCCTCGGTATAGTAGAGTTTGATCCGGTCCTTGGCCCCGCCGGCGACCTTGTGCAGCGGCAGGTTGGCGCGCCGGGCGCGCAGATCCCAGAGGGCCGTGTCGATGGCGGCGATCGCGATCGAGGTGAGCGCGCCGACCGTGGTGGCGTGGACCCGGTAGAACAGGTCGCGCCAGATTTTCTCGATATCGTCCGCGTCCCGGCCGAGCAGCATCGGGACGAGGTGGTCGTCGAGCAGCTTGGCGACCGAAGAGCCGCCGGTGCCGATCGTATAGGAATAGCCGGTGCCCACGACGCCGTCCGCATCGCGGATGCGCACCATCGGCGTCTCCTGGCATTCGAAGCTCTGCACGGCATCGGTGCGCTTCACCTTGGGCGCCAGGTTCACCTGCAGCACCTCGACGGACACGATCTTGCTCATGGCGGCTCCTCTCCCTCGGCCGATCTTGGGGCGATCGGGCTGAGCGCGATGGTCGGTTCACGGCGGGTTCGCGTCAAATAGAAAATTTTTCATTTTATATATTGCATATTCGAGCCGGAGGCGGATCATGGCCGTCATGAGCAACGTCGTCCGCGCCACTCTCTCCGAGCAGGTTCACCAGGAACTGCGCGCCCGTATTCTCGGTGGGCAGCTGCCGGGCGGGCATCGTCTGCTGCCGGAGGAGCTGGCGAACGATCTTTCGATCAGCCAGACGCCGGTGAAGGAAGCGCTGCTCCGGCTCGAAGCCGACGGTCTCGTGGTGTCGGGCTTGCGTAAGGGGGCCGTCGTGCGCCGCTTCACGCTGAAGGATGTCGAGGAGCTGTATGAAGCGCGGATCTTCGTCGAGCTCGCCTCGATCGAGGTGGCCTTCGCCCGCGGTGCCGTGACGCCCGCGTTGCTCGAGGAACTGTCGCAGACGCTGGAACAGCACGCCTACCATCTGGGCCGCGACACGATGAAGGACCTGACGACCGCGCTGGCGTTCGATCGGGAGTTTCATCAGAAGCTGGTCGAGGCGCGGGACAATTCGGTCATCGCCGGGTGGCATCGGCGCATCCTGGCGCAAACCCACACGGCCTATGTCTACCTGGTGAACGACACCAGCCGGGTCTATGGCGAGCATCGCGATATTCTGGATGCGCTCAAGGCCGGCTCCGTCACCGAGGCGCGCGACGCGCTGGAGCGGCATCTGCAACGCAGCGGCCAGGCGTTGCTCGAAAATGTCCGCCGGGCGGGAACGGCCTAGAGCATGGTTCGCCTCCGCGTAATCGAACCATGCTCGGACATTATTGATCTGGCGCGAATTCTTTCCGCTTGGATGCTTCCATCCAAACGGAAAGCGCTTTAGCGGTTCGAATAAAAATAAAAGTCTTCCGGGGAAACGCATGAGCTTGGCACGATCATCGGCCTTCGATGCCGCGACATCCGGTGGTGTCCATCGGAAGGTTTTCACGACGCCGTTCGGGCGGGCCGGCCAATGATCGTCCAGGTCCAGGCGATGCGGGACTTCGCGCGGACGCTGCTCGTCCGCGCCGCCATGCCGGTCGACAAGGCCGATGCCGTCGCCGACATCCTGGTCGAGGGCGAGCTGCTCGGGCGCTCGACCCACGGTCTGGCGCTGCTGGCGCCCTACCTGAAGGAAATCGAGAGCGGCGGCATGCGGCTCGAGGGCGAGCCGGAAATCCTCGCCGATTTCGCCGCCTGCCTCGCCTGGAACGGTCGCAAGCTGCCGGGTCCGTGGCTGATCCTGCAGGCGATGGACGCGGCGATGGCGCGGGCCGAGCGCTTCGGCATGGCCGCGGTCACGATCCAGCGCAGCCATCATACCGCCTCGCTCGGCGCCTACCTGTCGCGGGCGACGGCGCGCGGCTATCTGATGCTGCTGACCCTGACCGATCCGGGCTTTTCCAGCGTGGCGCCCTATGGCGGGACCGCGCCGGTGCTGACCTCGAACCCGATCGCGTTCGGCGCGCCGACCGGGGGCGATCCGATCCTGGTCGACGTCTCGACCTCGCTGCTGACCAACGCCATGGTGGCAAAGCGCAAGCGCGAAGGGCGGGATTTCGACCAGCCCTGGCTGCTCGACGCCGCGGGCGCGCCCTCGACCGATCCGAACGTGATCTTCGCCGATCCGCCCGGCACGGTGCTGCCGCTGGGCGGGCTCGACGCCGGCCACAAGGGCTACGGCATCGGCATGATGATCGAACTGCTGACTGGCTGTCTGTCGGGCCACGGGCGGGCCGAGCCCAAGGAAGGCTGGAGCGCGTCGGTCTTCATCCTGATGATCGATCCGGCCGCGTTCGGCAGCAACGATGCCTATCTGCGCCAGGTCGAGGCGCTGGCGGCAGCCTGTCACGCCTCGCCGCCGCGTCCCGGTTTCGACCGCGTGCGGTTGCCGGGTGAGGCGAGCGCACGCCGCCGGGAAGCACAGCTGCGCCACGGCATGGCACTCGGCCCCGACATCCTGTCGGCCATCGCCCCCTGGGCGGAAAAGCTCGGGGTGCCGTTACCCCGCTGACCATGAACGAGCCGGCGCGAAGCCCGGCCGACGAAACGAATAAGGGAGGCGATGCCATGACGACGATCCAATCCACCGCGATCCATGCCCCGGATGCGCCGGCAATCGATGCCGCCAATATCCGCAAGGCGGTCTGGGCCGCGACGGTCGGCACCATCATCGAATGGTACGACTATGCGCTCTACGGCGCCGCTTCGGGCCTGATCATCAACAAGTTGTTCTTTCCGCAGCTGTCGCCGGTCGCGGGCGTGCTGGCGGCCTTCGCCACCTTCGCCGTCGGCTTCTTCACCCGGCCGCTCGGCGGTCTGATCATTTCGCATTTCGGCGACAAGGTCGGACGCAAGCCGGCGCTGGTCTTCACCGTGGCGCTGATGGGCTTTTCGACCGTGGCCATCGGGTTGCTGCCCGACTTCAACCATATCGGCATCGCGGCACCCCTGCTGCTCGTGCTGTGCCGCTTGATCCAGGGGTTCGGGGCCGGCGCCGAATACGCGGGCGCGGTGACGCTGGTGTCGGAATATGTGCCGGCGTCGCGCCGCGGCTATTACACCTCGTATCTGCAATCGGCGACGATCGTCGGCATTCTGATCGCGACCTTCTCCTTCCTCGCCCTCTCGGCCATGCCCGAGGCCGACATGCTCAGCTGGGGCTGGCGCATCCCGTTCCTGTTTTCGGCACTGCTGTTCCTCGTCGCGCTCTACATCCGCAACCGGCTGGACGAGACGCCGGAATATGTCGTCGCGATGGAAAAGGCCGCGGCGACCCGGCGCGAGAACCGCGTGCCGCTCGGCGAGCTGCTGCGCAACAGCCCGCGGGAGACGCTGCTGGGCTTCCTGGCCGTCACTGGCCATAACGCGAACGCCTATATCCTGAACGCCTTCGCGCTCAGCTATATGACCAACACGCTGAAGATGCCGCGCACCGACTCCCTGATGGCGGTCATCGCCGCGACGGCGGTCGGCGTCGTCACCACCCCGATCATCGGCGCCATCTCCGACCGTATCGGCTATGCGAAGGTGTTTCTGTCGGGCGCGGTGTTCATGATGCTGTTCGCCTTTCCCCTGTTCGCGCTGCTCGATACCGGAAACGCGGTCCTGGCGACCGTCGGCATGGGGCTCGCCTATGGCCTGGGCTTCGGCGGCATGGCGGGGGCGCAGGGCGCCTTCCTGGCGAACCTGTTCCCGACGCGCTACCGCTTTTCCGGCATCGCCTTCGCCCGCGAGCTGAACAGCCTGCTCATCGCCGGTCCGACGCCCTTCATCGCCTCGGCCCTGGTGGCCATGTCGGACGGCAGCCCGAGGCTGGTGATCCTCTACCTCATCATCTGCTGCACCCTCACCGCCGTCTCGGTCTGGGCCGCGCGAGGGCGCGGCGTCAACACGGGCGCCCGATAGGCGGGGGCGTCCAGAGGGCCGCCCATAGGTCGACCAAACTTCCACACAGGTGTGGCGGTGGTCGGATGGAGTACCAACCGTTCATCCAGTCCAGTTCTCTTCAGGATGACGATAAATGTCGATTGACCTGCCCCGTCGCCCCGCGACACCCTTTCCGACCGCACCGAATGCCGCCGCCGCGACGACCCCTTCGCCGGAGGCGCCGAAGACCGACACGAAGGCCCGCCAGATGCGGGTCGGCCGCGGGCTCAAACTCTCCGGCCAGATCACCGGCTGCGACCGGCTTCTGGTCGAAGGCGATGTCGAGGCCACGCTGCTCGAATGCAGCACGATCGAACTCGCCGGATCGGGTGTGTTCAAGGGGGCCGCCACGGTCGACGATGCCGAGATCTCGGGGCGCTACGAGGGGGCGCTGACCGTCCGAAAGCGCCTGTTCATTCACGCCGGCGGGCAGGTCACGGGGACGATCCGATATGGCCAGCTCGAGGTCGACCTGGGCGGCCAGCTTTCCGGCGACGTCGGCACCGATGTCCTGGCGATAGCCCGGGAGGAGCTCCGGGCATCGCAAAAATCCGGCCGGTAGGCGGCGGGACCATACGACCAGGCGCCGGCTGCGGGCCCTGAGGCGCGAGTTTTTTTCGCGCCGCTTGCGCTCGCCCGGAATCTGATGACGGCGATGATCGGTCATCTTCGCCCAGCCGCGGATTTCCTCGCCGATTCTGAGGCAGGCGACGCACCGGCCGGTCTTGCGATCCATCCGGCAGATATCGACGCAACCAATGCCGCCGCTGTTCGCCGCCTTCCGATGGCCCGAGCGCGATGCGTTCGGCCAATGTTGGGAAGAATCAATCTCCCGTCGGTATGCAGGTCGCGCCGTCGCGCCCTACAGTCGGTCGAACACGGAAGGCGCCCTCTACGCAGCGGGGAGCTGGAGCACGCCCGGACCGACGCTTCCCCACCGCCTTGCAAGTCCTCCCACCGAAAGGAAAATTTTAGTACCGCGCGCGCCTTTTTGTCTTCAGTGAGTGCGTTTGCGAATTGTATAGACGTAGGACGCGGATTTGGAAATGGAACGGCGTGATTAATTTACTCGCAAGACTTGTGGAATTCTGCCGACGTAGAGCGCCATTTATTCTGGCGGTAACCGCGCTTCTCACCATTTTTGGCGGGATCTATTCTGCTCAAAATCTGCGTGTCGACACCGATACCGACAAGCTGGTATCGCCCGATCTCCCCTGGCAAAAGCAGGTGGCGGATTACGCGCGATCCTTCCCGCAGTCGACGTCGCAGACGGTCGTCGTGGTCGAAGGCCCGGCAGCGGATGCCGTCGAGGATGCGACCGCCAGCCTGAGCGCGGCACTCGCAAAGCGCAGCGACATATTCAAGACGGTCAGACGGCCGGATGCCGGGCCCTTCTTCGACACGCATCGGCTGCTGTTCCTGCCCGTCAAGGAACTCGGCGCGCTGTCGGACCAGCTCGCGACCGCGCAGCCGCTGATCGCGACGCTGGATGGCGACCCCAATCTGCGCGGCCTGTTCGGCCTGCTGGATCAGGCGGTGAAAAGCGCCGCCGGAAGGGGCGCGTCGTTGGACGTGTTGAAAGCGCCGATCCAGGCTTTCGCCGACGCCACCCAATCCGTCGTGGACGGCAACGCCGCCCCGGTTCAATGGCGCGCGCTCGTGACCGGGACCCAGGCCTCGCCCGAGGATCTGCGGAAGTTCATTCTGGTTCAACCGATCCTGGATCCGGACGCGCTGCAGCCCGGCGCGAAGGCGAGCGAGGTCATCCGCCAAGCGGCCGGTGCGCTTGGTCTGGCCCGGCAGCATGTCGTGGTCGGCCTCACCGGCGATATCCCGCTCGCCGACGACGAGTTCGCCAGCGTCACCGAGGGCGCCGGGACCGCGACGCTGGTGTCGCTCGTGCTGGTCGGGCTCATCCTGCTGGCGGGACTGCGCACGCCGCGTCTGATCGTGGCGATCGGCCTGACCCTCATCGTCGGCCTGATCGCCACCGCGGCATTCGCGACCGCCGTGGTCGGCACGCTCAATATGATCTCGGTCGCTTTCGCCGTATTGTTCATCGGCATCGCCGTCGATTTCGGCATCCAGTTTTCGATGCGCTTCCAGGAGGAAGTCTATCAGGCGACCGGCGAGGCGCCCGAGGTCGATCGGGCCACCGTCAATAGGCGGGCCCTCGAGCGCGCCGCCAAGGGGATCTGCAAACCGCTGGCGATCGCGGCGACGGCCGCGGGCATCGGCTTCTATTCCTTCCTGCCGACCGACTATCGCGGCGTGTCGGAGCTGGGGGTGATCGCCGGCACCAGCATGTTCATCGCCTTGCTGGCTAACCTCACGGTGCTTCCGGCGTTGCTTTCGGTCATGCCGACCCGGGACAAGCCGCGCCATGGCGGGTTTCTGTGGGCCCGCCCCGTCGATCGCTGGCTGCAACACCGGGCCCGGCCGATCGTGCTCGTGGCCTTTGTGCTGGGGTTGGCGGCTCTCGCCGCCACGACCCTGCTCCGCTTCGATGCGGATCCGATCGACATCAAGGATCCGGAGCGAGAGTCCGTCAGGCTTGCGACCGAACTCGCCCAGGATCCGCTTGCCTCGCCCTACAGCATCGAGCTCCTGACGGGAAACCTCGAGGCCGCTCAAAACCTGGTCCATCGGCTGGAGCTCCTGCCCGAGGTCCGTCAGGTCGTGACCTTGGCGAGCTTCATCCCGGATCGGCAGGATGCCAAGCTCGAGATTCTCGACGATCTCAAAATGATGATGGGGCCGATCCTCGATCACGGCGCGCCCCTGGAACCGCCGAAGCCGGACGAGGAGCTGATGGCGGCCAAACGCTTCGAAAGCGATTTCGAGGTGTTTCTGGCCGGCCCCCACGGCGCCGAGTTGGGCGCTGCCGGACCGAATTTCGCCCGCTCGCTCGGACGATGGCTGAAGACGGCGACCGAGGCGGATACGATTCCGTTGCGCTCGGCGCTCCTGGCCGGATTCGAGGGCCGCCTCGACGGGCTGCGGAAATCGCTTGGGGCCGCGCGGGTCACGATCGACGGCATTCCGCCCGAGATCAAAGCCGATTGGATCAGCGGCGACGGCCGCGCGCGAATTTCGATCTTTCCCAAGGGAAACATGCGTGACGGCCGCCAATTCGCGCAATTCGTCGCCGCGGTCAGAGATGTGGCGCCGGAAGCGACGGGAATGCCTGTCGTCACCATCGAATCGGCCGCCATCGTCAGCCACGCTTTCGTCTTTTCATCCCTGCTCGCGTTGGCCGCCATCACCGCCGTTCTGGTGGTTATCCTGCGGCGGCTCAAGGATGTCCTCTTGGTGCTCGTGCCGCTCGGGCTCGCCACGCTCTATACGCTGGGCACCCTCGTCGCGATCGGCATGGCTTTCAACTACGTCAACGTGATCGCCATTCCGCTGCTGCTCGGTGTCGGCGTCGCGTTCAATATCTATTTCGTCATCGCCTGGCGGGACAGCCGGGGGCCCGTGGCGCTGCTGCAGACATCGACCGCGCGGGCCGTGGTGTTCAGTGCCTGCACGACGTCCACCGCCTTCGCGAGCCTGGCGCTTTCCCCGCATCGCGGCATGGCGAGTTGCGGCATATTGCTGATCCTGGCCCTGGGCTACGTCCTCTTGTCGACGATCATCATTCAACCGGCCCTGATGATCCTGTGGGGCCGGGGGCGCTCCGTCTCGTGAGGCCGGTTGGCACCGCCCGGTCCTATTTGGGCGTGCGGCGCCATTCGCGGGCGAACAGGTCGATTTCCTGGGGATTGAGGTCGGAGACGGCCCAGAATGTCATGCCGTCCTCGTCCCAGCGGATGAAGTTGTAGCCGTCGCGGCTGCCGGCCGGGGTGAGGCCGGCCGGCAGGTCGGTGCCGGCGAAGG
>JAQGIC010000053.1 GCA_028288725.1 Rhodospirillales bacterium
GTTACGCCGAGGAAGGGCCGATCAACATCGGCTTCGGCGCAGACGTCACGATCAACGAGCTGGCGACGCTGGTCGCCCGCACGGTCGAATGGCAGGGGCGTTTCGTCAACGATCTGGACAAGCCGGACGGCACGCCGCGCAAGCTGCTGGACAGCACCAAGCTCGCCACCCTCGGCTGGCGGGCGACGACCACGCTCGAAGACGGCGTGCGCTCGGCCTATCAATGGTATCGCGAGAACGTCGCTCAATAATAAGAGACACTGGCGAGGGACGAAGTGCGGAACGAGGGTGGGAATATGCCTGTGCCCCAATCACTTAGCCGACGAAGCAAGGGAGCACGTTCTCTGTCGTGATAGCCGCCTGATGTCCGACTTCCACGAACGTTTCGTTTCGGCTCAGGACAGTGCGCAGCTCTATGTCCGCGACTATGGCGACCCGCTGTCGGCTCGAACCCCACTTCTGTGTCTCGCCGGCATCTCGCGCAATTCCAAGGACTATCACGCCCTGGCCCTGCGCCATGCCGGCAAGCGCCGCGTCGTGTGCCCGGACTACCGCGGCCGTGGCCGGTCGGACCGGGCCAAGGATTGGCGGAGCTATGCCCCGCCGGTCACGCTGGGCGACATCCTGCAGATCATGGCGGCGTTGGACCTGGGTCGGGTCGTTCTGATCGGCACCTCGTTCGGCGGGCTCTTGTCCCTGGCGCTCAACGCGCTGAAGCCCGGTTCCATTGCCGGCCTCGTGCTGAACGACATCGGGCCGATTGTCGGCGCCGGCTCGGGCGGCATCATGGAACGGATCGGCCGCGATCATCCTCAGCCGGATCTCGCCGCGGCGGCGGATTATTTGCGGACCGCATTCCCGCACTTGTCCTATCGCACCGACGCCGACTGGCTCGACTTCGCCGAGCGGACCTATCGCCGCGGTGATGATGGCATCTGGCACCATGATTGGGACGCCGGGATCGCCCGCGCCTTCCTGGCCGGTGACAGCGGCAGCATGGATCTGTGGGCCCTGTTCCAGGGGTTCGCTCGCATCCCGACGCTGGTCGTGCGCGGCGGCATCTCGGATCTCTTGACCGAGGAGGGTTTGGCCCAGATGGTTGCGGCGAAACCCGATCTGATCACGGTGACCGTGCCGGGCGTCGGCCATACGCCGCATCTGGCGGAACCGGAAGTGCAAGGAGTGCTCGATGACTTCCTCGACCGTTTCTGACCTGCCGACCTTCGATCATGTCTTGGCGGCAGCCGAGCGGATCCGGGGCTATGCGGTGCTGACGCCGCTGCTGGAATCGAGCGCGCTTAACAAGCGGCTGGGATTCCGGCTATTGGTCAAGGCCGAGCCGCTGCAGCGCACTGGATCGTTCAAGTTCCGCGGCGCGTTCAATCGCCTGGTGCAGTTGGATGAGGCCGAGCGCAAGCGCGGCGTCGTCGCTTTCTCCTCCGGCAATCATGCCCAGGGCGTCGCCCATGCGGCCGAGATCCTGGGCATTCCGGCCACCATCATCATGCCGGCCGACGCACCCGCGATCAAACTGGCCAACACCCGCGGCTATGGCGCCGACGTGGTGACCTATGACCGCTGGACCGAAGATCGCGAGGCCGTCGCCGCCCGAATCGTGTCCCAGCGTGGCGGCACGATCGTGAAACCCTATGACGAGCGCGAGATCATCGCCGGCCAGGGCACGGCCGGGCTCGAGATCATCGAGCAGGCGGCGGCTCGGGGCATCACGATCGACGCCATGGCGGCCAATTCCTCGGGCGGCGGGCTGATCGCCGGCTGCGCGCTGGCCTTTGCCGCACGCAGCCCGGCCACGAAGATTTATTGCGCGGAGCCGGCCGGCTTCGACGACCATGCCAGATCGCTCGCGGCCGGGACCCGCCTTCAGAACGAGCCCGGCGCCAGCTCGATCTGCGATGCGCTGATGGCGACAACGCCGGGACAACTGACCTTCGCCATCAACAGTGCCCGTCTGGCCGGCGGTCTGGTTGCAACCGACGCCGAGGCGAAGCGGGCCATGGCGATCGCGTTCAACGAGTTGAAGCTGGTAATCGAACCCGGCGGCGCCATCGCGTTGGCGGCGGCGCTGCACGGCCGCTTTCCCGGCAACCCCGGCACCATCGCGGTAGTCGCGTCCGGCGGCAACGTCGATCCGGCGCTGTTCCGCGAGGCCTTGGCGGCCTGAGAGTCAGATCAGGAGATTCTAGACCGATTCGGTCGTGTCGCTCGCCGGGGAAGACATGGCCGATTGCCCCTGAAGCTCCAGCACGGCGCCGGGCGCGCTGGTGAACCCATGGCAGCGCAGGTCGGCATGGACCCGGGCGGTCTTCGTCAGCGCAACCGCCGTCGCCGTGACGGTGCCATGGACCGTGCCGGCGATCGTGATCTGATCGGCGATCAGATCGCCGATGACCGTGCCGGACTGGCCGACCATGATGGCCGCGGCCACGACCTCGCCATTGACGATGCCGTCGATATGGATTTCGCCGGTCGAGCGCAGGCTGCCGGTAATCTGGAAATCGGCCGCGAGGATCGAGAGGCCGCCACCCCGGCTCACCATCGGATGCGGGCGGTCGAGGCCGTCAGTTCGACGCCTTGACCAGAATCGGCGACTTGCCGGCCTCGAGGAATTTTTCCGGATCCTGCGGCGTGCCGTTGACGACCACTTCGTAATGGACATGCGGCCCGGTCGACCGGCCGCTCGAGCCCAGCAGACCGATCGGGCTATGCTTGCCGATCTTCTGGCCGACATTGACCAGAATGCGGTTCAAATGGCCGTACTTGGTATGAATACCGTTGCCGTGGTCGATTTCGATGAGCTTGCCATAGCCGGTCGAATAGCCGGCGAACACGACGGTGCCCGGAGCCGTGCTCATGACCGGTGTCTTGTACGGGCCAGACAGATCGACCCCCGTATGCATGGCGGCGCGACCGTTGAACGGGTCGTGGCGCACGCCGAACGGGCTTTCGAAATTATATTTGTCGAGCGGTGCCGTCAGCGGCAGCGTCTTCATCAGCTTGGCGACCTGCTCGTCCGGCAGCTGGGCCGCCTTGTTCGACCCGACCGCCACGAACGGGCCGCCGACCGCTGCCTGGCGGACGCCCAACTGGGCCAGCAGCTTCTCGATGCTGAAGCCATTGTCGCTCGCGACGACCTTACCGGTCGGCTCTTCCTCGACCTCGGCCGGTTCGTCCTCGAGCTTGCTGGTGACTTCCGCGCGCTGTGTCGGCTTGGTCGCGAGCTTCCGTTCCAGCTCGTTCACCTTGAGCTTCAGGCGCTCGCGATCGGCCGAAATCGTCTTCTCGGCCGCATCCTTCGCCTGGGCCAGCTCGCCCATCGACTTCTGCAGCTTGCCCTTCTCGGCGGTCAGCTTCATGCGCTCGTTGGTCGCCTGGGCCAGCTGCTGCGCGGTATGTTCGTAAAGCGAGCGGTTTTGGGCGTTCTGGGCGCCGAGGATCGTGATGTCGCTCTGCAGCTGGGCGACGCGCTCGGTCAGCTTCGCGGCATCGAGTTCGGCGGCGGCCTGCTGGGCATCGCCATCGGCCGTGGGGGCGGTGGCCTTGCGCTGGTCGGCGAGGCTCTTCACCCGGCTATCGGCCTTATCGGCCGCAGAGGTGGCATCGGCCAGCTGCGCCTTCAGCGCTTCGACGGCCCGGGCAAGCTCGGCCTGCGAGGAATTGGCATCGACCTGCATATTGAGATCGGAATCGGTCTTGGTCGCGAGCGACGTCAGCGTAATCGCGGCGACGCTCATGAATGAGGCGGCAACGACAGACATCTGGAACGTACTGGACAGGTTCAGATGCGTGACCTGGCCATTACTGCGTATTAGAACCTGACGGTCGGGGAACAGACGTTCCCCAAGCCTAGAAAGTGTGCCGATCATATTCCCCCGCCGCGGTAAGCCGATTGCCGCCGTTGCAACATCGTCCTGGACGATGCCCCTGACGCTCAGGCCGCAAACCCGTCTCGAGCCACATTCGGCAGGGCGCGCCCGTGTTCCCGATTTATCCTCGATCCTCATCTGTAGGATGAACTCGATTTGGTTCCACGTTTCGTTCGTCGATAGAACGAAGCCTTACCGAACGCGTTGGACCGTATCCGCAGAAGTCCAGCCTGGCAACTTAAATTGCTTTTTGATGTCACTTTTTTGTCGCGGTGCGCGTGTCGGCCGAGTCGCGACCGAGTCCCCCTAGACACCAGGATTCGTTTGAAGTTCGGTAAAGATTGCACCGTCGCTGCCCGTCGCGCGAGTCGCGCCAACCGGGCACCGTCCGGCGCCTCCGTCGGGAATGCCGGTCTTGCACGCGCATCACCGCAGCATTTCGGTCGGTCTCGTTCCGGTTCGCCCCAGGCTTGAAAATACAACCAGAAAGAGAGTAAGAGGCTTCTAAACTCGCTATTGCTGCAGCGCACCCAAGTCGGCCGACGCCCCTGCCCGCGCCGCCGATCGACCCGACTTCGATCAATCCCATTGATCGAAGTCGGATCCGCGGGATATGACCCCCCAACAATTCCGTTTCCGCCGCGACCTGGAACCACCACCCCATGAGCTGGGACGTCTATGCCAACGTCGTCATCGGCGGGATCCTGACCGGTCTCGTCTATGGCCTGATGGCGCTTGGCCTGTCGGTTATCTTCGGCGTGGTCCGGGTCGTCAATTTCGCCCATGGCGAGATGATGATGGTCGCCATGTATCTGGCCGTGCTCGGCTGCGGCACCTGGGGCGTGGATCCGCTCTGGCTGATGCTTCCGCTGGCGGCGCTGATGTTCGTGCTCGGCTACGCGCTGCAAAGCCTGCTGGTCCATCCGTTCATGACCCGGCCCGATCATGCGCAATTCATGCTGCTGGTGGCGGTCGGCATGATCCTGACCAACGGCGCGCTGATCCTGTTCGGGCCCGACGCCCGCGGCGTCCAGGTCGATTACGCGCTGGATAGTTTCGAGTTCGGGCCGCTGCTGATCGACAAGGTCCGGCTTTACGCCGCCCTCGCAGCCCTGGCGGTCGCGGCAGCCCTGTTCGGCTTCTTCCGCCTGTCGGCGACCGGCAAGGCGATCAGGGCCTGCGCCGACAATTACCGGGGCGCGCTGGTCGTAGGCCTCGACGTGCGCCGGCTGTTCGCCCTCACCTTCGGCTGCGGCACCGCCTGCGTCGGGGCGGCCGGCGCCATGCTGGTGCTGCTGGGCGACGTCACACCGTCGCTGGGACCCGCCTATACGCTGCTCGCCTTCGTCATCGTCATCGTCGGCGGCCTCGGCAGCATGGCCGGCGCGCTGGTCGCCGGCGTGCTGATCGGCGTCAGCGAGGCGCTGGCCGGCCTCATCCTCGTGCCGTCGATGAAGAGCATGGTCAGCTTCGGCCTGCTGATCCTGGTGCTGCTGTTCCGGCCGCAGGGCCTGTTGGGGCGCAGCGCGTGAACAGCCTGGTCTCCGCCCTGCCCGGCCGGCGCCGCGCCGGCCTCATACTGGCGCTCGGTTTGCTGCTGGCCGCACCCTGGGTCGCCGGACCCTATTTGTTGTCGGTTCTGGTGCTGGCGCTCTATTACGCCTATGTCGGCCAGGCCTGGAACGTGATGATGGGCTTCGCCGGCCAACTCTCGCTCGGCCATGCGCTCTATGTCGGGCTCGGCGCCTATGTCTCGGCGACGCTCTATCTTCATGCCGGCCTCGGACCCTGGGCCGGCGTCCCGATCGCAGCCGCCGTGTCGGCCGCGGCCGGCGCCGTCATCGGCTTCCTCGCCTTTCGATTCGGCATCGGCGGCGTCTATTTCGCGCTGTTGACCATCGCCTTTGCGGAGTTCACGCGCATCGGCTTCGAACATGTCGATTGGCTGGGCGGCGCCGGCGGGCTGTTCCTGCCGGTCGTCGAGCGCGGGCACCTGGACATCGTCGATCTGCGCGGCGGCCCGCGGTTGTTCTATTACGTGCTGCTGGCGCTGACGGTCGCGGCCCTTTGGCTGTGCCATCGGCTCCGGACCAGCCGGATCGGCTATTACTGGCTGGCGATCCGCGAGGATCCCGAAGCCGCACAGGCTCTCGGCATCGATCTGTTCCGCTATCGGGTCCTCGCCGCGGCGATTTCGGCCGCCATGGCCTCGGTCGCCGGGAGCGTCGCCGCGTTCTATTACAATAGCCTGACGCCGGCCGACAGTTTCGGCTCGGCCAAATCGATCGAGATCATCCTGGGGCCGCTCGTCGGCGGCCTTGGTACCCTCATCGGCCCGATTCTGGGCGCCTTCGTGCTGACGGGCCTGGGCGAGGCGCTGCGCGCGCTGCTCGATGTGACCGGGCACCAGGTGCCGGGGGCTACCCAACTTTTCTACGGGCTGGTGCTGCTGCTGGTGATCAAGTACCTGCCGGGCGGCATCTGGCCCGGCCTGGCCCGGCATCTCGGCCTCGGCAACCGGGTGGGCTAGCGCCATGGCCCTGTTGGAAGTCGCCGGCCTGACCAAGAGCTTTCGCGGCCTCAAGGCCGTCGCCGGGGCGAGCTTCACGGTCGAGGCCGGCGCGATCGTCGGCCTGATCGGGCCGAACGGCGCCGGCAAGACGACCTGCTTCAATCTGATCGCCGGCGCCATCAGGCCGGACGCGGGCACCGTCACGCTCGATGGCCGCCCGATCACCGGCTTCAGCGCCGATCGGGCCTGCCGCGCCGGCATCGGCCGGACCTTTCAGGTGGTGAAGCCGTTCGTGCAGCTTTCGGTCCTCGACAACGTCACGGTCGGCGCGCTACGCGCCACACGCGATGTGGCGACGGCGCAGCGCGCGGCGCGGCAGGTATTGGAGTTGCTGCATCTCGACCACAAGGCGGGCCAGCTCGCCGGCACGCTGACCCTGCCCGAGCGCAAGCGGCTCGAGGTCGCCCGCGCTTTGGCGACCGGGCCCAAGCTGCTGCTGCTCGATGAGGTCATGGCCGGCCTCAGGCCGACCGAGATCGACGAGATGGTCGCGGTGTTCCGGACGCTCAACCGCGAGACCGGCCTCACCATCCTGCTGGTCGAGCATGTCATGCGCGCGGTCATGGCGCTCGCCGGCAAGATCATCGTGCTGCATCACGGCCGGATCATCGCCGAGGGCGGCCCGGACCAGGTCGTGCGCGACCCGGCGGTGCTCGAATGCTATCTGGGCGGGGCGCCGGCGTGAGCACCCTGCTGTCGGTCGAGCATCTCGATCTCTTTTACGGCGACGCGCAGGCGCTGTCGGAGGTTTCGCTGGACGTGCCGGAAGGCGCCATCACGGCGATCGTCGGCGCGAACGGCGCCGGCAAATCGAGCCTGATCCGTACCATCGCCGGCATCGAGCGGCCGCGCGCCGGCCGCATCGTCTGGCGCGGAAGGGAGATCCAGGGCCGAGCGAGCCATGAGATCTGCGATCTCGGCATCGGCCAGGTCGCCGAGGGGCGGCAGATTTTCCCGAGCTTGAGCGTGCTGGAGAATCTGGAGGTCGGCGGGCACCTGCCGCGCGCGCGCCGTTTCAAATCAGACGGGCTCGCCCAGGTCTTCGCGCTGTTCCCCCGCCTGGCCGAACGCCGCTCCCAAGCCGCCGGCACATTGTCCGGCGGCGAGCAGCAGATGCTGGCGATCGGCCGCTGCCTGATGGGCCGGCCCGAGCTGATCATGTTCGACGAGCCGTCGCTCGGCCTCTCGCCGGCACTGGTCGGCGAGATGTTCCGGATCATCGAACGGCTGAACCGCAAGGATGGACTGACCATCGTGCTGGTCGAGCAGAATGTCGCGGCCTCCCTGGAGCTGGCCGAGAGGGCATATGTGCTGGAGACCGGACGCGTGGTCATGAGCGGCAGCGGTGCCGAGCTCTTGAACGACGACCGGGTGCGGGCGGCGTATCTGGGGCTATAACGTGCCGCAAGCATTGCTGCAGCTCGGGTTCCAGCGAGGACAGAAACTCGGTTAATGGAGCCTTATCGGATGCGCGCGTAAGAGGGGCAACCCCCGGGCCGAACGGCTGGTCAGGCTTGATTGACGACGAGTTCGGGCAGGCGCGGGATGGCGAGACTTCCCGGGACGGCGAGCCTGCTGCCGAGATAGTCCCAGAACGATATGCCGAGCTTCGCGC
>JAQGIC010000055.1 GCA_028288725.1 Rhodospirillales bacterium
ACAGCAGCATGCCGTTGCCGAACACGTCGCCGGACATGTCGCCGATCCCGACTACGGTCACCGGGTCGCGCTGGATATCCACGCCCATCTCCCGGAAGTGGCGCTTGATCCCCTCCCAGGCGCCCCTGGCGGTGATGCCCATCGCCCTGTGATCATAGCCGGCCGACCCGCCCGAGGCGAAGGCGTCGCCCAGCCAGAAGCCGTATTCGATGGCGCAGCCGTTGGCGATGTCCGAGAAGGTCGCCGTACCCTTGTCGGCGGCGACGACCAGGTAGGGATCGTCCCCGTCGCGCCGCACGACCAGCTTGGGCGGGACGATGCCCGGACCCTCGATCGTGTCGGTCAGGTCCAAGAGCCCGTACATCAGCGTCTTATAGCAGGCGACGACCTCGGCCATCACCACCTCGCGCGTGCCGCCGACCGGCGGACGCTTGACGACGAAGCCGCCCTTGGAGCCCATCGGCACGATGACCGAGTTCTTGACCTGCTGCGCCTTCATCAGGCCCAGGATCTCGGTGCGGAAATCCTCCTTGCGGTCGGACCAGCGGATACCGCCGCGCGCGACCTTGCTGGCGCGCAGATGGCAGCCCTCCATGCGCGGGCTGTAGACGAAGATCTCGACCAGCGGCCGCGGCTGCGGCAGCAGATCGATTTCCTGGCTGGCGAGCTTGATCGACAGGTAGGACTTCGGTTGGCCGTCGGCGCCCGGCTGATAGAAATTCGTGCGCAGCGACTTGCGGATCAGCAGCAGGAAGCTGCGCAGAATGCGATCTTCGTCCAGGTTCGAGACCTGGTCGAGATCCCGCTCGATCTCGGCCGCCAGCTTGTCGGCGGCGGCGTCGCGGCCCTTGGGCTTCACCGCCGGGTCGAACTGCGCCTCGAACAGACGCACGAGCTTGTGCGTGATCGCCGGATGCGCGCTGACCGTATCTTCCATATAGGCCTGGCTGAAGGCGGAGCCGGCCTGGCGCAGGATCTTGCAGTAGGTCCGGATCACCACGATCTCGCGGGCGGCGAGACCGGCCAGCACGACCAGGCGATTGAACCCGTCATCCTCGACGGCGCCGGCATAGACCGCCGGGAACGCCTCTTCGAAGCCGGGGCCGACCTCGGCCAGATCGACCGGTATCTGGCCACGGGTGATCAGCTCGAACTCCTGGACCCAGAACTTCGCGGCGGCATCGCGCGGCTTCACCCGGAACGGGTTCTCGGTAATCACCTTCATGCCAAGATTTTCGAGCATCGGCAGCACGTCCGACAGCGGCACGGGCTTGCCGGTCGAGAAGGTCTTCAGCCGCAGTTCCGACGGGCTGGCCTCGGGCGTGCGATAGAGCGCGAGCGCGATCGGCGCGCCGGCCTCCAATGTCGCGATCTCCTTGATGTCCTCGACCGCGGATGCGGCGCTGAAGCGCTCGGTGTAGTTGGTCGGAAAGGCATCGGCATAGCGGCGCAGCAGAGCGTGCGCCTCGTCCTCGCCGAGCTCGGCCGCCAGCGCCTCGCCCAGCTTGTCGACCCAGACGCGCCCGGCCTCGACCAGCTGCTTTTCCAGCACCGCCGGGTCGACGTCGGGCACCTGGCCGGGGTTGGTGTTGATGATGAAGTGGATCCGCGCCAGCACGCTCTCGTCGAGCTGAACCGCGTCGGACGCCAGCTTGCCGTTGAACGTCGTCTCCAGGATCTCCGACATCCGGCGGCGGACGGCCGAGTTGTAGCGGTCGCGCGGCACATAGACGAGGCAGCTGACGAAGCGTTCGAACGGGTCGCGCCGGGTGAAGGCGGCGATGCGCTGGCGCTCCTGCAGATGCATGATGCCGATCGCGGTCGAGAACAGCTCTGCCTCTGTCGTCTGGAACAGCTCGTCGCGCGGGAAGGTGTCGAGGATATGCTGCAGCGCCTTGCCGTCATGGCTGTCGGGCGCGAAGCCGGAGCGCTCGATCGTGCGCTGGACCTTGCGGCGCAGCACCGGGATCGACCGGGGCGGCTTGGCGTAGGATGACGAGGTGAACAATCCCACCAGCAGCTTCTGGCCGACGACCTCGCCCTTGGCGTCGAACGTCTTGATGCCGATCGTATCCAGCTGCACCGGGCGATGCACGGTCGACCGCCGGTTCGATTTCGAGATCAGCATCAATTGCGGCGAGCGCAGGAACTGCTGCACGTCGGGCGAGAGCGTCGTGAAATTCCTGAGGCCGTCGAACACCAGATAGGCATCGTCGCGCAGGACGCCGCGGCCGGCGCCGGGGATGACCTTCAGCCCGTCCTGATCGAAGCCGTATTCGCGATAGCCGAGAAAGGTGAAATTCTTGTCGGCGAGCCAAGCCAGGAAGGCCGAGACCTCGACGGCCTCGGACGCCGGCACGGGCAGGGTGGCGGCGCCGATGTCGTCGGCGATCTGGCCGACCTTCTTGGCCATCGTTTCCCAATCGACCACGGCGGCGCGCACGTCGCCCAGCACCGCTTCCAGGTCGCTCGTGATCTTTTTCTGGAGCGCGGCATCGGCGCGGCCCGAGATCTCGATCTGCATGATCGATTCGCGCAGCGCGTCCGGGTTCGCCTCGTCGATCGCGATCAGCTTGCCGCCACCGGCGCGCACGATTGGCACGACCGGATGGATCACCAGATGGACGACCAGTTCGAGCCCGTTCAGGCAGGCGGTCACGCTGTCGACCAGGAAGGGCATGTCGTCGTTGACGATGTGCACGATGGTCCGGCCCGCGGTCCAGGCGTTCGCCTTGTCGACCGGCGACAGCACCTGGATCTTGGCCTTACCCGGGCGCCGCTCCGCCATGAAGCGCCAAAGCGCTTCGGCCGCCGCGATCAGGGTCGCCGGTGGCCGCGGCAATATATCGTCGGGCGGCACGTTCTTGTAAAACGTCCGGACGAAGCCTTCATCCACGCCGCTTTTCGCCATGGCGGCAGCGGTTGCGACCTTGTCGATCAGGGCCTGCTTTTCGGTTTCCGCGTGCAGCGGCATGGATATCTCCCGGGTGACGCTCGGCCTGGCGCCTCTCTTGCGTCGATTGGTCCGGGACCGATTGACGCCGGGGCTTCGCTTGGGCTTCGCCTTCTTGGTACTTCTCTATTACAACGGCAGGCGCAAAGCGATTGGGGGTTTCTTACGTCTGAGTTAAATGCCTCAAAAAGAAGCACCATTGCCTACGCGGGCGGCAAACTAACCGATTGGAGGCTGGCGACAACCCCCAATCTCGCCAGACAGTCTGGCGACTGAGACAAAAACGGAGCGCGTGACCCTGAAGCCTACCCTCAAATCCTCGCTGAGCCCGATTCGTCGCGATCGCCTGCAGGCCGCGGCATCGCGTTTGAAGCGCGGCAATTCGGCGACCCTGTTCTTTCTGCAGTGGCTGCGCGCCCCCGGTCGCATGGGGGCGGTCGTGCCGTCCAGCCGGCGGCTGGCCGATGCCATGGCCCGGCAGATCCCGCCCGAGGCGCGCCAGGATTCGGCGCCGGTGATCGAATTGGGCGGCGGGACCGGCAGCATCACGCGCGGCATCCTGGACGCCGGCATTCCGTCCCACCGGCTGATCGTACTGGAACGGGACCCGCGTCTGGCCGACCTGCTGAGCCAGCGCTTTCCGGGCATCACGGTGCTGTGCGGCGACGCGCAGAATCTCCAGACGCTGCTCGCCGAACGGGACATCACGCGGGTTGCCGCCGTGGTGTCGGGCCTGCCGCTGCTGCTGTTCCCGGAACAAGCGCGCTGCCGGGTGGTCGATGCCTGCTTCGGGGTGCTGCCCGTCGGGCGTCCGCTGATCCAGTTCACCTACGGCTTCGCAGCCCCGCTGCCGCCGCACGAGCATCTGCTGCATGCCCGCCGGGTCGCCCGCGTGTTCCGCAACGTGCCTCCGGCCTTCGTCTGGACCTTCAAGAAGGCGGGGTGACGCCCTACTGCATCTGGTGCAGCGCCAGCAGTCTCTGGTAGCTGCCGTCGGCGCGCATCCGCCCGAGGCCGGCGTTGAAGTCGGCCAGCAGCTTTGCCGCGTCGGGACGCTTCTTGGAAAACGCGACGAACAGGCCCTGCTCGGACAGCACGCCGTGGGTCAGCGCCAGCATCGGCTCGAGTTCCGGCGCCCGGCTGTGGATGATGAAGCGCAGGGTCAATTCGTCATCGAGCGTCAGGTCGATGTGCCGGGTCGCGACGCGGCGCAGATTCACCAGGATGTCGGCGACCGCCTGCCGCTGGAACAGGGGCGAGGTCACGAAGTCCGGCTCGTAGGTGTAGCCGGATACGATGCCGACCCTGAGACCGGTCAGGTCCTCCAGCGTGTGGAATTCGAACGTCGAGCCTGCGGGCTTGACGAACACCAGGCGCGACATGGCAATCGGCTCGCTGAACAGCAACGCCTGGCCGCGGTCCTCCGTGTACCAGGCCGACGGCAGGATATCGAATGCCCCGCTCTTGGTGCCCTCGAGCGCCCGAACCCAGGGCAGGACCGAGACCGAAACCTCGTAGCCGGCCTGTTTCATGATCTTCGCGGTCAGATCGTTGGCGAAGCCGGTACCCGGCAGCGCCGCATCCGAATAGGGCGCGTAATTTTCGCAACCCGCGATCGTGACGCCTTCGGCCCGCGCCGGTGCGCCGGGGACCAGCGCGACGAGCAGGAGGGCGAGCAGGAAAAACGACTGCGGCTTCGACATGCGGGCGACGCTCTCGGCAGCCCGCTTGGCGCCGGGCCATGCCAGATTGATGCCGCGATGATGAAGGAAAGATTTTCAAAGGACGCGGATGGCGGACGCGCGCCGCTTTCGCGCCCTTTTTTTGACACGGCAGACAGATTGTTCCAACTCAAAGAATCGTGTGATGATTGAAATGAGCCGCGCCAATTCTCTGATTTCAGACGCATATTCAATGAAAGGCGCGTCTTTTCAAAGAAATGTGGGAGGAAGACATGACACCCATTGGGCGTGTTCTATTGGCGACTGTATTGTCCGCTATTTCCACCAGTGCGGCTATGGCGCAATCCTATGAACGGATCGGGACGATTGCTATTCCGGGGCAGCCGCTGGTCCAATTCGATATCGGTTGGATCGATCCGACCACGGAGACCTATTTTCTGGCCGATCGGTCGAACGCCGGTTTGGATATCTTCAATGCGGCGAAGGGCACCTTCATTGCGCGTGTCACGGGCTTTGCGGGTTTCGCCGCCACCAAGGGTACGGATCTCGCCGGCCCCGACGGCGTCGTCGTGATCGGGGACGAGGCCTGGGTCGGCGACGGCGACAGCAGCGTCAAAATCGTGGATCTCAACCTGAACAAGATCGTCGACGTCGTGTCGACCGGCGGCAAGAAGCGGGCGGATGAACTGGCCTATGACCCGCGGGACCATCTGATCGCGATCGCCAACGACGCGGATTCGCCGCCTTTCATCAGTTTGATCTCGACCGTGCATGGGAACCGGCACGTGGTAAAAAAAATTCCGTTCCCGACGGCGACGAACGGCATCGAACAGACGGTCTGGGACCCCAACAGCGGATATTTCTATACGTCGATTCCGCAGATCGGCAGCAATAAGGACAATGGGGCGATCGTGGTGATCGACCCGAACGGCGGATCGGTCCTCGCGAGCTTCCCGGTCAATAAATGCGAGCCTGCCGGCCTGACGCTTGGTCCGAACGACACGCTGTTCGTCGGGTGCGGCGCGGCGGCGATACTCAATAAGGCGCCGCCGGAGGTGCTGGTCCTGAGCGCGGTGAACGGCGCCCTGGTCGATCGCTTCACCAATTTCGGCGGGGCGGACCAGGTCTGGTTCAATCCGGGCGACCGCAATTTCTACGCGGCGGCGAGCGGCAATCCGACCGGCGGCGTGCTGGGTATCGTCAGCACCACGACGAACAGCGTGGTCGGCACGGTAAAGACATCGAAGGGCTCCCATTCGGTTGCCGCCGATCCCGTGAACAATCATATCTTCGTTCCGCTGGCGCCCAATCCGAACGACCCGGCTTGCCTGCCGGGCTGTATCGGCATCTACGCGGCCACGTCGGCCCCTTCGTAAGCGAAAGGCGCGGGCGGGCGATTCGATCACTTGCCCGCCCGCACCATCAGGCTGGCGGTCACCAGGCCGGGATCGTCCTCGTCCGTGCGGATGGTGAAGCCCAGGCGGCGGACGAGCGCGATCATCCCGGTATTCTCGCGCAGGATCGTACCCCAGACCTCGCCCAGCCCGCGTGCCCGGGCATAGTCGATGATCAAGGCCATCAGATGCCGGCCGAGGCCGCGTCCCTGCCAGTCGCTGCGCACGATGATCGCGAACTCGGCGCGCTCGTTGTCGGGGTCGGCCGCGATGCGGACGACGCCGTAGCCGTCGCCGGCCTCGCCGCCGTCGGGCGGGACGGCGACGAACGCCATTTCGCGGTCATAGTCGATCTGGGTCAGCCGGGCCAGCAACTGCGCCGGCAGAGCCTTCATGGCGGCGAAGAAGCGATGCTGGATATCCTCCGGCCGCATCTTTTGGAAATTGCGTTCGAAGCCCGGCGCGTCCTCGGGCTTGACCGGGCGGACCAGCAGGATGGTGCCGTCGCCGAGCGTGACCCTGCGTTCCAGCGCCGAAGGGTAAGGCAGGATCGAGAAGGCCGCGCCCGTCCCCAGGCGGATGCGCGCGTCGAGCGCCATCACCCCGTCCGGATCGGCCAGCAGCGGATTGATCTCGATTTCGACGATCTCGGGCAGATCGGCGGCCAGTTGCGACAATTTCACCAGACTGAGCGCGATCGCATCGAGGTTGGCCGGCGGCACGTTGCGAAAGCCGGCCAGCCGGCGCGCGACGCGGGTCGATCCGATCAGGTCGTGCGCCAGCATCATGTCGAGCGGGGCGAGCGCCACGGCCTTGTCGCCGATCACCTCGACCGCCGTGCCGCCGCGGCCGAACAGCAGGACGGGCCCGAACGTCGGATCGGCGCCGAGGCCGATGATCAGCTCCAGCGCGTCGGGCCGGGTCACCATCTCCTGCACCGCGAAGCCGTCGATCCGGATCCCGGGCTTGGCGGCGCGGATGCGGGCCAGCATGGCATGGGCGGCGATGCCGGCGGCCTCGGGCGTCGCCAGGTCGAGCGCCACCCCGCCCATGTCGGACTTGTGGATGATGTCGGGCGAGATGATCTTGACCGCGACCGGCCGGTCGATCTCGCGCGCCGCGTCGGCGACCTCGTCGGCCTGGGTCACGCGTCGCACGGTCGCGACCGGGATGCCGTAGGCCGCCAGCAGCGTCTTGGAATCCGCCTCGTCCAGCCATTCCCGCCCGGCCGCCAGGGCCGCCGCCACGATCGCGCGGGCCTGCGGCGGATCGGGCGAGAACTCGGCCGGAATCGCGGGCGGCACGCGGATCAGCAGCCGCTGATTCCGCCGGAACTCCCGCAGGTGCATGAAGCCGGTCACCGCGCGTTCCGGCGTCTCGTAGCTGGGCAGGCCGGATGCGGCGAAATGGGCGCGCGCCTCGCGGGCGGCACCCTCGCCCAGCCAGTTGACCATGACCTTGGACTGGGCCCGGGTGCCGAGCCGGCCCAGGGCCTGGATGACCGCGTCGGCGGATTCCACGGTCGAAATCACCGCCTGCGGGCAGTTCAGCACCAGGCATGCGTCGGTCTGCGGATCCGTCAGCACGATCTCGAGGGCCGCGGCATAGCGCGCACCATCCGCGTCCCCGATGATGTCGACCGGATTGCCGTGCGACCAGGCTGCCGGCAGGACCTTGTCGAGCGCCGCCAGCGTCGCCGGCGCCAGCTCGGCGAGCATGCCGCCCAGTTCCATCAGCGCGTCGGTCGCCAGCACGCCGACCCCGCCGCCATTGGTCACGATGGTCAGCCGCTCGCCCGGCATCAGCCGCGCATGGCTCAAGGTCTCCAGCGCCGAGAACATCTCGTCGAGGGAGCGGACCCGCAGCATGCCGGCGCGGCGGAAGGCGGCGTCATAGACCGCATCGGCGCCGGTCATGGCGCCGGTATGGGAGGCCGCGGCTTTCGCGCCGGCGGCGTAGCGCCCGGCCTTCAGGATGATGACTGGCTTGGTGCGCGCGGCGGCGCGCGCGGCCGACATGAACTTGCGGGCCTCGGTCACGCCTTCGACATAGACCAGGATCGCCCTGACATGGCCATCGTGGGCCAGGTAATCCAGCATGTCGCCGACATCGACGTCGGCCATGTCCCCCAGCGAGACCATATGGCTGAAGCCGATGCCGCGGCCGGCCGCCCAGTCGATCAGGGTCGTCGCGATCGCGCCCGACTGGGTCAGGCAGGCGACGTCGCCGGCGAGCGGCCGGATGTGGGAGAAGGTCGCGTTGAGCCCGATGCCCGGCACGGCCAGGCCCAGACAGTTCGGCCCGACGATGCGCAGAAGATGCGGCTTGGCGGCATCGAGCATGGCCTGGCACAGATCGATGCCGCCTGCGACCCCGCGGCCGAAATCGGCGCTGAGCACGATCGCCGCGCGGCAGCCGCGTTCGCCCAGCTCGCCGATCATCGCCGGGATGCCGGCCGGCGGCGTCGCGATCACCGCCAGATCCGGCACGACCGGCAGATGGGCGATGTCGGGATAGCACAGCACGCTCTCAATCGCGGTGTGGCGTGGATTGACCGGCATGATCGGGCCATCGAAGCCGCCGCGCAGCAGATTGCGCGCGACCACGGCGCCGACCGACTGCGGCCGATCGCTGGCACCGATGAGCGCCACCGACCGCGGCGCGAACATCCGGTTCAGATTGCGGATCGACATGGGCCGGATTCTCCTCGGGGGCGAGCAGGGTCCCGACAGGATAGGCGGCTCCCCCCACAAACTCTATCGCACTTGCACCGGCGCCGCTTCGGACTAACCTATCATTCCGGGAGGACACGTCATGGTCGAGCGCATCGAACGCCTGCGCATATTCGTTGCCGACTTCACGCGCCTCATCGAGACCGCGCCGGCGGAGCCGCGCGTGTTCGACGAGGGCGGCGGCCTCCTGGCGGATCTGGTCGCCAACGACGATTGGCTGCCGGACGAATATACGGTGCCCGATCGCGAGCGCTATCGGCAGTTCCTGCTGCATTGCGACCCGCTGGAACGGTTCTCGGTCGTCAGCTTCGTCTGGGGGCCCGGTCAGTCGACGCCGATCCACGATCACTGCACCTGGGGCTTGATCGGCATGCTGCGCGGGGCGGAGCTGTCCCATGACTGGGATCTGGCGTCCAGGCGCACGACGCGCACAACGCGGCTCGAACCGGGCGCCGTCGCGGTCGTCTCGCCCCGGATCGGCGACGTCCACAAGGTCGAGAATGCGTTCGGCGACCGGACGTCGATCAGCATCCATGTCTATGGCGCCAACATCGGAGCCGTCGCCCGGCACGTCTATCGCGAGACCGGCGAGCCGGTCCCCTTCGTGTCGGGCTATACCAACGCGGCGGTGCCCAACCTGTGGGATCGGTCGGCCAGCGTGCGGGCGGGTCTTACGACCCGATGACGGCGCCGGTCTATTTCGATCATCACGCGACGACGCCGGTCGACCCGCGCGTGCTGGCACAGATGCTGCCCTGGTTCACCCGGCAATTCGGCAATCCCCATTCGGTCGATCATGCCTACGGCTGGGCGGCGGAGGAGGCGGTCGAGGCGGCCAGAGCCCAAGTCGCGGCCCTGATCGAGGCCGACCCGCGCGAGATCATCTTCACCTCGGGCGCCACCGAGGCGAACAATCTGGCGCTGCGCGGGCTGGCCCCGGCGTTGGCCGTGGCCGGGCGGACGGAAATCATCGCCTCGCCGCTCGAACATCCCTGCGTCATGGCCTGCCTCGAAGCGCTGGCCGCGGACGGTTTCACCGTGCGCTTTCTCGATGTCGGGGCGGCGGGTGTGGTCGATCCGGCCCAGGTGGCGCGCCTGCTCGGGCCCACGACCGGCCTCGTCACCGTCATGGCGGCCAATCACGAGATCGGCACGGTGCAGCCGATCGACGAGATCGGCCGACTGAGCCGGGCCGCGGGCGCCCTGTTCCATGTCGACGCGGCCCAGGCGGCCGGCAAGATCCCGCTCGCCATGGCCGAAATCGACCTGATGACGCTGTCGGCCCACAAGGTCTACGGTCCCAAGGGCATCGGCGCGCTGGCGCTGCGCCGCGCGGTCCGGCCGCTGATGCGGCCGCTGATCCTGGGCGGCGGGCAGGAACAGGGGCTGCGCTCCGGCACGGTGCCGGTCCCGCTCGCGGTCGGGTTCGGCGCGGCCGCGGCCCTGGCCCAGGCCGAGCAGGGCGCCGAGGCGGTCCGGCTCGCCCGACTGCGCGATCGCCTGCTCGACCGGCTGCGCACGGCCGGCCTGCCGCTGCATCTGCACGGCGACCCGGCCCGGCGCCTGGCCGGCAACCTCAATTTCCGCATCGCCCGGCTCGATGCCGAGGCGATCATCCAGCTGGTGCGCGACCAGGTGGCCCTGTCGGTCGGAGCGGCCTGCGCCTCGGCCCAGCGCACGCCCTCGCCGGTGCTGCGCGCGATCGGCCTCGGCGAGGCCGATGCGCTGGCGGCGCTGCGGATCGGCCTCGGCCGGGGCACGACCGAGGCCGAGATCGAGCTGGCGGCGACGGCGCTCATCAAGGCCTGTCGGGATTTGGGCGCTTGAGGTAGTTTCCGGCCCATGGTCATCAAGCAACTGGTCTATCTGTTGGCGCTGGCCCGCGAGAAACACTTCGGTCTCGCGGCCGAGCGCAGCCATATCAGTCAGCCCACGCTGTCGGCGGCGATCCGCCAGCTCGAGGACGAGCTGCAGGTGCCGATCGTCGAGCGCGGCAACCGCTTCATCGGCTTCACGCCCGAGGGCGAACGGGTGCTGGACTATGCCCGCCGCATCGTCGCCGATTGCGATGCGCTCCGGCAGGAGCTGTCGGAGTTGCGCCAGGGCCTGACCGGGCATATCCGGATCGGCGTGGTGCCGTCGGCGCTGCCGATCGTCTCGCGCATCACCGGGCCGTTCGCGCTCAGCCATCCGCGCGTCTCGGTCTCGATCCGGTCCCTGACCTCGGTCGAGATCCACAAGCAGATCGACGAATTCTCGCTCGATGTCGGGCTGACCTATCTCGACAACGAGCCGGTGACGCGGATGCGCACCCTGCCGCTCTATCGCGAGCATTATATTCTGCTGACGCCGGCGGACGGTCCTTTTGCCGGGCGCGACAGCGTCGCCTGGTCCGAGGCGGCGGCGGTGCCGCTGTGCCTGCTGAGTCCGGACATGCAGAATCGCCGGATCGTCGACCGGATCTTCCAGTCGGTCGGCAAGACGCCGCACCCGACGCTCGAGACCAACTCGATCGTGACCCTGTGTCTGCATGTCAGCGCCGGGAACCTGTCGAGCGTCATGCCCCATACGCTCCTGGACATGCCGGGCTTGCCGGGTGGTACCATCGCACTCAAGCTGACCGAACCCGAAGTCTCCTACGGCATGGGCATGATCATGCCCGAGCGCGAGCCGGCCCAGCCGCTCGCCCGCGCGCTGTTCGCACTGGCGCGAACCCTCGATCTTGAACAGGCCGTACGCTGGCCGCCCACCCTCATTCGATAGAAAAGCCCATGGAAACCAACGAACTTTCCGATCACATCACCGAGGCCGGCGAGCATCATCACGGCGAGCACGGCGTCAGCGATGTGACTTTCCGCAAGCGCGTCGGGCTGGTCATCAGCCTGCTGGCGGTGGTGCTCGCCATCACCGCCACCGGCGGCAGCAACGCCATGAAGACGGCGATCAACGCCAACATCGAGCGGTCGGACGCCTGGAATTTCTATCAGGCGCGCAACATCCGCGAGACCGCGACCAAGCTGTCCCGCGATCAGCTGGAGCTGATGCAGGCCGGCGCGTCGGATGCGACCCGGGCGGCGATCGCCGCCCGTCTCGAGGATTACAAGACGGCGATCCAGCATTACGAAAGCGACCCGGTGAGCGACGGCAAGGCCGAGCTGAAAATCAAGGCCGAGGCGGCGGAAGCCCGGCGCGATCTGGCCCAGAGCCGGGGCGAGAGCTTCGAGATCGCCGAGGCTTTGCTGCAGATCGCCATCGTGCTGGCATCCACCTGCATCTTGACCGCGTCGCGCCAGCTCCTGCTGGTCTCGGCCCTGTTCGCGGCCTGTGGCGTGGTGCTGTCGGCGAACGGCTTCGCGCCGTTCTTCGAATTGCCGTTCGGGCATTGAGGAGTTGATTCTCACTCTTTCCGGTTGGCGAATTTAGCTTGCTCGGATCGAAAGACGCCTCAGCGCCGCCGGACAAAGCTTAATCTTGCGAGCGTTGGTTTCGAAGCTACTCATGGATGCCTCATAGGGCGCGTTCGCTGCATATCTAACGGCCGGCGCCCTACCGCAACTGCACAATGAGGTTTTGGCTATCGCAGAATAGATAAAATCGAATGGATCAATCTCCCAGCGCGCGCAAATAGATAGGGCGAGCAATTGATTGCGATGGGCCATCGCAATTGTTGCGGCCTGTGCGTTGCAATATTGGCGATGTCTTCATCGCACTGTCGCAGCCTCCTTTGAGGCTGCACTGGGAGGAACAAAGCATGGCGCATGCTGCGCCCTTTGACCGGGAAATCGCTCGGAACGTTATCGCCGCTCTGAAGCATCTGCCGGGCGCGACCTTGCCGATCCTCCATGCGCTGCAGGACCGGTTCGGCTATGTCGACGCCGACGCGGTACCCTTGATCGCCGACGCGCTCAACCTGTCCCGCGCCGAGATCCACGGCGTCGTCAGCTTCTATCACGATTTCCGCGACGCGCCGGCCGGCGACCATGTCGTCAAGCTGTGCCGCGCCGAGGCTTGCCAATCGATGGGCTGCCGCGATCTCGAGCGCCATGCCGAGGCGCGTCTGGGCGTCGCCATGGGCGCCACGCGCGCCGATGGCCGGGCGACGCTGGAGGCGGTCTATTGCCTGGGCAATTGCGCGCTGTCGCCGGCGGTCATGATCGACGGCGAGCTCTACGGCCGGGTCGATGCCGCGCGCTTCGACGAATTGATCGACGAACTGGGTGTCGGGCGATGATCCGGACTTTCGTGCCGATCGATGCGGCGGCCCTGTCGGTCGGGGCCGGGCGGGTCGCCAAGGCCATCGCCGAGGCCGCCGCCGCCCGCGGTATCGCGATCGATCTCGTGCGCAACGGCTCGCGCGGGCTCCTGTGGCTCGAACCGCTGGTCGAGGTCGAAACGCCGGCCGGCCGCGTCGCCTATGGGCCGGTGGCCCCTGCCGACGTGACCGGCCTGTTCGATGCGGATTTTCTGAACGGCGGCGCCCACGCGCTGTCGCTGGGCCTGACCGAGGACATCCCCTATCTGAAGCGCCAGGAACGGCTGACCTTCGCCCGCTGCGGCATCGTCGATCCGCTGTCGCTGGAGGATTACCGCGCCCATGGCGGCTGGAAGGGGCTGGAAAAAGCGCTCACGCTGACCGGGGCCGAGATCGTCGAGCAGGTGACCCAGTCCGGCCTGCGCGGTCGCGGCGGTGCCGGCTTCCCGACCGGCATCAAGTGGCGCACCGTGCTGAATGCGCCGGCTGACCAGAAATATGTCGTGTGCAACGCCGACGAGGGCGACAGCGGCACCTTCGCCGACCGCATGCTGATGGAAGGCGATCCCTACGCGCTGATCGAGGGCATGGCGATCGCCGCCATCGCCGTCGGTGCCACCCTGGGCTTCGTCTATATCCGCTCCGAATATCCCCACGCCTTCCGGACTTTCAGCGCCGCGATCGCACGGGCGACCGAGGCCGGGCTGATCGGTGCGTCGGTCCTGGGCACCGGGCCCGCGTTTCATCTCGAAGCCAGGCTGGGCGCCGGCGCCTATATCTGCGGCGAAGAGACCTCGCTGCTGGAAAGCCTGGAGGGCAAGCGCGGGCTCGTGCGGTTCAAACCGCCGCTGCCGGCGATCGAGGGCCTGTTCGGCAAGCCGACCATCGTCAACAATCTGGTCTCGCTCGCGACCGTGCCGGTCATCTTCGAGAAAGGCTGGGAGCATTACCGCGACTTCGGCATGGGCCGCTCGCGCGGGACCCTGCCGATCCAGCTTGCCGGGAATATAAAGCAGGGCGGCCTGATCGAACGCGCGTTCGGCATCACGCTGCGCGAGCTGATCGAGGATTACGGCCAGGGCACCGCCAGCGGCCGGCCGTTCCGCGCGGTTCAGGTCGGCGGCCCGCTGGGGGCCTATTTCCCTGAGGCGCTGCTGGATACGCCGCTCGATTACGAGGCGTTCGCGGCGGTGAAGGGCATGCTGGGCCATGGCGGGGTGGTGGTGTTCGACGACCAGGTCGATCTGGCCGAGCAGGCCAAATTCGCCATGGAATTCTGTGCCGAGGAAAGCTGCGGCAAATGCACGCCCTGCCGCATCGGCTCGACCCGCGGCGCCGAAGTGATCGATAAAATCATCGCGGACGAGGAGCGCGGCAATAATCTCGTGCTGCTCGCCGATCTCTGCACCCTGATGCTCGATGGCTCGCTCTGCGCGCTGGGCGGCCTTACGCCCTATCCGGTGCTGAGCGCCTTGACGCATTTTCCCGATGATTTCGACCGTACGGCCGCCGCGCGCCCGGCGCGCGCCGCGGAATAGGAGGCGCGCCCATGTCGCTCATCCATGAAACCGATTTCGGGACGCCGCCGAGCCCGTCGGCCGCGATGATCACGCTCGAAATCGACGGCATGGCCGTGACCGTGCCGGCCGGTACCTCGGTCATGCGCGCCGCCGCCGAACTGGGCACGAAAGTCCCCAAGCTGTGCGCGACCGACAGTCTGGAGCCGTTCGGCTCCTGCCGGCTGTGTCTGGTCGAGATCGACGGCCGGCGCGGCACGCCCGCTTCCTGCACCACGCCGGTCGAAGCCGGCATGAAGGTGAAGACCCAGACCGATCGGCTGGCCAAGCTCCGGCGCGGCGTGATGGAACTCTATATCTCCGACCATCCGCTCGATTGCCTGACCTGCGCCGCCAACGGCGATTGCGAGCTGCAGGACATGGCCGGGGTCGTGGGCCTGCGCGAGGTCCGCTACGGCTACGAGGGCCATAATCATCTCGATGCCGGCAAGGACACGTCCAATCCCTATTTCACCTTCGATGCGTCCAAATGCATCGTCTGCTCGCGCTGCGTTCGCGCCTGCGAGGAGGTGCAGGGCACTTTCGCGCTGACCATCGACGGGCGCGGCTTCGCTTCGGCGGTATCGCCGGGCGGGACGGATTTCATGGCGTCGGAATGCGTCTCGTGCGGCGCCTGCGTCCAGGCCTGCCCGACCGCGACGCTGATGGAAAACACGGTGATCGAGGCCGGCCAGGCCGAGCACAGCATCATCACGACCTGCGCCTATTGCGGCGTCGGCTGCGGCTTCAAGGCCGAAATGCGCGGGACCGAGGTCGTGCGCATGGTGCCGTGGAAGGACGGCAAGGCCAATCACGGCCATTCCTGCGTCAAGGGCCGCTTTGCCTGGGGCTATGCCACCCATAAGGAGCGGATGCTGAAGCCGATGATCCGGTCCAAGATCACCGACCCCTGGCGGGAAGTGAGCTGGGAGGAGGCGATCGGCTATGCCGCGTCGGAATTCAAGCGCATCCAGGCGAAATACGGCCAGGCGTCGGTCGGCGGCATCACCTCGTCCCGCTGCACCAATGAAGAGACCTATCTGGTGCAGAAGCTGGTCCGTGCCGGCTTCGGCAACAACAATGTCGACACCTGTGCCCGGGTCTGCCACTCGCCGACCGGCTATGGCCTGAGCTCGACCTTCGGCACCTCGGCCGGCACCCAGGACTTCGATTCGGTCATGCAGGCCGACGTCATCCTGGTGATCGGCGCCAATCCGACCGACGCGCACCCCGTGTTCGGCTCGCGCATGAAGAAGCGGCTGCGCGAGGGCGCGCAGCTGATCGTCGCCGACCCGCGCCGGATCGACCTGGTGCGCACGCCCCATGTCGAGGCGGCGTTCCATCTGCAGATCAAGCCCGGCTCGAACGTGGCGCTGATCAATGCCCTGGCCCATGCGATCGTGACCGAGGGGCTGGTCGCCGAGGATTTCGTGGCCGAGCGCTGCGAGCCGATGGAGACGGCGCGCTGGCGGACGTTCATCGCCGACCCGCGCCATTCGCCCGAGGCGGTCGAGGCGATCACCGGCGTGCCGGCGGCCGATCTGCGCGCCGCCGCCCGGCTCTATGCGACCGGCGGCAACGCCGCGATCTATTACGGCCTGGGCGTGACCGAGCATAGCCAGGGCTCGACCATGGTCATGGGCATGGCGAACTTGGCCATGATCACCGGCAATATCGGGCGCGAGGGCGTCGGCGTGAATCCGCTCCGGGGCCAGAACAACGTGCAGGGCGCCTGCGACATGGGCTCGTTCCCGCACGAGCTGCCGGGCTACCGCCATGTCTCCGACGACGCGGTGCGCGAGAGCTTCGAAGAAGTCTGGAACGTCACGCTGCGCGGCGAGCCGGGCCTGCGCATCCCGAACATGCTGGATGCCGCGGTCGATGGTACGTTCAAGGGCATCTATATCCAGGGCGAGGATATCGCCCAGTCCGACCCCGACATCACCCATGTCACCGCGGGCCTGGCCGCCATGGAATGCGTCGTCGTCCAGGATATCTTCCTGAACGAGACGGCGAGCTTCGCCCATGTCTTCCTGCCCGGCTCGTCCTTTCTGGAAAAGGACGGCACCTTCACCAATGCCGAACGGCGCATCAGCATGGTCCGCCAGGCCATGCCGCCGATGGCCGGCTATGCCGATTGGCAGGCGACCATGCTGCTGTCCAACGCGCTGGGCTATCCGATGGACTACAGCCATCCGTCGGAGATCATGGACGAGATCGCGCGGCTGACCCCGACCTTCGCCGGCGTCTCGTACGAGCGGATCGACGAACTGGGCAGCATCCAATGGCCGTGCAACGACAAGGCGCCCGACGGCACGCCGACCATGCATATCGGCGGCTTCGTGCGCGGCAAGGGCAAGTTCGCCATCACCGAGTTCGTGCCGACGGAAGAGCGCAGCACGGCGCGCTACCCGCTGATCCTGACGACCGGCCGCATCTTGTCGCAATATAACGTCGGCGCGCAGACGCGCCGGACCGAGAACGTGGTCTGGCACGAGGAGGACATGCTGGAGATCCATCCGTTCGACGCCGAATATCGCGGCATCGTCGAAGGCGACTGGGTGGCGGTGGCGAGCCGGGCCGGCGAGACCAGTCTGCGGGCCAAAATCACGGACCGCGTGCAGGCGGGAGTGGTATATACGACATTCCACAATCCGGAAACGGCGGCCAATGTCGTGACGACCGACTTCTCCGACTGGGCGACGAACTGCCCCGAATACAAGGTCACCGCGGTCCAGGTCCGGCTGACCAACCAGCGTTCGGGCTGGCAGGATCGCTACGCGGCGCTGCGCGAAGAGACGACCCGCATCGCCGATCCCGCCGCGGCGGCGGAATAGAGCGCGATGCCGGTGCCCCAGCGCACGACCCCGCCGCCGATCGAGAGCCCCGGCGTAGTCCGGCACCCGGCCTGGCGGCTCCGTGCGGACACGGCCGAGGCGTTCACCGCCAACCTGATCGAGGAAGTGCCGGTAGCCCTGATCTACAACGGCGTCAGCCACGCCGTCATGCTGGCGAGCCCCGGCGACATCGCGGATTTCGCCCTGGGCTTCTCCTTGAGCGAGGGCATCATCGAAACCCCCCAGGAACTGTTGGACCTGGAGGTGGCGCCGGCGGGCGAGGGGATCGAGGTCCGTCTGACCGTCACCGCGCGCCGCTTCGCCGGCCTGAAGGATCGGCGCCGGACCCTGGCCGGCCGCAGCGGCTGCGGTTTGTGCGGGGTCGAGAGCCTGGCGGACGCGATGCGGCCGCTGCCGGCGCCGGTGGACCAGACGTTCCTGACGTTGGCGGCCGTCCGCCGCGCGCTCGACGGGCTGGCGCCCTTGCAGCGGCTGAACCAGCTGGCGGGTGCGGTCCATGCCGCCGCCTGGGTCGATCCGGACGGCGTGATCCAGCATCTGGCCGAGGATGTCGGCCGGCACAATGCGTTCGACAAGGTGATCGGCGCCATGGCCCGGCGCCGCGGCGGGCGGCCGCCGGGCTTCGCCCTGCTGACCAGCCGCCTCAGCTACGAACTGGTTCAGAAGGCCGCGACGACCGGCATTTCCGCCTTGGTGGCGATCTCGGCGCCGACCGCGCTGGCGATCGAGGCCGCGACCCGCGCCGGCATCTGCATCGTGGCGCTCGCCCGCGCCGATTCCGTGTCGGTCTACGCGCATCCGGAGCGGGTCATCGATCTCAACGGGGCAAAACCATGCATTCCGATCGCCTGATTCGTATGGCGAACCAGATCGCCGCCTATTTTTCGGCCTATCCGCATGATGAAGCGGTGGCCGGGATCAGCGATCATTTGAAGCTATTCTGGGAACCGCGCATGCTGGTCGGGATCAAGGACCATGTCGCCCATGGCGGCGCCGGTCTGCATGATCTGGTACCGGAGGCGGTTCGCCGACTGTCCTAGCCGTCAGGCTGGCGGATCCATTGGATCCACCGGCCCGAACGAGAAACGGCAAGGTGGTAAATGCCGACGCGAAATCCGCCAAGGGTCGCGCACATTAGGGAGAGGAAACGAAAGATGAGTTCTTTCTTAGACCGGGCGCATACGGTCGCACCGCCGGGCTACAACCGGTTCCTGGTGCCGCCCGCTGCCCTTGCCGTGCACCTGTCGATCGGTCAGGCCTACGCCTTTTCGACCTTCAACCTGCCGCTGACCAAACTGATCGGGATCACCAAGTCGGCGCCCGACGATTGGTCGTTGAAGCAGGTCGTGATCATCTTTTCGATCGCAATCGTCTTTCTCGGTCTCTCGGCCGCCTTCTTCGGCCGCTGGGTCGAGAGCGCCGGCCCGCGCAAGGCGATGTTCACCGCGGCCTTGTGCTTCGCCGGCGGGTTCTTCGTCTCCGCCGTGGGCATCTATCTGCACCAGCTCTGGCTGCTCTATCTCGGCTATGGCGTGCTGGGCGGCTGCGGCCTGGGCATCGGCTATATCTCGCCGGTCTCGACGCTGATCAAATGGTTTCCGGACCGTCCCGGCATGGCGACGGGCATGGCGATCATGGGCTTCGGCGGCGGCGCGCTGATCGGGGCACCGCTCTCGACCAATCTCATGGCCTATTACGCGACCGCGACCTCAAACGGCGTGCTCGAGACGTTCGTCACCATGGGCGTGCTCTATTTCATCTTCATGATGCTGGGCGTCTATGCGGTCCGGGTTCCGGCCGCAGACTGGAAGCCCGAAGGCTGGACCGCGCCGGTCGTGGCCAGCAAGATGATCACGACCGCCCATGTCCATGTCGATGTGGCCTGGAAGACGCCGCAGTTCATCCTGCTCTGGATCGTGCTGTGCATGAACGTGACCGCCGGCATCGCGGTCTTGAGCCAGGCATCGCCGATGATCCAGGAGATGTTCGGCAGCCGCGTGACGCCCATCGCCGCCGGCGGGTTCGTCGGCCTGCTCAGCATCTTCAACATGCTGGGACGGTTCTTCTGGGCCTCCATGTCGGACTATCTGGGCCGACGCACGACCTACATGATCTTCTTCCTGCTGGGCATCGTGCTCTATGCGACGGTCCCGACCACGGGGCAGATGGGGTCGATCGTCCTGTTCGTCGCCGCCTGCGCCGTCATTCTCTCGATGTACGGCGGCGGCTTTGCGACGATCCCGGCCTATCTGCGGGACATGTTCGGCACCATGCATGTCGGCGCCATCCATGGTCGTCTGCTGACCGCATGGTCAGCGGCGGGCGTGCTGGGTCCGGTCCTGCTGACCTTCATTCGCGACGATCAGATCGCGGCCGGCGTGCCCAAGGCCGAGGCCTACTCGCTGACCATGTACATCATGTGCGGTCTGCTGTTCGTGGGCTTCCTCGCAAACCTCGGGATGCGCGCGGTGTCGGAACGGCATCATTTCCGTGAAACCGCCTCGGCACATTCTTAAAACGGAGGACCCGCATCATGGCCGCTCGTCTCGTCTTGCTCTGGGTCGCCGTCGGCATCCCGCTCCTGTGGGGTGTCGAGAAGACCTTGGAGAACGCGATCAAGCTGTTCCAGTAACTCTGGTTCGGCGGCGGGCGGCACGGGTTTCCGTGCCGCCGTTCAACAGCCTGTGATCGTTCCCACATGTTATCTTTACCAAAAGGCAATACTATCCTTGGATGTGGTCCGCGCCATCGGCGGATGGTGCGATGAGCCGGTCAGGCTCCAGGAGTATCTTTTCGTGGCCAAACTTTTGACGCTCGGCCAACTCGCCGACAGGAATATGGATCTCGAAGTGGTCTGCACCGGCTGCCTCAGGCGCAAGACCGTGCCGGCAAAGCTGTTCATGGGCAAGTTCGGCCCCGATACCGTGCCGCCGAACCTCAACGGCAAGCTCAAGTGCGGCATGTGCACCTCGACCCGGTGCGAGGTCAGGGCGGTCCAGCCGGCCTAGAGGCGATGATATGAGGCCTGCTCGGCCTCATATCATCGCCCTCTAATCAAATATTGACGCTGGGGAAACAAGCGTCAGGATCGGGCCATTAGCTCACGCAACCCGCTTTGCCATATGGACGATATTGCGTCCGTCGGGCGTGGTCTCGCGGTGCGTCTCGCGATAGCCCAGGCGCCGATAGAGCGCGATGTTGCGGGCCATGAGCGCGTTGGTGTAAAGCCGCACTTCGGCGAGGTTCCGCCGAACCGCCTCGGCTTCGGCGAAGGCGATCAGGGCGCGGCCGACGCCCCGTCGTGCGGCGTCCGACGCGACGGCCACGCTCCAGATCAAGAGATGATCCGCGTGAGACGCCAGGATCAGCGCGCCGATTTCCGCGCCGTCCGCGCCGCGGGCGAACCAGGCATCATGATCGGCCAGCAGGGCGCTATAATCGGCCCTGTAGGGCAGCGGTTCCAGCCCCAGGATCGGGAGCCAGGGCGCATAGGCGGCCCGCTGGAGGCGGGTCAGTTGCGCGACCTCGTCCGTCCGTACCGGGTGCAGGGCCAGGGCGGGATCGGATGTTGGGTCGTCCGTCGGCATGTTCCATTTCCTTCCCAATGGTGCGCTCCCAGGATTCCGGCTGATTTCGCTCCGAAGGTGTGCTTCCTGTGCAACGGAATGCATGGAGCGGCGTCGGACGCGAGGGGGGCAAGCAATAAAAGCGCGCCCAATTGTCTCAAAGCCGTGGTAAATATTCAAACGCGCGACGTGCAAGGTGCCGCCGCGTTGAAAGACGGCTGCTGAGGCCCCTGCCCGGGGTGATGCGGTCGGCGCGAAGTAGTAAACTTCGGCAGCGCCAGGAACACTGCGCTTGCGGAAGACGGGCGCGGAGCAGGGCTCCCGCTGCAATGGAGATGAGTAGGCGACATGAGCAAGGGCAGGGATTTCCGGCAGCCGCGGCGGCGCGGGTTCGATGATGATATGCCGCAGCCTTACGATACGCGCGGACCGGCAGCACGCCCGGCAGCGCGACCGTTCGGTGGTCCGTCATCGTTCGATCAGTCCCCCGCAGCGGGACCGGTAGTCGAAGCGACGGTAAAGTGGTTCAACCCCGAAAAGGGTTTCGGTTTCGCCGAACTGGCCGATGGGTCGGGCGACGCGTTCCTGCATATCGGTGCGCTTCAGGCAGCCGGTCATGAGGCCGTGGCGCCGGCGTCCAAGCTGAAGGTCCAGGTTGGCCAGGGTGCCAAGGGCATGCAGATCACCCGCGTGATCGAAGTCGACGAGAGCACGGCGCAGGCTCAGCCGCCGCGCGCGCCGCGTCCGGGCGGCTTCGGCGCCCCCGCCGGCGGCGGCATGGGCGGCGGTCGTCCGCCGCGCTTCACGCCCGACGCCTCCTCGGCGGTTTCGCTCGACGGCAGCGTCAAGTGGTTCAACCCGGAGAAGGGCTTCGGCTTCGTCGCGACGCAGGATGGCGGCAAGGACGTGTTCGTCCATATCTCCATCCTGTCCCAGGCGGGCATTTCGCACCTCGTCGAAGGCCAGACGGTCACGATGAAGGTGGTCGATACCCCGAAGGGCCGCGAGGCGCTGTCGATCTCCCTCGGCGAATAAACCGGTTCCGTCTCTCGGAACTGGTAATCCGGTTCCGTCCGCGAAACCGGGCAGCTGCTTCCGCCCGGCGGGAGTGAGCTAATCGAAATCAGGCCGCGTGCCGCCCTTGGGCTGGCATGCGGCCTTTTTCATTGGGTGCGTCCGGGACGGTCAACCATTAAGAGACGGGCAAGGTTGGACTTGCTAGGGTTGCGCCCATGCGTATGCAAGGTCCAAGAAGTTGGGGCGTCTCACGTCTGGCCGGCTCGACGGCGCAGGCCTCTATCCTGCTGTCCGCGGTTCTGATCTGCGTCATTTTCCTCGCCTTCGATGCGGCGATCGCGCTGCGCGCCCGTTCGGTCCAGCAGGCCGAGGGCGTGACCAGCGTCCATAATCTGACGCTGGCGCTTTCCCAGCATGCCGAGCGGACCCTGCAGACGGCGGATCTGGTGCTGGCCGGGATCAGCCAGCGCATCGCCGACGACGGCGTAAACCCGGCTTTCATCGAGCATCTGAACGAGATTCTCGCCAGCCGCGTCCGGCAGGCGCCGCAAATCCGCGAACTGGTGCTGATCGGTCCGAATGGGCATTGGCAGGCGAGCTCCCTGCCGCTGACGCGCACGGAGATCGACAATTCCGATCGCGACTATTTCATCCATCTGCGCGACAGTCCCGATGCCGACACCTATGTTGCGGGCCCGGTCATCAGCCGGGCGACCGGCAAGCTCACCATCATCATGGCGCATCGCGTCTCGGCGGCGGCGGACGGCCATTTTCTGGGCGTGCTGCTCGCGGCGATCGACGGCGACTATTTCCAGAGTTTCTACAAGAATTTCGACATCGGTACCGAGGGCACGATCGAGCTGATCCGGCTCGATGGCGTGGCGCTGATCCGGCACCCGTTCCGGGCCGATCTCGTTGGCAGGGATGCCGGCCGGACAACCTTGGGGCGGGAGCTGCCGAAGGCGCCGTCGGGCGAGTATGTCAACGAAGGCCGCTACGATCGGATCCGGCGCTTCAAGGCCTATCGCCGGCTCGACGTCTATCCGCTGGTCGTCGTCATCGGTCTGTCCGAGCGGGAATGGATGGCCGCCTGGCGCAAGGACACGATCCAGCAGACCGCGGCCGTGGTGATCGTCGATGCCGCCATTTTGCTGTTCGCCTGGTTCCTCTATCGGCAGATGAAGCGTCGGGCAGTGACCGAGGCGCGCTTTGCCGACTGGGCCGAAGCGGCGACCGACTGGTTCTGGGAATGCGATGCCGACAATCGCATCACCTACATGTCCGAAGGCTTCAGGCGCACGGGCGACGATCCGGCGGCGGTGATCGGGCGCGATCGGGTCGCCTACATGAAGTTCAGTCCCGAACTGGTGCCAGGCGCGACGCGCGATCATATCGAAACGATTGCCGCCCGACGGCCGTTCCGCGATTTCGTCTATCAATTGACCGTGCAGAGCGGGAAAGAGGTCTTCATTTCCGTCAGCGGCAAGCCGCATCACGATCCCAAGGGCCGGTTCCTGGGGTATCGCGGCACCGGCCGCGACGTGACCGAGGAGATTCTCGCGACCCGCGCCCGTGTTCGCGAGGCCGAGGTGCTGGCGACCACGCTCATGACCATTCCGGATGGGCTCGAGGTACTGGATCAGGCCGCTCAATTGCTGAATGCCAACGATCGCTTCTACGAGATCCTGGATCTCGACCGGGAAGACGTCCTGTCGGCCGAGGATCCCGGCGCGCGCATTCGCCAAATCATGGCAGCGCGCGGCGATTTCGGCGCGGGTGATCCCGAGCGTCTCGCCGAGCGGCATGCGGCCCGTATCCGGGTGACCGAGCCGATGGTCTATGAGCAGCAGTTCAAGAACGGCAGGTGGGTCGAAGTTCGCCGCAACCCGATGAAGGATGGTCTGGGTTCCGTCGTGCTGGTCCGCGACATCACCGAACGGCGCGCGCGAGAGATCGAGCTGGAGCGCCGCCGCGTCCAGACCGAGCGGCAGGCGGCCGAGCTGGCGGCGGCCGCGGCCGATCTCCAGACGGCGCGCGAAGTGGCGGAGGCGGCGAGCCGGGCCAAGAGCGACTTCCTGGCCAATATGAGCCATGAGATCCGCACGCCAATGAACGGCGTGATCGGGATGAACAATCTGCTGCTCTCGACCAGCCTGACGGCGGAGCAGCGGCGCTTCGCCGACGCGGTCCAGCTCTCGGCCGAGGCCCTGCTGACGGTGATCAACGACATTCTCGACCTGTCCAAGCTCGAGGCGGGCAAGCTCGAACTCGAGACGATCGACTTCGATCTGGAGAAGCTGGTCGAGGATGCGGTCGAACTGATGGCGCCCAAGGCCCAGGCCAAGGCGGTCGAGCTGGTCGCTCTGGTCGATGCCAACGCCGGCCGGACGTTCCAGGGCGATCCGACCCGGCTGCGTCAGATCCTGCTGAACCTGTTGTCCAACGCGGTGAAATTCACCGCCCAAGGCTTCGTCTCGGTCGAAGCGCGCGGGGCCGCGGGCGCGCAGAACCGCGTCAGGATCGAGGTGTCCGACACCGGCATCGGTCTTGACAAGCAGGCCAAGGCGCGGCTGTTCGAGAAATTCGCCCAGGGCGACGGCACGATCGCCCGGCGGTTCGGCGGCACCGGTCTCGGGCTCAGCATCTCCAAGCAACTGGTCGAGCTGATGGGGGGTGCCATCGGGGTCGAGGATCGACCGGGCGGCGGGGCCCGGTTCTGGATCGAACTGCCGCTGGAGCCGGCGCGCGGACCGGTCAGGCTGCGGCCCAAGCCGGTCCAGACCGACCTCAACGGGCGCCATTTTTTGATCGTCGACGACCTGGAGGTCAATCGGCTGATCCTGGCGCGGCAATTGGCCGGTTGTGGTGCCGCGGTGGTCGAGGTCGCCGACGGTGCCGCGGCGCTGGCGGCCCTCACCGCTGCCCAGGCGGTCGGTCGGCCGTTCGACCTTGCGCTGGTCGACGAACTGATGCCGGGCATGGATGGGGCGGAACTGGCCGACCGGATCCGCCGCGATGCGGCGCTGAGCCAACCGAGCCTCGTGCTGATTTCCTCGGTCGGCACGCCGCTCAAGGCCGACCGCGCCACGGCGGCCGGGTTCGATGCGTTTCTGACCAAACCGATTCGCCATCAGATGCTGGTCGAGACCATCGGCAGCCTGCTGGCCCCCCGCCCGGGCGCCGCCGACATCATCGACGACGACAAGCCGGCGCGGGCATCGGACCGGCAGGGGCCGCGTGTCCTGATCGCCGAGGATAACGCGATCAACCAGCAGATCGCGGCGACGATCCTGACCGATGCCGGCTATCGGGTCGATCTGGCCAATGATGGCCGCGAGGCGATCGAGGCCGTGGCTCGCCAGCCCTACGATCTCGTGCTGATGGACGTGCAGATGCCGTCGGTCGACGGGCTGCAGGCGGCGCGGGAAATCCGCAAGATGGCCGGGTCGGCCGGCCGGATCCCGATTGTGGCCTTGACTGCGAATGCCATGCTGGGCGACCGCGAAGCCTGTCTTGCCGTCGGCATGAACGACTATGTCTCCAAGCCGTTCGAGCGTGTGGCACTGCTGGCGACATTGGCGCAATGGATCTCCCAAGGGGCGACCGTGTCGGACCAGGCGCCGGTGGCGGCATCGAATGCCCCGTCCGGCTGGCTCGATACCGGCCATCTCGATCGTCTGGCTGGGATGATGCCGGTGGCGCGGTTCGCCGTCATCGTCGACAGCTATCTGGCGTCGATCGGTCCGCAGCTGGAGCAATTCGCCAGTCTGGCCGACGCCGGCGATTTTTCCGGGCTGGGGCGGGCATCTCACGTCTTCAAAGGTACCTCGGGCAATCTTGGAACCCGTGAGCTGCAGCGTCTGTCGACCGAGCTCGACGTCGCGGCCCGGGCGGCGGATGGGGCGGCCGTTCGGCTCCTCCTGTCCCAGTTCGCCGCCGCGGCCGGTCCCAGCGCCGACGCGCTCGGCGCCTATCTGGCCGTCCGGTCGGCTTCCGGCGTCAAACGCGGGGCGGGCGCGTGAGCCGCCAAGCGCCCGATCGGCGCCACAAGATCATCATGGCGATCGACGATCAGTCGGAAACGCTGCTGTTGATCCAGAGCTTCGTCGAAGCGGCCGGCTTCAGCTTCGTCGGCGCCATGCGGGCCCGGGAGGCGATGACGCTCTGCGACCGCATGCTGCCGCGGCTGATCCTGCTCGATATCGAGATGCCGAACATAGACGGCTTTGAAACCTGCAGGCTCATGCGGGCGAACCCGACGTTGCGCACGGTGCCGATCGTCTTTCTGACGGCACGCAAGACCGCCCCTGACGTGACGAACGGGCTCGCCGCCGGCGGCAATGATTTCATCGTCAAGCCGTTCGATCCCGACAAGCTGATCGAACGGATCGAATATTGGGCCGCACGCAAGGTTTAGCCCAACGCCGTTTCCAGCAGTTCCAGCGCCGCCGCCGCGAAAGCGCGCATGTTGGCGGCGCGGTCGGGCGAGCCGGTCTCGATCGTGCGGACCCGTTCGACCGGGCCGTCGAGCCCCAGGCAGGCATGACCGGCGGCGTCGCCGTAGCGATTGCCGGTCGGGCCGGTGGCCCCCGTCTCCGACAGGCCCCAGCTGGCGGCGAACTTCGTCCGCACGGTGCGCGCCAGCAGCGCCGCATAGGGCTCCGATGACGGGCGCATGCCGGAGAGGTCGTCCGGCGTGATGCCGAGCAGCGCCTGGCGCGCGGCGCCGGTATAGACGACGGCACCGCCGAGGAAATAGGCCGACGCGCCCGGCACCGCCAGCAGGGCCGCCGAGATCAAGCCGCCGGCCGAGGATTCCGAGATCGCGACGGTCTCGCCGCGGGCGATCAAACGTCGGGCGACGCGGGCGGCAACGCTGTCCAGATCGACCATGATGCTCCTTATGTCTGCTTGCCGGCGGCGTGGGCATGGTTGCCGCCCATGCTCATGCTATACCAGCGCCGGCTTGACAGAACCGGTTCCGGCACATCACCATCGCCCTATGGTTATCCTGTGCCGCAAAATCGCGACGTCGAAAAAATGCTCCTTCCAAGGGGCCGACGGACTTCGCCTGCGGTAGGCCGCAGTGTCATAGGATCGATCAGGACCCCGCCGGTTTCGACGGGGTTTTTTCACGTGGGCTCCCGTCTCCGGCTTTTTCGAGGAGAGGGAACCAGGACATGCAGACCACTCAATCGACACCGCGAGGCCTTTGGCTGCCGCTCATAACGCCGTTCCGGGACGGCCGGCTCGATGAAGTCTCGCTGAGACGCCTGCTGGGCTTTTACGCGGGTGAGCCTATCGACGGCGTGATTCTGGCCGCGACGACGGGCGAAGGCCTTACGCTGGATGATGAGGAGGTCGAGCGCCTCGTGGCGATATCGGCCAACGAGTTCGAGCGGATCGGGCGGCGGCTGCCGCTCTATCTCGGCCGCTCAGGCAGCGATACCCGCCAGCTCGTAAAGGCTTTGGGACGGACTGCGTCCTGGCCGATCGACGGGTATCTGATCGCCTGCCCCTATTACACGCGGCCGTCGCAAGACGGCCTGTTTCATCATTTCTCGGCCCTGGCGGACAATACGGGCCGGCCCATTCTGATCTACAACATCCCCTATCGGACCGGGGTCAATCTGGGCAACGAGACGATGTTGCGGTTGGCCGAGCGGGCGAACATCGTCGGTGTCAAGGATTGCTCGGCGGAGCCGATGCAGTCCTTCGATCTGCTGCGCCGCCGGCCGTCCGGCTTCTCAGTCCTGACCGGCGAAGACGCCCTGTTCTATGGCGCACTGACCCAGGGTGCCGACGGCGGCATTCTCGCTTCGGCCCATGTTGAGACCCGGGCCTTCGCCGAGATCCGTACTCGGCTGCTCGGCGGCGATCAGGCGGGGGCACTGGCCGATTGGTACAATCTTGCCGATCTGCCACGGCTGCTCTTTGCCGAACCGAGCCCGGCGCCCCTCAAATACTGGTTGTGGCGTGCCGGGCTGATAGACAGCCCGGAGGTGCGTCTGCCGATGATGCCGGTCAGCGAAGCGCTCGCGGGCCGGATCGATCGGGAGATCGCGCGGGCGAGGCACCCGATTTGGGTTTAGGTCGCCCCGAACACTTCCCCGAACGCGGCTCGCATCGCCGCGTCGACCTCGGGCATCGAGACAAAAATCCCCTGCGCCGCCAGCGAGGTCACACCATGCTGGCGGATGCCGCAGGGGATGATGCCGTCGAAATTCTTCAAATCCGGCTCGACGTTCAGCGACACGCCGTGGAACGTCACCCAATGGCGCACGCGCACGCCGATGGCGGCGATCTTGTTTTCGCTGCCGTCGCGTTCGGCGACCCAGATGCCGACGCGGCCCTCGCGCCGCTCGCCCTTGACCTGAAAGCGGGCGAGGGTGCGGATCAGCCACTCCTCCAGGTCATGGACATAGCGCCGGATGTCGCCGCCATGGTGCTTCAGGTCGAGCATGACATAGCCTACGCGCTGACCCGGTCCGTGATAGGTGAATTGCCCGCCGCGGCCGGTGCGATAGACCGGCAATCCGGCGGCATCGATCAGGTCCTCGTCCTTGGCGCTGGTGCCGGCGGTATAGAGCGGCGGGTGTTCCAGCAGCCAGACCTGCTCGGGCGCCGTGCCGTCGTGAATGGCGGCGACACGTGTCTCCATCTCCCGGCTCGCGGTTTCGTAATCGATCAGACCGTCGCTGATCCGCCATTCCATGCTCATCGTCCGAAAACCGCCCGTCCGCCCGAACCTGTCAATCGGCGCCGTGCTTTCCAGGCCCGCAGGGCTGATCTGTCACGCCGCTCGAAACCATCGCTTGATATGGTAATCCCGATTTGCTATCCACCCCGAACCTCAACGGACCACCCATGCTTCGGGCGGTAAGTTATCTATGCGACGTGCGGTCGTGGCGGAATTGGTAGACGCGCAGCGTTGAGGTCGCTGTGGGGGAAACTCTGTGGAAGTTCGAGTCTTCTCGACCGCACCATCTCTTCATGAGAAAAATCTGATCTGATCCGCGTGACGTGCCCCTTGTGCACGGGCACGCGCTTCGGCTTACCTGTCTTCCGTCAGTGTCTGGGGGGAAGAAAAAGCCGATGGCTGAAGATCTGCGCGAGGCCGCTCTCGATTATCATCGCTATCCGACGCCGGGAAAGATCGGGGTCCACGCGACCAAGCCGCTCTCGACCCAGCGCGATCTGGCGTTGGCCTATTCGCCAGGCGTAGCCGAAGCCTGCATGCTGATCGTGCGCGACCCCGCCGAAGTCGCCAACATGACGTCGCGCGCCAATCTCGTGGGTGTCATCACCAACGGCACCGCCGTGCTGGGCCTGGGCAATATCGGCCCGCTGGCGTCCAAGCCGGTGATGGAGGGCAAGGGCGTCCTGTTCAAGAAATTCGCCGGCATCGACGTGTTCGACATCGAGGTCGATGCGCTCGACCCGGACCTGTTCGTCAATGTCGTGGCGGCGCTGGAGCCGACCTTCGGCGGCATCAACCTGGAAGACATCAAGGCGCCCGAGTGCTTCGAGATCGAGGCCCGCTTGCGCGCCCGCATGAAGATCCCGGTGTTCCACGACGATCAGCACGGCACGGCGATCATCGTCGCCGCCGCGATCCGCAACGCGCTCCGTCTGCGCGGCAAGAAGCTCGAGGATATCAAGCTGGTGGCGTCCGGCGCCGGTGCGGCCGCACTCGCCTGCCTCGACCTGCTGGTCGACATGGGGCTCAGGGTCGAGAATGTCTGGGTCACCGACCGGTTCGGTGTGGTCTGGAAGGGCCGCAAGGAGGAGATGGACCCGCGCAAGGACCGCTATGCCAAGGATACCAACGCGCGCACGCTGGCCGACGTCATCGGCGGCTCCGACGTGTTCCTGGGGCTATCGGCGCCGAACGTGCTGAAGCCGGAGCTGCTGGCCCAGATGGAGGCGGGCCCGATCATCATGGCGCTGGCCAACCCGACTCCGGAAATCTCGCCGGAGGAGGCGCGCGCGGTCCGCCCCGACGCGATCATCTGCACCGGCCGGTCGGACTATCCGAACCAGGTCAACAACGTGCTCTGCTTCCCCTACATCTTTCGCGGCGCGCTCGACGTCGGCGCCACCACGATCAATGAGGCGATGAAGATCGCCTGCGTCGAGGCGCTGGCCGATCTCGCCATGGCCGAGCCGTCGGACGTGGTCGCCGCCGCCTATGGCGACCAGACGCTCACCTTCGGCCCGGAATATCTGATTCCGAAGCCGTTCGACCCGCGCCTCATCACCACGCTCGCCCCCGCCGTCGCCAAGGCGGCGATGGACAGCGGCGTCGCGACCCGGCCGATCACCGATTTCGACGCCTATCGCCAGCGGCTGGAACAGTTCGTGTTCCGCTCGGGCCTGGTCATGAAGCCGGTGTTCGAGCGCGCCAAGCAGGACCCTCGCCGCCTGGCCTTCGCCGAGGGCGAGGACGAGCGCGTGCTGCGCGCGGTGCAGACCGTGCTGGACGAAGGCATCGCCAAGCCGATCGTGATCGGCCGGCGCGACGTCGTGGAAAAGCGCCTGGAGCGCCTGGGCCTGCACATCAAGATCGACCGGGATTTCGAGCTGTGCGATCCGCAGGACGACCCGCGCTTCCATAGCTATTGGACCCAGTATCACGCGCTGATGGAGCGCAAGGGCGTCTCGCCCGACTTCGCGCGTCATATCGTGCGCACGCGCAATACGGTGATCGCGGCGCTGATGGTCGAGCGCGGCGAGGCCGATGCGATGATCTGCGGCGCGGTCGGCGAGTTCCACCGCCATCTGCATCATGTCGTCGATATCGTCGGGTTGCAGCCGGGCGTCGAGCGGCCGTTCGCGCTCTCGGTGCTGATCCTGCCGACGGGCACGTTCTTCCTGGCCGACACGTTCGTCGCCGACGATCCCTGCGCCGAACATCTGGCCTGGATCACGGTCCATGCCGCCGCGACGGTCAGGCATTTCGGCTTCGAGCCCAAGGTGGCGCTCTTGTCGCACGCCAGCTTCGGCAGCTCGAACGCGCCGTCGGCCCAGAAGATGCGCAAGGCGCTCGAACTGATCCGCGAGCAGGCGCCGGAACTCGAGGTCGAGGGCGAGATGCAGGCCGATCTCGCCTTCTCGGTCGAGCATCGCACCCGTGTGTTTCCGAACTCGAGACTGTCCGGCCAGGCCAACCTGCTGATCATGCCGACGCTCGATGCCGCCAACATCGCCTTCAACCTGCTGAAGGCGCTGGGCGACGGCCTGGCGATCGGCCCGGCATTGCTGGGCGTACGCAAGCCCGCCCATATCGTGACGCCATCGACCACGGTGCGCGGCCTCGTCAACATGAGCGCCATCGCCGTCTATGACGCCCAGGTCACCATCGCCATGGCGGCGGAAGCCGCCGCGGCAGCGGAGGTATGAGCATGCTCCGACGGCATTTCATCTGGGCCGCAGCCGCCCTCGTCTTAGCACTCACCGGCAGCGCGCAGGCGGCGAAGCCGCTGCCGGCGGAGCTTCAGCCGGCCGGCTACAAGCTGGTGCTGACCGCCAAGGCCAAGGGCGTGCAGATCTACAAGAGCGTCGCCGACACGGACGGCCATTTCAAATGGATGTTCGAGGCGCCGCTGGCCCAGCTGACCGACGCGCACGGCAAGCTCGCGCTCTATCACTATGCCGGCCCGTCCTGGGAGGCGCCGGACGGCAGCAAGATCGCGCGCGATCCGGCCAGCCCGGTAACTCAGGTGCCGGCGGCCCATCCGGCGACCGATGTGCCTTGGCTGCTGGTCAAGGTCATCGCCGATCCGGCGCCCGGCGTCCTGGCCCAGGTCGGCTTCGTCCAGCGGCTCGATACCCATGGCGGCCAGGCACCGGCGGCGGCTCCGAGGCGGGCGGATACCCGAGTCGGCGTGCCCTATACGGCGACGTACAAGTTCTTCGCCAAAGCGCCCTGAGCCTCGCGAGAGCGGCATGAAGATTGGGCCCGCCTGTCGGCGGGCCCGAAGCAAGCTAAACCATCGGCCGGTTCAGCATCGGGAAGCCCTTCTGGTGCCAGGTCGGGTAGGACGGCTTGGCATCGCTCGCCGCGTCCAGCTTGGCGACCTGGTCTGGGGTGAGGCTCCAGCCGACCGCGCCGATGTTCTGGACCAGCTGTTCCTCGTTACGCGCGCCGATGATCACGCTCGACACGCTCGGGCGCTGCAGCAGCCAGTTGAGGGCGACCTGCGGGATCGACTTGCCGACTTCCTCCGACACTTCTTCCAGCGCGTCGACGATCGCGAACAGCCGCTCCTCCGGATAGGCGGGGCCGGTGCCGGCGATCTCATGGGCGCGGCTGCCGGGCTGGGCCGGCTGGCCGCGGCGGATCTTGCCGGTCAACTTGCCCCAGCCGAGCGGGCTCCAGACCACGGCGCCGACGCCCTGGTCGAGCGCCAGCGGCATCAGCTCCCATTCATAGTCGCGGTTCAGCAGCGAATAATACGCCTGGTGCGCGACATAGCGCGGATAGCCGTAGCGGTCGGATGTCGCCAGCGACTTCATCATGTGCCAGCCGGCGAAATTCGAGCCGCCGATATAGCGCACCTTGCCGGACCGCACGATCTGATCGAGCGTCGACAGCGTCTCCTCGACCGGGGTGTAATTGTCCTGGCCGTGCAGTTGCAGCAGATCGATATGGTCGGTGCCGAGCCGCTTCAATGCCTTATCGACCGCCTCGATCAGATGAAAGCGCGACGAGCCATAGTCGTTCGGGCCTTGGCCGATCGGAAAGGTCGCCTTGGTCGAGATCAGCAGCCGGTCGCGCTTGCCTTTGATCGCGGCGCCCAGGATTTCCTCGGCCGCGCCATTGGAATAGACGTCGGCGCTGTCGAACAGCGTCACGCCATGGTCGAGACAGACATCGATCAGCCGGTCGGCGGCGGCGACGTCGGTCGACCCCCAGGCCTTGAAGAAATCGGTCGTGCCGCCGAAGGTTGCGGTGCCGAAGGCGAGGGCGGGCACACGGAAGCCCGAGGCCCCGAGCTGGCGATATTCCATGGTGGTATCTCTCCGGTGAGTGGGATTAGGTATGAGTAATTGAGGGCGCCGGTCGGCTTTCTCAACCCTTGGGCAATTCTGTCGCGATCCAGTCGAGCACCGTCCCCTGCCGGGGCGTCCAACCCAGGGCGCGGGCGCGGCGGGCGCGCACCCGGCTATTGGAGCCGAGCGAGAACACCGCCGTCTGTCGTCCGAGCGTCGCCACGGCGTCCGCTGCATCCCAGGGCTGGGGCGGACCGAGGCCGAGCCGATCGGCCATCGCGCCGACCATGGCCCGGAACGAGGCCTCGCCATTTTCCAGAAAGCAGAAGGTGCCGGCCGGTGCCCGGTCGAGTGCCAGCAGGTAAAGCTCGGCGACATCGGCGATATGGACGGTCGACCAGATATTCAGGCCGCGGCCGATATGGCGGGCGATGCCGGTTTCCCGTGCCAGGGCCGCCAGCCGCGGCAATTGCGCGCTTTCGGGCTCGGCCCCCAAGCCGGTGCCATAGATCAGGCTATTGCACAGCACGACCGAACGAATGCCGGGCGCGGCCAGGACGAACCGGTCGAGCGCCACGCGTGCCGCCTTGTCGGGTGCCGGCATGAAGGGTGTTTCCTCGTCGAAGATCCGGTCCGACGGCTCGCCCATCGCCTCGTCGGCGACGATGCTGGTGCCGCTGGTATGGATCAGCGCCTTGCCCGAGCCGGCCAGGGCCGCGACCAGGGCCTCGATCGCCGGGCGATCGTCGCTGCTGGCGGCATTGACGACCGCGTCGGCGGCCTGGGCTTCGCGCGCCAGCAGCGCCGTATCGTCCAGCGTGCCCGCCACCGGTTCGACCCCGGTCCGCCGCACGGCGTCGCGCTTGGCCGGGTCGCGCACCAGGCCGCGGACCGCGTGGCCGGCCTGGACCAGCCGGGTCGCGACCGATCCGCCGATGAAGCCGCTGGCACCCGTAACGAACAGCTTCATGCCGCCTCTCCTTGAGCTTGGTCGGCAATAGGTGGCGCCGGAACGGCGTGTTTACCAGGACACGCTTGGCGCGTTCCCGCGATCGGCCTACGGTCGCAAGCGGAGCGATGGGCTCGTCATTGCTCCGATGTTTGACGCGATAAAACTCCGATGATACGAGCATAGAACAAAGATAAGCGGTCCCCGTTTCGAGGGGCCGCGGAAAAGGGAGGCGACATGCTGTCCAGCGATGTCGGCAAGAAATCTCGATCAGTCAAGACCGCGGCCGTGCCGCGTGCGCCCGTGGCCGGTCTGCCCGGTGCCATCGTCGAGAGCTTGGGCAAAAAGATCCTCAATGGCGAATTGCGGCCCGGCGACACGCTGCCGGCCGAAACGGTCTATCTCAGTCAACTGGGCGTCAGTCGCACGACGCTGCGTGAGGCGATCAAGGTGCTGGCCGCCAAAGGCCTGGTGTTCGCGAAGCCGAAGACCGGCACGGTGGTGCGGGCGCGGGAGCATTGGAATCTGCTCGATCCGGCCGTTCTGACCTGGGAGGCGGCCTCCGACGGATTCGCCGATACCCTGGGCGAGCTGTTCGAGATTCGCCGGCTGATCGAGCCCGAGGGGGCGGCGCTCGCGGCGCAGCGTCACGATGCGGCCGCGGCCGGCGCCATGCAGGCGGCGTTCGAAGCCCTGGCGCCCCAGGCCGACGCCGGGGCCGACGCGCTCGATGTGGATATCACGTTCCACCTGACCATTCTCAAGGCCGCCGGCAACCGCTACCTGAGCGCGCTCGGCGCGGTCATCGACACGGTCATCCGATCGACCGCGCGCCTGGCGCTCGGTCGGCCGGGCGGCCTCGGTCACTCCATGGGCCTGCATCTGGCGGTGCTGGACGCGGTGTTGGCGCGCGACGAGGTGACGGCGCGGGCCGCCATGCACCGTCTGCTGGCCGATGCCGAGCAGGACGCCCAGCAAGTGCTCGAGCATGCCCGCTAAAAAGTGACGCGGGGCAGGGAAGAAATCTCCCGCCCCGTTTGTCTTGGGCGGTGGCCTTCCTATATCGAAGAGGCCCCACCGTAGGAGACCACCATGCGTATGCTGGGTTTGACCTTGCTCGCCACCGCCGCGGCGCTTTCCGCCTGCGCCGGACCTTCCGATCCGGCAAGCCCCGAGCAGGCGACCGCCTATCGCACCGGTAGCCGGGTGAAGCAGGCCGACGTGGTGCAGCCGAACATGCTCTATTACGGCGCGGACCAATTGTCGCGCTCGCCCGATCAGTCTGTCAGCGGCGCGTTCGCCCACGGGCCGGCGACGCCGGTGCCGCCGCCACCGCAATAGACCCATCCACGGATGTCACTGGGCACGGCTGCCGCAGCGCGGTAAACAGAAGGGACATCCCGAAGGGAGTTCCCTGATGCTGTCGAACCAGATGCCGTCGTTGAATTTCGATTTGGGCGAGACGGCGGACGCGATCCGGGAGAGCGTGCTGAGTTTTTCGGCGGCGGAGATCGGGCCGCGTGCGGCGGAG
>JAQGIC010000097.1 GCA_028288725.1 Rhodospirillales bacterium
GAGAGTAGGTCGCCGCCAGGTCTTCAAATGACACGAAAAAAAACCCTTCCGCGGGGTGGAGCAGCCCGGTAGCTCGTCAGGCTCATAACCTGAAGGTCACAGGTTCAAATCCTGTCCCCGCAACCAACATAACTTGCGACATCAAAACGGCCGTTCCCTTACGGGAACGGCCGTTTTGCTTGTCAGACGACGCGATCGCCAGAATCCCGGCGAGATCGCCCCGCAGCACGATCGACAGGGCGCCGGCCTTCGGCACCAGCCTGATCTGGTCGACCAAGCTGCGCACGAGTTCGGCCGCTTCCGCCCGCGTGCCCTCCTGCTGCAGGCTCTCATGCAACGCCGAAATCCGCTTCCGGTACAGAGTCGCCATGCTCGGGTGAAGCAACGGCGATGGGGCCTCGGCTGCCGCGAGTTGCTCGGTTAGCGGAACCGTCGCGAGCCTCAAGGTTGCCGATCTTTGCCTTGAGCTGGGCCCCAGGGACACCGTCGAGAATTGCCTGAATGGCACGATCGAGATCTCGTTGGACGCGCTCCAACTCTTTCTGTTGAGCGACGATATCCGCGCCTCGCTCGATCCGAAGGCGATTTATCTCGCGGGTGGGGGCACCCCGGCGTCACCGTTTCACACATCCTCTTGTGCCCGGAAGCGCCTCGCCGTGCCGGTGCGTTGCAGCAGGCGATCGCTGCTCCGCTCCCGGGGATGATCCCGCCAGATTCCGGTTGTCATGTTTAGTTTTTTGGCGCTCAATAAACTAAACAAATCGACTTCCGGCCGACGGGCTCGAAGCGATGCGAGATCCGGCAGCGGATCCCACAGGGAGGAAGAAGGGCCATGGGCAGAATGATCACGTTCGCCGGGGCACTCGCCGCCGGCGCGATCGCCATCGGGTTGCCGACCCAAAGCGCACTGGCACAGGGCAAGACCCTGACCTTGTGCTGGGCGGCCTGGGACCCGGCCAATGCGCTGGTCGAGCTGTCGAAGGATTTCACGGCGAAGACCAACATCCAGATGAAGTACGAATTCGTACCCTGGACCAACTATGCCGATCGCTTTCTCAACGAGCTCAATTCGAAGGGCAAGCTGTGCGACGTCATCATCGGCGACAGCCAATGGATTGGTGGTGCTGCGGAGAACGGCCATTACGTCAAGCTGAACGAGTTCTTCGACAAGGAAGGCATCAAGATGGATGACTTCATGCCGGCGACGGTGCTCGGCTATGCCGAATGGCCCAAGCACACGCCCAACTACTGGGCGTTGCCGGCCATGGGCGACGCCGTCGGCTGGACCTATCGCAAGGACTGGTTCTCGCGGCCTGAACTGCAGGCCGAGTTCAAGAAGAAGTACGGCCGCGACCTCGCCCCGCCCGCCACTTGGACCGAGCTGAAGCAGGTCGGCGAGTTCTTCCAGGGCCGAGATATCGACGGCAAGAAGGTGTACGGAGCCTACATCTTCACCGAGCGCGGGTCGGAAGGCATCACCATGGGCGTCACCAACGCGCTCTATGACTGGGGCTTCCAGTACGACAACCCGAAGAAGCCCTATCAGATGGACGGGTTCGTCAATTCGCCGGACGCCGTCGCCGGCCTCGAGTTCTACAAGTCGGTCTACAAATGCTGCACGCCGCCGGGCATGACCAACGCCTACATGCAGGAAGGACTCGACGCCTTCAAGTCCGGGCAGGTCGCGATGATGATGAACTGGTTCGCGTTCTTCCCGGGCCTCTACAAGGATCCGAACGTCGGTGGCGACAAGATCGGCTTCTTCATCAACCCGGGCGAGAAGCAGCACGCGACGCAGCTCGGTGGGCAGGGCATCTCGGTCGTCTCCTACTCCGACCACAAGGAAGACGCGCTGCAATATATCAAATGGTTCGCCCAGCCCGACGTGCAGAAGCACTGGTGGGCGCTCGGCGGCTATTCGTGCCACAAGGCGGTGCTGAACGACCCGAGCTTTCCGACGAGCGCGCCGTTCGCCAAGGACTTCCTGAAGTCGATGGAGATGGTAGTCGATTTCTGGGCGGAGCCGTCCTACGCCGAGCTGCTGCTCGACATGCAGAAGCGCGTCCACGACTACGTCGTCGCCGACAAGGGCACGGCGAAGGAGGCGCTCGACCTCCTGGTGAAGGATTGGGAGAAGGTCTTCAAGGAGGAAGGCAAGATCTGATCCGATGAGGCAGGCGTCCCTCCGGCTCGGGCGGGAGGGGCGCCCTCGGGTAAATATCGCGGGAGCCGCATGGAGCCATGACCGATACTTCGGGACCCGTAGTGATCCGAGACCGGGCGGGCGCCGTCCCGGCACCGCCGGTGGCCCGCGTCATCCGCGGCCTGTCCGACCGCGCCATCGCGTGGCTGTTCATCGCGCCGACCATCCTGCTGCTGCTGGCCATCAATGTCTTCCCGCTGATCTGGACGATCCGGCTGTCCTTCACCAACTATCGCGCGAACAAGCCGAATGTGCCGCTTCGTTGGCTCGGCCTGGAGAATTACACGAGCATTCTTGCCGACCCGGACGTCTGGCAGGCCATGCAGGCGACGGCGCATTTCGTGATCTGGACGATCCTGCTGGAGGTGCTGTTCGGCTTCGGCCTCGCCCTGCTGATCGACAAGAAATTCCGCGGCCATAGCTTCTGGACGACCGTCATCCTGCTGCCGATGATGCTGTCGCCGGCGGTGGTCGGCACCTTCTGGACCTTCCTGTTCCAGCCGCAGATCGGGTTGTTCAACTATGTCGTGGCCTTCCTGACCGGCATCGACCCCAGCTCCTTCCAGATGATCGGCGACGTGCCGCTGGCCCCCTGGGCGATCGTGCTGGTCGATACCTGGATGTGGACGCCCTACGTCATGCTGATCTGCCTGGCCGGCCTGCGCTCCATCCCGAACTACATCTACGAGGCGGCCGAGGTCGACCGTGCCTCGAAATGGCGCCAGTTCTGGTCGATCACCCTGCCGATGGTGCTGCCCTTCCTGATGCTGGCCGTGCTGTTCCGCGGCATCGAGAACTTCAAGATGTTCGACATGGTCAACCTGCTGACCTCGGGCGGGCCGGGCTCGACCACGGAACTCGCCTCGATCACCTTGAAGCGCGAGGCCTTCGAGAAGTGGCGCACCGGCTATTCCTCGGCCTTTGCGATCATCCTGTTCGTCACGGTGTTCGGTGCCGCCAACATCTATGTGAAGGCGCTCAACAAGGTGAAGCAGCGATGAGCGGCAGAACCGGCGCGCATTCCGTGGTCGAGCCGTCGCCGCTGACGCGCCGGATCGCCGGCGCCTTGGTGATCTGCTACGCGCTGATCGCCATCGTGCCGCTGCTCTGGATCTTCGTGACCGGCTTCAAGACACCGCCGGACTCGATCGCCTATCCACCCAAAATGATGTTCACGCCCTCGCTGGAGGGCTACGTCAACCTGTTCACGACACGCTCGCGGCAAAGTCCGGAATACATGGCCAGCCTGCCGCCGGCCGAGACCTGGTACGACCGGCTGGCGCGCAGCCGGAACATGGTGATCGCGGGGCCGTCGAAATACGGCCAGCGGTTCGTCAACTCCCTGGTCGTCGCCTTCGGCTCGACCATCCTCGCCGTGTCCCTCGGCACGCTGACCGCCTATGCCTTCTCGCGCTTCAGGGTGCCGCTGGCGGATGACTTGATGTTCTTCATCCTGTCGACGCGGATGATGCCGCCGATCGCCGTCGCGATCCCGATCTACCTGATGTACCGCTCCCTCGGGCTGTCGGACACCTGGCTCGGCATGATCCTGCTCTATACCGCGGTCAACGTCTCCCTCGCGGTCTGGCTCATGAAAGGCTTCATCGACGAAATTCCTCGCGAATACGAGGAGGCAGCCTTGATCGACGGCTATACGCGGCTGCAGGCCTTCTACAAGGTCGTCCTGCCGCAGGCGGCGACCGGGATCGCGGCAACCGCCATCTTCTGTCTGATCTTCGCCTGGAACGAGTATGCCTTCGCCGCGCTGCTGACCAGCGGCAACGCGCAGACGGCACCGCCCTTCATTCCGACCATCATCGGCGAGGGCGGCCTCGACTGGCCGGCCGTGGCCGCCGGAGCCTCGCTGTTCCTGCTGCCGATCGTCGTGTTCACCGTGATCCTGCGCAAGCACCTGCTGCGCGGCATCACCTTCGGCGCGGTGCGCAAATGAACGGCCCGGATCCGAAAACGCGCGGCCGGCGGCGCCTGCTCCGACGCGGCCCGTGCGAGAACGCGACGATCGGCGTCATCGCGCTCGGGATGTTCATGCTCATGCAGCCCTTCTCGCTCGCGCTCTACAGCTATTCCTTCGTCACCATCCTGGCCGGCACGGCCGGCTTCATGGTGGCGAGCAAGCTGGCGGATTAAGGACGGGCGATGGCCGAGATCCGCATCCAGGACCTGCGCAAGGCGTTCGGCGACTTCGTCGCGGTCGAGCGCTCGAGCTTCACCGTCCGTGACGGCGACTTCTTCGTCATGCTGGGGCCGTCGGGCTGCGGCAAGACGACGACCCTGCGCATGATCGCCGGGCTCGAGCTGCCCACCTCCGGCACCATCCTGCTGGACGGCGAGGACGTCACCTTCCGGCGGGCGGCGCAGCGCGACATAGCCTTCGTCTTCCAGCTGTTCGCGCTCTATCCGCATATGAGCGTACGGCGGAATATCGCCTTTCCGCTCGTGTGCCAGGGCATGGCGCGCGCGGAGATCGCCGCGGCGGTCCAGGAGGCGGCCCGGTTCCTGCGCATCGATCACCTGCTCGATCGCGCGGTCTCCGGACTGTCGAGCGGCGATCGGCAGCGCGTGGCATTGGGGCGCGCCATCGTGCGCCGGCCCAAGGCGTTCCTGATGGACGAGCCGCTGGGCGCGCTCGACGCCGAGTTCCGCGCGCTGATGTGCCAGGAGCTGCGCGCGCTGCACGAGCGGCTGCGCGCGACGACGGTCTATGTCACCCATGATCAGCTCGAGGCCATGTCGATGGCCGATACGGTCGCCGTGATGAATCAGGGCGCCGTCGAGCAGGTCGGACCGCCGCAGCAGATCTATGACAATCCGGTCAGCATGTTCGTCGCCGATTTCATCGGCAGCCCGCCGATGAATTTCCTGGCCATGCCGGGCGGCCTCGCCTCGGGCGAGCGGAGCATCTCGGTGGCCGGCGGCCAGATCGAGATCCCGCCGCCGACGGCGGCGATCCCGCCCGGCGAGCTGACGCTCGGCATCCGGCCCGAACATATAAGCTTCGACGACGCCGCGGCGATGCGCGCCGGCGTCGTCGCGGTCGAATATCTCGGGACGACCCAGCTCGTCACGCTCGACACCGCCCATGGCCGGCTGAAGGCACGCCTGCCGGCCGTGACGTCGGCGCGGGTCGGCGAGACGGTCGGCCTCGCCTTCCTGACCCAGCGCCTGTCGCTGTTCGATGGCGCGACCGGCCGGGCAATCCCGGTCCGCCGGCCGATGGAGGCGCTTCATGGCTGAGGTGCTGCTCGACAATGTCACCAGGCGGTTTGGCGGCATCGCGGCCGTGCGTGAGCTGAGCCTTCATATAGGCGACGGTGAGTTCGTCGTGCTCCTGGGGCCGACCGGGGCCGGCAAGACGACGACGCTCCGGCTGGTTGCCGGCCTGGAGCGGGCCGACGCGGGCCGCATCCTGATCGGCGGCCACGACGTGACCCGGCTCGAGCCGGCCGCGCGGGACGTCGCCTTCGTCTTCCAGCAATATTCCCTCTATCCCCATCTCTCGGTCTTCGACAACCTCGCCTTCCCGCTTCGCTCGCCGGCGCGCCGGCTGCCGGAGCCCGAGGTGCGCGAGCGCGTCACGCGGACCGCCGAGCTGCTGCGCATCTCGTCCAAGCTCGACAGCAAGGCGACCCGGCTCTCCGGCGGCGAGATGCAACGGGTCGCGATCGGCCGCGCCCTGGTCCGGCAGCCGGCGATCTTCCTGATGGACGAACCGCTCTCCTCGCTCGATGCCAAGCTTCGCGCCGAACTGCGCATCGAACTCAAGCGCATCCACGAGGTGTTGGGCGCGACCATCCTCTACGTCACCCATGACCAGATCGAGGCCATGACCATGGCGAACCGGATCGGCGTGCTCCGGGAGGGCGAGCTGGTGCAGATCGGCTCGGCGCAGCACATCTACGAGGAGCCGAGCAACCTATACGTCGCGACCCGGCTCGGCTCGCCGCCGATCAACCTGCTGCCGGCCGGCGTGCTGCCCGTGCCGGACGCGCCGGCCGGAACCCGGACGATCGGCGTCAGGTCGGAGCATCTGCGGATCGGCAAGGCCAACGGCGCCGCGGTCCAGGGCGTCGTCACCCGCATCGAGCATCTGGGCGACCAGAACCACCTTCATTTGACGGTGGCCGACCATCGGCTGGTCACGCTCATCGAGGCCCATGCGGATCTCGCCGTCGGCGAGCGGGTCGATCTGGCGCTGGCCCGGCCGCTCTGCTTCGATGCCGCCGGCGTTCGATTGGGCGGATCATGACCGGGGCGGGGAAGAGGGTGGCGATGGACATTACCGAGGCGACGCGACGCGCGCTGATCGAGAGGGTGGCCGGCAGCGTCATCCTCCATGCCGACGAGTTGACCAGCCTCGACCAGGCGATCGGCGACGGCGATCATGGCATCAATATGAAACGCGGCTTCGAAGCCGTGCTCACCGATCTCGACAGGCTCGCGGCGATGCCGCTGCCGGAGGCATTGCAGGCCGTCGGCATGACGCTGGTGATGAAGATCGGCGGCGCCTCCGGCCCGCTCTACGGCACTCTGTTCATGGAACTCGGGAAGAGCCTTCCGGACGTGCCGGGGTTCGCCGACGTGACCATCGCCTTCGAAGCGGCCATCGCCGCGGTGAAGCGGCGCGGCAAGTCGGATGCCGGCTGCAAGACCATGCTCGACGTGCTGATACCTGTGCTGGAAACCCTGAAGAGCGGGCAGCCTGGCAGCGCCGGCCGCCTGCCGGCGGTCGCGGCGGCGGCGGCGGAGGCGACGCGACCGATGAAGGCTGTCCGCGGTCGGGCCTCCTTCCTGGGCGACCGGAGCATCGGTCACGTCGATCCGGGCGCGCGCTCGAGCGCGCTCATGATCAGTGCGATCTGCAAGACCTTGGAGGCAGCGGCATGATGGGCAACGTGGGGATCGTCATCGTATCGCATTCGCCCGACGTGGCGCGCGGCACGGCGGACATGGTCCGCCAGATGGTCGGCGAGGAGGTTCCGCTCGCCTGGTGCGGCGGCGCGTCGGAGGGCGGGCTCGGCTCGAGCGTCGAAGCGATTGCTGCGGCCATCGACCGCGCCTGGTCGGAGAAGGGTGTCGCTATTCTGGTCGATCTCGGCGGCGCCGAGTTGAACAGCGAGATGGCGGTCGAGCTTCTGCCGCACGAGCGTCGAGGAAAGGTCGTGGTCTGCAACGCGCCGATCGTCGAGGGCGCCGTCATTGCCGCGACCGAGGCGTCGGGCGGCGCGTCGCTCGACGAGGTGCGCCGGACCGCGGAAGAGCTGTCGCCGGCGTGAAGAAGGGGATTGGATTTGTCTGGTAGTGCCGCTGGAACCGTGTTGCTGACCCACGCGGTCGGGCTTCATGCCCGGCCGTCGGTCAAGCTGACCAAGCTCGCGAAGACCTTCGGGGCCTCGATCGAGTTCGGCCTTTCCGGAAGCGGCCCGTGGATCGATGCCAAGAGCATCGTCAAGGTGATGGCGACGAAGGTGCCGCAGAACTCGACGCTGCATTTCCGCGCGACCGGCCAGGATGCGGGTGCGGCGGTGCAGGCGCTGATCGATCTGGTCGAGCGCGACTTCGACGAAGGGGCGATGAATGGCGAAGCCTAGCGAGCTTCTGGGCCGCCCGGCCGCCCCCGGCATCGCCACCGGGCCGCTGTTCCGGCTCGCCGGCGGCGTGATTGCCGCAGGCGATGCCTCCGGGGCGCCGCAGGCGGGCACCGGCGAGCTCCTCCAGGCGATCGAGGCGGCGATCGCCGATCTCACTGCGCTCGCCGCGGCGACGGATGACGCCGGCGCCGAGATCCTGGAATTCCAGATCGCCATGCTCGAGGATCCGGCGCTGCGCGCGCCGGCGCTCGCCGCGATCGGAGCCGGCGCGCCGGCGTCTCGCGCCTGGCGCGAGGCGCTCGACCAGCAGATCGCCGGGTACACGAACGCAGAGGACGATTATTTCCGTGCCCGCGCGGCCGACCTCACCGATCTGCGCGACCGCGTGCTGGTTCGGCTCGCCGGTGGAGGTGCCGCCGCGGCAACGCCGAGGGGCGCCATCCTGCTCGGCGACGATCTCATGCCGTCGCGCTTCCTCGAGATCGACTGGAGCGGCGGCGGCGGCATCGCGCTCGCCGGCGGCAGCCCGACGAGCCACGTCGCCATGTTGGCGCGCGCGCGCGGCGTGCCGATGGTGGTCGGCCTCGGGACGCCGGCGGCTGCGGTCGACGGGCACGCGCAGGCCGCGATCGACGGGGCCGCGGGCCGGATCATCCTCCATCCGACAGAGACGCACCTTGCCGATCTGGCCCGCCGCAGCGCGGCCGCGGCCGCTGCGCGCCGCGCCGACGACCTGGCGCTCCGCGAACCGGCCGTGACGGTCGACGGCACCCGCATCTCGGTCATGGTCAACATCGCCGATCCGGCCGAGTTGGAGGGGTTCGATCCCAGCCTGTGCGACGGGATCGGTCTCGTCCGGACCGAGCTGCTGTTCCATGGCGCCGGCGGCCTGCCGGACGAGGATCGGCAATATACGGCCTATCGGCGGATCCTCGAATGGGCCGCGGGCCGGCCCGTCACCATCCGAACGCTCGATGCCGGCGGCGACAAGCCGATCCCCGGCCTGACCGCGCCGGGCGAATCCAACCCCTTTCTGGGGCTGCGCGGGATCCGGCTGTCGCTCGACCGCCCCGAGATCTTTGCGGTGCAGCTTCGCGCCCTCGCTCGGGCGGCAATGCATGGTGCGCTCAAGGTGATGTTGCCGATGGTCACGATTCCGCGCGAACTCGAGGCGGCCCGGGCGCTCTTCGCGGCCGAGGTCGCGCGGCTCGAGGCGGACGGCGTACCCGGCCGCCTGCCGCCGCTCGGCATGATGGTCGAGGTGCCGGCGGCCGCCCTCGCGATCGAGGGCTTCGACGCCGCCTTCTTCTCGATCGGCAGCAACGATCTGATCCAGTATACGACGGCGAGTGCGCGGGACAGCGACGCCGTCGCGGCGCTCGCGGACCCCCGGAATCCCGCCGTGCTGCGCCTGATTGGAGAAGTAGCGCGCCACGGCGCCGCCGCCGGCCGCGAGGTCAGCTTGTGCGGCGACATGGCCGGCGATCCCGCCTACTTGCCGGCGCTGCTCGCCGCCGGCCTGACCGCCCTGTCCGTGGCGCCGGTAGCGCTCGCCGGCGTCAAGGCAGCGGTGCGCCGGGAGCGCGCAAGCCATGGATGACGCTCGCCCCGCCGCCCGCGCCAACGATGCGGTCGCGGCCTACAAGATCGTTTTGCAACAGGTGCTCGACAACCGCCCGTCCGGCACGCGGCAGCGCCTGGCCAGCGCGCTCGGCAAGAATCGCAGCTTCATCTCGCAAATCACCAGTCCCGCCTATGCGGTTCCGATCCCGCAGCGTCATCTGGAGACGATTTTCGAGATCTGCCATTTCCCACCCGAGGACAAGCGGCGCTTTCTCGAGCTCTACCACCGCGCCCATCCACGGCGGGGCAAGGTCCCGCATGAGGGGCGCCGGATGCGCGCCCATTCGATCCTGCTGCCCGATCTGGGCAGCGACGACCGCAATCGACAGCTCGAGGCGCTGGTCGCCGAATTCGTCAACGGCCTCGCCCGGCTGATCGATGACCATTGAAACGGTCGGCGAAAAAGAGCCGCCCCAGGGAGGATGCCATGAAGAAGCTGATCAACGCGCCTTCGACCGTGCTCCAGGAAAGCCTCGATGGCTTCGCCGCGGCGCATGCCGATATCGTGGCGCTCGGCGCGGAGCGGAAATTCGTCCGCCGGGCCGCGCTGAAGCCCGGCAAGGTCGCGCTGCTCTCGGGCGGCGGCAGCGGCCACGAGCCGCTCCATACCGGTTTCGTCGGCCACGGCATGCTCGACGCGGCCTGCCCGGGGCAGGTCTTCACCTCGCCGACCCCCGATCAGATGCTCGCGGCGGTCGATGCGGTGGATGGCGGCGCCGGGCTGCTCTTCATCGTGAAGAACTACGAAGGCGACGTCATGAATTTCGAGATGGCGCGCGAGATGGCGGGACGGCAGATCGAGACCGTGGTGACCGACGACGATGTCGCCGTCGAGACCTCAACCCACTCGACCGGGCGCCGGGGCGTCGCGGGTACGCTGATCGTCGAGAAGCTGGTCGGTGCCGCGGCCGAGCAGGGGCGGAACCTTGCGGCGCTGAAGGCGCTGGGCGAGCGAGTCAATGCGGCGACGCGATCGATGGGCGTGGCACTGACGAGCTGTACCGTGCCGGAGGCCGGGCGACCGACCTTCGAGATCGGCGAGGACGAGATCGAGATGGGCGTCGGCATCCATGGCGAACCCGGACGCCGTCGGGTGAAGCTCGCCCCGGCCCAGACGCTCGCCGACGAAATGGTGTCGGCAATCCTCTCCGACCTCGGCAGCGTGTCCGGCGGCGAGGCGATCCTGCTGGTCAACGGCTTCGGCGGTACGCCGGCCATGGAGCTCTATGTCATGTATCAGGCCGCGCGCCTGCTCCTGGACAAGCACGGCGTCGCCGTCTCGCGCTCGCTCGTCGGCAGCTACGTCACGTCGCTCGACATGGCCGGCTGCTCGCTCACTGTCTCGATGATAGACGACGAGCTTCGCGGTCTCTGGGATGCACCGGTCCACACAGCGGCCCTTCGCTGGGGCAGGTGACGCAAAACCGCTGCCTGCGCCATTGATCCCTGTCGCGGCTCGGCATGCATCTGCGTGCCGTCCGCGCGTCCCCGCGACTTTGAGGTGCCTGTCCGGCCGTTCGCGTCCCAAAGGCTATTCAGCCCCTTTCCAGGAATCCAATGGGCGCAACGTCGCGCATGCGGAGCCGCCGCCCTTGGCTCTGCCTGGGAGACGGGCCTCCACGACGCTGCCGGCAAGCGACCTGTCCAGCAGTTCGGCCGGGAGATTGTGAATATCAATCTAAAGCGAGGGCCAAGCGCGATGTTCACCGGGACGTCGAACGAGAGCGGCCGGTCTCCGGCGACGATCATGCCCACCGGTTCACTCCTCTTGTTTTGCTTGGCCCGTGCGCCTTCGACTTCCGGCGTCGCCTTGCGGCAAAACCGATGGCCGTGGCAAAGTCACTGCACTCGGTCGCATAGTTCGGCGCGGTTATCGGATAGCCCGGCGGTAGTCCCCGTTTTGCTCGACATCCGGCAGCAATGCCGTTTTTCGCAGACTGTCTCCCTTAAAATCATAAGGAAACGACTGGATTATATTGGCCAATCTCTTATGCGTATATTGCGCATGCAAATTTATATTTTGCGCAAATCGCTCATGATCTCCGCTTTTTATAGAGCCTATAATATCCAGATGCTGATTAACATTGAGCTCGAATTGCTCGTCGTGCAACCGCCAATCAGATGACTCCAACCTGTGGATCAGCACGATTAAGCGTCGGGCATGCTGATGAATCGATGTCGCAAAGCTGTAAACAAAACTATTTCTGATCGTTTTGTACATGCGGAGGTGAAACTCCTCGTTGACCGCCGTAATGCCCAAATAATTCCTGGCGTTCACCTCTTTGGTATAGCGTTCCTGAATCTCCTCGAGATCGGGCACCAAGCGTTCATCGTCGAACCGGCAGAGCTGGCCCAGAATGGTCTCGGCCAATTCATAGGCGGCGACGATCTCGCCGACCTCGCGAAGATCGAGGCCGCGCACAAAGGCCCCTCCGCGGTTAGGAATGATATTGACGAAGCCCTCGGCGGCGAGGCGATTCAGGGCCTCGCGCGCGGGCGTCCTGCCCAAACCGAATTCCTGGATCAGGAGGGTTTCCTCGAGCCGTACGCCAGGTTCCAGCGCCAGATCGATGATGCGTGCGCGAAGCTGGTCGACCGCCTTTTCCGTCTGGGACTGCGGCTTGGCGCGTTGCTTCCTTCCGGTCGGCTTAGACATTGGATGCCCCGAGCCGAGGCGAGCCAGGACGGATGACCGGCACCAGGCCGGGCGCCCAATCCGGCTGCGGTTGCGGTGCGAACGACCTGATGCGATGGTCCATGACGCCTTCTTCCTCCGGCTGTCTCCCCAAAAGGCCTGCTTGAACGTCGCAGTCCGGCAAGCGGGGCATTGATTTGAAGGTTCTCCCGCGTGTATCCATCCAGGATAGAGCGTGATCTCGGCGCTTACATATATATAGAAAATATTTGGCGCAAGGCCAGAGTCCCTGGATGGCCGGTTGATGGAGGAGCGGCGCCCCTTCCTCAGAGGCGTTCGCCGCTGCCGGCATCGAACAGATGCGCCCGTCGGGGATCGGGCGCGAGCGGGATGATGTCGCCCGGGTTCAGGTTCATGCGATCGTGGAACACGCTGACGATCTCCTGGCCGCCGATTTTGGCGAAAACCTGCGTCTCCGATCCCGTGGGCTCGACCACGATTACCTCCGCCGGCAGCCCGATCTGCCGGTCGATGACGAAATGCTCCGGCCGGATGCCGTACACCGCCGGCCGACCGTCTGCGGCCGCCGGCGCGTCGTTCAACGGCAGCGTCACCCCGGACTCGGTGACGAACGAGGCCGACCCGTTCACCGTCACTTTTCCCTGAAGAAAATTCATCGCCGGCGAGCCGATGAAGCCGGCGACGAAGAGATTGGCCGGCCGGTCGTAGAGATCGAGCGGCCGCCCCGTCTGCTCGACGATGCCGTCGTGCATCACGACGATCTTGTCGGCCATGGTCATCGCCTCGATCTGGTCGTGCGTCACATAGACCGTCGTCGTCCTGAGCCGCTGGTGCAGTTCCTTGATTTCGGTGCGCATCTGGACGCGCAGCTTGGCGTCCAGGTTCGACAGCGGCTCGTCGAACAGGAAGACCTGCGGATCGCGCACGATCGCCCGGCCCATGGCGACGCGCTGGCGTTGGCCGCCCGACAATTGCCGGGGAAAGCGATCGAGCAGCGGACGCAAGCCGAGGATTTCGGCGGCTCCGGTCACGCGCCGCTCGATCTCCGCGCGCGGCGCGCGCTTCAGCTTCAGCGAGAAGGCCATGTTGTCCGCGACGGTCATGTGCGGATAGAGCGCGTAGTTCTGGAACACCATGGCGATATCCCGGTCCTTGGGCGGCATGTCGTTGATGACGCGCCGGCCGATGTGGATCTCGCCTCCGGTGACGCTTTCGAGCCCCGCGATCATGCGCAGCAAGGTCGACTTGCCGCACCCCGACGGTCCCACGAGGCTTACGAATTCGCCGTCCGAAATGTCGATCGACACGCCGTGCAGCACCTGCGCCGGGCCATAGGCCTTGCGTACCTCGCGAATATCAACCGATGCCATCGGGCCTACCTCCTGCCGTTCGCCTCTCGTCCCGCCGCCAATGTCCGTCAGGGCATCAGCAGCCCGCCGTTCACCTCGAGCACCTGGCCGGTCACATAGCCACTGAGCTCGTCCGAGCAGAGATAGAGGAAGGTGCCGACGCATTCGTCCGGCTGAGCGACGCGTCCCATCGGAATTTGGCTGGCGGTGGCGCGCAGCTGCTCCGGCGTGGTGACGCGGTCCTGCATGTCGGTCGCGATCACGCCGGGCGACACCACGTTGACCCGGATGCGGTCGGCGGCCACTTCCTTGGCGAGCGAGCGCGAAAAGGTGGCGATGAATGCCTTGGCGCCGGCATAGATCAGCGAGCCGGCACCGCCGCCGGTGCGTCCGGCGATGGAACCAACGTTGATGATCGAGCCGCCGCCGCCCTGGGCACGGAACTGCCGGACGGCGCTGCGGCAGGCGGCGAAGGTCGGACGGATATTGACGGCGACATGGCGGTCGAACAGCTCGTCGGACGTCTCGAGGATGCCGCGACGGATCATCTGGTCGCCGGCATTGTTGATGATACCGTCGAGCCGGCCGAAGCGCTCGACCGTTTCGGCGACGAGACGGTCGGCGGTGTCCGCCTCGGCGACATCGCCCTGCACCAGCACGGCCGCCCCGCCGGAACGCTCGATATCCGCCGCCACGGCCTCTGCCTCGGCCCGACCGCTCCGGTAGTGCACGGCCACGCGGCAGCGGCTCGCGCCGAGACCGCGCGCGACGGCGGCACCGATGCCCCGGCTGGCGCCGGTGACGAGAAACACCTTGTCCTTCAGTTCGCTAAAGCTCATGGGTCGGTTCCTTCAATGGGATGTCGGCCAGCCTGTCAGGCGCAGTCCAGCAGGAACGGCAGCGCGATCTTGTGGAAGGCTTCCGCCTGCTCGAGCTGGGGCGTGTGGCCGGCGTCCTCGACGATTTCCAGCCGGGCACCCGGAATGCGCTCGCGCATTTCGGCACCATGTTCGGGCGTCCGGGCGCGGTCGTGGCGTCCCTGGACGATCAGCGTCGGCACGCGGATTTCGCCGAGCCGCTCGAACGTGCGGGAGCGCGCGTTCGAGCGCGCGGCCTCGATGGCCGCCGGCTGGAATGCCGACAGGGCGATGCCGCGGAATTCGGCGAGGCGCTCGACATTCGGCGGACGATGAAAGAAGCCGTTGACGATCGGCGTCACCGTGGCTTGGTCCCAGGGCGCGGCCGCGAGCGTATCCGCCTTGGCCAATGCCGCCGCCGGGTCCGCCGTCACTGCTCCGGTCGCGACGAGCAGCAGCCGGCGCAGCAGCTGCGGGTGGCGCAAGGCGAAATGCTGGGCGACGACGCCGCCCATCGAGCCGCCGACGAGCGTCACCGCGCCGATGCGGCGCACGTCGAGCACGGCGGCCAGCCCATCGGCATAGGCTTCCATGGTGAAGGGGCCGACCAGGCCGGCCGAGGCGCCGAACCCGGGCAGGTCGGGGGCCAGGCAATGGGCGCCGACACTGGCCAGGCGATCGATCGTCGCCCCCCAATAGGCTGAGGACTGGCAGAACCCATGCACGAAGACGAAGGTCTGCCGCTCGCCGATCCGTTCCGAAATAAACACGGTTTTCACTCTCCACTCTTTTTCAAGGCACGGGCCTTCTGCGCCGACGCCTCCAGAGCCTGCTGCGGCTTGATCTGGCCGAGCAGAACGCCCTGCACCTGTTGCTGGGTGAAGCGGTCCCAGTCGCTGTACCAGGAAGCGCTGATGTTTTCGCGCGCGCGGGCGTTGGCGTACTGCTGGCGCAGCACGTCGATGTCGTAGCCCGATGCCTTCTGCGCCTGCAGGATGTCGCTATCCTGATCCAGCGACTTGAAGGGATAGCCGACGCCGTATTTCAGGTACCAGTTCTTGGCCGTGTAGTACTGGCCGGTCGTATCCTTGCCGCCCAGGTAGTACATCAGCCGCCAGGCCGCATCCCGGACCTTCGTATCCGCGCTCATGGCGTAGAGGCGGGTCCAGCCCATCGGGCCCTTGCCGACGTCCTTGAGGGCCGGAAAGCGCATCATCTTGATGTTGCCGGCCCGCTTGCTCAGTGCGGGATTGTTGGCGCGCGGGAAGACATTCCCGACGTTCGAGGTGAACACGCCCTGGCCGCTGAGGAACGTGTCGCGGACCTGCGTATCGTCGAGCTCCAGGCCGCGCGGGTCGAGAATCTTCCACGTGTGCAGCGCATCCAGCATCCATTCGAGCACCATCAGCGCCGTCTTGTCCTCGTTCGGAAAGACCGGCTCAAAGGCCTCGTTGAACAGATGACCGCCCGAGGCGAACACCATCGACCAGAACTCGCTCAGGCCGTCGACATTCGTCTTGTAGCCCTTGAGGATCGGATATTCGGCGATGCCCGCCTTCTTCACCTCGAGCGCGGCGTTCTTGAGCTCGTCCAGGGTGACGGGCGCCTTCGCCACGTTCGCCTGATCGAGTTGATTCTTGTCGTACATGTAGACGTAGATATCGCCGTAATAGGGCGTGCCGTATTGCTTGCCCTTGTAGAAGAGCGCCTCGCGGTTGAAGGAGAAGATGTCCTTGTCGAGTTCGTCGAGCTTGGGCAGCCCGTCGACCGGCTGGAGCCAGCCGGCCTCGACCCAGGCGCCAAGCTCGGTATCCCTCACATAGAAGACGTCCATCCGGGTATTGGCGCTGAACAGCGCCACCATCTTCTCGTTGTAGAGCTGCAGGTCCAGCGGCGTGTAGTTCACCTGCACGTCCGGGTTCTGCTCCATGAAGCGCTTGACGTTGGCCTCGACGACTTGCGGCTCGAAGGCCCAGCCGGAGAAATTGACCGACGCCGGGGCGGCCGCCCGGACCGGCGACAGCAGTGCCGGCGTGCCGACGCCGAGACCGATGCCGGTCGCGGCGGTGGCCTTGAGGAAATGGCGGCGCGACAAAGCGCGGCTGATCGGATCATGGTCGTTCATGCTGCACCCCTGTTGTTGCCTGGCCGGTCTGCCGGCCGTTCTTTCAATCCTTTACCGCGCCGCTGGTCAGGCCCTGGACGATGAGCCGCTGGAAGAGGAAGGCGAGCACCAGGGGCGGAATGATGGCGAGGACGCCGCTCGTGGCCATGAGGGTCCGCTCCGTGGTGACGTCGGTGGCGAAGCCGGCCACGACGACCGGCATCGTCTTGGAGGCGGTCGTGCTGGTCAGGATCACGGCGAAGAGGTAGTCGTTCCACGCCGTCATGAAGGCGAACATCGCTGCGGCGATCAGGCCGGGCAGCGCGGTCGGCAGCAGCACCTTGACCATCATCTGCAGCCAGGTGCATCCGTCGATGAGCGCCGCTTCCTCGAGCGAGCGCGGGATGGCCTGAAAGTAATTCTTCAGGAGCCAGATCGTGAAGGGCAGGGTGAAGGTGACGTAGGTCGCGATCAGCGCCACCAGGTGATCGAGCAGCCCGAAGGCCTTGATCGTCAGGTAGAGCGGCACGATCAAGGCGATGCCGGGCAGCATGCGCGAGCCGAGATAGATGCCGAGCAGGGCGCCGCGGCCGCGGAACTTGAACCGCGCGAGGCTGTAGCCGGCCAATGTCCCCAGCACCAGGTTGACGACCGCCGTCCCGACGGCGGCGATGAACGAGTTCAGCATGCCGGGGAGCGTCTGCTCGATGGCCCGGCTGCCGACGACGGCGCGCGTCTCCGACGGATTGAAGAACGAGAGGTAATTCGAAAGCGTCGGGTTCTTCGGAATCCAATGCGGCGGCACCGAGAGCGCATCCTGTTCGTGCATGAAGCTCGACAGCAGCAGCCAACAGAACGGCGCCAGGATATAGACCGTGACCAAAGCTCCGCCCAGCATCAGCGCGATCAATCGCACGTCTTGCCGCCAGTGCCTCATATGAGATTGGGCAATAACCTCGGTCATGTCTCAAAATCCCCGCGCCGATACAATATCCGGAAGTAGATGAGGGCCAATCCGAGCGTAATGATGCTGACCATGTAGGCGTATGCATTGCCCAGCCCGAAATCCAGGCTGTCGAACGTGGTCAGATAGGTCTTCCAGGTCAGGGTCGTGGTCGCCGTGCCCGGGCCGCCGGCGGTCAGCACGTAGATGACGTCGAAGGAGCGGATCGCGGACATCGTCTGCAGGATGAGGACCAGGAGCAGCGCCTGCGCGAGCCAGGGAAACGTCACGTAGCGGAAGAGCTGGAAGCTGCTGGCGCCGTCGACCCGGCCGGCATCGTAGAGTTCGCCCGGAATGCGCTGCAGGGCCGCCAGGAGAATGATGACGGCCAGCGGCACCATGTTCCAGACGTCGGCGAACACCAGGGCCAAGAGCGCGGAGGTCGGTTCCGAAAGCCATCCGCGGTATTCGGTTATGATGTGGAGGCTTTTGAGGAGGCCGTTGAGGGCGCCGACCTTCGAATCATAGATCCACTGCCACATCATGCCGTTCACGACTGGCGGGATCGCCCAGGGCACCAGGATCAGCGTCCGGACGATGCCGCGGCCGGGGAAGTGCCGGTTGAGCAGCAGCGCGATGCCAATCCCGAGCACGACGACCAGCGATACGACCAGCAGCGTATATTCGACGGTGATCCAGAGCGCCGACCAGAATTCCGGCGATTCCAGCAGCTCAAGGTAATTCCCGAGACCGACGAAGTCGAAGACCCGCGGCCTCTTCAGATTATACTTATGGAGACTGATGACGGCCGAATAGACGATCGGATATCCGGCCAGCAGAAAGATGGCGATCATCGCCGGCGCGTTCAGCAGCAGCGCAAAGCGGGGGCGGTCGTAGCCGACCTGGCCCGCGCCGCGCCGGCGCTCGCGCCCTTTGACCTTAATTCCGGACAGCACGGTCATGGCCGATTCCTGCGTCGACAAGGGGCGGGCGGGCATCGGTCGGGAACGGTCGCATCCCGTGCCTTCCGTCGCCGTCCAAACGAATGCGCCTCGTCCATGACCGCAATCCTCTTGCTGTCGCGCCGCTCGTCACCGGTCTTTACATATGAGTGAAATATATTAAACATATACGAGATGCAAGCAACTTTGTTCGGTCACATCGCCGTTCCGACGGCCTGCCGCCGCAGCCTGGGACCGGCACCCTTCAATCCCCTGATCCGCTGACGGAGACTGCTTCATGGAATTCGATTTGGTCCTTGCGGGAGGCCGGGTGATCGACCCGTCCCAAGCGCTCGACGGCGTCGCCGACGTCGCGTTCTCGGGCGGCAAGGTCGCCGCAGTCGGTCCCGATCTCGCCTCCCGGGCCGTGGCGACGCGCAACGTGCGGGGGCGGATCGTAACGCCGGGCCTCATCGACCTGCACACGCATGTCTATTGGGGCGGCACATCGCTGGGCATCGATGCAGTGGCGCTGGCCCGCACGGGCGGCGTCGCCACCTTCGTCGATACGGGCAGCGCCGGGCCCGGCAACTTCAACGGCTTTCGAACGCATGTGATCGAGCCGTCACCGGTCCGGATCATCGCCTATCTGAATGTCTCGTTCGCCGGCATCTACGGCTTTTCCAAGCGGGTCATGGTCGGGGAGAGCGGCGATCAGCGGCTCCTGGCGCCCGTCGATACGGTCGAGGTGGCCGACGCCCATCGGGACGTGATCGCCGGCATCAAGGTCCGCGTCGGACGGCACGCGAGTGGCACCGCCGGCATCGTGCCGGTCGATATCGCGCGCCAGGTAGCCGAACGCGCGGGCTTACCCATGATGGTCCACATCGACGAGCCACCACCGACGTTGGAGGATGTGCTGCAGCGCATGCGGCCGGGGGACGTGCTCACCCATTGCTTCCGTCCCTTTCCCAACTCGCCGGTCACGGCCGATGGGCGGGTCCTGCCGGCAGTCCTCGAAGCCCGCGCGCGCGGCGTGCTGTTCGACATCGGCCACGGCATGGGCTCGTTTTCCTTTGCGACCGCCCGGGTGATGCTGGAAAACGGCTTCATGCCGGACAGCATTTCGAGCGACGTACATGCCCTGTGCATCGACGGGCCTGCCTTCGATCTGCTAACCACGATGTCGAAATTCCTGTGCCTGGGCGTGCCGCTCGATGCGGTGGTGAGGGCTGCGACCGTCGCTCCTGCGGCGGCACTCCGGCGGCCGGACCTCGGCAGCTTCAAACCGGGCAGCGCCGGCGACGCCTCGATCCTCGATCTGGAAGATGGCGCTTCCGACTATGTCGACTCGACTGGCGAGCACCTGTCGGGCACGCAACGCCTTGCCGCCCATGGGCTCGTCATCGGCGGCCGGTGGTGGCATCCCGAATGACAGATCGAGAACTATGCCGGCCAGCCGATCGCGGTGATCGAGGTCGTCAAGGACACGAGCCAATACGAGGCCGTCGTCGCGAGCGCACAGCGTAGTTTCATCCTCGGGACCGCCGCCATTCTGGTCGTCGGCGTTCTCCTGGCGCTGCTCCTCGGGCGGGGCCTGTCGCGCCCCCTGGCCGCGATCACTGCCACGATGAACCGGCTGTCCAGCGGCGACACCGAGGTCACGATCCCGGGCAGCGAGCGGCGTGACGAGCTCGGCGTGATGGCTACGGCGGTCCAGGTGTTCAAGGACGGCATGATCGAGACCGAGCAGTTGAAGGCGGAGCAGGAAGCGAGCAAGAGGCGCGCGGACGAGGAGCGCCGCCACACTGTGCTCGATCTGGCCAACAGGTTCGAATCCGGCGTCGGCACCATCGTCAAGGGCGTGGCGGCGGCGGCGACCGATCTGCAGACCACCGCGCGAGCCATGGCGGCGACCTCGGAGGAAACCACGCGGCAGGCAACGGCTGTCGCGGTGTCCTCCGAACAGACCACTGCCAACGTGCAGACCGTCGCATCCGCCACCGAAGAGCTTTCCGTCTCGATCAGGAGATCGGACAGCGGGTGACGCAGTCGAGCGACATGATCAAGGACGCGGTCCTGCAGGCCAACAGGTCGAACGACGAGGTGCGGAGCCTGAACCTTGCCGCGGAGAAGATCGGCGACGTGGTGAAGATCATCAGCGACATCGCCGGCCAGACCAATCTGCTGGCGCTGAACGCGACGATCGAGGCAGCGCGCGCCGGCGATGCCGGCAAGGGCTCCGCCGTGGTCGCCTCCGAGGTGAAGGCCTTGGCCAATCAGACGGCCCAGGCGACCGAGCAGGTCGGCGTGCAGATCAAGGCGATGCAGGAGGCCGCGCAAAAATCGGCGTTGTCGATACAGGACATCACCCGGACGATCGGCCGGGTGAACGAGACCGCGGTGACGATCGCCGCCGCTGTGGAGGAGCAGGGGGCGGCGACGCAGGAGATCGCTCGCAACGTCGCGCAGGCGGCGCAGGGCACGCAGGAGATGACGAACAACATCGCCGGGGTGAGCCAGGCGGCGAGCCTGACCGGTACGGCGGCGGGACAGATGCTGAGCGCGGCGGGCGAACTTTCAGGAAACGGCGATTTGCTGAAGCGGCAGGTCGAGGAGTTCCTGCAGGTGGTGCGCTCCGCCTAGCGTCGTTGCGAGCCCAGTCAGGGGCGTCATCTTATCTTGCGCTGGGAAGAAAGCCGGTCGATATCCAGGGGATGGCGGCGACCAGGATCAGCCCCGCCAGCAACGCCAGCATGTAGCCGGCGATCGGCTTGACTGCGAGTGCCGGATCGGTGCGGGCGATGGCCGATGCCACGTAGAACCCCACGCCGAATGGCGGCGAGAACAGGCCCATGCCCATGGCCAGAATGACGACCATGGCGTAGTGCACCTCGTTGATGCCGACCGCCTTGGCGATCGGAAACAGCAGCGGGCCGAACAGGACGATCGCCGGAATGCCCTCGAGCACGCTGCCGAGCAGCACGAAGGCGACAATCGACACCGCCATGAAGGTCGGTGCGCCGCCGGGCAGCGCTTCCATCACGGACGCCAGGTCGTTGGCGAAGCCGGAGCGCGTCAGGCACCAAGCCATGCCGGTCGCCGTGCCGATGATGAAGATGATGGCCCCGGATAGGGCTGCGGTCTCGATCAGCATGGGATAGAGCCGCCGCCAGGCGAACTGGCGATAGACCGCGAGACCGACGACGATCGTGTAGACGATGCCGATGGTCGAGACCTCGGTCGCGGTCGCGACGCCCTTGACCACGGCCGCCCGGATGACGAAGGGCAGCGCCAACGCGGGCAACGCCACCACGAAGCTGCGGCCGATCGCGCGCCGGCTCAGCCGGACGACCCCGGACAGGTCCTCGGCTCGGTAGCGGAACCACACCACGCTGCACAGGGTCACCGCCAGTACGAGGCCGGGCAGCAGGCCGCCGGTGAACAGCGCCGCGATGGACACGCCCGTCACGGAGCCGATGGTCAGCAGGACGATGCTCGGGGGAATGGTCTCCGTCTGCGCGCCGGTCGCCGCCAGCAGGGCGACGAGGTCGCCCGGCGTGGCTCCGCGCTTGCGCATTTCGGGAAACAGCACCGGGGCCACCGCCGCCATGTCGGCGGCCTTGGCGCCGGAGATGCCGGAAACGAGATACATCGCCCCGATCAGGACGTAGGACAGGCCGCCGCGCACGTGGCCGAGCAGCCCGGCCAGGAATCCCACCATGGCGCGCGACATGCCGGTCATCTCGATCAACAGGCCCAAGAACACGAACAGCGGCACGGACAGCAGGATGATGTGGCTCATGCCCTCGTCCATGCGGCCGATCAGGACGTCCAGCGGCAGGGTCGTAGTCAGCGCCAGGTACCCCAGCGAAGCGAGGCCGAAGGCGAACGCGATCGGCACGCCGGACAGGACGAGAATACCCACGACGCCGACGAAGAAGATCAGCAGGTTGATCTTGCCGAGCCCGCCCAGCGCCGGCGCCGCGAAGTAGAGGCCGGCGCCCACGGCCAGCAGCAGGCCGAGCGCCCCCGCCATCACGCGAAGGTCGCCTGCCCGGACCAGGCGCATCAGCGCCGTGACGACCATCAGCCCGGCGCCCACCGGCATCGCCGCCGCCCGCCAGGCGCTTGAGATCTCCAGCGCCGGCGTCACGACCACGATCTCGTCGCTCGCGAAATCGAGCGCTGCACCGAACAAGAGCAATGGGAAGCCCAGGGACGCCCCGACCGCGAGCATGTCGAAGAACAGCCGCCGGCGCGGTGCGGCCTTCGCGATCAGCGCCGTCATGCGCATGTGCTCGCCCCGGCGCAGCGCCACGACGGCGCCGAGCACGGCCAGCCACAGGAACAGGATCGAGGCCAGCTCATCCGACCAGACGAGCGGCGCGCGCAGGACGTAGCGCGCCACGATCCCGCTGAACAGGATGACGATCTCGGCGACGACAAGCACGGCGGTCACCCCCTCGACCAGAACCGTCAATAGGTCGCCGGGCGCCGTCAGCCATCGGACGACGCGCGGCACCGGCCCTGGCCGTACCGTCATCCCGAACTCGGCCATCATCAGGCGAGCCTGCCGACGGCCTTCTCCAGGATGCTCCAGGATTCGTCGCCGAAGCGGCCTTTCCAATCGGCGTAGAACCCTGCCTTGCGCAGCGCGTCCTGAAACGGCACCGGGTCGGTGGCGTTGACGGTCATGCCCTTCTCCTTCAGCGACTCGGCCAAATCCGCGTTCAGCTTGGTCACCGCTTCGCGCTGGCGCTGGGCCATCCCGTTGAAGCCGTTCGAGACGAGCGTCCGGATCTCCTCGGGCACGCCTTTCCAGCTGCGGCCGCTGGTGACGATCCACGATCCGTCCCAGACATGGTTGGTGAGCGAACAGACCTTCTGCACCTCGTAGAACTTCGTCGTATCGGCAACGACCAGCGGGTTTTCCTGGCCGTCCACGACGCCGGTCTGCAGCGCCGTATAGACCTCGGCGAGATTGATGCTGGTCGGGGATGCGCCGAGCGCCTTGAACAGCGAGATATAAACCTGGCTGACCGGCACGCGGATCTTGAAGCCGGCGAGGTCGCCGGGACCGTTGATCACCGTCTTGCTCGTGGTGATTTCCCGAAAACCGTTGTTCCAGATGCGCTCGAACGGATGGAGCCCGGCCTTTTCGAACCCGGCGCGGATATGGGCGCCGAGTTCGCCGTCCATGGCCGGCCAGACGGCGTCCGTGTCGCGGAACGCGAAGCCCATGCCGCTGATCGAGGCGATCGGCACCAGGGTCGCGAAGATCAGGCCGCCGGTGCTGAAGAAGTCGATGGCGCCCGACCGGACCTGGGCCAGGAGATCGCTGTCGCCGCCGAGCTGGCTGTTCGGGAACACGCTGATGTCGACGCGCCCGCCGCTGTCCTGCTTGATCTTCGCGGCCGCCTCGAGCGCGAAGACATGGACGGGGTGGCTGGCCGGAAAGCCGTGGCCGAACTTCCAGGCATAATCGGCCGCCAGCGCTCGCGAGACGAACGGACTGGCGAGGCCGAGGCCGGCGCCCGCGGTCGCCAGACCGGCGACGACGGCTCTGCGGGTAAGCTTCATGACGTTCTCCCTCGATATTTTTATCGGCTTCTTGGTCTTCTACGCTTGGGTCAGTGGCCGGAACCCGGTCGTCGTCCGTGAAAGGCATCGTCGGCGATGCGGCGCACATTGTCCCAGGTTACCGGTCCGGGGTTCATGCCGTCGTCGGTCTCGATCGTGATGTCGGTGGCCCGGTCGAGATCTTCGGCGCGGAAGCCGATGGCGGCCAGGCTGTTGGGCAACCCGGCGGCGGTCAGCAGGTCGAACAGGGTCGTGCCCAGGTCGTCGGTCCCGGCGGCCGCCGCGATGCGCCCGACTGCCTTGGGGGCGTAGCGCGCGTTATAGGCCGTGACATGGGGCAGGACGAGGGCATGGGACAGGCCATGTGGAACGCCGAAGCTGCCGCCCAGCACATGGGCCAGCCCATGCTGGAGCGCGAAGCCGCCGGTCAGTGCGGCACCCCCGAGCATCGCACCATAGAGCAGGGCCGCCGCCACCGCCGGATCTTCCGATCGGCGGCCGAGCTGGGGCAGCGCCTCGATCAGCACGCGGGCACCCTCGACCGCGGCGAAGGCGCTCGTCGGGCTGACGGTCGGGACGTAGATGGCGTCGACGCAATGGGCGAGCGCATTGAACGCGCTGGCGGCACTGACGTCGAGCGGCAGCGACAGGGTCAGCTCGGGATCGTAGATGACGGTCGAGGCCAGCATGTTGAGGCTGGTGTGCATCCGCTTCACGCCCTCGATCGTGATGCCGCAGAAGCCGGTCATTTCGGAGCCGGAATAAGTCGTCGGGATGGCGATGATCGGCAGGGCGAGCTTCAGCGAGATCCCCTTGCCGAGGCCGACCGATGCGCCGCCGCCGACGCTGACGAGGCAATCGGCGCCCATCTCCCGCGCCCGCTCCTGACCACGGACAGCAAGCTCGATCGGCACCTGCGAGACGGCTTCCGGCAGGATGCCGACGCACCGGTCGCCGAGCAGGGCGGCGACCCGTTCCGCCAGCCCGTTCCGGCCGGGCGTCGATAGGACCAGGGCCCGGTGGGCACCGTAATGATCGACCTCGGCCGCGACCTTGTCGACGGTGCCGGCGCCGAACAGGATGCGCGGCGGCGTCGCGTTGTAGACGCCGCCGGGCAGGGAGAATTCCTGCCAGACGCCGGCGGTGTTTCGGGTCTCGTGCATGTGCGACATCGGGCTACCAATCGACGATGGTGCCGTCCTCGAGGACGGCGCCTTGGGTGTGGATCACTTCCTGCTTGAACGGGTGCTTCGCGGCCTCGGCCTCGTTGATCTCGACCCCCAGGCCCGGCGCGTCGGGCACGGCCCAATAGCTGCCGGTCCGCCGCATCGGCGTCGAGACCACGTCGTCGTACCAGGGCACGGCGCCGCTCATCTCTTCCTGGATCACGAAGTTCGGCGTCGAGACGTCGAAATGCAGGGCCGCGGCACCGGCGACCGGGCCGTTCGGATTGTGCGGCGCCACGCCCATGAAGGCCTGCTCGGCGGCGGCCGCGATCCGCTTGCCTTCGAGGATGCCGCCGGTGTGGTTGAGGTCGGGCTGGATGATGTGCAGCGCTTTTTGCTGGAACAGCGGCTCGAATTCCTTGAAGCCGACCAGGCGCTCGCCGGATGCGATCGGGCAGGCCGCGCGCTCCGTGACCATGCGCAGGGCCTCGGTATCGCCCGGCTGCACCGGCTCCTCGCAGAACATCGGATTGTAGGGCGCCAGTTCCTCGATGAACTGCAGCGCCGCCGCAATCGAGGCCGGCCGGCCATGGAAGTCGATCATGATGTCGACCGCATCGCCGACCGTGTCGCGCAGCACCCGCATCAGGCGACCGACATGCTTGCGCGCGGGGATGCCGACCGAGTAGTGCGAATAGGGGATGAAGACGACCTTGAGCGCGTCGTAGCCCTGCTCGACCACGGCCAGGGCTTTGTCGCGGAGCGCGCCTTCGTCGAAGGTCTCGTACACCGCGCGCATGTCGCCCAGGCCGAGATGAGTGTAGACCCGGACCTTCTCGCGCACCTTGCCGCCCAGCAGGCGCCAGACCGGCAGTCCCAGGCTCTTGCCGAAGATGTCCCACAGCGCATGCTCGATGCCGCTGATCGCGGTCGCGCCGATGATGCCCAGGCGATAGTAGCTGTGCTTGTTGAGGATGCGCAGGATCTGTTCGATGTCGCGCGGATCGCGCCCGATCAGCAGTGGCTCCAGGTCTTCGACCGTGCCGGTGACGGCGCGGGTCTTCCAGTTGAGGCTCGCCTCGCCCCAGCCGTAGAGGCCGTCCTGGTCGGTCAGGACCTTGACGAAGACCCAATTGCGCATTTCGGCGTTGACGACGATGGTGCGGACGCCGGTGATCTTGATCGCTGTCATCGATTTGGCCTCACACTTCCGCATCCGGTCCGCTTGGGACCCGATGCACGAGATTCAGGAGCGATTCGCCCGCGGCATGCCGCCGGATGTTTTCAGCGACGACCGCGTAGCGGCGATAGGGCAGGGCCGTCGACCAGGCACAGGAGTGCGGGGTCGCATAGACCTGCGGCAGGGCATGGAACGGAAAGCGCGACGGCGGCACGGACTCCTCGGCCGCGATCGGATAGCGGTACCAGACGTCGAGGAACGCGCCAGCGATCACGCCCGTCTCCAGCGCCGCATAGAGATCCGCCTCGTGGGCGATTTCCGCCCGCGACACGTTGATCAGGACGGCGCTGCGCTTCATCAGCGGCAAGGTCCGGGCGTCGAGCAACCCGCGCGTCCCGTCGGTCAGCGGGCAGGCGATGGCGACGAAATCGGCTTCGGCCAGCAGGCGGGGCAGTTCGGCCGGCGGCAGCACTGCATCCGCCAGGCCGGCCGAATCGGTCGCCGCCTGGTCGAGCGCCAGGATGCGCATGCCGAAGGCCTTGGCCCGGGTCGCGATCGCGCGGCCGATACGCCCGAAGCCGATGAGGCCCAGCGTCCCGCCCAACAACTCGCCATGGGGCACGCGATTGCGGTAGGCCTCGGACCAGGTGTCGGCCGAGAAGCGCCCGCGCATCTCGGTCAGCCGGACCTGCCATTCCAGCATCGCCAGCAGCACGAATTCGGCGATCGGCGCCTCGTGCTCGAACACGTTGCACACGGAGCAACCGGGCGATAGCGAGGCCAGGTCGATGCCGTCGAGCCCGGCGCCGGGGACATGGAGCATGGAGAAACGGGGGGCGGTACCCTGGCGGCGATAGCGCAGCGAGACGACGACGTCGGCACCGTCGATTTGATCGTCGAAACCCGGCGTCGCGGCCGCATCGGCCGGCAGACAGATGATGTCGCACGGTAATTTCAGCGAGGCCGAGAGTTTTTCCCGGTGATTTGTCGCCTCGCCGATCATGACGATCTTCATGATTGGCTTCCTCCCGTGGCCAGGTAGCCGTCGATGTAAAAGTGAGTCCAATTATTTAATTTGACCGTTTAAGAAGATAATCTTATCAGTGGCCATGGACCGCCGACGCCTGCAATCCTTCATCGCCCTCGCCGAGGAACTGCATTTCGAGCGCGCGGCGGTGCGCAGCCACATCACCCAGCCGGCGATGAGCCAGCAGCTTCGTCACTTGGAGGAGCAGATCGGCGCCCGCCTGGTCTATCGCACCAAGCGACGGGTTTCGCTGACCCAGGCGGGCGAGATCTTCCTGGGCGAGGCGCGCCGGATCGTCGCCCAGATGGACACCGCGGCGCTGCGCGCCCGCCAGATCGACCGGGGCGAGGTCGGCGAGCTGTGCGTCGGCGTGACCGCGCCGGCGCTCTATATCGTCTTTCCCGAAATCGTCGCCCGCTTCAGCGAAAAGGCGCCCCATGTGCGCCTGGTCACGCGCGAGATGACCACGGACGAGCAGGAAGGCGCCCTGCGCTCGGGCGAGATCCAAGCCGGCATCGTCCATCCCCCGCTGGTCGACGATTCCCTGGTCTGCCGCGAGATCGCGCACACCGCGTTCGACATCGTCCTGTCGTCCCGCAACCCGCTGGCGGCACTCCCGGTGCTGACGCTCAAGGATCTGGCGCGCGAGCAGTTCATCCTGTTTCCCCGCCGGATAGGTCCGCGGCTCTACGACCGGATCCTGGCGCTGTGCGGCGAGGCCGGCTTCAGTCCGAAGGTGATCCTGGAGGCCTATCCGGCGCAGTCCATCGTAGCGCTCGCCGCCTGCGATTTCGGCGTCGGCTTCATCGCGTCGGAGGTGCAGCATTTCAACCGCCCGCTGGCGGTCTATCGTCGGCTGTCGGGGGTGGCGCCGAACATCACGCTGGGCGTTGCCTATCGCCGGGACGATCCCTCGCCGCTGATCCGAACGTTCGAGGAAGCGGCATTGGAAGGTGCGCAATCGGTGCGCTGAGGGTCAAGCCGTCGCCTTGGCGAGACGCTGCGACGGGACGCCGGGATCCGCGACCGCGGCCGCGTCGACCGGCCGTCCGGCCCTGATCAGGCTTTGTGCCGCGCGAGGCGGTCGGACGGAGCCCCAGCTACTTTCATCGCATGTTCAAGGCCATCACGGGGCTGACGCCGAAGGACTATGCCGTCGCGCATCGTGCGGCGAAGGTCGCAACACCCGATTCTTGCGATTGGTTGAGAGGGCGATTCCAAGATTAGCCGCTTAGACACTCCATATAGAACGGGTTCGAATCCCTCTCGGCCCGCCATTCCGCCATACGCCGCCGCCTCCGACTCTTAAGCCGCCGCCGCTACGCCGCTCAGTATTGAACAGCAGTTTGTGGGACTTTGCAGGCATTCCCGCTTGCACCGCGTCGGCTTGCGACAGAAGCCGACGTTTCCGCATTGCCCCCCGTTACTTCCTTAAACGAGCAAGACCGGCCGAAAGCGGAATGGCAGTGTGGCCCTCGCGGCGGTTGCGATACCGCGCAACATTCGCGGATTGAACGACGCCGCTTCAAGCGATCGCAGCTCGGCTTCCGACCGGATTGCGGCAAGCGCCGCCGGCGACCTGCCGGGCGTCAGTCGCGCGGTATAGACAGCCCCGCGAGAAGCTGAGCGTACGCGGCGAGCCTGCGGGATATGAACTCAGTGAAGAGCCGAACGCGCTCCGTCTTGCGTGCCTCCCCCTGTGTAAGAAGCCAGAGCGTTGCGTGTGCTTTCAGATCGATGCCCGGCACTCTCGCCAGTAGGCGATCGGCATCTCCAACGAAACACGGCAGTCTTGTCATACCGATCCCTTGCCGTGCCGCAGCGATCTGCGCCTCGGCGTCGGGCGTCCTGAACGAAACCCCTGTCGCACGAACCTCGCCCTCGTTGGCCCAGTCCGGAACTCCCTGAACGTCGATGACGATGGGCCGGATGGGATCCGGTGCGCCCGCACGCCACGCGGCTAGCCGATCGCGGGACATATAGACGCCTGCGAACAGCTCCGGGCCCTTCAGGCCATGAAGATTGAGCGGCAGGGTCTTGCGATCGGAGACAATCCGGATCGCGACGTCCGCCTCTCGGTTGGTCAGATTCACCACGTCGCCGGTCGACACGATCTCCATCTCGATGTCCGGATGCATAAGCGCAAAATCGGCGAGATCCGGCATGAGCAGGTGCGTCGCAAGGAACGGAGGCAGCGTCACCCGCAGAAGCCCACGCACGCTCTGGTCGCGACCGAAGACGCGCGTCTCCAGCTGGTGCGATGACGCTTCCATCTGCTCCGCGAGCTCGAGGACCTCCTCGCCCGCAGCCGTCAGGCGGTAGCCCGAAGGCAGCTTTTCGAACATCTGCGTCCCGAGGCGGTCCTCGAGTTGAGCGATGCGTCGTAGCACGGTCGCGTGATTCACCCCGAGGCGCCCGGCGGCAGCCCGCACCGAGCCTTCGCGCGCGGCGGCTAGAAAGTAGCGAACGTCATCCCAGTCGATCATGGTGCATTCCCGCGCCGCAAGCTGCGCCGTTTCGGAGTCCATTCTAGCACGCTGCGCCGCAATGCGCGCGAACGCCACGGCGTTCAATCGTCCAACTGGATCGTTCTTGCACCACCGATGTGCGCGATTCCGCACTCACCGCCTGCCACCGGCGAACCCATGTTGAGGCTTCCGGGGGACCTCCCCGTACAGCCGAGGACCCGAGACGTCGAAACAAGGACTGCACGACATGACCAGATTGAATGGAAAGACCGCCGTCATCACGGGCGGCGGCACCGGCATCGGCCTCGCCTCGGCAAAGCGCTTCATCGAGGAAGGCGCCTTCGTCTTCATCTTCGGCCGCCGGCAGGAAGCGCTCGACGCCGCTGTGGCCGACCTCGGGCCCAATGCTCGCGCGGTGAAGGGCTCGGTCTCCGATCTGGCCGACCTCGACCGGCTCTACGCGGCGGTGAAGGCCCAGCGCGGAACCCTCGACATCGTCTTCGCCAATGCCGGGGCGGGAAGCCCGCTTGCGCTCGGCAAGATCACCGCCGAGCACATTGACGAAAC
>JAQGIC010000143.1 GCA_028288725.1 Rhodospirillales bacterium
GGGGAACTGCAGGACGAGGCCGGCGATGATCGCGACCGCGAGCGGCTGCTGCATCGCCGAGCCTTCGCCAAGGCCGAGCGCCAGCGGCATCAGCGTCAGGATCGCCGCGAGCGTCGTCATGGCGATCGGGCGCAGGCGATTGCGACTCGCTTCCAGGAGCGCCTGCCGGGCCGGAAGGGCGTGGGCGAGTTCGCTATATTCGGAGACGAAGAAGATCGCCATTTCCGTGGCGATGCCGATGATCATGGTCATGCCCATCATCGCGGTGATGTTGAGCTCGATGCCGGTCAACCAGAGCGCCGTGAATACCGCAGTGGTCGAGAGCAGCGAGGTGGCGATGATGATCAACGGCAGCATCAGCCGCTCATAGATGAACAGCAACAGGATCAGTTCGGCGACGAGGGCGGCGGCAAAGACCTTCAACAGGCCGCTGAACGCGATCTGCTGCTGTTCGTAAAGGCCGCCCAGCTGATAGGTCACGCCCGTCGGCAGGAAGCCCGGCTTGTCGAGCGCTTGGCGGACATCCTGCACCGTCGATCCCAGATCGCGGCCTTCGATGCGCGCGGTCACGGCCACCATACGCTGCAGATTATCGCGCGTGATCTCCGGCTGGCCGGGGTCCGTCACGAAACTCGCCACGCGCCCGAGCGGAAAGATGTGGCCGTCCGGGGCGCGGATGGACAGGCTCGTCAGGTCGTCCTCATGCTGGCGCAGATTGGCCGACAGCATGACCCGCACGCCGATCTGCTTGACCGTGCTCGGCAGATTGGTCGCGACGGTGCCGCCCAGATAGCCGTCGAGCTGGCTCGTGATCTGCGACGGATCCATCCCCTCCAGTCCGGCTTTGACCGGATCGACCCGGATGTTGATCGCGTCGCCCGCCAAGGTCACGCCATCCTTGATATCCACGACGCCGTCGACCTTGCCGACCGCACCGGCGATTTTCCGGGCTGTGGGAATGAGCGTCGCGGGATCGGCGGCATAGAGCTGGATCTCGATCGGTTGTGGGACGGCCGTGAGATCGCCGATCAGGTCTTCCATAAGCTGGGCCAGCTCGATGCTGACGCCCGGGACCTGCTTCTCGACCGCCTGGCGCACGTCGGTCATGATCGCGTCGCTGGTCCGCCGCGGCTGCGGCTTCAGGCGGATGAAGAAATCGCCCTGGTTCGCCTCGTTGAGGTCGCCGCCGAGGCCGAGGCCGGTCCGGCGCGAGAAGGTGGCGACCTCGGGCACGGTCTTCAGGATATCCTCGACCTGCCGCAGCTCCCGGTCGGTTTCGGTCAGCGACGTGCCGGGCTTGGTGCGATAGTCGAGCACGAAGCCGCCTTCGTCCATTGCCGGCATGAAGCCGGTGCCGACATGGCTGTAGGCGATCCAGCCCAGGATGAGCAGGGGCACGACCGCCAGGACGATCAGCCAGGGGGCGGCGAAGATGCGATCGAGCAGCCGCCGGTGCTGGCGCTCCAGCCACGGCTCGCGGCCGGAGGAGGGATCGTGCCATTTGCTGAAATCGATGATCTGGCGCGCCAGTACCGGCACGGCAAAGGCGGTCAGCAGGAACGAGATTACCAGCGCCGACCCCATCGTCACCGACAGGGCCTTGAAGAAGGCGCCGGTGACGCCGCTGAGGAACCCCAGCGGGAAGAACACGATGAGCGTCGCCAGGCTGGAGCCGGTCAGCGGCTCCAGGAACTCGCGCCCCGCCGGCAGCACGGCGTTGAGGCCGCCGCCGGCCTCGACCGATCGCCCGGCGCGCCGGGCGATATGCTCGATCATGACGATGACATCGTCGATGACCAGGCCCACGGCGGCGGCGATGCCGCCCAGCGTCATGATGTTGAAGCTGGCGCCGATCACGCTCAGCACGAGCACGGTCGAGGCGAGCGTCGCCGGCACGACCAGCATGGCGACCAGGGTCGTGCGCCAATTGCGCAGGAACACGAGCAGCACGATCGCCGCCAGACCCAGCCCGATCAGGATCGCATCGCGCACGCTGGCGGCCGATTGGGTGACCAGCTCGCTCTGGTCGTACCAGGTCGCGAGCGTCACGCCTTTCGGCATCTGCGGGGCGAAGTCGGCCAGTTTCTGCCGGACATCCTTCGCGATCTGCACGCTGTTGCCGTCGGGTTGCTGATAGACCTGGAACAGCACGGCCGGCTTGCCGTCTTCGTCGACCTTGATCCAGTTCGGGACGGTGCCGTCGCTTACCTGGGCGATATCGCCAACGCGAACGACCCCATTCGGCCCCGATTTGACGACGACGTCGCTGATCTGCCGCAGCGTGGTCAGGGTCTCGTCGGCCACGACCAGATAGAGCTTGTGATGATCCTCGATGCGGCCGACCGCGTTCAGCACGTTGGCGGCGGCGAGCGCGGCCGTGACGTCGCTCAGCGCCAGCCCATCCTGATTCAGGCGGTGGGGATCGATCGCGACCTCGATCTCCTGCTGCGCGCCGCCCGAAGCATCGACCCGGGCGACCCCCTGGATCGCCGACAGCAGGGGCACGATGCGATATTGCGCCAGATCGCGCAGCGCGGTCGGCGAAACGCTGTCCGAGGTCAGGCCATAGGCGATGATCGGGAACGTCGTCGGGTCCATGCGCTTGACGCTGTAGGCGGTCCCGGTCGGCAGGGACGGCAGGACCTGGGCGATGGCGGCGTCGATCTGCAGGGTGGTCGCCACCATGTCGACGCCCCAGTCGAAATCGAGCGAAATCTGCGCCGCGCCGCGGCTCGAGGTCGAGCGGAGATGGCGGACGCCCTGCACCAGCCGGACCGCTTTCTCGACCGGAATCGTCACCAGCAGGGTCATTTGATCGGCTGGGCGGTCGCCCGCATCGAGCGTCACGACGGCGCGGGGGAAAGAGACCTGGGGAAACAGGCCGACCGGAAGCGAGAAGGCGGAGAAGCCGCCGGCGAATGCCAGCGCCAGCACGATGAGGATGATCGAGCGGCGATGATGCTCGATCCAGGTGACGAAGCTCATGACCGCTTATCCGCCGGCTTTCGGTCCGAGGTCTTTGCGGTCTCGTTGAACCGGACCGCGGTGCCGTCGGCCAGTTGGTAGGAGCCGCTGGTCACGACCGGATCGTTGCTGTCGAGCGCGCCATCGACCACCGTCGTCTCGCCGTCCGTCCCGACGATCGTCACCCGGACGCTTTTCGCCTTGTTGCCTGCGACCTGGAACAGATGGCTGCCGCTCTCGTCGGACAGCACGGCCTCGCGCGGGACGAGCCAGCCGGTGAAATGACCGATCTCGATCCGGGCGCGGTAGCCTTGCCCGGGCAGCGCATCGGCCGGCAGGCGGATCAAGGTTTCGACCAGCCGGCTCTTCGGATCGATCATGCCGGCGACGGAGGCGACCGTGCCGTCGATCGCATCGCCCTTGCCGTCGAGCGGGTCGAGATGGACCGGCGCGCCGACGGCGAGCTTGCCGCGCTGGGCGGGCTCGACGCCCGCGGCCACGACCAGCTGATTGGCCGCGGCGAGCTGCATCAGCGGCGCCGATGCCTGCAGGCGGTCGCCCGGCCCGACGGCAACGCTCATCACGATCCCGTCGAACGGGGCGCGGACGGTTTCGACCGGCTTGCCGCCGCCGGCCCGGTTCAGGGCGTCGAGCGCGCTCTGAGCATCGGCGACCGCCTTGTCCGCCTGCGTCAGCTGCGCCCGTGTCGCCAGTTGCTGCGACAGCAGATCGGCGGTGCGGGAACGGTCCTGCTTTGCCGCGGTCAAGGCCGAGACCGCCTGATCATAGGTCGCGATCGTGGCGGGATCGGCGCCGAAATCCACCAGCGGATCGCCCTTGTGGACGGCTTCGCCCGGACTGACGCGGAGCTTCACGATCTGCCCCGCGCGCAGCAGGCTGATGCTGGCCGTGCCGTCGGGCGCCGGTTCGACGGCGCCATAGGCGAGCAAGGTCTGCGGCAGCGTACCGTGTTTGGCGGGAACGGTGGCGACCAGCACGCTCGACGACGTCTCGTCGGCCTGGCCGGCAACGGGCGCCAGCACGAGAGCCGCCGCCATCAGAATCGAGATTTTCATGGATCTACTCCGCACCGGCGGTCTGGGGGTCGGGGGAAGGCTGGTCGGGCGTCGACAGGGTGATCGGCGGCATGCCGGTACCGGTCAATGTCGCCATCGCGACCTGCTGTTGGAGCATCTGCTGTTCGAGGGCGACGAGTTCCTGCTGCTTAGACAGGCGGACCATCTGCAGATCGACATAGGTCCGCTCGTCGATGTTGCCGACGCGGTAGGCCCGGTCGGCCCGTTCGGCGATGCTCGTCGCCTGGACGAGCGCGGTGCGGACTTCGGCGCTCTGTCTTTGCAGCAGAGCCTGTTCGCGCAGCATCGCCGTCACTTCGCCGACGCTCGCATTCATGCGGTTGCGATATTCGTCGTGCAGCTTCTGGCGGGTCGCGCGCTCGATCGCGATGTTGCCCTGGTTGCGGTTGAAGATCGGCAGGTCGAACGTGATTTGCGGTCCGAAGGTCAAAACATGGCTGGTGTCGCTGCCGCCGGTGCCGCCGAAGGTCAGCGCCGGAAACTGTGCCAGGATCGCGCCGCGGACTTTTTCCTCCTGTGCCCCGTAGCCCAGTTGCAGCGCGGCCAGGTCCGGTCGCCGTTGCGGCAGGGTCGAAAGCGCGCTCTCGATGGCGGCAGGGTCGACGGGCGGCAGGTCGATGCGATCGACGAAGCGCAACCGCACATCGGGGGACAGACCCAGCAGCGCGTCGATATCATGCTGGCGGCTCAGGATCTGGCGATCCAGATCGGCGATCTGCTTGTCGAGATCGCCGAGCGCCGTCAGATCGGGCGTTGCGGTCATCAGATCGATATCGCCGGCGGCGAGCGCGTGCCCGCTGCGCTCCGCCCGTGCCGCGAACAGCGCGCGGTTTTCCAGCAGCAGCCGATGCAGCTTCTGCTGCTCGACCGTATCGACGAACAGCAGACGCGCCTTGCCGACCGCCTGCCATTCCTGCCACAGCAGATCGGCATCGACCTTCCGGGCCTCGAACCGGGCGGCGCCGCGCTGGGCCGAGAGCGTGATCAGGCTTTTGATGTCTTCGCTGAAGCCGGCGGTCCAGGAATCGAACCGGGCAGGGCCGCCCAGCAGCGTGCCATAGTTGCCGCTCAATTGCGGATTCGGCAACAGACCGGCCTGCAGGACCTGGGCTTCGGCGATGCCCCGGTCGGCCCGGCCGCTCTTGAGGTCCGGGTTGTTCTCCAGCACGAGCACGGCGAACCCGATAGCATCGAGCGGTGCCGCGGGATCGAGGGCGACCGCGCCGGCCCCGGGCCATCCCGCGGGCACGGTACGAACCAGGGCCGCCGGGTCGGCGATCAGCCGGGGGGTCTCGTCCAGCGGCAGCGGCTCATAGCTTTTGCAACCGACGAGGATGCTGCACAACGAGAACAGGAGGCTGGCTTTCAGCCCCGGTCGGGCAGTCAACAGCATGCGATCATTTCCAATTTGGCAGAACTCGACCTTCGCATGGCTAATGTTGCAGTGCGGTGGCCTGTGGATTGGGATTTGGCAATGTCGCATGCGACCGTATCAGGATCGCTTCCCATCCACGACCAGGATTCGGAACGTGCCGGCTTTCAGCTGATGGTCGGTTCCGGCGGCATCAGCCGTCGGAAGATAAAGCCGTCCGGTCTCCGGGTCGAGTGCGCCGGTGCGTGCGCCGATCGCGGTCGGGATCTTGCGGATCACGGCCAGCTTTCCGCCGGTCTCGCCAATTGCGACCAGGGTGCCGTCACGGCCGCACGGCACGAAGAACACTTTGCGACGGGCGTCGAAGATCACGGCATCGGCGCCACGGTCGATGTCGAGCTGGGCCACGACCGACCCATTCTCGGCATGAAGGGCGACCGCCTTCTGATTGCGGCAGACCGAGAGAAGGATGTGGGTGTCGGGATTCAGGTTCAGGCCCGTCGGCTCCTCGCAGCCCGGCAGCGCAAACCGCGCCGATACCTTGCGCGCCGCGGTATCGAGCACCGCGATCTCGCCCGTGTTCTCGATGTTGACGTAGAGATGGCCAGCCCCGTCGGCGACCGCGAATTCAAGCTTCCCGCCGACGGCGATATGCCCGGGGGATTTGCCCGTCGCCGGATCGACCAGGGTAACCTCGCCGTCCTCGGCGCCGTCCATGACGAAGACCAGGCCGCTCTTGGCATCATAGATCGCCGCGTCGGGATTCTTGCCGGTCGGCACCTGGGCGAGGATTTTTCCGGTGGCGATGTCGGACAGGGTCGCCGTCGCCAAATCTCCATTGGTGCTGAGCAGCCGGCCGCCCGGCAGTGGGACGACGCCGTGAACGCGCTTGCCCGGCACGAGGGTCGGCGTCATTTTCGCGGTTGCGAGCTCGACGCTCATCACACCGTCGCCGCGTGCGACATAGAGCCGGCGCCCGCCCGGATCGACGGCGGCATAGTCGAAGCCCCCGTCGGCGCCATGGATCTCGTCGATCACCCCGAGATCGGTCACCGGTGCCGGCGGGGCCCCCCAGGCCGACGCCATGGCGCAGAAAGGCAGGATCAAGGCGAGGGCGAACAGTCGAAAGGACACTTTCGGCTCCGATTTCTGATGGGCGCGGGAAATGGGGAACGGCAAGGAATCGCGGATCAGTCGCTCGTCGTCTTGCCGCGGATGGCGGTCAGCAGCCCGTCGTAGCCGTCGCGCCGCAGGACGGCGGCGAACTCGGACCGGCGGGTAGCCAGTTCACTGATGGTGCCGGCCAGGAACACATCGACCACCTGCGGGCCCCGGCCGGTATCGCGGATCAGATAATCAAGCTCCACCGGCGGTTCGGCGGTCCTGACCAGCCTGGTCTTCACCAGGATACCGCCGCTGACCTGTTGTTGAGCATCGATGCTGAAATGCTCGCCGGCATAGCCGTCGAAGCGCCTGGCATAGGTGGCCGTCACGAAGTCGCGGAACGCATCCACCAGCCGATCCCGTTTCCCATCGTCCCAGTCATTCCAATCCGGTCCGGAGACGACGCGGGTCATGGTCCGGAAATCGAACAGCCTGTCGATTTCGGGTTGAAGACGGCGATAGCGTCCGGAATAGCCCAATCGGTCGGCAGACTGCATGACCGCCAGCAAGCTGGTCTCGAACCGGTCGATCGCCTGGCTGGCTTGTGCCAGGTCACGCGGTTCCGCCTGTGCCGAAACCGATACGAACAAGCAAAGGCAGGCTATTGCGCGGCCTGCCGAACATTGCCCGCCGAATCGGCGCGGTATGATTTGCCGCAGACTGAATATTTTCACTGCACGCTGTTCCAACGAATGCTCTGATACTAATATTAGTACCGATTTTAATCAGAACATTCAGGGCTATTGTGTGGATATTTATTAATATTTGGTAATGTTCTCTCATGTCGACCTGGATCGGCTGCTGGCGACGCCGGCACGTCACCGACCGAACATTCAGGGTCTCAGCGCCCCGTGGATTGCAGCGAAACGACCAGTCCCGGTCGATTGTCCGCGAGGGTGATTTCGAGCTCGTGCAGCGTCGCCACGGCCGCCACCAGGCTCAGGCCGAGGCCGCTGCCTGGTGTGGTCCGGCTTTCTTCCAATCTGAAAAACCGCTGAAAGATGCGGTCGTGGAACACTTGCGGCACACCCGGCCCATTGTCGCGCACGATGATGCGGAGACGACCGCCGTCGAGTCCGGCCTCGAGCGAAATGACCGCGCGCTCCGGGGCATGGCGGATCGCGTTCTCGATCAGATTGGCCAGCATTTGCACCAGCAGCTCGCGATCGCCGATCATGATCAAGCCATCCGCGATGGCATGATCCAGCCGCTGGGCTCTTTCCTCGGCCACCGGCTGGTAGGTCTCCACCATCGAAAGCATCAGGTCGGTCAGATCGACCTTCGCGAAGGTCTGACGACGCGAGCCCCCTTCGATCTGGGCGATGCGGAGCAAGGCGCCGAAGGTCTCCAGGATCTGATCGACCTGATCGATCGACCCGTCCAGCGCCTCCTGCAAATCCTCGACCGAGGTCGCACGCCGGCGTCCGCGTTCCAGGCGCTGACGCAGCCGGGTGAGCGGAGTGCGCAGATCATGGGCAATATCGTTCGACACCTGCCGAAGGCCTTCCATCAGGCCTTCGATCCGGTCGAGCATGTTATTCAGGCTGATGGCGAGATGATCGAACTCGTCGTCGCTGCCGGTGACCGGCATGCGATGCGTCAGATTGCCCTCGATGATCTCCCGGCTGGTCTGGCTGACCGCTTCGACGCGGCGCAACAGGCTGGCGCTGACGAAGGCGCCGCCTCCCAAGGCCAGAACCAGCGTGACGCAGAGCGCAAAGGCGAAGGCGCGCACGATCAGTTCCTGCATCTCTTCGAGCTGGAAATTGTCGCTTGCGACGAACAGGAAGCTTCCGTCGACGGTCCTGACGCCGTGGCCGCGATAACCGTGAGGTTCGGTCTCGTTCTCGAACAGGCTCGGTCGCGTCGTCTCTAGGACACCGGCCCTGGGGGCGTGCGCGGGAAGATTGCCGGCCAACACCTTGCCGGCGCTGTTCTGCAGCAGAAAGAAGGCGCCGGCCGGCGCGTTGCTGACCGCCTCCTGGACTTCGCGCTGCAGATGGTCGAGACCGGCGGCCGGCTGACCTTGCAGCAGCGATGCGAGCTGGATATCGGCAGCCTCGTCCATCTGGCGAGACATATAGCCCGCCGTCGACCAATAGATGATCGCGAACAGCACGGCGACCGATAGGGTGAAGACCGTCGCGTAGATCAGGGTCAGCCGGAAACTGGTCGTCCGGAACAGTCTAGGCAGGCGCACGAATGCAATATCCCGAGCCGCGAACGGTATGGATCAACTCGTCGCGATAGCCCTTATCGACCTTGCCGCGCAGGCGGCTGATATGGGTTTCGACGATGTTGGTCCGGGGGTCGAAATGGAAATCCCAGACGTTCTCCAGCAGCATCGTGCGGGTCACGACCTCGCCGGCATGACGCATGAGATATTCCAGCAGCCTGAACTCGCGCGGCTGAATCAGCAGTTCCTGGCCGCCGCGCCGGACGACGCGGGCAAGCAGATCGATCTCCAGATCCGCGACGCGCAGCACCGTTGCGGTCGGCTGGCTCCGCGGTCGCCGCCCGAGGGCCGACACGCGCGCGACCAGCTCGGCATAGGCGAACGGCTTTACCAGATAGTCGTCGCCGCCCGCGTTCAGCCCGCTGACCCGGTCGTCGATGCCGCCGAGCGTGGTCAGGAACAGAACCGGCGTCTCGACACCGCCGCCCCGCAAGGTTTTCACGATCGCGAGCCCATCCATGCCCGGCAGCATCCGGTCGACGATCAGCAGGTCCCAGCTCTCGCCGGCCGCCCGGAACAGGCCGTCGCGGCCGTCCGATGCCAGAACGAGATTATGCCCCTCCTCCCCCAGCCCCTGGGCGAGGTAGTCGGCGGTCTCCCGGTCATCTTCGATCAGCAGAATCTTCAAGGGGATGCCTCCGGATTTTGCGCCGAGGATCGTTCGACCCTAGTCAGAAGCATAGCGATCAATCGCGTCCGGGCCTAACCGGACGAGATTGAAAATCTGTAATATTGCGTCCTGTCAGCGTTTGACCGTCGCGCCGTACGCGGCCGCGGCGGCGGCCGAGCTGGTGGACAGCGTCGCGGTCGCGTTCGCGATCGTCGCCGTGGACGAGGATGCCTGCGTTGCCGGCGCCGAGGTGGGCGTGGTTGCCGACAGCGCCTTGGGCGGGGCATCGCGATCCGGATCGCCGGCGGCGGCGTCCTTATCGATGCCGGTACGCTGATATTGCGCCCGGGCGGCCTGCAGGGCGGTGTTGCCGGTCAGCGGCGTCGAGGCCGGGGTGGCTGTGGACGAGCCGACACTGGAAATGGACATGGTTCAACCCTCTCCTGCCTCCCGGATCGGGAAGCGCTCAAGCGCATTTTTGCGCTCGCTTCCATAAAACGGCGGACGGCCGTCGGTCGACAAGGCCAATCGAGCCAAATTGAGAAGAATCAATCTTCATGGTCGGCGAACCCTGTTGATGCGCGGCGAAACATAGGATGCTCCCGAACAGCGCATAAAGGACAGGATCAGGGCTGCCATCATGACGAGACCGACCCGCCGACGACCGGCCTACAAGGCGATGATCGTGGCGCCGCAGCCCGAAGCATCGGAAGCCGGACTGATGGCGCTCGAGGCCGGCGGCAATGCGCTCGACGCCGTCATCGCCTGCGCGCTGACCCAAGGCGTGGTCGATCCGGCGATGTGCGGCCTGGGTGGTCTCGGCAGCCTGCAGATCTTCGATCCCGGGAGCGGACGGAATCTCGTGTTCGACGGGCTTTCGACCTGTCCGGCCGCGGCAACGCCCGATATGTGGCAGGGCATTTTCGAGCGCGAATGCAGCGATGGTTATGGCTATGTGCTGGCGGGCAACGTCAACGAACTCGGCCATACCGCGGTGACGACACCCGGCATCGTGCGGGTGTTCGGCGAGGCGCATCATGCGTTCGGCCGCTTGCCTTGGGCGGAGCTGTTCGGCCCGGCCGTCGGCTTTGCCGAGGAGGGCTGGATCATCCGCCCCCATGTCGCTTCGATGTTCGCCTTGAACGAGGTCGGCGTCGGCCGTCTGCCCTATATCCGGAAACTGGCGCTCACGCCCGACGGCCGGCAGCTCTATCTGCGGCCGGACGGCACGCCCAAGAAGCTCGGCGACGGCGTCAGGAATCCGGATCTGGCCGGGACGCTCCGCGGCTTGGCGCGCGACGGGGCGGAAAGTTTCTATACCGGCGAGATCGCGCGGCGCATCGCCGACGACATGGCGCAAGGCGGCGGCCTGATGACGCTCTCGGACCTTGCCGGCTATAAGACGCAGCGCAAGGCGCCGCTCACGATCGACTATCGCGGCCGCACCATCGCGACCCCGCCGCCGCCGGCCGGCGGCATCTATGTCGCCCAGATCCTGCGCGTTCTCGAGCGGTTCGATCTGACCGCGCTCGACCATAACGGGGCCGACTATATCGCGATCCTCGCCGAGGCGATGAAGATCGCCGGCGGCGACAAGGATCGCTTCATCGGCGATCCGGATTTCGTGGCCCCGCCGCTGGACCGGCTGCTGTCGGACGCCTATGCCGACACATGCGCCACCCGGATCCGCGGTGGCGTGAAGACGCCGCTGGCGCGCGTCACCGGCGACAGCAAGCACACCACCACGGTCTCCTGCATCGACGCCGATGGCATGGTCGCAACGCTGACCCACACCAACGGCGTTCCGTCCGGCGTGATTCCGCCGGGCCTGGGCTTCATGCTCAATGGCGCCATGAACTGGTACGACCCGCGCCCCGGCCATGCCGGCTCGATCGCGCCGGGCAAGCGCCGCTTCTCGTCGATGACGCCGACGATCGTGTTCGAGGACGGCAAGCCGGTGTTCACCCTGGGCGCGCCGGGCGGCGCGTGGATCGGGCCCGCCATCGTCCAGGTCCTGCTCAACGTGCTGGATTGGGGCATGCCCATCGCCGAGGCGGTTTCGGCACCGCGCTTCAGCGCCACGTCGGATGCGATCGACATCTCCAACCGCATCCCGCGCAGCGTCCAGAAGGGGCTCGAGGCGAGGGGCTATGCGGTGCAGCGCTCGCCGCTGTCCTATCCCTTCGCCGCCCCGCACGGCATCACCTGCTGGGACGGCGTCCTGGAAGGCGGCGCCGACCCGCAACGCGACGGCTATGCGGCGGGCCTGGTGTGACGACGGCATGCGCGGCCTATTCCAGGCGTGGCTGTCTGCCGCGCGTCCATCGGGTGGACGCGGCCAAGACCCTGCGGTAAACCGTGCGCCAGGATTCCAAACGGATAAGCATCTGATGACGCGATCGATCCCGGCCGGTTCGAAGGCCTTTCTGGCGGCTCTGCTTCTTTGCCTTGCCGCCGTGCCCCGGCCGGCGGCGGCGCACGCCATCCTGATGGAGTCGGTTCCGGCGGTGAACGCCACGGCCAAGGGGCCGGACATCGCCTTCGATCTGCGCTTCAACAGCCGGATCGATCATAAGCGCTCGCGCCTGACGCTGACCTTGCCCGACCAGAGCCAGCAGGTCCTGCCGATCGACGCCGACGGTCCCGACGACCGGCTCGACACCAAGGCAACCCTGGCGCCGGGAACCTACACACTGCGCTGGCAGGTGCTGGCGATCGACGGCCATATCACCCGCGGCGACGTGCCCTTCACCGTCGAGGGGAACTGAGCCCAATGGCGTTGCTGATCGATCTGTTCGGCTACCTGTCGGTCCTTCTGCACGGGTTGACCATCGTTGCCCAATCCATGGCGCTGGGCGGCATTCTGTTCCTGGTGTTCCTGGCGCGGCCCTTTTCCGAGGAACTGGGCGCCACCGGCCGCGAGATCGTCGCCCGCACACGCCACATTGCCGGCTGGTCGGCGGTGGCACTGATCGTCTGCGAAGCGCTCACCATCGCGCTGCAGGGCGCGGTGCTGGTCGGCACCGTCGATCTCGGCCTGGCCGACGTGATGACCGCCGACTTCGCCGAGGCCGGACAGATCAAGATCCTGGCGGCGGCGGTTCTGGTCATTCTCGCCTTCGGCTTTCCCCGCGCGTCGAAGCCGCTGATGATCGGCGTCGTCCTGTTGGAGCTGGTCGCGGCGACGCTGACGACCCATGCCAACGCCCGGCTCGAGGGCCGGGTGCCGCTGCTCATCGTCGAGGGGCTGCACCAGTTGGGCGCTGCGATCTGGATCGGCGGCATCCCCAGCTTCATCATGGCGCTCGGCCGCTGCCACGAGGGGGCTGCCTGGCGTCGGATCGGCAAGCGTTTCTCTCAGATGTCCATGGTCGGCGTCGCCTGCATCCTGGTGTCGGGCGCCACCATGACCTATCTCTATGTCGGCGACCTGGCCGGCTTCTACGGCACGGCCTATGGCGTCATGGTCGGCGCCAAGATGGCGATGTTCGCCAGCCTGCTGTGTCTCGGCGCGATGAACTATCTGCTGGTCGAGCGGCTGCGCAGCAATCCCACCACGCCGGTCACCCGGCTGAAGCGCTTCGCCGAGGTCGAGATCGGCATCGGCTTCACCCTGTTCTTCGCCGCGGCCTCGCTGACCTCGGTCGCTCCCGCGATCGATCTCTCGACCGACCGGGTCACCTGGTCCGAGATCGCCGAGCGCAATACGCCGCAGATCCCCTCGCTCAGTTCGCCCGACCACGCCTCGCTGGCCCTGCCGGCATTGCAGCAGAAGCTGGACGAAGAGGCCGAGGCGCAGAAGAAGAACCCGCCGGCGGCGTTCGTGCCCGGCTCCGGCATCCTGCCGCCGCGCAACCTCGATGACATCCGCTGGTCGGAATATAATCACCATTGGTCCGGCCTGTTCGTGCTGCTGATGGGCCTGGCAGCACTCGCCAACCAGGCCAAGATCGCGACGGTGGTGACGCGGCACTGGCCGCTCGTGCTGCTGGGACTGGCGGCCTTCCTGTTCCTCAGGTCGGATCCGGAGGTCTGGCCGTTGGGCGAGGAGGGCTTCTGGGTCTCCTTCCGCGACGTCGAGGTCGTGCAGCACCGCATGTTCGTGTTGCTGACCATCGTCTTCGGCCTGTTCGAATGGCGCGTGCGCGTCGGTGGTCTGGCCAAGACCAAGGCGGCGCTGGTGTTCCCGCTGATGAGCGCGCTCGGCGGTGCCTTGCTGCTGACCCACCAGCACGCTATCTCCAACGTCAAGGACCAGCTGCTGATCGAATTGACCCATACGCCGTTGGCACTGGCGAGTGCGGCGGCCGGCTGGACGCGTTGGCTCGAGATCCGGCTCGACCCGCCCGGCAACAAGATCGCGGGCTGGATCTGGCCGGCCTGTTTTATCTTTATTGGTTTCCTGTTGCTGTCTTATCGCGAGATCTGACCGCAATTTCCTGTACAGTTGACGGACCTATTGGCGAGCGGAGGCGGCATGGCGGCGATCTTCAAAACCGGACGGCAAGCCGATCCCTGCACGATGGTCATCTTCGGTGCTTCGGGCGATCTGACGAAGCGCCTGCTGGTGCCGGCACTGTACAATCTGAAGCACGCGGGCCTGTTGCCCGACGGATTCCGCCTGATCGGCGTCGCGCGCAGCGAGCATCCGAACGAGGCGTTCCGCGAGGATTTCACCAAGGCGATCAAGGATTTCGCCACCGGCGCGGTGGCGATGGAGGAATGGGACGATCTGGTCTCCCGCGTCTCCTACCAGTCGGGCGCGTTCGACGATCCTGAGACCTATCAGAAGCTGCTGGACGATCTGATCAGTGCCGGCGGCGGACCGGACGCGATCGGCAATTGCCTGTTCTATCTGGCGACCGCGCCGGAATTCTTCGCGACCATCGTGGAACGGCTGGCCGCGGCCGGCCTGACGCGCGAGGAGGGCGACACCTGGCGCCGGGTCATCATCGAGAAGCCGTTCGGCCATGATTTGGAATCGGCCCGGTCGCTCAATACCGAGCTGCAGGCGGTGCTGGCGGAACGGCAGATCTATCGGATCGACCATTATCTGGGCAAGGAGACGGTCCAGAACATCATGGTGTTCCGCTTCGCCAACGGCATCTTCGAGCCGCTGTGGAATCGGGACCATATCGATCACGTCCAGATCACCGTGGCCGAGACGGTCGGGGTCGAGGCGCGCGGCGGCTTCTACGAGCAGACCGGTGCGCTCCGGGACATGATCCCCAACCATATGTTCCAGCTCCTGTCCTTCATCGCCATGGAGGCGCCGACCTCGTTCGCCGCCGACGCGCTGCGCTCGGAAAAGGTCAAGGTGCTGGATTCGATCCGCCCGCTCGATGCCGGCTCGGTGCTGACCGACGCGGTTCGCGGCCAGTACGGCGCCGGCGTGCTGAATGAAAAGCCGGTCTGGGCCTATCGCGCCGAGCCCAAGATCGCGGCCGATTCGATGACCGAGACCTATGCCGCCCTGAAGCTCAACATCGACAATTGGCGCTGGGCCGGCGTGCCGTTCTACCTGCGCACCGGCAAGCGCCTGCCGCGCCGGATGAGCGAGATCGCGATCCAGTTCAAGCGCGCGCCGATCGCGGTCTTCCGCGACACGCCGGTCGAGGATGTCGGCTCCAACCTGCTGGTCATCCGGATCCAGCCGGACGAGGGCGTGTCGCTGCAGTTCGGGGCCAAGATCCCCGGCACAGCGCTCGACATCGGCAATGTGAAAATGAACTTCCAGTACAAGGATTATTTCCAGTCGGCGCCTTCGACCGGCTACGAAACCCTGATCTACGACGCCATGATCGGCGATGCGACGCTGTTCCAGCGCGCCGACAATGTCGAAGCCGGCTGGAAGGTGGTGCAGCCCGTGCTGGAAGCCTGGGCCAGCCGCCGGCCGCGCGATTTTCCGAACTACGAGGCCGGAACCCAGGGGCCGCGCCAGGCCGACGAGCTGCTGGCCCGCGACGG
>JAQGIC010000020.1 GCA_028288725.1 Rhodospirillales bacterium
TGGTTAGTCTTACATCGTCATGGCCGGGCTTGACCCACGGCTGTCCGGTTTAATTCTTCCGTCATTCCCGCGCAGGCGGGAATCCAGAGCCATGCGCAAGATCGACGGGCACAAGTTGAGGATTTCCCTCGCTGAGAGAGCCTTTGCGGCCCCCCCCCCAGCGACAAACCTGCGGTTTGCGCATGATTCCCGCCTGCGCGGGAATGACGGTGAAAAATGCCGACGCGTCGTTCCTGTCTCGGACAGTCCCGGGTTACCGCGAGCCCAAGCCGCGCCTGACCAAAATACAGAGTGGCAAAATCTAAACCGGACAGCCGTGGGCTTGACCCGGCCCTCCACGTGGTTGGGCAAGCCGATTTCACGGCCAAACAGGGCTCCGGCGGAGGGGCGTGGATGCCCGGGTCAAGCCCGGGCATGGCGGAGTGTTTGGGTAACCTACTGATTTAAAAATAGCCTAGCGCCTGCGCGGGAATGACGATGGGAGGTGCTACCGTCGCGCGTCCAGCGTCTGCCACAGACAGAGCAGAGGCGTCACGACCAGTTCCATGATCAGGCCGAACAGCATCGGCACATCCGGCAGGCCGACCGTCTCCAGCGAAACGGCGCGGCCGAGACCGCCGATGAAGACCAGGCCCGTGAGAAGCCGGAATCGGCCGCCGTTTTGTTCGATCTTCGGGATGCAGGACCAGAAACCGAGGCCGATCGCCAGCAGCAGGCCGGACAGGTAGCGGTAGTGGCTGTCGAGCGGCACGTTTTGGACCGTGGCCACCATCGTCGGGCCCAGCAGCACGCCCGCGAGGCCGGCGCCGACCGGGACCAGAGCCAGGATCGCGACCGCGATCTGCAGGCTGCGTCGTCTAGGGAGCATCGACGGGGAGCGCGCGGTACTCGTCTTCCAACATCGACATGATGACCAGGCTATGGAAGCCGTCCGGCTTCTGGGCCGCGTCGCGCATGGTGCCTTCCTCGACGAAGCCCAGGCCCAGATAGACATGGCGCGCCCGATCGTTCTCGGCGAACACGTCGAGCCACAGCCGATGCGCGCCCAGATCGATGAAGGCATGGCGCATGGCGAGCCGCATCAACGGCTTGCCGCTGCCCTGGCCGGGCTCGCCCACCGCCACGCGCATCAGATTGATCGCGCGGTCGGCCGACAGCACGTCCTGAAAGATGACGAAGCCGACCGGCTCGCCCTGGGACTCGGCGATCAGATAGGCGAAATTCCGGTTTTCGAGCGCGGCCACGTGGCGCTCGTGCCGCCAGGGTCGGACGAATTTACTGACCGGCCCGCGCGATTCGATGCTGATGATCGTCTCGATGTCGCTGGCTTCGGCGGGGCGCAGAACGAGATCCGCTGTCAAGTAGGACTCCGGTTCGGTTTCGGTCGGTAGAATAGGGCGGGTTTGGCCGTCGGGCGCCAGGGAAAAAGAAAGGGCGGCGGAGTCGCCTCCGCCGCCCGGTTCCTTGCAGCCTAATCCAGAAGGATCAGTTGGCGCTCTTCGACGACACGATCTCGTCCGCGACGTTGCGCGGCACGGGGTCGTAGTGGCTGAACTCCATGGTGAAGGTCGCGCGACCCGAGGTCATCGAGCGCAGGTCGCCGATGTAGCCGAACATTTCCGACAGCGGCACATGGGCCTCGACGGCCAGGTTCGTACCACGGTCGATCTGACCCAGGATCATGCCGCGGCGACGGTTCAAGTCGCCGATGCAATCGCCCAGATGCGCTTCCGGGGTGACGACTTCGACCTTCATCACCGGCTCGAGCAGGATCGGGCTCGCCTTGCGCATGCCTTCGCGGAAGGCGGCGCGGGCGGCGATTTCGAACGCGATGGCCGACGAGTCGACGTCATGATACTTGCCGTCGACCAGGGTCACGGCGAAGTCGACGCTCGGGAAGCCGGCCAGCACGCCTTCTTCCTTCTGGGTCTCGAAGCCGAACTCGACCGCGGGAATGAATTCGCGCGGGATCGAGCCGCCGGAGATCTTGTCGATGAACGCGAAGCCCTCGCCGCGGGCGCGCGGCTCGAACTGCACCTTGATTTCGGCGTACTGACCCGAACCGCCGGTCTGCTTCTTATGGGTGTAGACGATTTCGACCTTGCTGGTGATCGTCTCGCGATAGGCGACCTGCGGCCGGCCGACGTTGGCTTCGACGCCATACTCGGTGCGGATGCGGTCGATCGTGATTTCGAGATGCAGCTCGCCCATGCCGCGCAGAATGGTCTGACCCGATTCCTTGTCGAGCTCCAGGCGCAGCGAGGGATCGGCACGGACCATCTTGCCCAGCGCCTGGCCCAGCTTTTCCTGGTCGCCCTTGCTCTTCGCCTCGACCGAGACGGAGATGACGGGATCCGGGAACTTCATGCGCTCCAGGATGACCGGATGGGCGATGTCGCACAGCGTGTCGCCGGTCTCGGTCTCGGTCAGCGAGACGAAGGCGATGATGTCGCCGGCGCGGGTCTCTTCGATCGGGCTCGTGTCCTTGGCATAGACCTCGACCATGCGGCCGATACGCTCTTTCTTGCCGCGGGTCGAATTCAGCAGCGTCATGCCCTTCTGGGCGACGCCGGAATAGACGCGGGCGAAGGTCAGCGCGCCGAACTGGTTGTTGATGACCTTGAACGCCAGGGCGGAGAACGGCTCGTCGTCCGAGCAGTTACGCTCGCCGGTGATGTTGCCATCCTCGTCGACGGTCGCGATCGCCTTCACGTCGGTCGGGGCCGGCAGATAGTCGATGACCGCGTCCAGCATCTGCTGCACGCCCTTGTTCTTGAAGGACGAGCCGCACAGCACGGGCGTGAAGGCGCCGCTGACGGTGCCCTTGCGGATGCAGGCGCGCAGCACGTCGGGCGAGGGGATTTCTTCCTTTTCCAAGTACGCTTCCATCGCCGCATCGTCATACTCGAGCGCCATGTCCAGCATCTCGGTGCGATACTTGAAGGCATCGTTGAGTGTGTCGATGTCTTCCTTGACGACGATGTTCAGGCGCTTGCAGATCGCGGCCGGATCGACCTCGGCCACTTCCCACTCCGCGTCCCGCTCGTCCGAGTGCCAGATCAGCGCCTTGAACTCGACCAGGTCGATCATGCCGCGGAAATTGTCTTCCGAGCCGATCGGAATCTGCGCGACCAGGGGCTTGGCGCCCAGGCGCTGCTTGATCATCTCGACGCAGCGGCGGAAGTTGGCGCCGGAACGGTCCATCTTGTTGACGTAGCACATGCGCGGCACGTCGTAATTGTCGGCCAGGCGCCAGTTCGTCTCGGACTGCGGCTCGACGCCGGCGACGCCGTCGAACACGACGACCGCGCCATCGAGCACGCGCAGCGAACGGTTCACTTCGATGGTGAAATCGACGTGGCCCGGGGTGTCGATGACGTTGATCTGGTTGTTCTTCCAGAACACGGTCACGGCGGCGGACTGGATCGTGATGCCGCGCTTCTGTTCCTGTTCCATGTAGTCGGTGGTCGCGGCACCGTCATGGACTTCGCCGATCTTATGGCTGCGCCCCGTGTAGTAGAGAATGCGCTCGGTCGTCGTCGTCTTGCCGGCATCCACATGGGCAATGATGCCGATATTGCGCATGTTCTCGAGGGGCGTCTTGCGTGCCACGTTAGGCTCCTGGTCGATAGCGCGACCGAAAATTGGGTCGAAAGATTGTTGAAGCCGGTTCGGGCGCGATACGCTGCAGCCCCGTCGGGTTTGATGGCATTGCCCGGTCGTCCGAAATGACGAAAAGACGCTGCCGCCACCCGGCACCGACGAGCGCGCAATACGACATAGCGGTGCTTGCCTGTCAAGGAACCGGGCGCGCCATGGGCTCAAAGCTGCCATGAGGCGCCATGGGGTGTCTTCCGACCTTATCTGGGGGTCGAAGGCCGGTTTTGACCCTCTTGCTCAAGTGTTTGTCATACCGAAGCAATTTTTAGACTCTATCCGCAAACGGGTGAAGCGCCTTGCCATGCCAGTCAGACTGTCATAAAACCACGCTAAATATTTCCGCTATTGGACGGGCGAGGGGGTTTAACCTTCGCCTCGGGGGAGCCTTGAGGGTTCAGCATTGTTCGAGCCGAGGTCTTACCCTATGAGGCGGAAGATCGGACTCAGTCCGGTCTTGATGAGGTGGGCGGCCCTTGGCTCTTACCCCATGGAACTGGATGACAGGAATCTCAATGGTTGAAGCTGTCGCTCGACACGACCAGTCGGCTGTCCAGCCCCTTGGGCATGCCACGGTCGAACGCGCCACGCCGTCGATCTATGACGGCCTTCGTCAGAACAATATCGAGGTTCGGATCGCCCGGACCAGTGCCGAAATCGAAGCCGCCCAGCGGCTGCGCTATCAGATTTTCTATGGCGAGATGAACGCGAAGCCGACGCCCGAGATAGCGGTGGCCGGCCGCGATTTCGACCGCTTCGATACCTATTGCGAACATCTCCTGGTGCTCGACCATTCCGTCGGGGCGGGCGACCCCGAGGTCATCGGCACCTACCGGCTGCTGCGTCGGTCGCTGGCCGACCAGCATGGCGGCTTCTACACCGCGACCGAGTTCGATATCTCGGCGCTGGTCGCGGTTCCCGGCGAAATCATGGAACTGGGACGCGCCTGCGTCGACGAGCGGTTCCGCAACCGGCCGACCATGCAACTGCTGTGGCGCGGTATCGCCAGCTACGTGCAGTACCACGACATCAAGATCATGTTCGGCTGCGCCAGCCTGCCCGGGACCGATCCCCAGGCGCTCGCCCGGCCGCTATCGTATCTGCACTACAACCACCTGGCACCGGAGCCGATCCGGACCCGCGCGTTGCCGCATCTGTTCGTCAAGACCGACCTGCTGCCATTGGGCGAAGTCGACGCGGAGGCGGCGGTGGCCGACCTCGATGCGCGTGCGACGATCGCGGCGCTGCCGCCGCTGATCAAAGGCTATCTGCGCCTGGGCGGCATGATCGGCGAGGGCGCCGTCATCGACCATGAATTCCAGACGACGGACGTCTGCATCATCGTCGTGACCGACCAGATGGTCAGCAAGTACTTCAACCATTTCATCCGTACCGCCTGACCTCGAAAAAATCGCGATATCGAGCGGGCGCGGCTTCCGGATCGGAAGCCGCGCCCGTATCGTTTGTGCCTAGGGAAGCGCAGGCGAGGAAGAGGCGATGGCGGCTGAAGCGAGGCGAATCGATCTGGCGCCGGGCCTATCCGTGGCGGCGATCGGCCAGGGCACCTGGCATATGGGTGAGCGCTCGGCCCGCAGGGAGGCCGAGGTGGCCGCCCTGCGCCTCGGCCTCGACCTGGGGCTCGATCTGATCGACACGGCCGAGATGTATGGCGAAGGCGGCGCCGAAGAGGTCGTCGGCGAAGCGATCGCCGGCCGGCGCGACCGCGTCGTTCTGGTCAGCAAGGTCTATCCCCATAATGCGACGCGCCAGGGCACCGTCGCCGCCTGCGAGCGCAGCCTGCGTCGACTCGGCACGGACCGCATCGATGTCTATCTACTGCATTGGCGCGGCGCGGTGCCGCTGGCCGAGACGATCGAGGCGATGGAACGGCTGATCGAGGCGGGCAAGATCCGTCACTACGGGGCCAGCAACTTCGATGCGGCAGACATGGCCGACTGGGTTGCTGCCGGCGGGCGGGCCGCGACCAACCAGGTGCTGTATAATCTCGGCCGCCGCGGCGTCGAATGGGACCTGCTGCCCTGGTGCCGCGAGCGGAGCATCTCGGTCATGGCCTATTCGCCGGTCGAACAGGGCGATCTGGCCGACCATAAGGTTCTGGCCGGCTTGGCGGCGGAATTGGGCGTGTCGGCGGCGGCGCTGGCGCTGGCCTGGACGCTGCGCCTGGGCAATGTGACCGCGATTCCCAAGGCGGTTCAGCCCGCTCATATCCGCGAGAACCGGGCGGCGCTGGATCTGGTGCTGCAGCCGGCAGTGCTGGCGGCGCTCGACCGCGCCTTCCCGGCACCGAAGGGGCCCGAACCGCTCGCCATGCTTTAAGCTGGCGGGCGATTCGGGGGTATCGCTCGGACGATCCAGGGATCGCCTGTCCGGACGATCTGACGCTCGCCTAATCCGGACGATCTAGCGATCGCCTAATCCGGACGATCTAGTGATCGCCTAATCCGGACGATCTGACGATCGCCTAATCCGGACGATCTAGCGATCGCCGGTGATTAGCCGACCTTCAGATTGACGGCGGAGGTGCGGCCGTTGGCGCCGCGCTCCAGTTCGAATTCGACGTTCTGGTTTTCGTTCAGGGTCGAGAGGCCGGCGCGTTCCACGGCCGAGATATGGACGAAGACGTCAGCCTTGCCGTCCGACGGGGCGATGAAGCCATAGCCCTTGGTCGAGTTGAACCACTTGACGGTTCCAGTAGTCACGATGGGTATCCTTTCGCATGTCGCCGCCGCGGCCTGGTCGGGGCGCGGCGTTTGGTGACGAATGGGTCGTTTTCGAACTTGTCGTCAGCACGCGAACCTGGATCGGGTAGTACATCGGGCAGTCCGGAACGAGCATTCCGCCTCGAAGATACACTTGCCGACTCCGGGCGGACAACCAAAACCGGCTCGCGCAGCGTGTGGTCTTTCCGGCCGGTTCGGGTAAGCTCGGTTCCCGCAAGCGGGCAAAGTCGCGACGAAGCGGCCGCGATCATCAGGGATGGAAACCGATGGACGGAGATCGCCAGACAGATCAATTCATCCGTGATGTTGCCGACGCCGCAGGCGCGGTGGGGCTGGAGGTTGCCGACATCGCCGGCGTCGTCGACAGCGTCAGCGACACGGTCGCCACGCAGTCGCGCGCCTTCGAGACCTTGAGCGAAGCCAACGGCGAGATGATCGCGGCGACCCGGCGGATCGGGACCGCCGTCGCCTCGGCGAGCCAAGTCGCTAAAAGCTCGTCGGCTGAGATGGCGACCTCGCGCCGCGCCATGGACAACACCCAGGGCGCCATCCGCGCGCTGCTGGACGCGATCGGCGCCATCCGCGAGGATGCCAGCGCCCTCGGCCAATCGCTGGTGTCGGTCGGCCGTGTCGCCGCCGATATCGAGGCCATCGCGCGGCAGACCAATCTCTTGGCGCTGAACGCGACGATCGAGGCGGCGCGGGCCGGCGATGCCGGCAAGGGCTTCGCCGTCGTGGCGACCGAGGTGAAGGCGCTCGCCAAGCGGACGAGCGAGGCGACCAACGTCATCGCTCAGACGCTGGCCGATCTGACCGGCAAGGCCAACCATCTGCTGGAAAACGCCGCGCGCAGCATCGCCCGGGCCGAGGGGGTGCAGGGCGAGACCGGAACCATCGGCGACGTGATCCAGACGATCGATCGCGCCTTTCGCGAGGTCGATGCCGAAACCGACCGGATCGCCGATGCGGCGACCGAGATCGATCGTCGCGTCGGTCGTTTCGTCGAGGTGCTGGACGGGCTGGCCGGCGGTGTCAAGGCGACCAGCGACAGTCTGCAACAGGCGCGCGAACGGCTGAACAATCTGGTCGGGATCTCGGAAAACCTGGTCGGCCTGACCGCGGCGAGCGGGATCGAGACCACCGATACCCCCTTCATCCGGGCGGCGCAGCAGGCGGCGGTCCTGGCGTCGGCGCTGTTCGAGGCGGCGGTGACGGACGGACGCCTCTCACTCGCCGACCTGTTCGACGAACGCTACGAGCCGCTCGCCGGATCGAATCCGGCGCAGGTCATGACCCGTTTCGTGGGATTGACCGATCGGGTCCTGCCCGAGGTGCAGGAGCCCGTGCTGGGCCTGGATCCGCGGGTCGTGTTCTGCGTGGCGATCGACCGCAATGGCTTTCTGCCGACCCATAACCGAAAATTCTCGCAGCCGCAGGGGTCGGACCCGGTGTGGAATGCGGCCAATTGCCGGAACCGGCGCATGTTCAACGACCGGGTCGGCCTGGCCGCCGGGCGCAACACCAAGCCGTTCCTGCTCCAGACCTATCGGCGCGACATGGGCGGCGGGCAGTTCGCGCAGATGAAGGACGTTTCGGCGCCGGTTTTCGTCCAGGGCCGCCATTGGGGCGGCTTGCGGATCGGCTACAAGATCTGACGATGAGGAGTGGGTTGATGCGGGTATCGGAAAATCGCTTCAAAGCGGCGCTGGCGCGCGACGAGCGGCAGATCGGTCTGTGGAGCACGCTCGGCAGCGCCGCCGTGGCCGAACTGATCGGACACGCCGGGTACGACTGGGTGCTGATCGATACGGAGCATTCGCCGAACGAGCTGCCGGCGATCGTGGCGCAGCTTCAGGCCATGCAGACCGGCACGGCCTCCGCCGTCGTCCGGCCGGCGTGGAACGATCCGGTGCTGATCAAGCGTATCCTCGACATCGGTGTGCAGAGCCTGCTGATCCCGTTCGTGGAGACGGCGGAGGCGGCCAGGGCCGCGGTCGCGGCGACGCGCTATCCGCCCGACGGCATCCGCGGCGTATCGACCGGCAGCCGAGCCGCCGGCTATGGGCGCATCAAGGATTATGTGAAGGCCGCCGGCGCCGAGATCTGCGTGCTGGTGCAGATCGAGACCATGAAGGGCGTCGATAACATCGACGCCATCGCGGCCGTGCCGGGCGTCGATGGCGTGTTCGTGGGCCCGAACGATCTGGCGGCCTCAATGGGGCATCTCGGCGACACGATGAACCCGGTCGTGCAGGATACCATCGGTCGCGTGCTGGCCGCCTGCCAGAAGGCGGGCAAGCCGGCCGGCTATCTGACCGGCAACGAGGCCGAAGCGAAGAAATGGCTCGACGCCGGCTATCGATTCGTCGCGGTCGGTACCGATAACGGCTCGCTGACGAAGGCGGTCGACGAACTTCGAGGACGCTTTCGTTAAAGCAGGGAATGGAGCGGCAGCCCCCGAAGTCGGCGTCTTCGGCCGTCATCGGGGGCTGCCGCATTTCGATCAGGGTCGGGTGCCGACGACGAGGATGCGGAAGGTGCCGGCCTTTTGCGTGAAGCCGGTCAGGCCGATCGTATAATCCGCGGACGGCAGATAGAGTTTGCCCGATTGCGGGTCGAGCGCGCCGGCACGGGCGCCGTTCGCCGTCGGGATCTTGCGGACCACCGACGGTTTGCCGTGGTTCGTCGCGATGGCGAACATGGTGGCGTCCCGGGCGCAAGGCACGAAGAACATCTTGCGGGCGGCATCGAAAATCACCGCGTCCGGGATGCGATCGATATCGAGCGTGGCTGCTACCTTGCCATTCTCGGCATGCAGCGCCACCGCGTGCTGGTTCTTGCACACCGCGAGCAGGATATGCTCGTCGGGATCGAGGCCGAGCCCGGACGGCTCCTCGCAGCCGGGCAGCGGATAATGCCCGACGATCTTGCGGTGAACCGTATCGATGATCGCGATTTCCGCCTTGTCCTCGATCGTGACGTAAAGCCGGCCGGCGCCGTCCGTCACGACCGATTCGAGCGTCCCGCCGATCGGCATATGTCCCACCATCGTGCCGGTCTTGGGATCGATCAGCGTGGCATCGCTATCGTCGGCATCCATGACGAAGACGAGGCCGGTCTTCTGGTCATAGGCCGCCGCGTCCGGATGTTTGCCGGTCGGGATTTCGGCAATGCGCATGCCGGTCCGGCTATCGGACAGGGTCGCGGTGTCACTGGCGCCGTTCGTGCTCAGGAGACGACCGTCCGGCAGGGGCAGGACGGCGTGGACTTTCGCGCCTGGAATGAAGGTCGGCGTCACCTTCATATCGGCGAGGTCGACGCTCATGACGCCATCGCCGCGCGCGATATAGAGCCGGCGGGCGGTCGGGTCGACGGATGCGAAGTCAAAGGTCGCGTCGCTGCCGGGGATTTCTGCGACGATTCGGAGATCGTCGACCGGGCTGGCCGCGTGAGCTTGGGACCATAGGCCGAGAATGAGGGCGACGGGAAGCAGGCATTGGCGAAGGGACACGTGTGGGGCTCCTGGGTTCTGACGGTCGAATGTGGCGCGGTGGGTGCGGCGGCCTAGAGCTGGCGCGAATTACCGCCTTTTGGGCGCTGCCTTCGGCCCTCGTCGTTCGAATGGGTCCATTCGAACGGAAAGCGCGCTAGAATTTGTAGAGGGGCCCGAGGCCGGCTTCGGGCGGGAGGCGATGCTGGGTGAGGGGGCTCCGGGCGTCTTTGCCGAGCAGCTCGGCCGCGCTGAGTTGCGCGCGCATGATCGCGGCCATGTTCATGCCGGCGACGGTGACGTTGAACAGGCGCCAACCGACCGGGCCGCCCCGCGTGATCTGCCATTCCAGCATGATCGTTACGGCATAGTCGCTCGACAATTCGCTCACGACCGTGACGACCGGGCCGTCCCAAAGCAGTTCGGTGATGCGCAGACGGCGGTGACCGAAGCCATGGACGCGGGCGGCGAAGCCATCGACCAGATAGTCCCGCAAGGCCGCGCAGAACCGGGCCTGGTCCTGTGCCGATGCCCTGGCCCACCGGGGACCGAGCATCAAGGCGCTGGCCGCACCGAGATCGACGTAATCGTCCAGCAGGTGGGCGAACCGGAGACGGCGCTCGCCGTCGCTCAGATCGAGCCGGCCGAGTTCGCTCGACAGGCGCCGATTGAAATCCTGTATGAAACGCTCGACGCTGCCGGCCAGGGCTGCCGACGGGAACAGCAGGACGGTGCCGAGCAGCAGGGCATTGACGCCGATCGTCCAGCGCAATCCGCTCCGATGGAGCCGGCGCCGGGTCGCCCGGTCATGGGGCATGCTCCTGCCCTGATCCGGATCAGGCGGCTTCGGGCGCTGGTACAGAAGTGCCAGATATTTTCTGAGGTCGAGGGACATCAAATTCACGGCGATCGCCAATTCCGGCTTCGGGAAACCGGAACCTAAACGGCGAATCTACCGGGCGGATGTCGGGCTCTCTTCCGCCCCGACCGAATATGTCGGCTTCGACATATTCGAGACAATTTTGGACATCAAAGCAGCCGGAAGCTGCGGTAATGTTCAGCCATGGCCTCCAGCGTGCGACTTCTCATCGTCGATGACGATCCGGATATACTGTCTCTGTTGACGAAGTTTTTCCGGAAGCACTCGTTTCTGGTCACGATCGCGGCCGATGGCGAGGAGATGGCGGCGGCGCTCGAACAGGAAACGTTCGATCTGGTCATTCTCGATCTCATGCTGCCGGGCGAGGACGGGCTCAGCCTGTGCCGCCGCCTGCAACAGACCCGCCGGGTGCCGGTCATCATGCTGACCGCCATGAACGAACTGACCGATCGCATCGTCGGGCTCGAAGTCGGCGCCGACGATTATGTGGCGAAGCCGTTCGACGCACGCGAGCTGCTGGCGCGCGTCAAGGCGGTGCTGCGTCGGGCCGCGACCGCGCCGCCGCCGCAGACCCAGGAACCGCCGACCCGGCCGGTCTGGCGTTTCGCCGGTTGGCGGTTGGACATGGCGCGCCGCGAGCTCCGTTCGGAGCAAGACACGCTCATTCCCCTGACCAGCGGCGAGTTCGAGCTGTTGCTGGCCTTCGTCGAACATAATCAGCGCGTGCTCACGCGCGACCAATTGCTCGATTTCGCGCACGGGTCCAGCCACGAGGTCTATGATCGCAGCATCGATCTGCAGGTGAGCCGGCTGCGCCGCAAGCTGGAGCCCGACGTCAAAAATCCCTCGCTCATCCGCACGGTCCGTAACGGCGGCTATATGTTCACGGCGCCAGTCGAACGCGGATGACGCTGCCGTTCGGGATACGCGATACGATCGCCAAGCGCCTGTGCGCGGCGATCATGCTCGCCGTCACCGGCACCTTGGTGCTGACGTGGCTGCTGAGCAGCTTTGCCAGCAGCTTTGCCCTTCCGGCTCTGGATCGGAGCGGGCTCTTCGAGCAAGCCGCCAGCATAACCCGCGTCATTCAGGCAGCGCCCCCCTCGCTCCGGTCGCGGTTGGCCGCCGCCGCCGCGACGTCGGACTATCAGGTCGACTGGTACGATGACGCCACGCCGGTCCCGGCCATGCTCCGCATCGCGACGGACACGGACGCGGCCCGCGACGCCTGGAAGGCGACCATGGCGGCGGTGCTGGGCGATCCCGACCGTCGGGTCGTGATCTTCCGGGCCGATGACGGCGAAGCGTATCTGCCCGCCCTGCATTACGACCGCGCCGGCCACCCGGATGCCTATTTCATGGCGATCGCGCTCGACGATCAAAGCTGGCTCGTCTTCACCGCTTTGCAGCGGAGCTGGGGCATGTACCGGAGCATCCGGATCGCGATCATCTGCGCGATTCTGCTGCTGTCGACGCTGCTGGTTTCGGCCGTCACCGCCAAACAGCTGGCCGCACCGATGAAGCGCTTCGTCGCGGCGGCACGGCGTTTCGGCACGGACCCCCGGGCGCCCCCGATCGAGGAAACCGGACCGGCGGAGTTTCGGATGGCGATCGGTGCCTTCAACGCCATGCAGGCACAAATCGCGCGGTTCATCAGCGACCGGACGGAAATGCTGGCGGCGATCTCCCATGATCTGCGCACGCCCTTGACCCGGATGCGTCTGCGCGGGGAATTCGTCGAAGACGAGGATCAGCAGCGGCGGCTGTTCCAGGACGTCGACGAGATGCAGACGATGGTCGACGAGGCGCTGACATTCTTCAGGGACAACGCCGCGGAAGAGCAGTCGACCAATTTCGATATGGCCGAACTGCTGCGCACCATCATCGATGATTTTGCCGATCAAGGCTCCGAGGTCGGGTACGAGGGGCCGGACCATGTCGTCTATTTCGGTCGTCCGTTCGCGCTGAAGCGGGCCTTCACGAACCTGATCGACAATGCCCGGCGCTATGCGTGCCTGCCATCCGTCGAACTGAGCGTGGCGGCCGACGCGGTCGTCATCGGTGTCAAGGATAGGGGGCACGGCATTCCGCCGGACCAGTTGAGCCAGGTGTTCGCGCCGTTTTATCGCCTGGAGCCCTCGCGCAATCGGTCGACCGGCGGTTATGGCCTGGGTCTCAGCGCGGCACGCACGATCGTTCGCGCCCATGGCGGCGAACTCGAGCTGCGCAATCGGGACGGCGGCGGGCTGGGCGCCATCTCGACCTTGCCGCGGAGCCCCACCTAGCTCCCGGGGGTCATAGAACCCCGAGCGGTGCCGGCGGGAGCAGGGCTCCGGCGAGCGCCTTGGCCAGCCCCCGCAAGGCGTCGCCGCGCGGGAAGCTGCGGCGCCAGGCGAGGACCAGCGTCCGGCGCGGTTGCGGATCCTCGAACCGGCGATAGACCGCCATCGGCCCCAGGCCGAACGGCGGTTCGGTCGCCAGCGCCGGGACCAGGGCGAGCCCGATGCCGGCCATCACCATCTGCCGCAGCGTCTCGAGGCTGGCCGCCTGCACATCGCTGCGGGCGCCGAGACCGGTCGAGCGGCAGAACGCCATGGTCTGGTCGCGCAGGCAGTGCCCATCCTCCAGCAGCATGACGGGGGCGTCGGTCAGAGCCTCGTGCCGGATCCTGAGGGTGCCGGCGAGCGCATGATCGGCGGGCAGCGCCAGCAGCATGCTTTCTTCCATCAAGGGTTCGGTTCGCAGATCATCGGCGTCGATCGGCAGCGACAGGATCGCCGCATCGAGCGAGCCGGCGCGCAGGCGCTCGATCAGCGCGTCGGTGCGGTCCTCGCGTAGGTGCAGCTTCAGGGCCGGCCAGTTCGCCCGCAGCAACGGCAGCAGGCGGGGCATCAGATAGGGGCCTGCGGTCGGGATCACGCCCAGCTGGAATGGCCCGACCAGCGGATCATGGGCGGCGCGCGCCAACTCGCGCAGCCGTTCGACCTCGTCCAGCACGATGCCGGCCTGATGCAGCAGGGCGCGGCCGCTCAAGGTCGGCGTGGCCCCGCGCGGCCCGCGCTCGAACAATTGGACGCCCAATTCGTCTTCCAGCTTGGCGATCTGGGCGCTCAAGGTCGGCTGGCTGACGTTGCAGCGCTCGGCGGCGCGGCGGAAATGGCCATCGGCGGCTAGGCTGACGGCATAGGCAAGATCGCGCAGATTCATCCGGTGGTATCCGATCCCTTGAAAAAAGGCGGTCGCGCGTATTTTATTGAAATCTGCTAGGATGGCGACGGGCCGCCTAAGGCCGATAGCATATTGGGTCCCAGCCCTCCGCCGTCACGTCCGATCGGCTGGAAGATGAGAGTGCCGCACCCGAGAGGTTGTCGTTGAGCCTGCTAGCGCGTTTGTTCCTGTTGGTGGTCTTGGCGGTTTTGCCGGCGATCGGCATCCAGGCCTACAATGAGTATGACCTCAGAGCCTCGGAGCGGGTCGAGGCCCATCGTCATGCCCTGACGCTAACGCGCTTTGCCGCCGCCGAGAGCGATCGCATCGTGGGCGGCGTGCGCAATCTGCTGATCGCGCTCACCAACGACGCCTCGATCGTCGGTGGCGATCCTGCCTCCTGCAAGGTGTCTCTCGCCCGGCTGGTCGCGCAATATCCTGAAATCTCGTCGCTGACCGTGTTCGATCCGATGGGCAAGCCGCTCTGTTCCGATCGGGCGCTGCCGGACGTGATGTCGATCGCCGACGCACCCTATTTCCAAACGGCACTGCGCAGCGGCGCATTCGCCGTCGGCGGCTATGATACGGGTTTCGGCGACCGGCCGGTATTGCCGCTGGCGCTCGCCTATGACGGCATGCCGGGACGACGCGGCGGCGTGCTGGTGGCGGCCCTCAATCTCGACTGGCTCAACGATTATTTCGCCGCCAAGGGGCTGGAGCCGGATTCTGCGATCTGCCTGATTGATCGTAACGGGGTTTATCTCGCCCGGCTGCCGCGACGCGCCAGCGTCGGCGGCAAGGTGGCGCCCGGTCTGCTCGCCACGCTGCAGACGGAGCGCGAGACCACGACGGAATGGACCAGTCACGAGGACAATATCGATCGCATCCTGGGCGTGGTGCCGTTGAAGACCGCGCCGAACGGGCTTTGGATGGGCGTGGGTCTGCCGAAGTCAGTCGCGTTTGCGTCGCTCGATCGGGGGACGCAGCGTGTCGGACTGCTGGTGACGATCGATATCGGGCTGGCGCTGCTCGCGGCGTGGCTGATCGGTCGGATCGTGATCGGCCGCCCGATCGGGGCGTTGCTGGCTGCGGCCCAGCGCTGGAGCCGCGGCGAGTATCGGGTGCGGGTGGCGCTGTCGGACCAGACGTCGGATTTCGGCCGGCTGGGCATGGCCTTCAACGGTCTGGTCGAGGCGATCGATCGGCGCGAGCGCGAGCAGCATGAGGCCGAGGCGGCGGTACGGCGGAGCGAGGAGCGCTATCGCTCTCTGATCTCGGCGACGATCGCGATCGTCTGGACGATGGACGCGCAGGGGCGCTTCACCGAGCCGCAACCGTCCTGGCAGGCCTTCACCGGTCAGGCCTGGCCGGCGCATGAGGGGCTGCGTTGGGCCGAGATGGTGCATCCGGAGGACCGATCGGCGCTGGTCGCCGATTTCCGCGGCTCGGTCGCGCGCGGCGTCGTGTTCGAGACGGTTGGCCGGCTGTGGCACGCGCCCAGCGGGACTTGGCGCGATTTCGCCGCGCGCGCGGTGCCGGTGCGGGCGCCGGACGGCCATATTCGCGAATGGATCGGTGCCGCCACCGACGTGACCGAACGGCGCCGGGCGGAAGAGGCGTTGAAGCGCCTGACGGAAACGCTGGAAAGCCGGGTAATCGAACGTACGACCGAACTGGCCGAGGCGAACCGGCTGCTGTCGGCCGAAATCGTCGAGCGGCGCGAGGCCGAGGCCAAGCTGGAGCAGGTGCAGCGCATCGAGGCGATCGGTCAATTGACCAGCGGCGTCGCCCATGATTTCAACAATCTGCTGACCGCCATCCTGGGCAATCTGGAACTGGCGCAGATGCGGCTCGGCAATCACCCGGCCGCGCGCTCGCTCGAGACCGCGGCACGGGCCGCCGAACGCGGGGCCACGCTGGTCAGCCAATTGCTGGCCTTCGCCCGCAAGCAGCGGCTCGAACCGAAGCCGGTCGACATCAATCGCCTGGTCGACGGGCTGAGCGATCTGCTGGCGCGCACGATCGGCCCGACGATCACCATCAAGCACGAACTCGGAACCGACCTCTGGCCGGCGCTGGTCGATCCGAGCCAGATCGAACTCGTGCTGCTCAATCTGTCGATCAACGCGCGCGACGCCATGTCGGCCGGCGGCAGCCTGACGATCGAGACGCGTAACCTCGTTCACCGCGGCGGCGGCGACGCCGATCTGAAGACCGGCGAATATGTCGTACTGACCGTCGCCGATACCGGCAGCGGTATGAGCGGCGAGGTGCGGGCGCGCGCGTTCGAACCGTTCTTCACGACCAAGGAGGTCGGCAAGGGCAGCGGTCTCGGCCTGTCGATGGTCTATGGCGTGGTGCGCCAGTCCGGCGGCGGAGTCGAGATCGACAGTATCGTCGGCACCGGCACGACGATCCGGGTCTTTCTGCCGCGTGCCGAAGCGGTGCCCGAGACGGCGACGCCCGATCCGGTGGCGCCCGATAAGAGCGAATTGGCCGGTGTGCGGCTGCTGCTGGTCGATGACGATCCGGCGGTGCGCGAGGTGACCGGGCTGATGCTGCGCGAACTGGGCTGCACCGTGACCGAGGCCGGCAGCGGCAGCGAGGCGCTGCTCCTGCTGGAGCAGGGCGTCGAGATCGACATCGTCGCGGCCGACGTGGCCATGCCGGGGATGAACGGGCCGGAACTGGTCCGCCAGATCCGCAAGCGCCTGCCGAGCATCGCCGTGCTGCTGATCACCGGCTATGCCGACCCGGCGCTCGGCGACGGTGCCGAGGGCTCGCTCGTCACGCTGCGCAAGCCGTTCCGTCAGGCCGATCTGGCCCAGGCGGTCGAGCGCGCGCTGGATCACGGGCAAGGCGGCAACGTGCTGCCGTTCCGCCTGCCGGCCGGCGCCTGAAACAGACCGCTCGCCGTCGGGCTCTATCCTCGGGCTCTGGCGAGGTCTTGATGCTTGCCGGAAGGAATCATGAGGCGGTACAACGGTCTGGCGGTAATCCAACCGCGTGATGGCCGGCGTATCAGCGAGGCGCGCCGGAACGACCGGCCGGACATGACTGCCGTTTGGACTCGGTCCAAGGCATTCCTGCGACAAGACGAAGGAAGTGTCCACCATGGGCGATGCGCTTTTGGATCAGACGATCCTCACCATTCTCGAACAGAGACTGGGCCGCGATCGGGTCGCCAAGGTGGTGGCCGCGCAACTATCCCACGGTGTCGAATTGCTGCGGGAGCTGACGGCGCTGGAGGAGGCGCCCGACCGCGCGCGGATCAAGTCGATCACCCATCAGATGGCCGGCAGCAGCGGCTCGATCGGCCTGACCAGTTTGGGGCAGACGGCCGCCGATCTCGAAATGCGGGTCGGCGATCTGCCGGAGGACGGGTTGGGCGACGCGGTGCGCCAGCTCACGACGCTGATGCGGGCGTCCTTCGGGCGGCTGGCCGAGGTTTATCCGGAAAGCGCACCCTAATTGGAAAGGCGCGCCCAGGCGGCGTGGAGCTGGTCGGCCAGGCTGACGGGATCGAACGGCTTCGCGATCACCTCGATCGCGCCCAGGCTTAGATAGCGCTGCTGTTCCTGCGGCTGAACCTTCGCGGTCATGAAGATGATCGGCGGCTGGATATCGAGCGGCAGGCGGCGGATTTCCTCGAGCGTCGTCGGGCCGTCCATATCGGGCATCATGACGTCGAGCAGGATCATCTGCGGCTTGACCATTCCGACCCGCTCCAGCGCTTCGCGGCCCGAAGAGCAGACGGTCAGATCGAACTCGCCGATATCGATCAGCGCCATCGAAGCGATGGTTTGAACATCCGGATCATCCTCGACCAGCATGATGCGCTTCAGCGGTTCGTTCATATCGGGGCCCCAATGGGTGGTTTGGTCAGGCCTGCCGCCTGCCGTTGGGACAATTCCTGCTCGATCAACTGGGCCAGCCGATCGAGGCTCGCCTGCGACTTTACCAGTACCGCGGCCATCTCGTCGCGTCGGTCGGGGTGCGGCTCTTGCGCCGAGAACAGAATAACCGCCGGGCGCGGCTTGTCGACCATCCCGTCCAGGGTCCGAAGCAGATCCAGCCCGGACCCGTCAGGCAGACCGATATCGAGCAGGACGACGTCGAAGCGTCCGCGTTCCAACGCCTGCCGGGCCAGTGCGAGGGTTCCGGCCGAGACCAGCTCGGCCCGCGGCTGCAACGCCGCGGCGACGAGGGCGACGATGTCCGGATCATCCTCGACATGCAGCACGCAGGGGCCGTCGGGAACGAACCGGATCTGGTCGAGCGCCGCAATCAGGCGCTCCGGCGCCACCGGTTTGGTGAGCCAGTCGGCGACGCCCAACCGCTCGGACCCGGGGTCGGGCCGCCCCGACACGACGATGACCGGCATGGCGGCGGTCGCGGGATCGGCATTGATCTCGGCCAGCAGCGACAGGCCGTCCTGGTCCGGCAGTCCCAGATCGAGCGTCATCGCCGCGAATGGGCCGGCGCGCAGCAGTGCCCGGGCTTCCGCGGCGTTGCTTGCCCGGGTCGGGCGATAGCCGGCCTCTTCCAGATAGAGCTGCAGGATCTGGCCGACATCTTCGTCGTCTTCGCAGATCAGGATGCGCCGCTCGGTATCCCGGCCGATCGGCAGTGCCGGCGCCAAGCCCGTGTGCCGTTCCGGCAGATCGAACCAGAAGGTCGATCCCACGCCGGCTTCCGATGAAAACCCGATCCGGCCGCCATGGCGCTCGACGATCGTTTTTACGATCGACAGACCGAGCCCGGTCCCGCCCTTCTGTCGACTGTCCGATGCGTCCGCCTGGGCGAATTTCTGGAAGACCAGCGTTTTGAATTCGTCGGGGATGCCGCGGCCGCGATCGGATACCGCGACATGCGCCATCCCGTCACGGCGCGACAGCGTCAGCGTCACGGCGGCGTCCTCGGCCGAGAATTTGACGGCGTTGGACAGCAGGTTGTCCAGCACCTGCAACAGCCGATGCTGATCGCCCCAGACCACCGCCCCCGGATCCGTCGCGGCGATTTCCAGCCCGACCCGATATTTCTCGGCATATTCGGCGGTATCGCGCACCGCGCGCCGGAGCAGCTCGGCCATATCGACCGGCTCGAACTCGAACACCAGATTGCCCGCCTCGATCCGCTCCAGATCGAGAATGTCGTTGATCAGCCGTACCAGCCGGTCGCAGTTCGAGCGCGCGATGGTCACCAGCCCCATCGCCTTGTCCGAGATGGCGCCGGCAGTGCCCTTGGCCATCAAGGCCAGCGCCCCGGAAATCGAGGTCAAGGGCGTGCGCAACTCATGACTGACGGTGGAAACGAACTCGTTCTTCAGCCGGTCGATCGCGCGCCGTTCGGTGATGTCGCGCACGGAGGCGACCAGCAGATGCCGGTCGTCGAGGGCGGCATCGGTGAAGGCGACCTCCATCGGAAAGCTGGTGCCGTCGGCGCGCAGGCCCTCCATCTCGCGGATGGTGTCCAGAAACGCGCCGCTGCCGTCGGCCATATGGCGCGCGAGTTCGCTTTCATGGGCGCAGGCGAAGGGTTCGGCCATCAGCAGGCGGATATTGCGGCGGAGCAGGCCGCCCGGCGGATGGCCGAACAGGGTCTCGGCCGCACTGTTCATGGTTTCGATCGTGCCCGACACGTTGATCGTGATGATGCCGTCGAGCACGCTGTCATAGATCGCGGACAGGCGGCCTTCGCGCTCGGCCAGGCGGCCGGCCGCGGCCAGCCGTTCGGCGACGCGGCTCAATTGCAGGCCGATGAAGCCGGCGATCGCCATGCTCTCGGCATCCTCCGGCAGCGCGCGGTCGGCGAAACATTGCAGGATCAGCTGGGTCCGGCCGCCGACCGTGACCGGAAAGGCAAGGGCGGTCGCCAAGCCGCAGCGCATTGCGGATTTCTTGCGCAGGAAGCCGCGCATCCGGGTGACATCCGTCTCCCATACCGGCGCCTTGCGCGCCAGCACCCGGCCGGGCAGACCGTCGTTCTCGCCGAAGACCAGGTGCCTGGTGGCGGCGACGAAGGGTTCGTAGCGTGCCGCATCGTCCAGATGCCAGAGATCCGTCGCGACATAGTCCGTCGTGCCGGGCACGATCCGATGGGCATGGCCGACCGGCCACCCCAGATGGCCACAGAGCCGGTCGAGCCCGAAGCGGACGGCCGCCTCCAGATCGTCGGCTTCATTGGCGGCGGTCGCGATTTCCTGCATCAGGTTCTGCGCCGCGGTGCGGCGGGTGATCCGCGCTTCCAGCGTCGCGTTGAATTCGGCCAGATCCTGGTGCTGATGCTCTAGCGTCGCCGTCATGGCCTGCAGCGACCGGGCGAGGGAAACGACTTCCAGATAGCCATGGGCGTCGGGCAAGGTGACGCCGGGCTCGCCCTTGCGAATGCGCCGGGCGGCGTCGCTGAGCGCGATCAAGGGGCGCGCCAGCCACCCGGCCAGGAACCAGGCGATCAGTCCGACCAGCCCCGCCGCGACGAGCCCGACCCACAGCACATGCCGCTGGATCTCCTGGGCCTGGGCAAAGGCGATGGCTCTGGGCTGCCGCATCATGACGGACCAGTTCAGCCCCGGAAAATCCAGATATCCCGTGGTCCGCACGACGGTCGTCAGATAGGGCTTCTGGTCCGGCCAGACGACGAGCCGGCTCGTCGCCCGCTCCGCCGGGGGCTCGAGGGCCGCGAGCGTCAGCGGCTTGTCGATGAACGCATCCGGTCCCAGCAGGACCATCCCGTTCTGATCGAGAATCAGGGCTTCGATCTGTTGATCGCCCTCGTCGATCGAGGCGAGCACGGTCGCGCGGATACGGCGCGCCCATTGCCAGCTGAGATGGGCGCCCAGCACGCCGATGATCTGGCCGTCCGTCCCCTTGACCGGCGTCGCCAGATCGACGAACCGCATCGGCTCGCCCGACGGATTGGGCAGGATCCGTTCCAGCAGCAGCGCGGAATGGAGGTCGCCGACGAAGGGGGCGGCCCGTCCCTGCTGAAACCAGGGGCGGGCCGCGACCGATTCCCCCTCCAGCACGCCATTGGCCGAGGTCAGCACTTTGCCCTGGAGATCGCTGAAGCCCAGCCAGGCATAGTCCGGATATGTGGACAGCAGGCGATCGAACCATTCCCGACGCAGGGGACCGGTGCTTTCGGTGAACAGCGGCGATAGGGTCGCCGCGTTCTTGATGTCCCGGAAGCGCTCGAACATGTCGCGGTCGAGCGTATTGCGGATCTCCACCGCGGCGGCTTCGAGCCGCAGGCGCACGTCATGCTCGGCGAGGGACCGGGCATTGCTGCCGACCAGCATGGCCACCAGAGTCGTGGTCAGAAACGCCAGGCCGCCGAAAATCAGGACGATGGTGGTACGGAGCTTGAGGGGTCTGTACATGGGCCCGCGCGGAACTCTCGATTTTCGATAGCGGATCGTAGAGTTCGGACGCTTAAGTTTTTGTTGGCGATAGATCTATCCGCGCGCCGATCCGTCAGCGCCCGCGCATGTTCCGTCCCGCGTTCTCGCCGGCCAGGCGGATGAGTGCTGCCATATCGTCATCCTTGCCCATCTGGTTGCGCCGCTCGAAGCCGCAGGTCTCGCAACGCTGCAGGATCATGATGCGGCCGCGCACGGTGTCATGGCCGATCGGCCGCATGGCGCCGCCGCATTCGGCCGCCCGGTCGCCCGGGTTCACGTCGACATGCCGGCTCCACAGGCAGGCCGGGCAATGGTTGGTGAAGCCATTGCCGCTGACCGCCTGACCGCAATGCAGGCACTCGAAATCCTCGACGCGGCGCTGGAAGCGCTTTTCCATGACGGGGCCCGGACGAAGGGGATCGACGAAAGGCCCAAGGATGACCGAGCCTTGGAGCCAGGGCAAAGCCAATTCGTCGCACGCTTGACGGCCATGCAAAGCGGATCGCCGGTTGCGGACCGGCCGGATCTTCCGCAGTCTTGATGCGAAAAATCATAAAGCCGTCAGCCAACCGACCGGCGGCAGGGAAACGCACCGAGGCATCGCACTATGGCAATCGATACCCCCGTCCATCCGGCCCGCAAACAGGCGGCCGATCTCCGCTCCGCCCGCTGGTTCGGGCCAGCCGATCTCCGCTCCTTCGGCCATCGCTCGCGCGCCATGCAGATGGGCTACGCCCCCGAGGAATGGCAGGGCAAACCGATCATCGCGATCGTCAATACCTGGTCCGACCTCAACCCCTGCCACAGCCATTTCAAAAGCCGTGTCGATGATGTGAAGCGCGGCATCCTGATGGCCGGCGGCTTCCCGGTCGAGTTGCCGGCCCTGTCGGTGTCCGAGAGCTACGTCAAGCCGACGACCATGATGTATCGCAACATGCTGGCGATGGAGACGGAGGAGCTGCTGCGCTCCCACCCGGTCGACGGCGCCGTGCTGATGGGCGGCTGCGACAAGACCACGCCCGGCCTGCTGCTGGGGGCGACCAGCATGAACATCCCGGCTATCTTCGTGCCGGCCGGACCGATGCTGCGCGGCAATTGGCAGGGCAAGGTGCTGGGTTCCGGCTCCGACAGCTGGAAATACTGGGACGAGCTGCGCGCGGGCAAGATCACCGAGCAGGATTGGCTGGGTGTCGAGGGCGGCATCGCGCGCTCCTACGGCACCTGCATGACCATGGGCACGGCCAGCACCATGACCGCGATCGCCGAGGCGGTCGGCATGGTGCTGCCGGGCGGCTCCTCGGTCCCGGCGGCCGATGCCGGCCATATCCGCCTCGCGTCCGAGTCCGGGCGCCGGATCGTCGAGATGGTGTGGGAGGATCTGACGCCGCACCGGATCCAGACCCGGCCGGCGTTCGAGAATGCCATCGCCGTCGCCATGGCCATGGGCTGCTCGACCAACGCCATCATCCATCTGATCGCCATGGCCCGGCGGGCGAATTGCGATATCGGCCTCGATGATTTCGAACGGTTCAGCCGCATCGTGCCCGTGATCGGCAATGTGCGGCCGACCGGCTCGACCTATCTGATGGAGGATTTTTTCTATGCCGGTGGCATTCGCGGCCTGATGAGCCAGATGCGCGAGCATCTGCAGCTGGATTGCCTGACCGTGACCGGACGGACGCTCGGCGAGAATATCGCGGGCGCCAAGGTCTTCAACGACGACGTGATCCGGCCGCTGTCGAAGCCGATCTATGGCGAGGGCTCGCTTGCTGTCCTCAAGGGCAACCTCGCGCCCGACGGCTGTGTCATCAAGCCGGCGGCGATGGATCAGCGCTTCCTGAGGCATTCCGGTCCGGCCCTGGTGTTCGACGATTATCCCTCGATGAAAAAGGCGGTCGACGACGAGACGCTCGACATCACCGCCGACCATGTCCTGGTGCTGCGCAACGCCGGCCCGCAGGGCGGCCCGGGCATGCCGGAATGGGGCATGCTGCCGATGCCGAAGGCGCTGCTGAAGCAAGGCCATCGCGACATGCTGCGCATTTCCGACGCGCGTATGAGCGGCACCAGCTATGGCGCCTGCATCCTGCATGTGGCGCCGGAATCCTACATCGGCGGCCCGCTCGCCCTGCTGCGGACCGGCGATATCGTCAGCGTCGACGTCGATGCGCGCAGCATCCGCATGGAAGTGTCGGACGAGGAACTGGCACGGCGCCGCGCCGCCTGGGTGCCGCCGCCGGTCCGGTTCGAGCGCGGCTACGGCTGGGTCTTCACCCAGCATATCCAGCAGGCGAACGAGGGTTGCGACTTCGATTTCCTGAAGACCGACTTCGGCGCACCCGTCCCGGAACCCGTCATCTATTGAGGCCAGCCATGACCAAGCTCAATCCCGAGACAAGAGCGAAGCTCAAGACCGTCAGCACGGCCACGCTGGCGACCGCGCTCTACAAGCGCGGCCTGCGCAACCAGTTCATCCAGGACGTCCATCCGCTGCGGGCGCGGAAGGAGACCATGGTCGGCGAGGCCTTCACGCTACGCTACATTCCGGCGCGCGAGGACCTGAACCCGCTGACCGTGTTCCGCGACCGGCAGCATCCGCAGCGCCAGGCGGTCGAGCAATGCCCGCCCGGCGCGGTGCTGGTCATGGACAGCCGCAAGAACCCGCGCGCGGCCTCGGCGGGCTCGATCCTGGTCACGCGGCTGATGGTGCGCGGCGTGGCGGGGGTGGTGACCGACGGCGGCTTTCGCGACGCGGCCGAAATCGCCGCACTCGACATCCCCTCATATCATTGCCGGCCGTCGGCGCCGACCAACCTCACGCTGCATCAGGCGCTCGACATCAACGTGCCGATCGGCTGCGGCGACGTGGCGGTCTGGCCGGGCGACGTCGTGGTGGGCGATGGCGACGGCGTGATCATCGTGCCGGCCGCGATCGTCGACGAGATCGCGGCGGAGGCGGTCGAGATGACCGCGTTCGAGGATTTCGTGACCGAGCGGGTCCAGGGCGGGCAATCCATCCTCGGCCTCTATCCGCCGACGGACGAGACGAACCTTGCCGCGTTCGAGGCGTGGCGAAAGCAACAGGGACGCTGAGCGGTAGGTTTCGGGCAGGGCGCCAATGGCGTTGGATCGGCTGGCAAGGCGGTCCGGTAAGCGTAACGACGGACGGCCCCGGCCTTCGTGCCGGGCCGTTTTTCGCCTGGTTCAGACAATCGGCATCGCAAAGGACCAGTTGCCATCGATCTGTCCATTCAAGAGTTGTAATAAATACAATCCAGGCGTGGACTCGCGCAGAAAACGCCTGGTCTTCGATCTGTGCAGATCGAGCCGGTCTTTCTCGTTAAAGCGTCCTTATTTTCATAGTCTTCATCAATGCGTTGACGGAAGGGTGTTTGATCGCCGAAGCTACGTTGCCTCAACCGTCGCCTTGCCGGACCTTCTAGGAAAGATATTTAGGGATTTCAACTAGATGCCGATCGAGATGCGGGTCATGATGTACAACGATCAGGAGATCGTGTCGGCTCTGGCGGCTTTCTATCGCAAGTCCGGGCGGCCTCTGGCCGTCGGACAGATCGCGCGCTACGTGATTCACGAAGGGGACGCCGTCTCGGTCACGCTCGCGGTCGAGACCATCGACGGCGAGATCGTCGAGCATGAAATCAGCGAGGCCGATCTGGCGGCGGCTGTGATCATGCAGGCGATCGCGACCAAGATCCCGTTACCGGCCGAGGCGGATAAGCGGATTCTCGTGCTGGAGAATCAGGTCACGCTGGTGATCCACAAGCGCCGCAACAAGGCAGACACGAGCCGGATTCCCACACCGCGCGTCCGTTCCGCCGGCTCCCGCGTCTGACGCGGTATGCCGCTGCCCCACGGGGCTGCGGCTTATTTAGAATCGTTCCAAAACCCGTTGACGCGCGCGGCGTCGCTGATACATCATCGCTCCCGAGCGCCTGGGCGACCCGCCCGCGCGTTCCCGATCAACCCCCCAGGGAGGCAAGCGATGAGCAAGCTCGCGGGAAGCAAGACCGAAGGCAATCTGAAGGAAGCATTTTCGGGCGAAAGCCAGGCCAATCGCCGCTATCTCTATTTCGCACAGAAGGCGGATGTCGAAGGCTTCAACGACGTGGCTGCCGTGTTCCGCTCGACCGCGGAAGGCGAGACCGGCCATGCCCATGGCCATCTCGAATTCCTCGAAGTGGTCGGCGATCCGGCGACCGGCAAGCCGATCGGCCCGACCGACAAGAATTTGGCGGCCGCCATCGCCGGCGAGACGCATGAATATACCGACATGTATCCGGGCATGGCCCGGACCGCTCGCGAAGAAGGCTTCGACGAGATCGCCGACTGGTTCGAGACGCTGGCCAAGGCCGAGCGTTCGCATGCCGGCCGGTTCCAGAAGGCGCTCGATTCGCTGAACGCCTGACGAGACGACAAGCCGGCGGGCAACCCCCGCCGGCTTTTTCTTTTCCGAAATCATAAAACCTCGACCCAAGGGGGAGCACGGCCCATGGCCGAAGGCAGCCTGGAAGCACCGGTCCGGCACCCGATCGAGTGGCAGAATCCGGAATTCTACGACATGGCGGCGATCGAGAAGGAGATGCACCGCGTCTTCGACATCTGCCATGGCTGCCGGCGCTGCTTCAATCTGTGCGACTCGTTTCCGCGCCTGTTCGATCTGGCCGACAATTCGGCGACCGGCGAGCTGGATGCGGTCGATCCCAAGGATTACAAGCCCGTCGTCGATGCCTGCACGCTGTGCGATCTGTGCTTCATGACGAAGTGCCCGTATGTGCCGCCGCATGAATTCAATCTCGATTTCCCGCATCTGATGCTGCGCTACCGGGCGGCCGAGCACGCCCAGGGCAAGAGCGACAAGATCACGCAAGCGTTGACCGATACCGACCGCAACGGCAAGTTCGCGTCTCTGGTGGCGCCGATCGCCAATTGGGCGTCGGACCGCCACAATGCGCTGACCCGGCCGGTGCTAAAGGCCGTCGCCGGTGTCGCGCGCGATGCGGAATTGCCGAAATATGCCGGTCAGAGCTTTCAGCGGCAGGCGCTGGATGCCCCCAAGGTCAATCCGGCGGCCCCCGGCTTCGGGCGCAAGGCCGTGCTCTATGCGACCTGCTTCGTCGAGTTCAACGATCCGGATATCGGGCTGGCCGCGCGTGCCATCCTCGCCCATAACGGCGTCCAGACCGAGGTCGCCTATCCCGCCTGCTGCGGCATGCCGCAGCTGGAAGCGGGCGATATCGCCGACGTGGCCGGACGGGCCCGGACCGTGTCCCAGGCGCTGAAGCGTTACATCGACGAGGGCTATGAGGTCATCGCCCTCGTGCCGTCCTGCGCGCTGATGCTGAAGTTCGAATGGCCGTTGATCCTGCCCGACGATCCGGATGTGAAGCGGCTGGCCGAACATACCAGCGACATCAGCGAATATATCGTCGCGATCGCCAAGAAAGACGGGCTGGCGCCCGGTCTCGAAGCGTTGCCGGGCGGCGTTACGGTCCATATCGCCTGTCACGCACGCGCCCAGAACATGGGGCAGAAGGCGGCGGAACTGTTGCGCCTGATCCCGGAAACCAAGATCGACGTGGTCGAGCGCTGCTCGGGCCATGGCGGCTCCTGGGGCGTCATGGAAGGCAATTTCGAGGTGGCGCTGAAGATCGGCCGTCCGGTCGCGCGCGCCGCGGTCAATAACGAAAATCCGTTCGTCGCCTCGGAATGTCCGCTGGCGGCGACCCATATCATGCAGGGCATCGAAAAGCTGGCCGGCGACGCGCCGCTGCCCGCCCAAGCCCATCCGGTTCAATTGTTCGCCCGGGCCTATGGCCTGATCAGCGGGTAGTGAGGAAATAATCATGTCCAGCAGCCCGAAACGCAGCATCGACCGTGCCGACATTCTGGATCGCGCCGACTATCTGCCCATGCGCAAGGATCAGCGCACCCGGATGTCGGCCCTGAAGAAGGATCGCCGGGTCGAGGTCGGGCCGTTCGCCACCTTCTATTTCGAGAATTGGGAGACCATCCGGCATCAGATCCTGGAGATGGTCTACATCGAGAATGGCGGCGAGGCGCAGATCACCGAGGAGATCGAGGCCTACGGTCCGCTGGTGCCGACCGGCCAGGAACTGGTCGCGACGGTGATGTTCGAGATCGACGAACCGGCCCGGCGGCTGACCCAGCTCAACCGGATCGGCGGCATCGAACACCAGACTTTTCTGCAGGCCGGCGGCGAGAAGATCCGCGGCATTCCCGATCCCAGCCGCGAGAATACGTCGCCCGAGGGCAAGGCGTCCTCGGTCCAGTTCTTCCATTTCAAGCTGACCCCGGCGGCGATCGACGCGTTCCGCTCGCCCGGCGCCCAGATCCTGCTGGGCTTCGATCATCCGAACTACGGCCATATCGCACTGGTGCCGGAACCGGTGCGCGCGGCGTTGGCGGGGGATCTCTAGCTGCTGATCGTCTTCGGCAACCTGCCGGCTGCACGCCGGCGGCGTCGCTCGATCGGCTAAGCGCGTGGCTGGCTGAGACCGGCGCTGGTGCCCTGGAGCCGGGCGGCGGCTAAGAGCAGCAGACCGGCGGCGACCAGGGCCAGGCCGGCATTCCAGTATCGAGCCGCCCGGTCGCAAGACGCCCGCGCCATCCCCGCGGCGACATTGCCGTCGTCGATGGCGTGGCCGAGCGAGGCCAGGGCGGACGCGGCGCGTACCCCGAGCGGGCCGGCAACCGCGCGCGCCTGATCGGCGCCCGCGGCATCGTCCGATTGGATGCGGTCGCGCAGGTCGGTCCAGGCGGTCTGGTAGAGCGCCAGGGCCGCAAGCGCGCCGCGCAGGGCCGCTTCCTCCTCGCCCGGACGCGCCAACTCGCGCAACGCAATCATGTCGGCACCGAGCGCCGTCCGCGCATGCTTCAGGTCTTGTCCGACCGGCGGGCGCGCCGGGTCCGTGGCGGGTTGCCCCAGACGGAGCGTCACGGCCCGCAGCCCGTCCAGATGATCCATGGCCTGCCTGGCCGTGCCGTGTCGCAGCGCCGGATCGGCATCGGCATCGGCGACGCTGCCGCGGGCATCGAGGCCGCCCGCCAACACCAGCAGGGCGCCGGCGCCGGCGAGACAGGCCGTCAGACGGCGGGGTCGGACGAGCAGCGCGGTCGGTGGATGCAACATGACGGACGCCTCGATTCGACCACTACGCTCTGACGGCGCGATTCATGGCGAAATTGTTGCGGCCAAATTCTTGCTCGAACATTTAAAATATTTCGTTCGGGCGCATTTCTGCGATGCGAAATTTCAAATCGCCGGGTCGAATTCGACGGGAAGCTCCGTTGCGCTGCTTTGCTGCGCTGCACCGGCTCCGGCTTATTTTTGCCAGATGCCGGTCCGTTCCAGCGCTGGTGAGTATTCCGGCGCCGACCAGCGGAACGGCAGCGCGCCGGCGAGCCGGATCGCGCGGGTGACGTCGAGGCGGACCAGCCGCTGCGCACCTTCCCACGCATCGACCTCCGGCCCGTCCCAGATGATTTCGGCCCTCGCCGCCAGATAGAGCAGGTCGCCGGTCGCATAGTCCGGGATCAGCAGCCCCGCGCGGGGCTCGAGCGCCAGATTGCCCAGCGTGTTGAACAGGAAATTTCCGACGAAATCCGGAAAGGTCAGGCGATCGCCCTCGACCCGGACGAAACCCGGCTTGCCGCCGCGATGGGAGACGTCGGCCCCGCCGGCGGCACCCGCCTCGGCCGCGGCATGGGCGGTCGCGATGAAGAACGTATCCGCGGCGGCGATCCGCGCCCGGTCGGCATCGTCCAGCCCGGCGCTTTCGCGCGGCGGGACCATCCCGGGCGCTGGCTCGAATGGCTCGGGCGTGCGCGCCTGAATATATTTCGGACAATTGCCGAAGCTCTGGCGGATCGCGACGGTGATGCCGTCAGCGTCGGCCCGGGTGACGGTGCCGTTCGCCCGGTTGCGCCGCCGCGTCGGCGGCTCGATGCCGAGCAGGCCGATCGCGGCGCCCGGTACCAGGGTCGCCGGATCGCCGGGCAGGGGTCGGGCCGCGATCGTCAGCGTCCGATCGTCGGGCGTCGCGAGGAAACCCGGACGACCGGTCAGGATCGACGCCCAGGGCTGGCCGTCCGGGTCCACGGTGCCGGCCAGGATGAACGGCAGCTGCGCGAAGAATTCCCGGTGCTGATCGGGCATATAGGTCCGGATGCTGCGCCGGCCGGCCCGGTCCATCTTCTCGTCGATCCCCAGGCGGCGCTGGATCGCGAGTTCGCCCGCGTGAAACGGCGACTCCTCCCGGTCCCAACCGGTCGGCGGCATCACGGACATGATCAACGCTCCTTAAGCGACGAGACCCGCTTTGGTCGCCGGCATGGACCATATTCCTCGTCTAGACCGATCATTCAGTCCAGCAGATATGGCGTCGAGAGGGGGCGCCGGTGCACGGGCGGGGCTTGATCGCCGCCGCCGCTTCTGTTCCGCTGGTCGCCTGCTTCGTCGGAGACTGCTTCATGGAAACGAGCCTGCTGTTCGCCTCTGGTCTGGCCGGGGCCGCTTATGTCATCACGCCGGGTCCGGCCGTGCTGGCGCTGCTCGGCATCGGGGCCTCCCAAGGCCGCGGGGCAGGGGCGCGTTTCCTCGGCGGCCATCTGCTCGGCGATCTGGGCTGGTCGGCCCTGGCGCTCATCGCCATCATCGGCGCTCAGGCGGTCGGGACATTCTGGTTCGATATTCTGGGCCTGTTCTGCGGCGGCTATCTGTTCTGGCTCGGCTGGCGCGCGGTCCGGGCCCGGCGCCGGACGGATGGTGCGCTCGATACCAGCGTCGACCATCCGCTGCGACGGGGCTTGGCCTTCGGCATCACCAATCCCAAAAGCTATCCGGTCGCGGTCGCGACTTTTTCGGCGCTGCTGAGCGGGCATGCGACCGAGCTGACCTGGGCCAGCATGCCGGCACTGCTGGGCGCCGCCTTCCTGGGCTTTCTGGCGGCCTATACCGTACTGCTCGCGATCATCGGCGCTACGACCGTGCGGCGGGTCTACCGGCGCTACGAGCTCTGGATCACGCGCGCGTCCGGCGTGATGTTCATCGGTTTCGCGCTCCATGCCCTGCTGCATGCGCTGCCGGGCCTGGTGCCGAAGCGCGCCTAACCGAAAAAGACGAGATGGGCCGGGCTGCCGGTCGGGATGTACTGGCCGGTGAAGCGGGGCAGGCCGGCGTCAAGCCGGAAGACGGTGATCGCGTCGCTGCGCTGGTTCATGGCGTAGAGAAAATCGCCATGGAGCGCCAGCGAGCGCGGATAGCTGCCCTCGGTTGCGCAGTGACCGACCAGGCGCAACTCCTCCTCGACGGCGAATGTCGCGATGCTGTCGTGCAACCGGTTGGCGGCATAGGCGAAGCGCCCGTCGGCCGACAGCTTCAGATCGGAGCCATAGCTGGTGCCGGCGAACCCGGGCGGCAGGGCCGAGACGGTCTGCAGCCGGGTGAGCGTGCCGGCCTCGAAGCCGTAGGCGGACAGGGTCGAGCTTTCTTCGGTCAGGACGTAGACCCGCCGTCCGTCCGGAGCCCAGGCCAGGTGGCGCGGGCCGCTGCCGGGTGCCGTCTGGATGAAGGGCGTCGCCGCCGGCACCAGCTTTCCCGCCTCGAAGCGCCAGACATAAATGCGGTCCTGGCCCAGATCGATATGGAGCACAAAGCGGCCGGTCGGATCGCTTTCGACATAATGGGCATGGGGCGCGTCATGGCCGCTGTCGGCGAAGCTGCCCGGCGGCGCGTCCGCCGGACGGGTCGGACCGATCGACCCCGTATCGGACTTGATGTCCGTGGCGGCACCCAGGCCGCCATCGCTGCCGACCGGCAGCACGGCGACGGTGCCGCTGCCGTAATTGGCGACGAACAGATGCCGGCCGCCCGGATGCAGGCTCAGATGCGCCGGCCTGCCGCCGGCGGCATCGGCCCGATTGACCAGAGTCAGGGCGCCGGTCGCGGGCTCGATGCGATAGGCGCTGACCGTACCGGCCGGGGTCAGCTCGCTCGTCGCATAGAGCATGTCGCCCTGGATCAACAGCCACGAGGGATTGGCGATGCCGGTGGTCAGCGCGCCCGGCGTCAGCCGACCGGTCCGGCGATCGACCGCGAAGGATTGGATGCCGCCGCCGTTGGGCGTGTAGCAGCCGGCGTAGGCGAAACTCATGCGACGAAGCGACCGAGCCGCACGGCGGTCTGTCCCTTGGCAAGCCGCCGCGACGGCATGATCAGCACGCAATCGTCATAGGGCGTGCGGATCTCGCGCCCGCCGTCATGGCCGATCACGGTGCCGGTCTTGGCGATCACCTCCTGGCCCTGGAACGGCTCGACGAAGCTGAAGCTGTTGGTCTCGATCGTCACCGCTTGGGTCACCTCGATCACGCGCGGCCGGGGCGGTATCGATTTCGGCAGGTGCCGGGCGGCATAGGCGGGATCGAGCAGGTCCAGGCAGGCGAGGAAGCGCAGCGTCACGTCCCGCGCGACCGTGAAGGAGGCCGCTTCCCAATGCTGGCCGCATTCGACCAGCAGGGCGGCCTTGGGGCTCGCCGGATCGTCGAAGCCGCCATAATCGCGCATGCGGCGACCGGCGGCATGACCCTGATCCCGCACGATGAATTCGGGCTCGCCGACGCGGACCGCCAGTTCGACGCCCTTGTCCCGCATTCCCGCCAGCATCAGGGGCGCGGTCGCGTGCTGCATGGAATGGATGTCGAGCAGATAATCGACCTGGCCGATCAGCGGTCGGATTTCGCGCGCCCGCTCCAGTTCGGCCGAATGACGCGGGCCGTCGAGCGTGGCGACATCCCAGACCCGGTTGAAATCCTCATCGACATAGCGCGATGCGCCCGGCTGCGTCGGGTCGAACGCAGCGAAGGCGGCAATATTGGCGAAGCCCAGGGTAACCCGGCCGCGCGCCGGCTTGAAACCGGTCTGATCGAGGAATTCGATCGCCAGCGCGCCGCACAGCTCATTGCCATGGGTCACGGCATTGACCATGGCGTGCGGACCGGGCTTGCCGCTGTCGAGCGTCGTCATATAGGGGATTCCGGTATTCCCTTGGCGCCACCGGGAGATGTCCGGGGCGCGTAGCTCGACCGGGTAAAGCTCGTCCTTGCCGCGGGTCACCCCATACTCCTCTCAACGAAACCAGGCATTTGCGGGCGGATTGTAAGCAGATGGCCGGCCGAGCGCGAGAGGGAAGCGGTCGCATCCTGCCGCACTGCGAAATTGACAAGGTAACAAACAGGCTGAAGATGCCGTGCTACCGGTCGTTTTCATACCGGAACCCCGCAGCGAAGGATCGTTTGAGCTATGTCGAAGCCTGTCGTCGCCATCGTCGGTGCCACCGGGGCCGTCGGTGTCGAATTCCTGCAGCTCCTCGCGGAGCGTGACTTTCCGCTGGCCGAGCTGCGTCTGCTCGCCTCGCCGCGGTCGGCCGGGAAAACGATGAAATTCAAGGGCACCGAACTCAAGGTCGAAGCGCTGACCGCCGAGGCGTTCCGCGGCGTCGACATCGCGCTGTTCTCGGCCGGCGGCGGCATCTCGCGCGAATATGCCGCGGTCGCGGTCCGCCACGGCGCCGTGGTCGTCGATAATTCCTCGGCTTTCCGCATGGACGCCGACGTGCCCTTGGTGATCCCCGAGGTCAATCCGGAGGCGGTGAAGACCCATAAGGGCATCATCGCCAACCCGAACTGCTCGACCATCATCGCAATAACGCCGCTCTGGCCGATCCACCAACTCAATCCGGTGAAGCGCCTGATCGCGGCGACCTATCAGGCGGCATCAGGCGCCGGCGCCGCCGGCATGGCCGAACTCGAAGAATCGACCCGCGCCTATCTGGCCGGCGGGACACACGAGCCCAAGGTCTTTCCGCACCCCTATGCGTTCAACCTGTTCAGCCATAATACCAAGATCGATCCGGCGAACGGCTATAACGAGGAGGAGCTGAAGATGGTCAAGGAGACCCGCAAGATCTTCGGCGACGCCTCGATCCGCATCAGCTCGACCTGCATCCGCGTGCCGGTGCTGCGCGCCCATGCGATCGCGCTCGACGTCGAGTTCGAACGCCCGATCACGCCCGACGAGGTGCGCCGCATCCTCTCGAAGGCGCCGGGCGTGCGCGTGGTCGACGATCCGGCCATGAACTATTTCCCGATGCCGAAGGACGCTTCGGGCCAGGGCGACATCCTGGCCGGCCGCATCCGGACCGACATCTCCGACCCGTCGGGCCGATCGATCGCCTTGTTCGTCGCGGGCGATCAACTGCTGAAGGGCGCGGCGTTGAACGCGGTGCAGATCGCGGAACTGCTTTAGACGCCCTCACCCCGACCCTCTCCCGCAAGCGGGAGAGGGAGTTTTCTTCGCCCTCTACCGCTTTTTGCGGGAGGGTGAGGGGTGTTGAACTGCTTCGTCGTCACCCCTGCGACGCGTGGTCCAGCAGCCGGTCCATGAAGCGCTCGGCCGCGACCAGCTGCTCGATCTCGATCCATTCGTCCGGCTTGTGCGCCTGCTCGATCGAGCCGGGGCCGCAGACGATCGTGGGAATCCCGAAATTCTGGTACAGCCCGCCCTCGGTGCCGAAGCTGACCTTGCCGGTGCCGTTGGCGCCCGACAGCTGCATGACCAGCCGCGTCATCTCGTCCTCGCTGCTCATGTCGAGCCCGGCCATGCTGGACAATTCCTCGAATTCGAAGCCGGCGGCAGCCGAGATCGCGCGCATTTCGGGCAGCAGCTTTTCCATGGCGAAGCGCTGGACCTCGCCGAACAGCACCTCCGGATCCTCGCTCGGCAGATAGCGGAACTCGAAATCGAACGTACAGTCCTTGGGCACGATGTTGAGCGCCGTGCCGCCCTGGATCTTGCCGGTATGGACCGTGGTATAGGACGGTGAATAATCCGGGTCGAACGGGCCCTGGTCGCGAAAGCGCCGGGCCATGCCCTTCAGGTAGGCGACCAGTTCCGCCGCCGCCTCGACTGCGTTGACGCCCTGGTGCGCCAGCGCCGAGTGGCATTCGAGACCATGGACGTGGCAGCGCACCGACTGCTTGCCCTTATGCCCGATGACCGGCTTCATCAGCGTCGGCTCGCCCACGACGCAGGCGCGCGGCCGGACCGGTCGCTTGGCCAGCTCGGTCAACAGCGTGCGCACGCCCAGACAGCCGACCTCCTCGTCATAGGTGAAGGCCAGATGGATCGGCGTGTTGGGCTGGCGCTTGATGAAATCCGGCGTCTTGGCCAGAACCACGCCCAGAAAGCCCTTCATGTCGGAGGCGCCGCGGCCGATCAGCTTGCCGTCCTTCTGAACAAGCTCGAACGGATCGCTCGTCCAGTCCTGGCCATCGACCGGCACCACGTCGGTGTGGCCCGACAGCACGATGCCGGGCTTGTCCTCCCGACCGATGGTCGCGAACAGGTTGGCCTTGCGCTTGTCGGCGCCCCAGGACCGTTCGGATGCGACGCCCAGATCGGCCAGATAGGCCTCGACCCAATCGATCAGCGCCAGGTTCGAGTCCCGGCTCGTCGTATCGAATCCGACGAGCGTGGTGATCATCTCGATGCTGGTGGGCGCGGCCATGGTCGGATACTCGGGTCTGGTTTCGGGAGGCTGGAAGAATTATGCGCTCGAAATCAGGCGCGCGTCAGCTCTCGAACTGCTCCTTCAGCACGCGTTCTTCGAGATTGTGGTCATGATCGAACAGCAGGCTGAGGCTGGTTTCGCGGGTTTCGCGCACCTCGACCCGGATCACGTCGCGCACCTCGATGAAATCGGCGCCGGCGCTGACCGGGCGCTTCGGTGCCTCCAGCATTTCGAACGTGACGGTAACCTTGTGCGGCAGGACGGCGCCGCGCCAGCGCCGGGGACGGAAGGCGCTGATCGGCGTCAGCGCCAGCACGCCGCTGCTGAACGGAATGATCGGGCCGTGGGCCGACAGGTTGTAGGCCGTGCTGCCGGCCGGGGTCGCGACCATCACGCCGTCGCACATCAGCTCGTCCATGCGCTGCACGCCATCGACGGAAATGCGGATCTTCGCCATCTGGCGGGTCTGGCGCAGCAGGGCCACCTCGTTGATGGCGAGGGCCTGGTGAAGGGTCCCGTCCACGGTGGTCGCCTGCATGGCGAGCGGGTGCAGCCGCTCGGTATCGGCCTTGGCGACCCGTTCGAACAGGTTATGCGGCGAGTAGGTATTCATCAGAAAGCCAACCGAACCGCGGTGCATGCCGAAGATCGGCAGATGGCGATCGATATGGCGATGCAGGGTTTCCAGCATGAAACCGTCGCCGCCGAGCGCCACGATGACGTCGGCCTCGTCGAGCGAGACGGTCGGGTAGCGGCGCTGCAGGTCGGCCAGCGCCGCCTGCGCCGCGTCGGCCTCGGACGCGACGAGCGCGATCTTCGGCGACGGCCGGGTTACCGACATGGACGAGCGCGCATCGGTGTGCTTTCGGGACCCGAGGGAAACAAGACGGTCAGCCGCCGGTGACGCTCATGTGGCGCGGCACGGCCGGCCCATGATGGCTTCGATCGATCACGAAGTCATGGCCCTTGGGCTTGCGGCCGATCGCCTCCAGGATGGCGCCGTCGAGCAGCTCGTCGCTTTCCGAAGCGCGCAACGGGGCCCTGAGATCGGCCGCGTCCTCTTGGCCCAGGCACATATAGAGCGTCCCGGTACAGGTGAGGCGCACCCGGTTGCAGCTCTCGCAGAAATTATGGGTGAGCGGCGTGATGAAGCCGACCCGCCCGCCGGTTTCGCCGACCGTGACATAGCGCGCCGGGCCGCCGGTGCGATAATCGCTCTCGGCGAGCGACCAGCGCCGGGCCAGGTCGGCGCGCACCCGGGACAGCGGCAGATATTGATCGAGCCGCGCCTCGCCGCCGATCTCGCCCATCGGCATGACCTCGATGAAGGTCAAGTCATGGCCCTCGGCGCCGCACCAGGCGACCAGATCGTCGAACTCGCCGTCGTTCACGCCCTTGAGCGCCACCGTGTTGATCTTGACCTTGAGGCCCGCGCGTTTGGCGGCCTCCAATCCGTCCATCACCTGACCCAGGCGGCCCCAGCGGGTGATGGCGGCGAATTTCTGCTCGTCGAGCGTGTCCAGCGACACGTTGATGCGCCGCACGCCGGCGGCCTTCAGCGCGGTCGCATATTTCGCGAGCTGGCTGCCGTTGGTGGTAAGCGTCAATTCGTCGAGCGCACCGCGCTCGATCTGGCGGCCCAGCCGCTCGATCAGCCACATGATGTTGCGCCGGACCAGCGGCTCGCCGCCGGTCAGCCTGAGCTTGCGCACGCCCTGGCGGATGAAGGCGTTGCACAGACGGTCCAGCTCCTCGAGCGACAGCACGTCCGCCTTGGGCAGGAACGTCATGTCCTCGGCCATGCAATAGACGCAGCGGAAGTCGCATCGGTCGGTGACCGAAACGCGCAGGTAGCTGACGGTTCGCCCAAAGGGATCAATCATGTGCGTTAATATGTCGGTCGATCGGTCGCGGGACAAGGGGCCGTACGGATAGGGGCATGAATCATGGATGCAGCGGGGCCCTTGGCCGTCGTCCTGGCGGGCGGTCTGGCGCGACGGATGGGCGGGGGCGACAAGCCGCTGATGGATCTGGCCGGGCGGCCGCTGCTCAGCCATATCCTGGACCGCCTGGAGCCGCAGGTGTCGCTGCTGGCGCTGAACGCCAACGACGATCCCGCCCGCTACCGGCCGTTCGGCCTGCCGATCCTGCCGGATTCCCTGGCCGGTCGGCCGGGGCCGCTTGCCGGCATCCTGGCGGCGCTCGACTGGGCCGCCGGCCGAGATGCGACGCATGTGCTGACCGTGCCGGGCGACACGCCGTTCCTGCCGCCCGATCTGGTGCTGCGGCTAAGTGCCGCCACGGTTGCGGGCGCGCCGGCGGCGATCGCGGCATCCGGGGGACGGCGCCACCCGACCGTGGGGTTCTGGCCGGTCGCGGCGCGCGAGCCCTTGCGGGCGGCGATCCGGGACGAGGGGCTTCGGCGCGTCGAGCATTGGGTGGGGCGGCTCGGCGCGGTCGCGGTCGATTTCGGGATCGAGCCGTTCGATCCGTTCTTCAATCTGAACACGCCCGACGACCTGACGGCGGCGGAACGCATACTCCGGCTTTAGCGGCGCGGCGGCGGCTCCCTGTCGACCTCGTCCAGATCGACCTCGTCCAGATCGACCGCGGCGGCGATGACCACGCGCTTGCCGGCATGCTCGAAATTGATCGTGATGCGCCCGTCGATCGCCGATTGCACCTGACCCACGCCCCAATCCGGCTCGCCGCGCAGGCGGACCCAAGTTCCGGGGACAAACTGAGTTTCCATTTGTATTATCCGAATGCGTCTGCGGGTCGGGCTATCCGACCATGGCGGCCAAGGGGCGGCAAGACCGATCGGGGATGGGAATGAGCGACTCGCGGATCGATCTCAGAATCGCGGAATTATTGGCGGCACGGCTCTGTCACGAGCTGGTCAGCCCGATCGGCGCCATCAACAACGGTGTCGAACTGTTGGAGGATGATCCGGAATTCGCGACGGACGCGGCCGGACTGATCGCCCAGAGCGCCGTCCAGGCAACCCGGCGCCTGCAATTCTATCGGATCGCCTATGGATCGACCGCGCCGATCGCGGTCGACCTGGGACGGAACGCGGCGCTGGATCTGTTCGCCGACGGCAAGGTCGCCTGCGATTGGCCCGAGGCGGCGGCACCGGCCGCGTGGATCAAGCTCGCGTGCAATCTTCTGCTGGTCGCGGCCGAGGCGTTGCCGCGCGGCGGGCGCTTGACCCTCGCGGCGTCGGCCGCGACCGAGATCCGGGTCGAGATCCGGGCGGAAGGCGAGGGCGCGCGCCTGCCGGCCCATATGCCGGATGCGCTCACGGGAAGCCTCGCGGACGAAGCGGTCGATGCGCGCAGCGTTCAAGCCGTCTTTACCGGGGCACTCGCCCGGCGTGCGGGGGGCCGGCCCTCGGTCGAAACGCTGCCATCCGGCGGGTTCGTCTTTAGGCTCGCATCGGCCGATTGAAACGGGCATGCTCCAGTTCGTTTCACGGTCGAACCGTTCAAGCCTGGAGCGGCCAAACGTAACCGGATATTAATGAATAAACACCAAGGTCGGGGAGGTCTCGGGACCGGGTCGAAGATAGGTTTTTCGACCGACCGATCAGTACTTTCACGGCGGAAATCAGGCCATGGACGATCTTCTTAGCGAATTCCTGACCGAGACTAACGAAGGGTTGGGGACGCTCGATCTGGAGCTTGTTCGCCTCGAACAAAATCCCAACGACCCCGGGTTGCTCGGCAACATTTTCCGCATCGTGCATACGATCAAGGGCACGTGCGGCTTCCTGTCGTTGCCCCGGCTCGAGGCGGTGGCTCACGCGGGCGAAAATGTTCTCGGCAAGATCCGCGACGGCCAGCTCGTGGTCACGCCGGTCGCGATCAGCCTGATCCTGAGCTCGCTCGACCGGATCAAGATGCTGCTGGCGACGCTGGAGGCGACCGAGGCCGAGCCCGACGGCAACGATGCCGATCTCATCGCGCAGTTGAATGCCTTCGCCGACGGCCAGCTCGACGAGTTGCCCGGCGTCGCGGCCGCTGCGGCGCCGGAACCCGAACCGACGCCTGAGCCGGAGCCGGTTCCCCTGCCGATCGCGAAGGCCGCCCCGACGCCAAGCACCGCCGTCGCGAAGCCGAAGCCGACCGCCGTGGCCCAGCCGGAACCGGCGGCCCCGCCGCCGCCGGCCGCCGCTCCCCGCGCCCAGGCCGACGGCGACGTCAAGGATTCCGCGGTCGCGGCCTCGAACATCCGCGTCAATGTCGATCTGTTGGAAAACCTGATGACGATGGTGAGCGAGCTGGTGCTCACCCGCAATCAGCTGATGCAGATCCTGCGCGGCCAGAAGGATTCCGAATTCGGCATCGCGCTGCAGCGCCTCAGCCATGTGACGAGCGAGCTGCAGGAAGGCGTCATGAAGACGCGCATGCAGCCGATCGGCAACGCCTGGGCCAAGCTGCCGCGCCTGATCCGCGATCTGGGCATCGAACTGAAGAAGAAGATCGATCTTCAGATGAACGGCGCCGACACCGAACTCGACCGCCAGGTGATGGAGCTGATCAAGGATCCGCTCACCCATATGGTGCGCAATTCGGCCGACCATGGCATCGAGACGCCGATCGACCGCCTGATGGCCGGCAAGCCCGAAACCGGCACGGTCACGCTGAGCGCGTACCATGAGGGCGGCCACATCATCATCGAGATCGCCGATGACGGTAAAGGTCTGGCGACGGAACTGATCAAGAAAAAAGCGATCCAGAACGGTCTCGCGACCGAGGCCGAGCTGGCGCAGATGTCCGACCAGCAGATCTATCAGTTCATCTTCAAGGCGGGATTCTCGACCGCCGCCGCCGTCACCAGCGTCTCCGGCCGCGGCGTCGGCATGGACGTGGTCCGGACCAATATCGAGAAGATCGGCGGCACGATCGAGCTGAAGAGCGCGCCGGGCCGTGGGTCGACCTTCGTCATCAAGATCCCGCTGACCTTGGCGATCGTCTCCGCGCTGATCGTCGAATGCGCCGGCGAGCGTTTCGCGATCCCGCAGATCAGCGTGGTCGAGCTGGTGCGTGCGGCCCCCGGCACGGAAACCCAGATCGAGCGGCTGAACGGCGCGCCGGTCCTGCGTTTGCGCGATCGTCTGCTGCCGCTGGTCGGCTTGGACGAGCTGTTGAAGCTGCGCCACAATCATGACACCTCGACCGAGTGCTTCATCGTGGTGGCCCAGGTCGGCACCTACTCGTTCGGCATCATCGTCGATCGCGTGTTCGACACCGAGGAAATCGTGGTGAAGCCGGTCGCCCCGCTGCTGCGCGACATCACGATGTTCTCCGGCAACACCATCCTGGGCGACGGCGCCGTCATCATGATCCTCGACCCGAACGGCATCGCGGCCGCGACCGGCGAGATCACGGTCGGCAGCGACAACCGGGGCGCGGCCGAGACGGCCGTGGTCCGCGGCCGCCAGATCGACAAGACGTCGCTGCTGCTGTTCAAGGCCGGCGACGACAGTCCGAAGGCGGTGCCGCTGGCACTGGTCGCCCGCCTGGAAGAGATCGACCGCAAGGAAATCGAGTATTCCAACGGCAAGCCGGTCGTGCAGTACCGCGGCAAGCTGATGCCGCTGGTGCCGATCGATCCGAGCTTGCGCATCGGCCATGAGGGCCGTCAGCCGATCCTGGTCTTCTCGGACAAGGAACGCTCGATGGGCCTGCTGGTCGACGAGATCGTCGATATCGTCGAGGATGTGCTGCATGTCGAACTGGGTTCCGACAAGCCGGGCCTGATCGGCAGCGCGGTGCTCGCCGGCAAGGCGACCGACCTGGTCGATACCGGCTTTTACCTGATGCAGGCCTACGACGACTGGTTCGGCTCGCGCAGCGACGGGGCGCTCGATCACGTCGCCCGCACGCTCCGGGTCCTGCTGGTCGACGACTCGCCGTTCTTCCGCAACCTGCTGACGCCGCTGCTGACGATTGCCGGCTACGAGGTCAGCGCCGTCGAATCGGCCGATCGGGCGCTCGATCTGCACGAGGCGGGCGAGGATTTCGACATCATAATCAGCGACATCGAGATGCCGGGCATGAACGGCTTCGAATTCGCCGCCCAGGTTCGCGGCGATGGCCGCTGGCGCCATGTGCCGATGGTGGCGCTGTCGTCCCACGCGACGCCGGAAGATCTCGATCGGGGCCGCGAAGTCGGGTTCAACGATTATATCGCCAAGTTCGACCGGGATGCGTTGCTGACGTCGCTCTCGGCTACGCTCAATCTTCAGCGGGAGGTCGCAGCATGAGTATCGTTCCCGCCGGCTCGACGCCCCGTTCGGTGGCCCTGGGCGATGCCGCATCGCACGACTATGTCTCGATCTTCATCGCGGGCCAGATGTTCGGGATTCCGGTGCTGCAGGTGCAGGACGTGCTGGGTCCGCAGCGCATCACCCGCATTCCCCTGGCACCGCCCGAGGTCGCCGGCTCACTCAATCTGCGCGGCCGCATCGTGACCGCGATCGACGTGCGCACCCGGCTCAAGCTGCCGAAGAACACCGACGGCAAGGAGAGCATGAGCGTCGTGGTCGACCAGGGTGGCGAGCAATATAGCCTGCTGGTCGACAATGTCGGCGAGGTGCTGAGCCTGACGAGCGGGACCTACGAGCGCAATCCGGCGACGCTGGATCCGGCATGGCGCGATGTTTCGAACGGTATTCACCGGCTCGATGGTAACCTGCTCATCATTCTGGATGTCGCGCGTCTTCTGGACTTCGCGACCAGTGCCGACGCGGCCTAGCACCGCCGGTCGTTCTTACACGCTTCGGCGCTTGGAGTTTGGTCATGAAGTTCTGCTTGATCGTCGATGATTCCCGGGTTGTTCGGAAGGTTGCCCGGCGCATTCTGGAAGATCTCAATTTCGAGATCGCCGAGGCCGCCGACGGCAAGCTGGCACTTGAAGCCTGTCTGGTGCGGATGCCCGACGTGGTTCTGCTCGACTGGAACATGCCGGTCATGAACGGTCTGGAATTCCTGATCGAGCTGCGCCAGGCGCCGGGCGGCGAGGTGCCGATCGTGGTGTTCTGCACGACCGAGAACGACATCGCGCACATTCAGGCGGCGATCGGCGCGGGCGCCAACGAATACATCATGAAGCCGTTCGACAGCGACATCATCCACGCCAAGTTCGCACAAGTCGGCTTGTTGTGACGGACGGCAGGTCTCCCTTGCCAGGATCTTCCCCCACAGGGCCGTCCGCCGATCAAGGCGGTGGGCCCTATCGGGTCATGGTCTGCGACGACAGCGCCGTTATTCGCGGCCTGATCTCGCGCAATCTCGAGACCGATCCGGAGATTCACGTCGTCACGACCGTGTCGAACGGCCAGATGGCGCTGAACGCCTTGAGCCGCTATCCGATCGAGGTCTGCATTCTCGACATCGAGATGCCGGTCATGGACGGGCTGACCGCGCTCCCCAAGATGATCGAGGCCCAGCCCGATCTGCAGGTCGTGATGGCGTCGACGCTGACGCGACGCAATGCCGAAATCAGCATGAAGGCGCTGGCCGCCGGTGCCGCCGATTATCTGGCGAAGCCGACGACGTCGATGGCGCTCAACGCCGCCGCCGAGTTCAAGACCGAGCTGGCCGCCAAGGTGAAGGCGTTGGGCGCCGCGCGTCGCCGCGCCGCCGGCATTGCCGTTCCCCACGCACAGCCGTCGTCCCCGGCGCCGGGCCACGCACCGTCCCATGGCCCCGCGCCGACGCCGCGCCCGTTCGGTGCGCCGGCAGCGCCCGGCCACGCACCGGCCGCCCCCTTCGTGGCGCGCCCCGTCGGTGCCCCGGCGGCACCGCGTCCGGCGCTGGCGCCGGGTGTCAAGGCGCCGATCGCGCTCCGGCCGGCCCCGACCGAAATTCCCGAGATCATCGCGATCGGCTCGTCGACCGGCGGGCCGCAGGCGCTGTTCGCCGTGCTGTCGGCGCTGAAGCCGGGCCTGCCGCAACCGATCGTGATCACCCAGCATATGCCGGCGACCTTCACGACCATTCTGGCCGAGCATATCGAACGGGCGAGCGGCATTCCCACCCATGAGGCGGCCGAGGGCATGGTGCTGCAGGGCGGTCACATCTATGTGGCGCCGGGCGAGTTCCACATGACCATCGAGGCCCAGGGCGGGCAGAAGATCGTGAAGCTGTTGAAGACGCCGCCGGAGAATTATTGCCGACCCTCGGTCGACCCGATGCTGCGCAGTTTGATCAAGCTCTATGCCCGGCGCGTTTTCACTGTCATTCTGACCGGCATGGGACAGGATGGCCTCCGGGGATGTGAAGCGGTCATCGCGGCCGGTGGCTCGGTCATCGGTCAGGATGAGGCGACCAGCGTCGTCTGGGGCATGCCCGGCGCGGTTGCGACGGCCGGTGTCTGCAGCGCGGTTCTGCCGCTCGCGGAGATCGCGCCGTACATCCGCAAGGTGGCGACGAGGGCAGCGTCATGAACATTGATGATTTCAATCTGCTGTCCAAGCTGATCAAGGACCGCTCGGGTCTGACGCTGACCAAGGACAAGGCCTATCTGCTGGAAAGCCGCCTGCTGCCGGTGGCGCGCAAATGGAATCTGAAAAGCCTCGACGAACTGGTGATGCGGCTCAGGACCCGGTCCGAGGCCGGCCTGGTGCGCGACGTGGTCGAGGCGATGACCACGAACGAGAGCTTTTTCTTTCGCGACATCAAGCCGTTCGACCAGTTCAAGCAGGTCGTGCTGCCGTTTCTGCTGCAGGCGCGCGGCGCCAACCGGACCATCAAGGTCTGGTCGGCCGCCTGTTCGAGCGGGCAGGAGCCCTATACGCTCGGCATGATGCTGAAGGAAGAGCGGCAGAAGCTGATCGGCTGGAACGTCGACATTCTGGCGACGGATCTGTCGACGGAGATCCTGGCCAAGGCGCAGGCGGGGCTCTATTCCCAGTTCGAAGTCCAGCGCGGCCTGCCGATCCAGCTGCTGGTGAAATATTTCAAGCAGGCGGGCGATCGCTGGCAGATCGACAGCGCGATCCGCGAGATGGTGCGCTATCGGCCGTTCAACCTGCTGGACGAGCTGTCGGGGCTGGGCCAGTTCGATGTCATCTTCTGTCGCAACGTGCTGATCTATTTCGATCAGCCGACCAAGCAGATGGTGCTGGAACGGATGGCCAAGCAATTGGCGCCCGACGGGTTCCTCTATCTGGGCGGCGCCGAGACCGTGGTCGGCATCACCGACAAATTCCAGCCGATGGCCAACCACCGCGGCATCTATCACCACGCCAATCCGGCGGCGGCGGCACGGGTCGCGGGGCTGTAAGACACACCACCGTCATTCCCGCGCAGCGCTAGGCTATGTACCTATCTGTTTTCGTCTTTTGAACCAGTAGGTTACCTAAACACTCCGTCATGCCCGGGCTTGACCCGGGCATCCACGCCCCTCCGCCGGAGCCCTGTTTGGCCGTGAAATCGGCTAGCCCAACCACGTGGATGGCCGGGTCAAGGCCCGGCCATGACGATGTAAAAGACTAACCATCTGAAATGAAACAGAAAGAAATGTACATAGCCTAGCGCCTACGCGGGAATGACGGGTAAAGAAGCCTCCTCAATGGATCGTCGGCCGCTCGACCGCGGCATGGGGGGCCGCCGACAGGTCGCGTTCGGCGTCGAGCCACGAGCGGATGCCGTCCGGCAGGGGC
>JAQGIC010000003.1 GCA_028288725.1 Rhodospirillales bacterium
GGGGGGCCGCAAAGGCTCTCTCAGCGACGGAAATCCTCAACTTGTGCCCGTCGATCTCGCGCATGGCTCTGGATTCCCGCCTGCGCGGGAATGACGGAAGAATTAAACCGGACAGCCCCGGGCTTGAGCCGGGCATCCCTCGCGTCTCCAGCACGCACTGCGCTTTCGAAAATTAAGGATGTCCCGACCATGGGCGTGGACCCCGGGTCAGCGCCCCCGCCAGACCGGTGGACGCTTGTTCAGGAACGCGTCCATGCCTTCCCGGAAATCCTCGCTCATGTAGCAGCTGAGGATCAGGTCGTGGTCCTCGTCCGCGAGCATCTTTTCCTTGATGCGTCGGAGCGATTCCTTGGTCGCGCGCAGGGTCAGCGGCGCGTGGCCGGCGACGATCGCGGCCATTTCCGCCGCCCGCGCCATCAGCGTCTCCTGGCTGTCCAGCACCTCGGTGACCAGGCCGATCGCGAGCGCCTCCTCGGCGCTGACCAGCTTGGCCAGAAAGATCATCTCCTTGACCCGTGCCGGGCCGATCAGGGCGGCCAGGCGGGCGTAATTGCCGGTCGACAGGCAATTGCCCAGCGTGCGCGCGATGGGAAAGCCGAACTTGGCGCCGGTGGCCGCGATGCGCAGGTCGCAAGCGGCGGCGATGCCGGCGCCGCCGCCAGTGCAGGCGCCGACGATCGCGGCGATGGTCGGGACCCGGCAGCGCTCCAGCGCGCCCAGCACCCGGTCGATGCGGCCTTCATAGGCGAGCGCGTCCTCGGGCGTTTCGAACGCCTTGAACTGCGAGATGTCGGTACCGGCCGCGAACGCCTTGTCGCCGGCGCCGGTCAGGATCAGCGCCTTGACGCGTCCGTCGGCCTCGATCTCGGTGCAGACCGCGGCCAGCCGCTCGTACATGGCAAAGGTGAAGGCATTGCGCTGGGCCGGCCGGTTGAAGGTGATGCGGCCGATGCCGTCCTGGATCTCGTAGAGCAATTCGTCGGTCACGGGTTTCCCTCAGATGCGGATGGCGCCGGATGCGGCCAGCGCATCGATCTCGGCTGCGGTGAAACCATATTCCAGCAGCACCTCGCCGGTGTGCTGGCCGTAGAGCGGGGCGGGACGCAGGCAGCATCCGGGGCTGTCGGAGAATTTGATCGGCAGACCCAGTGCCTTGATCGGGCCGGCGACCGGATGGTCGGTCTCTACGATCATCGACCGCGCCAGTGCCTGCGGATCCCGGTGCATCTGGTTGATGTCGAGCACGGGGCCGGCCGGCATGCCCGAGGCCTCCAGCCGCGCGAGCCAGTCGGCCGAACTGCGGCGGCGGAAATGCGCGGTCAGTGCCGCTTCCAGCTCGGCCAGATGGGCCATGCGGTCCGGGTTGGTGCGAAAACGCGGGTCCTGGGCCAGGTCGGGTGCCTCCAGCACCTCGACCAGACGCAGCCAGTTCGGCTGGTTGGCGGCGCCGACCGTGATCCAGCCGTCCGCGGTCTGGAACGCCTGATAGGGGGCGTTCAGCGGATGGGCCGAGCCCATCGGCTGCGGCGCCGTTCCACTGGCGAACGCGATCGCCGATTGCCAATAGGTGTGCGTGATGCCGGCCTCGAACAGCGAGGTATCGACCATCTGGCCGCGGCCCGTGAGGTGACGATGGTTGAGCGCCGCCAGGATGCCCATGCAGGCGAGCAGGCCGGCGGTGATGTCGGTGACCGGGGCGCCGACCTTGACCGGCGGTCGGCCCGGCCCCTCGCCGGTGATGCTCATCAGCCCGCTCATGCCCTGGGCGACCAGATCGAAGCCGCCGCGGTCGGCATAGGGGCCGGTGCGCCCGAAGCCCGAGATCGAGCAGTAGATCAGCCGCGGATTGAGGGATTTCAGCGCCTCATAGCCGAAGCCCATCTTCTCCATGGTGTCGCGCCGGTAATTCTCCGTCACCACGTCGGCGTCGGCCAGCAGACGGCGCAGCACCCGCTTGCCGCCCTCGGTCTTGAGATCGACCGCAAGCCCACGCTTGTTGCGGTTCATCATCATGTACGCGGCGGACTCGCCGTTGATCGCCGGCGGAATCGACCGGCGCGTGTCGTCGCCGCCCGGGATCTTCTCGACCTTGATCACATCGGCGCCCATGTCGGCCAGCATCAGCCCGCAGGCCGGCCCGGCCATGACGTGGCTGAGCTCGATCACCTTCAGTCCGGCGAGCGGTCCGGTCGTTGGGGAGGGGGGCATGGGCGGTCTCCGCTGGTCTAAATGAATGCAGAATAGACATGATACTGCGGATCGTCCGGAAAATCAGCGTGATTCCCGTAAGGTTTGCATGCAAAATGCCGCAAGGAGGCGGCCATGCTGCATGACGAAGTGGTGAACGCGCTGCGGACGGCGCTGATCGATGGGCGCATCAAGCCCGGCGAGCGGGTGCCGGAGAAGGCGTTCTGCGTCGCACTCGGCATCTCGCGCACGCCGCTGCGCGAGGCGCTGAAGGTGCTGGCGGCCGAGGGTCATGTCGTGCTGCTGCCGAACCGCGGGGCGCGGGCGGCGCGGCTGACCCGGCGCGATCTGGACGAGCTGTTCGAGGTCAATGGCGCGCTCGAAGCCCTGGCGGGCGAGCTCGCCGGCCGACGCATCACCGAGGCCGGCATCGCCGCGATCGAGGTCCTGCACCGCGACATGGCGGCGGCGTTCGAGCGGCGGGATCTGGAGGGCTATTATCGCGGCAACCGGGCGATCCATGAGGCGATCCTGGCCGCCGCCGGCAACCAGACCCTGGAGGCGCTGTATGAATCGGTCGGCGCCCGCATCCGCCGCGCCCGCTTCGTGGCGCCGATGCCGCCCGGCCATTGGGAGATCGCGATGCTGGAGCATGACGCGATGCTGAACGCGCTCCGCCGGCGCGACGGCGTCGTGCTGTCCTCGATCCTCAAGACCCATCTGAAGCACAAGCGCGACGAGATCGAGCGTGCCGGCTTCGCCGAGGAATGAGGCCGGCCATAATCCCTCCGCAATTGGGACATTACATTGCCCGGTGACACCTCCGGTCGGATCGCTTATCAAGCGTTCGGCTCCTGCAGCGGATGATCCCCTTGTCGCACTTCGCAAAATTCGGTCTCGCTTTCGCGACCCTCGCGGCCCTTACCGGCTGCGCGCCCGACTATTCGCCCAATACCTACAACGCCACGGCGATGCAGCAGGCCAACAAGGTCGAGTCCGCCGTGGTCGTGGGGTTCCGTCAGGTCTCGATCAGTGCCGCCGGCACGGTCGGTGCCGTCACCGGCGGTGCGGCGGGCGGCATCCTCGGCTCGCAGCTGGGTCCCACCAGCACCAGTTCCGCGTTGGGCGCGGTCGGCGGCGGCATCGTCGGCAGCCTGCTCGGCACCGGTATCGAACATGCGACCGCCGACACGACCGGCTGGGAATATATCGTGCAGAAGCCGAACGGCGATCTGCTGTCGGTGACCCAGCGCGAGCCGCAGCCGATCCCGCTCGGCCAGAAGGTGCTGGTCATCACCGGCAGCCAGGCGCGCATCATTCCGGACTATTCGGTCGCGAAGGAACCGCCGCCACCGAAGGAGGCGGACAAGGCGAAGGACAAGGACAAGCCGGACGAGAAGGCGAAACCCGCGGAAGCGCCGGCTCCCGTCGTGCTGCCGCCGGCCGCGACCAGCGTCGAACCGCTGCCGGCGCCCGCGAATATCTCCGCGCCGCCGAACACGCTCGTCCCGCCGGAGGAACCAGCTCCCCCGCCGACGTCCAGTCCGACGCCGTCCGCTCCCGCGCCGGCAAGCTCGGCCTGGGATTCCCATGCGCGGCCCCCGGTGCCGGAAAACCCGGCGCCGTCCGATGACGCGCCCGGGTCTGCAGCGCCGCCGCCGTAAGGATCAGGCCAGGCTCTTCGTCGCCATCTCGAACGTGCCCTTGGACAGGGTCTTGGTTGCCAGTACGCGCTCCAGCGCCTGTTTCATCAGGATCTGGCGCGCCTCGTCCTGGCGGCGCCAGGAACCGAGCGGCGTGATCATGCGCGCGGCCATCTGGGCGTTGATCGCATCCAGCTGGATCACCTGATCGGCCAGGAAGGCATAGCCGCTGCCGGATGCGTCGTGGAACTTCGCCTGGTTCGCCATGCAGAAGCCGCCGATCAGCGCGCGGGCGCGGTTCGGGTTCTTCTGGTCGAACGCCGGATGGCCGGTCAGCGCCTTGACGTGATCGATCGTGCCGGGCAGCGACGACATGGCCTGGATCTGGAACCAATTGTCGATCACCAGATCTTCATGTGCCCAGCGCTCGTAGAAGGCGGAGAGGGCCGTCTCGCGTGCCGGGCCGTCGATATCGACCAGGATGCGGAGTGCCGCCAGCACGTCGGTCATGTTGCGCTGGGCCGCGAACTGGGCTTCGGCGCGGCGGATCGCCGACGGTTTGCCGGTCGCGGCCAGATAGGTCATCGCCACGTTTTTCAGCGCGCGCCGGCCGATCGAGGGGCCATCGACCTTGAACGGTCCCTGATCGTCGAGGGCGGCATAGGTCTCGGCCAGTTCGGTCTCCAGATGCCGGCCGATCCCGCCGCGCACGAACTGGCGCGCGGCATGGATCGCCTCGACATCGACGATGGCCATCTGGTCGGCCAGGAACGCCTCGCCCGGCAGGATCAGCGCCTCGGCCTGAAAGGCCGGATCGCGGTCCTTCTGCGCCAGCGTATTGCCGGCGGCGGCCAGGAAATCCCCCGGCACGGCCAGCGTCTCGCCCCGGCGATAGGCCGCGACCAGGTCGAGCAGCAGCAGGATTGCGACCTGCTGGCCGGATTCCCAGCGGGTGAACGGGTCGGTGTCGTGCGCGGCCAGATGCTTCAACTGGTCGAGCGGCACGCCCTTCAATTTGACCGGGGCGGAGAATCCCCGCAGCAGCGACGGGATCGGCCGGGTCTTCAGGCCGGTGAAGCGGAAGGTCTGCTGGGCTTGCTCCAGCGTCAGCAGACGGGTGCCCTTGCGGCCCTTCGCCTCGCCGTCGAGCCGGATCGCCAATTCCGCGCCCTTTTTGTCCAAGAGCCCGACCGCGACAGGTATCATCAGCGGCTCCTTGTCCTCTTGGCCGGGCGTCGGCCTGGTCGCCTGGCGGAGCGTCAGGTCATAGGTGCCGGCCTTGGCATCCCAGGCTTCCGACATGGTCAGCTCCGGCGTGCCGGCCTGGCCGTACCAGCGCTTGAAGCGGGTGAGGTCGATGCCGCTCGCGTCCTGCATGGATGCCACGAAATCCTCGATCCGGACGGCATCATTGTCGTGGCGCTGGAAATAGAGATCCATGCCCTTGCGGAAATTCTGCGCGCCCAACAGCGTGTGGATCATGCGCACGACCTCGGCACCCTTCTGGTACACGGTCGCGGTGTAGAAATTATTGATCTCGATATAGCTGTCGGGCCGGACCGGATGGGCCAGCGGGCCGGCATCCTCGGCGAATTGCCGGGCGCGCAGCGAACGGACGTCGGAGATGCGCTTCATCGCCCGGCTGCCCTGGTCGCCGGAGAATTCCTGATCGCGGAACACGGTCAGGCCTTCCTTCAACGACAATTGGAACCAGTCGCGGCAGGTGACGCGGTTGCCGGTCCAATTGTGGAAATACTCATGCGCCACCACGGACTCGATGGCTTCGTAATCGGCGTCCGTCGCGGTCTCCGGCTTGGCCAGGATGTATTTCGTGTTGAAAATGTTGAGGCCCTTGTTCTCCATCGCTCCCATATTGAAATCGGACACGGCGACGATGTTGAACACGTCCAGATCATATTCCAGGCCGAACACCTCCTCGTCCCAGCGCATCGAGGCCTTGAGCGCCGCCATGGCATGGCCGCACTTGTCCTCGTCGCCGCGCCGGACCCAGATCGCCAGATCGACACGCTTGCCGGATTTGGTCGTGAGTTCGTCGCGCGTGCCGACCAGATCCCCCGCGACCAGCGCGAACAGGTAGCAGGGCTTGGGATGCGGATCCTGCCATTTCGACCAGTGACGACCGTGCGAGCTGACGCCGCTGTCGACCGGATTGCCGTTCGACAGCAGCACCGGATAGCGCTGGGCATCGGCGACGATGGTCGTGGTGTAGCGCGCCATCACGTCGGGCCGGTCGAGGAAATAGGTGATGCGGCGAAAACCCTCGGCCTCGCACTGCGTGGTGAAATTGCCGCCCGACTTATAGAGGCCGGACAGCTCCGTGTTGTTCTGCGGCTCGATCCTGGTCTCGATATCCAGCACGAAGTCGCGCGGCAGGTCGGGGATGGTCAGCGACTGGTCGTCGAGCTGGTAGCGGTTCGGCCCCAGCTTCTCGCCATTGAGCGCGACCGAGACCAGGGTCAGCGCCTCGCCGTCGAGCTTGAGCGGCTGGTTGCCGCCGGTCGCCGCCGGATTGCGGCGCATGCCCAGGCGCGACTTGACCGTGGCATGGTCTTCTTCCAGCTCGAACAGCAGATCGGCGGTGTCGATCAGAAAATCCGGAACCTGATACTCGGCGAGGCGAATGGTCTTGGGCGGTGTTGAATCGCGCAGAGCGTCGAGCATGGTTTCTCCGGAAGGCGTCCTAAACGCATCAGGGATAAACTAGCCACGGAACGCAGCCAAGGGAATGCCCGAAACGCGGGGTGCCTCAGCCGGGCGGGGGCGGGGGCACTGCCGGTTCGGCAACGGGTGCCGGAGGGCGCGGCCGGGGTTTGCTCGCGCCGGGCGCCGGGGCGGGGCCTGATGCACCGCCCGCCTTCTGCCATTGCTGGAACCGGTCGAACAGGGCGGCCTTCTCGGTCGACGACGGCGGTGGGCTGGCGGTTTCCTTGGCCTGCTGATCCAGATAGGCGTCGAAGGCGCGGCGCAGATCGGCATCGGCCTGGGCCGCGGCGGCGGCGGTGCCGCGTTCGCGCAGCCAGTCGGCCGCAGGCTCAAAGCGCTGCCAGCCGGGCAGGTCGGCGGCCAGATTGACCTCGTGCCATTTCGGATGGCGCGGAGCGACCAGGAACTTGTCGAACGCGCCGAAGAACGCGTCGACGAAGCCGGCGGCCAGGCGATAGCGGTCGCCGCCGGCCGGCATGTTGTAGATCGCCATGACCGCGCCGACCGCGACCGTGTCGACCGCGGCGCCGTCCGGAACCAACGCCGGATAGTCCTCGTGCCCGATCTGGGCCGGCAGATATGTCGTCAGCAGCGCCGGCGTCTGCGGCACGGCGATGAAATGCAGGCCCTTGTCGGCGCCGATCGACGAGAACAGCTTGGCCGGCTTGCCGACGACGAAGATGGCGGCATCGAGCTTGCCGGACGCAAGCGCCGCCAGCGCGTCGTCCTGGCTGAGGTGGCTTTCCTCGATCGCGATGCCCAGCGTCTTGAACACGATCCCGGCCGTCATGGCGGTGCCGCTGCCGGCGACGTCGGTATTGACCCGGCGGCCCTTCAGGTCCTGGATCGACTGCACGTCAGGGCCGGCGAGGATGTGGAATTCCTCGTTATAGAGCTTCGCCACATAGCGGATCGCGTCGGTGACGTCCGCGTTCCTCGGGTCCTGGCGCAGATAGGCCAGCGCGTCGGACTGCACGAGGGCGATGTCCACACCGCGCAGATAGCGCAGATCATAGAGATTCTGGACCGAGCCCTTGCCGATCATCGGCACCACGCGCAGCGATCCGCCGGAATCCAGCACCGCGCTCAAGTCCCATGCCACGCGCAGGTAGGTGCCGTCGATCCCGCCGGCGATGACGCCGATGGTGCCCTGCCTGGCCAGCGCCCGGGGGTCGTCCGCCCGGGCCGGGCTGGCGGACAGGAACAGCCCGAGCATGCCGAGGGCCAGCAGGAACCGCATCATTCGTTCCATTCTCATCCCCATGTCGCCGACGGGAGGTCAGAAATTAGAAACAAATGTGCGGGAACTCCCGCCCCTTATCTGTTGAAACGGCGGGTGCCGCAAGTTTAAGGTGGGCGTTCAAGCACAATTCCGATGGCCGCTCGGCTTGCCGATCCCACGCTCGACCTTGAATGCAGGTGAGTTGACGATGGTCGATGTGCATTTCAACGACGGGGATGGTGATTTTACCTCGGATGATGCCGGTGCCGGGTTTTTCGAGGCGCCATTTCTTCGGGAGATGTTGAACGATCTCACCCTGGCGCTCGATCTCGGTCGTCCGGTCTTTCTGCTGGGGCCGGCCGGCTCCGGCAAAAGCGCGCTCGCGGCACGGGCGGCCCTGCTGCTGGGCACGCGCTACGGCGTGGCGCGGCTCGCCGGGCGGCGCAATCTGGGGTTCGACGATGTGGTCGAGGCTTGCCGCACGGGCTTCCAGCCGGAAGTGTGGTCCCGTGAAACCGACGGGGCGATGCCGCGCGACCGCGATCGGGCGCGTCCGGGCGACAGCGTCATGCTGGTCGATCCGGCGGAAGCGATCCCGCCGCGCTTCGTCGAGCAGATGATCGCCATGTCGAACGGCTCGCCGGATCTGCTGCCCAGCCACCGGATCCTCCTCGTCGGCCGCGACGCGCTGGTCGACGTCATCGAGACCGGCCGGGTGCGCAACAATTGGGGCGTGCCCCTGGTGCTGTCGATGCCGCCGTGGCCTGCCGCTGCCGCGGCGCCGTTCCTGCGCCATCGGTTGCGCTCGGCCGGGATCGGCGATCTGCTGTCCGACGTCGCGATCGAGCGGATCGCGGCCGAGGCCCACGGCAATCCCGGCCGCATGCTGGATCTGGCGCAGCGAACCTTATGGCCGGACGGCATGCCGGGCTGGGTCGAGCCGCCGACCGAGGTGCTTCCGGTCGAAACGCAGGGGTCGATCCTCATCGATCTGGAGCCGGTCGGGTCCCTGGCCGAGGCGCCGGCCACGGTGCTGTTTGCCGAGCCGCCACCGGTGGTGGCCCCGGCTCCACCGCTGGCCACCGGCATGCTCACCCGTCTGCCGGTCGGTCCGCGCCGATTGCTGCAACTGACGCTGCCGGTGGGGCTCGTCGTTGCCGCGGGTTTGCTGATCTGGGCCTTCGACCAGCCGCCGCCCGCGCCGAAGCCCGAGCAGGTCGCCGTCATCGGGGCGCCACCGCCGGAGCCTCTGGCATGGGCCGAACCGGTCGCGCCCCCGCCGGTGCCGCCGCCCGCCGCCGCCGCGCCGCCGGTCGAGCCGCCCATCCCGGCCGAAGACCTGATCGCCCGGGGGGATGCGTTGCTCGCCGGCGGAGATTTCGCGGCGGCGCGGCTGTTCTATCTGCAGGCGGCCCGCGCCGGCAACGCCAAGGCCGCGACCTCAGTTGCCCGGACCTATGATCCCCTGGCGCTCGCCCGGCTGGGCGTCGTCGGCGGCCATGGCGATCCGGGGAAGGCGGCCGAATGGTATCGCAAGGCGGTCGATCTGGGCGATCCGGCCGCGGCCGAACCGCTCCGCCGTCTCGTGCCGCCATAAAGTTCGGGCGGTACGGGGATGCGCCCGAAACCGTCGTCGTATCATCCATATCCGCACGGACCATGGCTCCTCTCCAGAACCTGCCGGTCGGTGCTTCGCCCCGCGGTCCCCCCGACCGCGGGGCGATTTTTCTAGAGGGCGATTCCGAAACCGGATCGGTTTGATCGGATCAGGCTCTAGGCCGGCAGATTTGACAGCAACCAGGCACGGAAGGTCTGCATGGCCGGGGTGAATGCGTCTGGATTTGAGCGCGGTCAGCCAATAGGTGCCGGCCGTGATTTCCCAGGCGAACGGCCGGACCAGGCGGCCCTGGTCCAGATCGCGGCTGAACATCAGGGTCGGCACCAGTGCCACGCCCAGGCCCTGGGCCGCCGCCTCGGCCATGGCGATCGAGCTGTCGAAGATCGTGCCGCGCGGGCTTGGGATGTCGAGGCCGGCGACAGCGAACCAGCGGGCCCATTCGTCCGCCCGGTACGAGCGCAGCAGCAGTTCGCGTGCGAGATCGCCGGGCTGCCTCAGGCGGGCTGCGACCTCGGGTGCTGCGACCGGCGACAGGGGGGCCGCGATGAGCGGTGTCGCGACGGCGCCGTGCCAGGAGCCGTCGCCGAAGCGGATGGCATAATCGAGCCCCTCGCCGGCCAGATCGACGCGGTTGTTGTTGGTCAGCAGCCGCAGATCGACATAGGGATGGGCGGCGCGAAACGCCGGCAGCCGGGGCAGCAGCCAGCCGAGCGCGAAGGTGCCGACCGCGCCCACCGTGACCACTTCCCGGAAATGGCCATTCTCGAAACGGTCGAGCGTCGCCTGGATCCGGTCGAAGGATTCCTCCAGCACCGGGATCAGGGCCTGGCCCTCGTCGGTCAGGGCCAAGCCGCGCGGCAACCGCCGAAACAGGCGGACACCCAAGATTTCCTCAAGGCTCTTGATCTGATGGCTGACCGCCGCCTGGGTCACGCACAGCTCCAGCCCCGCCTTGGTGAAGCTGAGATGGCGGGCCGACGCCTCGAACGCCCGAAGTGCATTGAGCGGCACTTGAGATCGCAGCATGTCGCCTCACAAAATTTTCTAATGGGTCATCCGATTTATGATCATTTGTCAAGCGACCCGCCGCCGCGCGAACTTGCCGCCATCATCGAGGGGGAGGGGCGAATGATCACGAGGCGTCGCATGCTGCAGGGCGTGGCGTTGGCCGGTTTGGGCCTGGCGCCGGGCGCCCGCGCCGCCGGCGGCATCGGCACGCTCGGGCCGAAGCTGGCCGCGATCGAGGCCGGCGGCGGCGGACGGCTGGGCGTCGCGATCCTGGACACGGCGACCGGCGCCCGCTGCGGCTATCGCGCCGACGAGCGATTTGCGATGTGCAGCACGTTCAAGCTGCTGGCGGCCGGCGCGATCCTGGCGCGGGTCGACGGCGGTCACGAGCGGCTGGACCGGCGCGTGCGGTTTTCGGCGGACAAGCTGGTCGCCTATTCGCCGGTCACCAAGCCGCATGCCGGCGGTGCCGGCATGACCCTGGCCGAGCTGTGCGACGCGGCGCTCACCTATAGCGACAATACGGCGGCCAACCTGCTGCTGGCGGCGCTGGGCGGCCCGACCGCCATTACCGCCTATGCCCGCACGCTGGGCGATCGCGCGACCCGGCTGGACCGGATCGAACCGGAGCTCAACCAGGCGACGCCCGGCGATCCGCGCGACGTGACCACGCCGGCCGCCATGCTGGGCAACCTGCGCCGGTTGACCCTGCGCGATGCGTTGACGCCGGCCTCGCGCGATCAACTTACCCGCTGGCTCCTCGCCAACAGGACCGGCGACGCGCGGCTGCGCGCCGACCTGCCGGCCGGTTGGCGCGTCGGCGACAAGACGGGCTCGGGCGGCCATGGCTCGACCAACGACGTCGGCCTGCTCTGGCCGTCCGACCGCGCCCCGATCCTGGTCTCGGTCTATCTGACCCAGACCGACGCGCCGCCCGAGCGGCGCGACGCCACCTTGGCCGCGGTCGGCCGGGCGATCGCGGACGCGGTTTGATGGGGCGGGTTTAGAGTTTCCGACCGGCGATCAACCCGGCGATGAGGGCGGCGAGCGCCACCGTGATGGTGCTCGGCGGCTCGATGCCGGCGCCCAGTTTGCGGCCGGCCTGACCGGCGAGCGCGCTCAGATCGCCGGCGACGGTCGCGGCGGCATCGGCCACGGGGCGACGGACGGTGCGGGTTCCGGACTTGCGAAAGGTGACGGCGATCAGGATCGCAGCCAGCAGGATCATCGCGGCGCCGACGACGGCGGCCGCCCCCGCCGGTGTCAGATAGGGCGTCAGCGCCAGCACGACCGCATAGAGCACGAACAACAGTCCCGCCAGCCCGACGAACAGTGCGGCCAGCACGACGGCGCCGATGCCGGCTGCCCGCCGGGCGCGCTGACCGGCCTCGCGTTCGACGAGGGCCAAAACCACGCGCGCCGCGACGAGCATGCCGCCCATCAGTTGCGGCTCCGGCTCAGCAGGCCGACGATCAGGCCGATGCCCAATGCGGTCAGCACCGAGGTCGTCGGATTGCGCTCGATCGTGTGGTTGAGCTCCTCGCTCAATCCCTTGGCGCGGGCGCCGGCCTGGCCCAGCACTTCGCGGCTCTCGTTATACAGATCGACGACCACGTCCTCGACCTTGCTGCGGGCTTGGCTGGCCTCGAGCTTGACCAGATCGGCGACCGCGGCGGTCAAGCGCGCGATGTCCTGCTTAAGGACGTTGATCTCGTCGGAAACCGCGGCTTCCTTCACTTTGGTGTCGCTCATGGGCTTATCCTTTCATCTCGTCGGGGATCGACCCTGGGAAGGGCACAAGCCTTTAACGCGCAAGAGATGAAAACGGTTCGATAACGCGGGTGAAAGACAAGCGGCTCTTGAGCTTGGTGGTGCGGTTTGATCTGCCTTGAGCGATCAGCCGAAGCGGTAGCCAGAAACCGCCTTGCCGAAGACATGGTCGCTGTAGGCCTGGACGCCGATATCGGCCCCCGCAGCGCCGGCGGCGACCATCAGCGGCAAGAGATGCTCCTCGCGCGGGTGGCTCGTCCGGGCTCCGGGGGCGGCGGCCCAGGCGGTCAGCGCCGCATCGCGCCGGGCCGGATCGGCCTCGGTCACGGCGGCGGTCAACCAGCGGTCGAACGCCTCGGCCTCGGCCACGACACGAGGATCCTCGGTGAAGAAGCCGCGCAGATTGTGGAAGCTCAAGCCGCTGCCGACGATCAGCACGCCCTCGTCGCGCAGCGGCTCCAGCGCCCGGCCGATGGCCAGATGGGCGGCGGGATCGAGCGAACTGGCGAGCGACAGCTGGACCACCGGAATATCGGCGTCCGGATAGATCAGCAGGAAGGGGACGAAGACGCCATGGTCGAAGCCGCGCGCCTCGTCCGCGGCGCTGGGAATGCCGGCCTGGTCCAGGCGCAGGCGGATTTCGGCCGCGAGCCTGGGCGCGCCCGGCGCCGGATAGCGCAGCTGATAGGTATGGGGCGGGAAGCCGTAATAATCATAGATCAGCGACGGGGCCGCGCCGGACGTCACCGTCGGCCGGCTCTCTTCCCAATGGCCCGAGATGATCAGGATGGCGCGGGGGCGCTGGCCGATATCCGCCGCGATGCCGCGCAGGTAATCGCCCATGGACTTCCACGGGTCGGGCATGCCGCGCGGCGGCTCCATGAAAAAGCAGGGCCCGCCGCCGTGGGGGATGAACAGGGTCGGTAGGCGCGGCTCGCTCATTTGTCTCAACTCCCGGACTTGGTGGCGACCAGGTTGATATCGACGCCGACGTCGAGGGCGACCCATTCGCCGGTGGCCCAGACGCCCTGCCCGACGCCGAAGCCGGTGCGGACCAGAGAGAGATGGCCCTTGGCGGCGGCCTTGTCACCCGTGACCGCGAGGGTAAACGGCAGCACGACATCCTTGGCCATGCCGCGGATGGTGAGCCGGCCCGGCGCCTCATAGGCGTCGCCGCCCTTCGCGACGAAGCCGGTCGCCTCGAAGCTTGCCCCGGGAAACGCCTTCACGTCGAACCATTCGGCCTGGGGCAGTGCGCTGTCGCGCTGGGTATCGCCGGTCTTGGCGCTGGCCAGATCGATCGTCACCTTGGCATGGCCGGCCTCCGGATGCGCCGGGTCGAACGCGATCTCGGCGGTCCATTTGCCGAAACTGCCCTGGAACGGCGCGCCGTTCTGAACGCCGGAGAAACCCAGGCGGCTCTTCGTCGGATCGACGGCCCAGTCGGACGCCAGAGCCGGGGTGGCCAGCAGCGACAGGGCTGCCAGCAGGGCAAAGCTTTTCATGATCATGGTTCCTTGGTCGCCCGGCGACCGAACGGCAGCATGCGGCCCAGAATGCCGTCGCGCAGAATGAAGTGATGGCGCAATGCGGCACCCGCATGCAGCACCGCCATCCCGGTCAGCACCCAGGCGAGCTTGCCATGGATGAATTTCACCACCGCCTCGACCCCCGCCTTGTCGGCGAGGCCGGAAAACACCGGCAGATGCGGCCAGGGCACCAGGCCATAGAGCACGGTCGGCAGGTTGAACGGCGAGACCGAGACCAGCGCCCAGCCGCTCAGCGGGATGATCAGCATCAGGAGATAGAGCAGCCCGTGCGTGCTCTCGGCCGCGGCTTTTTCGAGCGGCGGCATGGCGGGCAGCGGCGGCGCCTTGTGCGTCAGCCGCCACAGGACGCGCAGGAGAACCGCCAGCAGCACGGTGATGCCGATCGACTTATGTAACTGGTACAGCTGGAATTTCGCCATGGGCGCCAGACCCAGGTGGGTCATGGCGAGCCCCATGGCGATCAGCACCAGGATGCCCAGCGCGATCACCCAATGCAGGATGATCGCCACGGCGTCGTACCGGCTTCGGACGATCGCCACGGCGTCGTACCGGTTTCGGACGATCGCCACCGAATGGTGCCGCATGATGGCCGTTCCCTTCATGGTCGACCTAGAGCTGATCCGATCAAACCGGCTCGGTTTGATCGGTGAATCAGTCTCTAAATATTTGATTTGGACTGCGATTCAGATATGAGGCCGAGCAGGCCTTATATCATCGCGCTTCAGTTGTGCTCGAAACCGGCGCTGATGATCAGGTCGACGTCGTCGCCGATCAGCGGCAGATAGGTCTTCACGCCGAAGTCGCTGCGCTTGATCTGGCCGCTGACCTCGAAGCCGGCGGTGTATTTCTTGTCCAGCACATTGACGCCGGCGCCGTTGAACTTGACCGCGAGCGTCACCGGCTTGGTCACGCCGTGGAACGTCAGGCTGCCGGTCACCTTGGCGGTGCCTTTGCCGGTGGGCGCGACCTTGTCGGCCTTGAAGATGATTTCCGGGAACTGGGTCGCGTCGAACCACTTGTCGCCCTTCAGCTCGCCATCGACCGTGGTGTTGCTGGTCGAAAGCGAGGCCACCGGAATGTGAATTTCGAGCGTGCTCTTGGCCGGGGCCTTCGGGTCGAGGTTCAGGCTGCCCGAGACGTTCGAGAATTCGCCGTACCAGGTGGTGAAGCCCAGATGCGAGACGCTGAACAGCACGCGCGTGTGATAGGGCTCGACGCTATAGGCACCGGCCTCGGTCGCAGCGGCATCATGGCTGACGGTCTGGGCCTGGGCGGATGCGGCGAGGAGCAGGGCGGCGGAAAAGGCGATCGGAAACAGCTTGCGGAACATGGGACGCGGTCTTTCTTGGAGAGAGGCCCGAACCATCGGGCTGGAATGCCCAAACAGATAGGTGTGTCGATTCTCCAGAAAAACCGATAAAGTTTTGATGTTCTCTATCGGAAAGTTAGATCATGGCGCAGCCAGCCCCCTCGTTCGATCAGTTGCAAGTCATGCTGGCCGTGGTCGAGGCCGGCAGTTTCTCGGGTGCGGCCCGGCGGCTGAACAGGGCCCAATCGGCCATCACCTACGCGATCCAGCGCCTGGAGGAGCAGTTGGGCATGCCGCTGTTCGACCGGGCTGCGTACCGCCCGACGCTGACCGACGCGGGCCGCACCTTGCTGCCGCGCGCGCGCCTGATCGCCGAGGAGATGCATGCGCTCGTAGACCATGCCCAGGGCATTGCCGCCGGGCTGGAGCCGGAACTGACGCTGGTCGTCGATGCGATGTTCCCGATGTGCGTGCTGGTCGATGCGCTGCGCACGTTCGGCGCGCGCTTTCCCTCGGTGCCGCCGCGGATCTATGTCGAATCGCTCGGCGCCACGGCGGAGCTGGTGCTGAACGGCACCTGCGCGATCGGCCTCATGGCGTCGTTCAGCAGCGACTTCGAACCGCTGCAGCGCCATCCGCTGTGGGACATCACCTTGGTTCCGGTCGCGGCGCCATCGCATCCGCTCAGCAAGATCGTGGGGCCGGTGCCGCGCGACGAAGTGCGCCGCCATGTCCAGCTCGTGCTGTCCGACCGGTCGAGCCTGTCCGGGACCCGCGATCATGGGGTGCTGTCGTCGCAGACCTGGCGCCTGGCCGATCTGGGGGCCAAGCACGCCATGCTGGCCGCCGGCCTCGGCTGGGGCAGCATGCCGGCGCATCTGGTCGCCGACGATCTCGATGCCGGCCGCTTGCGCCAGATCCATATCGAAACCGAAACCGGCAGCGAGAAGCCGATCGTCCTGCCGCTCTGCACCGGCTATCGCCGCGACCGCCCGCCCGGGCCGGCGGGGCGCTGGCTGCTGGAGCATCTGGCGCAGATGATGGAGACTGGCCCGGACGCGGCCCGCTCGGTCGCTTGACCCTTGAGGAGGACGGCCCATGAGTTTTTCGACCGATGCCGTGATCGAGACGATCCGGGAGATGTATGCCGCGGCGGCGATCAATGACGAGGCCAGCCTCCGCGCGATTTTCACCGATGATTTCTATGCCTTCGACGGCGGCAAGCGGTTCGACGGCATGGAGCTGCCTGCGCTGCTCAAGGCCGCACACGCGGCCGGCAAGCGCTTCGTCTGGACGGTCAGCGAGCCCGACGTCTGGGTGGCTCAGAACTGCGCCTCGATCGCCTATGTCAACCGCGGCTCGATCAGCGACGCGGCCGGGACCGTGCCGGTGACATGGCTCGAATCCGCGGTTCTCCGGTTCGACGGCAGCCGCTGGCGCATCCAGTTCTTCCATTCGACGCGGGTGCCGACGGCGGCTTAGACGATCTCGAACAGGCCCGCGGCCCCCTGCCGCCCCTCAGCCGGCCTTCGCGCGCGCCTCGTCGACCAGCGGCTTCTTCCACAGCTTGCCCACGGCCGTCTTCGGCAAGGCGTCGCGCAGTTCGATCGCGGTCGGCAGTTCGTGTTTGCCGATCTTGTCGGCGAGGAAGGTCCTGAGCTCTTCCAGACCCAGCGGCGGGGCGCCGGCGCGCAGCTTGATGAAGGCCTTGGCGCTTTCGCCGCGATAGGCGTCGGGGATGCCGATCACGATCACCTCCTCGACCGAGGGATGCTCGTAGATCGCCTCTTCGATCAGGCGCGGATAGACGTTGTAGCCGCCGCTGAGGATCATGTCCTTCTTGCGGTCGACGATGAACAGGAAGCCGTCCTCGTCCAGATAGCCGATGTCGCCGGTGCGGAAATAGCCGTCGACGAAGGCGTTCGCCGTCTCTTCGGGCTGCTTGTAATAGCCCTTGGTGACGTTCTTGCCCCTGATGCAGATCTCGCCCTTCTCAGTCGGCGGCTGCTTCCGGCCAGGGTCCTCCAGATCGCGGATCTCGATCATCACGCCGGGCAGCGGCAGGCCGGCGGACCCCAGCTTGCGGTTGCCGGGCGGCGTGACCGTGCCGGCGGGGGAGGTCTCGCTCATGCCCCAGCCTTCGAGCAGCAACTTGTGGGCGACCCCCTCGAACTCGTCGCGCAGTTCCATCGGCAGCGGGGCGCCGCCGGTGTTGCAGAAATGGAAGCAGCTGAAATCGACGTCTTTGGCGCGGGGGTGGGACGCGATCGCCCGGAACATGGTCGGCACGCCCGAGAACATGCTGGGTCGCTCGCGCTGGATCGTGTCCAGGATGTCGTCGGTGTCCCAGCGTGCCTTCAGGATCAGCCGATAGCCGTTGCGCAGGCCCCGGAGCAGCAGGGTGTTGAGCGCGTAGATATGGAACAGCGGCAGGACGACCAGCACGCTTTCCTCGCCGGCCTTGAGGCCGATGCTCTTGGCCCCGCCCCAGGCGTCATAACTCGAGACCGAGGCGGTCAGGTTGGCGTGGGTCAGCATCGCCGCCTTGGGCAGGCCGGTCGTGCCGCCGGTGAATTGCAGCACGGCCAGATCGTCGACGTTTGCCTTGGGCCAGGCGCCGGGCGCGGGGCGGGCCGGATCGAGCAGCACGCGGAACGGAATTCGTTCGGCGGGGTCGGTCGGGATCAGGGGCGGGGCGACCGGCGCCATGTCCTCCGGCGTCGCCACCATGATGCGCAGATTGGGGCCGGCCGGCGGCAGCTTCTGATCGAGCCCGACGAAGCTCACCACCAGGCTGACGTCGGCCAGCTCGATCTTATGGGCGAGTTCGCGCTCGGCATCCAGCGGCGACAGGTTGGCGACGACGCCGCCGGCCCGCTGCACGCCATAGAAGGCGATCGGATAATGCGGCGTGTTGGGCAGGTGCAGCGCCACATGGACGCCGGGCTTGACCCCCAGCGCCGCAAAGCCGCGCGCCGCGCGCTCGACCAGCGCGTCGAAGGTGCGGAAATCGAGCTTTATCGGCCCGAATTCCAGGAAACTTTTGGTGCCCCAGCGTGTCACGGCTTGTGTCAGCTCGTCGCTCAGCGTCGCCGTCTTGATCTCGGCATGCCAATCGAAGTCGGGCGGATAGGATTTCTCCCAAAGTTCAGCCATCGCGCGCTTCGTCCTCCCTCAAACCGGCGTCCCCTCTAGACAAGGGTGGTTCTGCTGCCGGTGCGGGCGGAACGGTCGCCTCCGCCATCGCAGGTGTCAAGCCATCGGCGCCGAAACCGCGGCCGGCGCAGCAACCTGACGACGGAACCGCCAGCCGATGAAAAATCGCCATGTCATCATGCTCGACCCCTTGGCCGGATCGCGCTACAGACACGGGCGAGCGGCCTTGCCCGATGCCCGGGTGGGGCGCGTCGGAAAGATCGCCGGTAGGGCGCAGCATCCATCCCATGAACGGCCGCATATTCCTGTCGATCGCCGGGTCGGTCCTGGCGCTGGCGACCCGTCACCCGGCCTCGGCCCAGACGCCCGTACCCGATCAGCCCGATACCAGGGTATCCGGCCAGGCGGCCGGCCTGGTCTCGGAACGGATCTACAATGCCGCCAAGCCGCGCCTGCTGCAGGTCCGCTCGGTGCTGGCCTCGGCCGACCGGCAGTCCTCGATCGGCTCCGCCTTCATGGTCAGCGCCGACGGGCTGGCGATCACCAACTACCATGTCGTGTCGCAATTCGCGCTGGAGCCCGAGACTTACCGCCTGGAATATACCGCCGCCGATGGTCGCAAGGGCCTGCTGCAATTGCTGGCGGTCGATGTCGCCGACGATCTGGCCGTGGTCAAGGTCGATCGGCCGGCGCCGGAATTCTTCGATTTCGACCCGGCGGCCCTGGCGGGCGTGCTGCCCAAAGGGCAGCGGCTCTATGCCATGGGAAACCCGCTCGACCTCGGCTTCACCATCGTCGACGGCACCAACAACGGCCTGGTCGAACGCAGCTATCAGCAGCGCATCCATTTTTCAGGCGCGATCAATCCGGGCATGAGTGGCGGCCCGGCCGTGACCGAGGACGGCCGCATCGTCGGCATCAATGTGGCCAAGCAGCTCGGCAGCGATCTCGTCAGCTTCCTGGTGCCGGCGCAGTTCGCGGCAGCCCTGCTGAAACGGGCGGCCGAGGCGCCGGTCCCGACGCCGGCGAGCTTCCAGGCCGAAGTCGGCCGGCAGCTCTATGCCTGGCAGGACGGCATGTATCATGCCATCGCCGAGGCCGGCTTCCGCGATGTCGACAGCGGTCCCTATCGGGCGCCGGAAGCGAGCGCGCCCTGGTTCACCTGCTGGGCCCGCACCAACGAGAACGAGGTGCCCCGGCCGCGCGCGACCGACAACACGACCGGCTGCAACACCTCGACCGCGCTCTACGTCGCGAACGATCTCACCACCGGCCTGGTCCTGATGTCGCACGCCCATCTGAAGAGCGTCGATCTCAACCCGTTCCAGTTCGCCACATTCGCCTCGACCACCCATCCGGCCGTCGGCATCGGCCTGTTCCATCGCAAATGGCAGGCAGCGCAGGAATGCCATGAGGATTTCGTCCAGGCCGAACCCGTGGGCGAACACCCTCCCGTCCGCGTCGTCTGGTGCGCCCGGCCCTACCGCAAGTTCGACGGGCTCTATGACGTGCTGGTCCAGGCCATGACCCAGGACCGCACCGGCGAGGCGCTGGTCTCGCGCATGAACCTGCAGGCGATCTCCTACGACAATGCGCTGGGCCTGACCCGCCGCTTCCTCGACGGCATCCGGTGGAAGCCATGATCTGGGTCGAAATCCTGTCGCGCCAGCGGGACGTGCTGACGCGCCACCACATCGCCGGCGATAGCCTCACGATCGGCCGGGGCTACGGCAATGACGTGATGGTCGACGATCCCCATGTCGCGGCCAATCATTTACGCATCGGGCGCAACGCGGAGGGCGCGCTGGTCGCGGAGGATCAGGGCAGCGTCAACGGGCTCTATCTGGAGGGCGTCGCGAAGCGGCTGGGTCGCGTCGTGATCAACGGCGACCGGTTGATCCGGATTGGCCAGACCCTGCTGCGCATTCGCGACGACGCCTACCTTGTGCCGGCGGAACGGCCACTGATCAGCCGGCGGCCACGCTGGCCGCTGCTCGTGCTGCTGACCTTGGCCATCCTGGCCATCGAACTGGTCGGCGCCTGGCGCGGCGACTTCCGCGAGTTCAAGCCCGCGACCTATATCCAGCCCGTGCTGGCCGTCATCGGCATCGTCGGCATCTGGGTCACGGTCTGGACGCTCCTGTCCCGCATCATCGTCCGCGCCGCGCGGTTCGAGACCCATCTGCTGATCGGGCTCGTGGCGATGCTGACCGTGTCCGTCGCCAACGAGTTCGCCGATTTCGGTGCCTTCGCCCTGTCCTGGCCTGGACTGGTCGAAGCGCGCTTCGCCATCGGCTTCGTGGTCATGGGGGCGGCCGCCCTCGCTCATATGCGCGCGATCGGACCGGGGCGGCTCCGCCTCAAGCTCGCCGGTGCGGCGGCCTTGCCGGCGCTGATGATCGGTTATCACGCGGTGATCGATGCGGACCAGCAGCGCACGCTGGACCCGCCGAGCTATGTCCATCTGCTGTTCCCGCCGGCCTTCCGCGCAAGCCCGCTCAACACCGAGGACGGGTTGCTGAAGGACCTGGGCGAAATGCGGCTGCGGATCGACCAGGCGCGCCTGAAGGACAAGTCTTAGCGGCGATGGGTCGATCGATCATGGTGGTCGGCAATCGACCCAAACTCGCCGATCAATGCCCCGCTCGTGCTCCCTGATTGCAGACACTGGTTCAGCAACGTAGCATGTTGCAAGCAGTAGGAGGGGGCTATGGTGGCGCGCGTCAGAGTCGCGGGGTTTTCCTTGTCCCTAGATGGGTTCGGAGCGGGCCTGGAACAGAGTCTTCAGGATCCTCTGGGAAAGCGCGGGACGGAGCTCCACCGCTGGTTCGTCGGAACGAAGACCTTCAAGGCCATGTTCGGCAAGGGCGGTGGCTCGGAGGGCGTGGACGAGACCTTTGCCCACCGCTCGATGGACGGCTTCGGTGCCTTCATCCTTGGCCGAAACATGTTCGGTCCTGTGCGTGGGGAATGGCTGGACGACAGCTGGAAGGGCTGGTGGGGAGACAATCCGCCCTATCACGCTCCGACGTTCGTCCTAACGCACCATGCCCGCGAGCCGATCGTAATGGAGGGCGGCACGACGTTCCACTTCGTCACGGGCGGGATCCACGCCGCGCTCGATCGCGCACGCGACGCCGCGGGAGCACGTGACGTCAAGATTGGAGGTGGCGTCTCGACAGTTCGCCAATATCTGCAGGCCGGCCTGATCGATGAACTGCACGTCGCGCTTTCGCCTGTCCTGCTCGGACGGGGCGAGGCGATGTTCGAGGGCTTGGATCTCCCTGCCCTCGGCTACCGCGTGATGGAATCCACTGCCACCGACCTCGCGACGCACATCGTGCTCGGGCGTGAGCAGAGCGAATAAGCGTCCGCTCTGCAGGTTCGTCGCCGGATAGCCGTCGGACAGCTTTCCCACCCTTCCAGGACCCCAATTCCGGCGACCCGCCTCCGCCCTTAAAGCTCGCTCCTGAACCGGTGCGGTGACGTCCCGGCGATCTTGCGGAACGCGGTCGAGAAATGGCTCTGGCTGGAAAATCCCACCGCGACCGACAGGCTGGCCAGCGAGAGCGAGCGGTCGGCCAGCAGTTCCTTGGCCCGCTCGATGCGGCGGTACAGCTGGTATTGATGGGGCGTCATGCCGGTCGATTGCTTGAAGCTGCGGCAGAAATGGAAGACCGACAGGCCGGCGGTCGCCGCCATGTCGCCCAGGGACACGTCCTCGGCCAGATGGGCCTCGATGAACTCTTTCACCCGCTTCAGCGCGAACGGGGTCAAGCCGCCCTTGCGCGCACCGCTCGGCCGGCGGAGCGTCGAATGGGCACGCACCAGATGGACCGCCATCAGCAGCGCGAAGCGCTCGGCATAGACGGCGGACGCCAAGGCCGGAACCTGCAGCTCCTGCAGCAGCCCGCGCGCCATCTGTTCGGCCGGGAAGTCGCGCACCGCGAGGCTGGCCGCGATCTCCAGCCGTTCGGCGTCGATATCGAGCGCCTCGGCCACGACCTGCTCGATCCGCGACTGCGGCAGATAGACCTCGATCCGGCCGTACAGCCCTTCCCATTGCCATTCGGCGGCCTCGCCGGCCGGGGTGACGCTGACGCTGCCGGCCGCGGCGCGGCGGCGCTGGGTGTCGCCGCCCAGGCGGCGCGACAGCAGCAGGGCGCCCGATTGCTGGACGCTGATGACATGATGATCGACCGGCGGATATTCGATCAGGCCGTCGCGGCCGGTGCGCTGGACGACGAACAGGTTGGGCCAGTTGCGGCCGGTGCTGGACACCGCGGCCGGACAGATCGACAGCGTCTCTTCCGGCGGCATGGTCCGGTCCCAGGTCCGGTCAGCCGTTGGGCGTTCGATCGATGGACGATCGCCGACGCGTTTGTCTGCGGGCATGATTGGGCCCTCCCTGCCGTCTTTTTTTATCTGCTTGCGGCAGCATAGCCACAGATAGGGGGGGTGGCGCAATTCCTTGTAGAAAAGGCGCGCCAATTGCTCGGGCGCGCCTTTTCGTTTCGCCTACGCTTGGCCCCAGGCGATCAGCCGTTGCCGATACCGACCTTGTGACCGAGCTTTTCGGTGGCGCCGTCGCAGGCGTCGGCCGGAAGATGCGACAGATCGATCTTGCTCTGGGCCGCCGTGCGCTGTTCCAGGAACTTGTCCTGGATCTCGGTCATGATCGGCGCGATCCTATCGGCGATTTGCTTGACGGCGTCCTCCTGGGTTTTCGCCGTCTGCCAGCCGATCGCCGCGATCTTGGCCTGATAGGTGGGAACGACCGTCTGGCCGAACTGGGCGGTCGCATCGTCATCCGCCTTGCCGCGCGCGGCGTAGGCAGTCGCGAACGCATGCAACACGCAGTCGTTGTCCTTGAGCTCGCTCGCGAGCCAGAGCTTGCGCTCGAGCGAAATCTTGACGGTCAGCTTTGCGATTGCGGCGCACACCGTTCCGTCGGGCAGCTTGGCGATCGCCGTATCGCGCTTGGACGATGTGAGCGAACTGGCGTCGTAGTAACCGGCTGCATAGCGGTCGCCCGTGGCGCCCATCTTGGCTGCCAGCTCCTTGGCGGCCGCGCCGGTGTCCTGCGGCAGGGGACTGGGCACCGCTTCGAACGCGATCTGGGCCGGCGGGGCCGCGGGGCAACCGGCGGCCTCGGCCGCGGCGCCGAGGCTCATCAGCAACATGCCGATCAGGCCGGCGACGATTTTCTTGGTCATGGGAACTCCCGGATAACAACCTCACGTGCCGGGGAAGAGACAGAAACAAACGCGCGAGGTAAAGCGCCAAATGCCGCAACCGGGCGCCCGGTCCCGCGATCGATCCCGGCGAGCCGGGATCAATCCACGCGCCATTCCTCGGCCCATTGCGTCGTCGTGCCGATATGGCCGCCCGGATCGATGCCCTTCAGCCAGGTCGGCATGACGAACACGGACGATTCGAAATAGAGCGGCAACGCCGGCAACTCGCGCGCGTAGACTTGCTGGATGTTCGACCAGATCGGCTTGCGCTTGTCGGGGTCGAGTTCCACGACCAGCGCCCCGATCAGACGGTCGGTCTCCGGATCGGAAAAGCGGGGAAAATTGCCGCCGGCGAAATCATTGGCGGCGGTCGGAATGCTGGCCGACGCCAGCATGTAGGTCGGTGGATTCTCGGGCACGGAGGTCCAGGAATAGAGTGCCAGATCGAAGGCGCCACGTGGCAGGCGATCGCTCAGAAGGACCGTGGCGCTGTCGTTGGCGAGCGTGATCTGAACGCCGACGGCCCGCCATTTCGCCTGCAGCTCCAGCTCGATCAGCTCGCGCACCCTGTTGCCCGTGGTCGTCGCCAGCGTGAAGGCCAGGCGGCGGCCCTTGGCATCGACGCGGATGCCGTCCATGCCGGGACGAAAGCCGGCCTCGGTCAGCAGTTTGCCGGCCGCCACCGGGTCATAGGGGTAGGGGCTGATGCCGGGATCGTAGCCCGCGTCGCTGGGGGCGACGAACCCGTTGGCCACGGGCAACAGCCCGTCGAACAGACGCCGGGTGATGGTCGGCCGATCGATCGCCAGCAGCAGGGCGCGCCGGATGCGCAGGTCGGCCAACAGCGGATTGTCCAGGTTCACGTCGACATGGGTGTAGGTGAGGCCGCTCTGGATCGCGAAATCGAAGCTGTAGGCGCGGCGACCCTTCAGCTCGAGCCCCTGATCGACCGTCAGCCCCAGCTCGCCGGCGATATAATCGATCGTGCCCGTCATGAAATCGGCTTCGAGCACGGCGGTATTCTCGATCATCCGCACGGTGATGCGGGGGATGTGCGCCGCCGGGCCCGGCCAATGCGGGTTGCGCTCGAAGCGCGCGCTCCGCCCGGGCTCATAGCCGATCAGACGATAGGGGCCCAGCCACAGGCCGGGTTCGGTCGGCACGGTCGCGTAGGCCGACCGGCTGAAATAATCCCCGCGATGGGCGAGGCCCGCCAGGACCGGTCCCTCGATATGTTCCGGCAGGACCCAGAAGGTGATTTGGCGATTGTAGCCATAGTCGATCTGGTCGATGTGCAGGATGAAGGTCCGGGGATCGACGATGGTGATGTCGACGATATGGCGCAGCGTCTCGGCATTGGCGGCACCGATCAACGGATCGCGCGCCAGGCGCCAACTGAACAGGGCGTCGCTGCTGGTGACCGGTTCGCCATCGGCCCAGGCCAGGCCGCGCTTCAGCGTGAAGGTCACTTCCATGCCTTGCCGCCCGTCGCCCAGATCGACGATGCGCGCGCCGCCATTCTCCAGCGTCGGCAGCGTCTCGCACAGATAGCAGGACGGCCGGCCGGACTTGTCCGGGCCGGAGAGGGCGCGTAGCGACAGCCCGTTCAGATAGCTGCGGGCGCCGGTGCTGCCCTGGATCGGATTGAGCGATGCCGGCGCCTGGTGCATGCCGATGATCAACTCGTCCCGCCCGGATGCCGCCAGAGCCGACGCGGACCCCGCCGACGACGACCAGGCGGCGAGGGCGATGAGTAGTGTCAAGCCGGTCCGCATCCAGCTCTGCAGATCAGCCGATCGCATTGTCGTCCGTTTCCTAATGAGCTGCTCGATCCGTCGCCGAAGCGACAGACTCCATCAACGCGATGCGCTTGCCAAGTGTCACTTATCCTGCATTTGGCGGGACCGCAAACGATCGCGCAGCCGATCGGTCGCGCGTCTCACCGCGTCGGCCATGGCCGGCTCCAGATCGGAATGATTGCCCTCGACCACGACCTCCAGTTCCGAGCCGGCCCACGCGCGATGCACCGTCCAGGAGGTCGTGGGCGGCGTCACGACATCGTAGCGGCCGACCACCATCTGGGCCGGCAGATGGCTGATGCGGGGCAGGTCGCGCAGGATCTGGCCCTCCTCGATGAAGAAGCCATGAGCGCAATAGCGGGTGAAGAAGCGCGACAGCGGCAGCGCCGCGGCCAGGCCGGCCGCGCCTTCGATCCCGTCCCGGTCCGGCCGGAAGGTCGAGGTGCTGGCCGAAAAGCGCTTGAGCGCGCGCACGGCCGGCTCGTGGATCCCGGGATCCGGATCGTTCGTGCGGGCGTGATAGGACGCCAGCACGTCGCCGCGTTCGGCCACCGGCAGGGCCGCCAGCAATTCCTCGTACGCCTCCGGAAACAGCACGCCGATCGAGCGCCACCACCAATCGATCTCGCTGGCGCTGCCGGTGAACGTGCCGCGCAGGCGAAAGCCCAGGCAGCGGTCCGGATGGGCTTCGCCATAGAGCAGCGCCAGGCATGAGCCCCACGATCCGCCGGTCACCGCCCAACGGTCGATGCCCAGATGCACGCGCAGCCGCTCGATATCGCCGACCAGGGCCTGGGTGTCGTTGTCGAGCGTCTCGCCCAGCGGGGTCGAACGACCGCAGCCGCGCTGGTCGATCAGCACGATGCGAAAGAAGTCCGGGTCGTAGAACCGGCGGTGGACCGCCTTGGCGCCGCCGCCGGGGCCGCCATGCAGGAAGATGACTGGAAGGCCCTCCGGATTGCCGACCTGTTCGAAATAGATCCGATGCGGGCCGCCCACCGCCAGCAGGCCGTGGTCGTAGGGTTCGATTTCGGGGTAAAGCAGATCGTCGAGCGACATGGAGGGTTCCGGCGGACGTTGTGACGGCCGCGGATCGTGCCTGCTCCCGGGCCGCTCGGCAATCCTGAGCCCAGCGACAGGGCGCTTCGACGGCGCGGCAAACGTCACTCTGCATCCGGAACGTGCCGAGCCCCTGGGCCGGCAGGCGGATGCGCTGGGTGCGCGGATACCCCATGTCGTGCGCCTCGTCCGATGGGACGGGCCGGGCGCGGCACCCGGCGATCCCCGCGCGATAAAGCGCAAGGGTTGCTGATCGAAAAAGCGCACTTGTCAGTTGACCGATGGGAATGCGTCATCGATCGCGGCGCCGGCTCGGTGCGGTAAAATGCGTCAGCGCCGCCTAACCTGAAGATTCCATTCGTAAAAAATATGTCTCTCGACTTTCCGACTCGAGTGAGTAAGATTCTATTAACCTCGTTGTTTGGTGAAACCCTCGATGGTCGAACCGATGCTCACCCATAATCGCTTTGCCGAACGACTGCGTGCCGATGACGCGACGCTGGTCATCATCGATGGCCAAGCGGGTTCGTTGTCGACCGAAGCGTTGCGGAACAATCTGCTGGGTCTGGCGCGGCTTGGCCACGCGTTCAGCGTGCCCACGGTGCTGGGCGTGTCCGGCGCCGTCAGGCGCGAGCCGCTGCTCGATGAATTGCTGACGCTGTTCGGGGCGCAGGCCGTGGTGCGGCGTCCGGGCGGCGATTTCTGGGATGATGCGGCCTCGCGCAAGGCCGTGCTGGCCTCTGGGCGTCATCATCTGATCGTCGCCTCCTTGGCATCGGACTTCGGACTGGCCCAGACGACGCTCGCCGCCCGGCGCGACGGGCTCGATGTCCATGCCGTGCTCGACGCGTCGGCCGGATCCGAGGATGGCGCGGCGCGGGTCAGCCTCGCGCGCATGACCGCCGCGGGTATCCATCTGACCAGTTGGGTCGCGGTGCTGGCCGAATTGGCCGCGACCGGCGTCGATACGTCGGGGGGCAACGGCAGCTCCGCCGTGCGCGACAATCTCGACAATTATGCCCCAACGGCCGGTGCCAGCTCGCCCGTCTGGGTCGATTCCCGCCCTTTGCCCGTCGCGGGGCGCTGATCGCGCTGATTGTCGCCGAGATTTACCGCAATCGCATGACATCACCGCAACCGTGCGAAAGCCGATCTATGTGCGTCGCACCATAGTCATTGCATGGGCGCGCGCCCCAACGCGCGCCGGACCCAGGCTCTCCCGCCGATCGTCACGAGTGGTCCCCTCGCTCGGGTCGTCCTATCGGTGATGCGGGAACTGGACGTCGGACCGGCAGCGTGCGACCCATCCCCACGCCGCCGGTCCGGCATTATCCCGCGAAACGCGGCGTCTGTCAGCCGCGAAGCTCCCGAACCTGCTCCTCGGTCAGATAGCGCGTGCGATGACCGTGCAGCAGCAGATGCAGGCGCGCGGTCTCTTCCAGTTCCTCGATGGCTGCGGCGGCGGCCGACAGGCTGGTACCGGCGACGACCGGCCCGTGGTTGGCCAGCAGGACCGCATGATGGCGGCCGGCGAGCGTGCGGACCGCGTCGGCCAGCTTGGGATCGCCCGGCTTGAAATAGGGGATGAGCGGCAGGGTGCCGACGCGCATGACGTAATAGGCGGTGATCGGCGGCAGCACGTTGGTCGGATCGATGTCGGCCAGGCACGAGACCGCGACCGAATGGGTCGAATGCAGATGTACCACCGCCTCGGCCGAGCCGCGCTCCTCGTACATGGCGCGGTGCAGGAAACTTTCCTTGGTCGGGGCGTCGCCGGACAGCAGCGTGCCGTCCGGTGACAGTTTGGCCAGCCGCGCCGGATCGAGCTCGCCCAGGGACACGTTGGTCGGCGTCATCAGGTAGCCATCGGCGATGCGCATGCTGATGTTGCCGGAACTGCCGAAGGTCAGGCCGCGGGCGAAGATCGAGTGCCCCAGCCGGCAGATCGCATCCCGTGCCGCCGCTTCGGCGCTCATGCGAAAGCCCTGAGGAAGAAATCCTCGCCGCCGAAATTGCCGGATTTGAGCGCCAGCGCCAGGCTGAGGCCGCCGCCGCCCGATGCCACGGTCCAGGGCACGCCCGGATCGATCTGCTTGCCGATACCGAGCGCCGTGACGCCCAAGGCCTGAACGACCGCGCCGGAGCTCTCGCCGCCGGCCACGACCAGGCGCCTGACGCCGCGCTCGACCAGACCGCGCGCGATCCGGGCGAGTGCCTGCTCGACCAGCGCGCCGGCCCGTTCGCGGCCCAGCTTGTCCTGGGCGGCGCGAACCGCTTCCGGCGCCGCACTGGCGCTGATCAGGATCGGTTCGCGGCCGAGGTGCCCGGCGGCCCAATCGAGCGCCGCGACGATCTGGGCATCGCCCTCGGCCAGCGCCAGCGGGTCGAGCTGAAAAAATGGCCGCCGGGCGCGCATATGGGCGTTCTGCGCCAGGGTCGCGACCGAGCAGGAGCCGGAGAGGACGGCGGTGGCGCCCGGAAGGTCGGCCGATACGGCCGCATCATCGCCCCGCTCCGGCAACAGGCCCTGCCGTCGGAAATTCGCGGGCAGGCCCAGAGCCAGGCCCGATCCGCCGGTGATCAGCTTCAGCCCGGCGACCGCCTCGCCCAGCCGATGCAGATGGGAATCCGTCACCGCATCGACCACGGCGTGGGCGGTGCCCGACAGTTCCAGGCGTCCGAACTCGGACCGGATCGCCGATGGCCCGGCCAGCACGGCCGACAGCGGCACCAATCCGACCGGCCGGGTGGTCTGCGCCGCCAGCACGCGCACCAGATTGGCGTCGGTCATCGGCGTCAGCGGATGGTCGCGCATGCCGGATTCCGACAGAAGCCCGTCGCCGACGAACAGATAGCCCTTGAAGATCGTCCGGCCGTTCTCGGGAAAGGCCGGGCAATAGATCGTGAAATCGACCCCCATCGCCGTCATCAGCGCCTCGGCGACCGGACCGATATTGCCCTGGGGCGTCGAATCGAAGGTCGAGCAATATTTGAACAGCACTTGCCGGACGCCGGCGGTCTGCAGCCAGGCCAGTGCCGCCAGCGACCGGGAGACCGCGTCTGCGGCCGGAATGGTGCGGCTTTTGAGCGCGATGACGACCGCATCGACATCCTCCAGTGCCGCATCGATCGGGCCGGTCGGCACGTCGATCAACTGCACCGTCCGCATGCCCTGGCGCACCAGTGTGTTCGCCAGATCGGTGGCGCCGGTGAAGTCGTCGGCGATGGCGCCGAGCAGGATCGCCATGGAGGCTTCTCCTTGAATGAGAGACTGAGGGGCCGGTCGTATGGGCTTGCTCTGGTCGAATCACGCCCATGAGGGTTGCCGAATGTCGATGTCCGTCCGATCCTATGCGGTGACGCCCCCCGCCTTCAAGGACCGCCCCATGCCGCGTTTCGCCGCCAATCTCTCGATGATGTTCACCGAATATGACTTTCTCGACCGCTTCGCAGCGGCGGCCGATGCCGGCTTCAAGGCGGTCGAGTATCTGTTTCCGTACGAATATCCCGCCGACGAACTGGCGCGCCGGCTGGAAAGCGCCGGGCTGGAGCAGGCGCTGTTCAACCTGCCGCCGGGCGATTGGACCAAGGCCGAACGCGGCCTGGCGGCGTTGCCCGGCCGTGAAGCCGATTTCGCCCGTGCGGTCGAGCAGGCGCTGGCCTATGCCAAACCGCTCAACTGTCCGAAGCTGCACGCCATGGCGGGCGTTCTGGCGCCCGACGCCGACCGTGCGCTCGCGCGACGGACCTATGTCGCCAACCTGCGCCATGCCGCCCAGCGCGCCGCCGAGGCCGGCATCACGCTGCTGATCGAACCGATCAACACGCGCGACATCCCCGGCTATTTTCTCAATCGGCCCGCCGAAGCGCGCCGGATCATCGAAGAGGTCGCGGCGCCCAATCTGGAACTGCAGTTCGATGTCTATCATTGCCAGATCATGGTCGGCGACCTGGCAACCCAGATTCGGGACCACGCCGACATTACCGGCCATATCCAGATCGCCGGCGTGCCCGAACGGCACGAACCCGACGTCGGCGAGATCAACTATCCCTATCTGTTCGACGTGATCGACCAGACGGGCTACGAGGGCTGGATCGGCTGCGAATATCGTCCGAAGGGCGAGACCGCGGACGGCTTGGGCTGGCTGAAGCCCTGGATGTGACCCGCGGTTAGGCGGGAATCTGGGCCTTGGACTGACGCACGCCTTCGCGATGATGGCGGATGAGCGTCGTCGGTGATAGCCACAGGAACAGCGCGATGGCGAGCGGAATGGTCGCCGCCTCGTCCAGGTGCCCGAACAACGGGATCCGGTTCGGGATGAGGTCGATCGGCATGATCAGATAACTGGCGACGGCGAGCGACGCGGCGCGCGCACGCAGCGGTACCTTGGGATCCCAGGCGAGCGACCAGAGCGCGCGCGCTTCGAGCGTCACGCGCGCCGGAATTCCGGCCAAACCGCGCGACTTCGGCGGGACCGCGGCGGTCGAGACTCTGACGGGTGCGGCAGCGGCGGCGCTTGGCGCCTGCGCAGGCTCCAGGGCGGCGACCTGCGCCTGATAGCGCCAGGACGTCAGATCGCGGTCGAGCGCATCCTCCAGCCGACTGATGTCCGCCTCGAACGCCGCGCGAAGACCGCCGATGGCATCGATCTTCTGTTCGGCCGATGGACCGACGATCCGCTGCTTGGCGAAGACCAGGTCGTGGAGCGGGCCGAACTTCATGGCGTAGAACAGGTTCGGCGACAGCGTGCGCACGGCCGGCCCGCCCATGTGGGCCAGCCGGCGCAGCGCGGCGCTGCGATATCTGACCGACGCGTTGACCTCGCGCGTGACGCTCGGCGGCGTCTCGATGTCGAGGCTCAGGCGCAGTTGCAGCCGTTCGGCCAGGCGGACCGGGTCGTCCTTCAGATCGGCGTAATCCACCAGGATCAGGCGGCTGCGGCCGAAGCGGTCGCCATATTGCTCCAGCATCGAAGCGGTCAGGCCGATTTCCAGCGCTTCGGCACGGATCTGGGGATCGCTGGCGAGCCGGCCGATCGGATGATCGTCCTGCCGATATTTCTGATACCACGACAGCACGCGCTCATAGGGGCTGCGCAGGTTGATCATCAGCAGCGGATTGCGGACCGTCCGGGCGATCCGGTCGCACACGGTCGGGTCCATCATGTAAAACGGCGAGATGTCGGCGCGCAGGCGCGTCGCGCGCGTGCAGGGCCGGAATTGCTCTTCGTACCACGAGACGCCTTGGTCGAAGTGGCGGTTGAAGAAATTCACTTCCTTCAGCCGGGTCGTCGCCACCTGGCTATGGCCGAACAGCAGTTCGTGGACCCAGGTCGTGCCGGAACGGATGGGTCCCAGACCGATCAGCATCGGCACGTCGCGGGCGACGACCTGTGGTGACGAAACTTCCAGCATGGCTTCCCCCCAAAGCCCCGACCGGCGCAGCCCCCCGATGAGCCACACCTTCGGGATTCCAGGAGATTGTATGGTGCGACCTGCGGCTTTATCCCCGGTCGATCCGCCACTAGTTGGTAACAGCTGATATCAAGTCTGAGCGATCCGCGCCGCCGAGCGGAGTTCCGAATCCGATGCATCCCGCCGGCGACGTTTCAGGCGCGCGGGGCGTGCTTCGACAGGATGCGCTGCAAGGTGCGGCGGTGCATTTTCAGCCGCCGAGCGGTCTCCGATACATTGCGATCGCATTGTTCGAACACGCGCTGGATATGTTCCCACCGGACCCGATCGGCCGACATCGGATTTTCCGGCGGCGGCGGTAGGGAGGCGCCGCGGGTCAGGAGCGCGCGCTCGACCACGTCGGCGTCGGCCGGCTTCGACAAGTAGTCGATGGCACCGACTTTCACCGCCGCGACGGCGGTCGCGATATTGCCGTAGCCGGTCAGCATGACGATGCGGGCGGCCGGCCGGACCTTGCGGATGGCGCCGACCACGTCGAGCCCGTTGCCGTCGCCCAGCCGGAGATCGACGACGGCGAAAGCCGGCGGATTCTCATCCGCCTTGGCCATGCCTTCCTTGACGCTTTCGGCGGTCGTCACCAGGAAGCCACGACGCTCCATGGCGCGGGCCAAGCGATGGCACAGCGGCGTGTCGTCATCGACGATGAGCAGGGTGCGCTCCGCGTCGGGCAGCCCGTCGAGCGAGACGAGATCGAGCGTGACCGGTGGCGCGATGTCGGAAGTCGGGATAGGGGCGTCAATCATGGTCGAACGAGTTCCTCGGCTTCTCGGGGGCCGCCCAAGCGACGGCCCCAGGATAACAGGTCGGCTGTCAAGCGACCGGCACCGCCAAACCCGCGACGGTCACCAGCGCCCGGCGCGGCCAGCGCACCCGCACCACGGCACCGCCTTCGGCGCCATTGGCGAAATGCAGCTTCGCGCCGGTCCGCCGCAGCAGTGTGTCGGCGATGAAGATGCCGAGCCCCATATGCTCCGCATCTTCGTCCCTTCCCGATAAATAGGGTTCCCCGAGCCGAGACAATACCTGTGTTGGAAAACCGGGGCCATCATCGGCGACCGTGACGGTCACCCAATGCTGGTCCCATTGGGTCCGAACCGTCACTTCCACGATGGCGAATTGGACCGCGTTCTGCACCAGATTCCCCAACCCGTGCATGATCTCCGGGCTGCGGGCGACGACGGGCTGATCCTCAGGCTTTCCCTCGATTTTCTGGGTCAACCGGGTGTGCGGAACCCGGTATGGTTCGCCGGCCGCTTCGACCAGTGCCGACAGCGGCAGACGGTCATAGGGCGTACCCCCGTCGGCCTCGCGCTTCTGGGCCAGTTCCATGAGGATGGTGCGACATCTTGCCGTCTCGCTCAGCAGCAGTCGCGCGTCGTCGGCGAGCGGTCCGTCGCCGGGCAGATCGCGCGCCAGCTCCTTGGCGATGACCGCGATCGTGCCGAGCGGACTGCCCAGTTCGTGGGCGGCGGCGGCGGCGAGCGCGCCCACCGCGGAGATGCGTTGCTCGCGGGCCAGCGCCAGCTGCGTCGCGGCATAGGCGTCGCTGATCCGCCGGCCTTCTTCTGTCACGCGCCAGGTGTAGACGGCGATGAACAGGGTCGACAGCGTGATGGCGAGCCAGACCGCCAGCACGAACAAGGGCGGAAATTCCAGCTGGTCCTCGTCCCACGGCAGCGGCAGGTGCCAGATCGAGAGGATGGTGGCGACGCCGACGGCGAAACCGGCCAGCATCATGACGCTGCGTCGGGACAGGATGGTGGCGCCGACCGTGACCGGGGCCAGGACCAGGAGCGAGAAGGGGTTCTGCAGCCCGCCGGTCAGGTACAGCAGGGCACCCAACTGCACCACGTCGTAGGCCAGATAGGTCATGGCGTCGCGATCGCCCAGGCGCAGCGAGCCGGTGCGCTGCATCTGGTTGGCGAAATTGATCACGGCCGAGGTCGCGACCACGCCCAGCGCGATCTCCAGCGGCAGGGTGAAGCCCAGCACGAGATGGACGATCAGCAGCGTCACCGCCTGACCGGCGACCGCGACCCAGCGGATCCAGATCAGGGTGCGCAGACTGATCCGGCCCCGCTCGGTGCCGCCCGGGACGTCCTGGGCTTCGATGTCGGCGGCCGCTTCGACGCTCATAGCGTCCGCGCGATCGCGTGCGAGTAGCTCAATCGCGCCTCCTGGCCGCGCCGGAGCGCCGGCGCGCTTTCCGGTCTGGATCGCTGGATCCAAACTGTTCGGATGGCTTCATTCGAACGACAAGGAATTCGCACCAGATCAACAACGTCTAGGGATAAATCATATGGATGGTCAGCGCGGCGTCATCAATGCCGATGTCGAAGGCGCAGGATTCGAAACTCGGTGCCGACAGGAACGGTCTGACGTCGCGGGAAAAGGCGTAGCCTTCGGTCGGATAGCCGATGAAATTGAAATCCATCTGGCCGTTGTCGTTCTCGTCATGGAACGTCGCGATGGCGTAGCGGCCGGGGGCGACGTCGTGCAGCGTGAAGGTCACGGACCCGTTGCGGGCCGGCAGGCCGATGTTCTGCAGCGATTTCCTGTCGTCGAGCCAGGTTTCCTTGCTGCCCCACAGCGTGACATAGACCTTGCCGTCGGCGCTCTCGATCCGATCGACCGTCACGGTCAGGTCGGCCGCCGACGCCGGGCGTGTGCCGAGCGCCAGGGCGAGGATTGCGGTCAGAAACGCCAACCGTCCCATGAAATCAGGCCGACCGGCCGCTGACCTCGGCCTCGTCGAACGTCGCCATGCCGGTGTGGCAGGCGATCGCCGCCTTCAGGATGTGGATGGCGAGCGTCGAGCCGGAGCCTTCGCCCAGCCGCATGCCCAGGTCCAGGATCGGTTCCTTGCCCAGGAGCTTCAGCAGCCGAGTGTGGCCGGGCTCGGGCGAGCGATGGCCGACGATGCAATGGTCGAGCGAGCGCCGGTCGGCAACGAAAAGCACGGCGGCGGCCGCGGTGCAGGCGAAGCCGTCGAGCACGACCGGCACGCGGGCGAGCCGCGCCGCCAGGATCGCCCCGACGATGGCGGCGAACTCGTTGCCGCCGACGCAGCACAGCACCTCGAACGGATCGGTCATGGCCGGCTTGTTGCGGGCGACGCCCTCGGTCACCACGGCGATCTTGCGCGCCAGCCCCTCGGCATCGACGCCGGTGCCCGGTCCGACCCAATCCCGGGCCTCGCCGCCGAACAGACCCAGGCAGAGGGCGGCGGCGACGGTCGAATTGCCGATGCCCATCTCGCCCAGCGCCAGCAGATCGACGCCGGGCTCGACCGCCATCATGCCATAGGCGATGGCGCGCGCGGTCGCCTCCTCGCTCATGGCCGGGCCTTGGGTGAAATCCTCGGTCGGCTGGTCCAGCGCCATCTCATAGACGCGCAGATCGCCATCGACCGCCTCACAGAGCTGGTTGACCGCGGCGCCGCCCGCGATGAAATTCGCCACCATCTGCTGGGTGACGGCGGCCGGATAGGCCGAGACGCCCCGCGCGGCGACGCCGTGATTGCCGGCGAACACGGCGGTGCGCGGATGGTTGATCGCGGGCGGATGCTTGGCTTGCCAGGTCGCGAGCCATTGGGTCGCGTCCTCCAGCCGGCCCAGCGCGCCCGCCGGTTTGGTCAGGTTCCGCTCGCGCAGCACGGCGGCCGTGCCGGATTCCAGGTCGGGCCCCGGCAGGTCGCGCAGCAGGGCGCGGATCTCGTTCAGGCTCGCGGCAGGCTTGGCGCTGGTCGCCATCGGCGTCACTCGTGCTAATCAATAGGGCGATCCGGCCTTATCATGGCGCGATTGCCGCCGTCCATGCTTGTACCATCCCGGCCCGAACGAGGGAGCCATGTCGAACTTGCCCCGCACCGCCCGTTTCGGTCCGATCGAACAGCTCGCCCTCGGGCTCGTGTTTTTGACCCGGCTGCCGATCCCGTTGCGCGGCGCGCTGCCGGTCGATGCCGTCGCGCGTTCCGCCTGGAGCTTCCCGATCGTCGGCGTGCTGGTCGGGCTGGCCGGAGCTGCCGCCGCGATCGCGGCCAATGGGCTGGGCCTGCCGGCGTTCGCCTCCGCGCTGTTGGCGCTGGCCGCGACCATGGCCATGACCGGGGCCCTGCATGAAGACGGCCTGGCCGACACGGCCGACGGTCTGGGCGGCGGCAAGACGCGCGAGCAGAAGCTCGAGATCATGAAGGACAGCCGCATCGGCTCCTATGGCGTGCTGGCGTTGATCGTCGGCGTCGGCCTGCGCGCGGCCGCGCTCACCACCGCGGTCGAGGATACGCGCCTGCATCTGCTGGGCGCGCTGGTCGCGGCCCATGCCGGCTCGCGCGCGCTGTTGCCGCTGTTGATGCGGGCGCTGCCGCCGGTCCGGCCGGGCGGGCTCGCGGCCTCGGTCGGCGTGCCCTCGTCGGCGTCCTCGATCGCAGCGCTGGTGCTGGGCACGGCGGCGGTGTTCTGGGGCCTGGGCGATGTCCTGGGCCTGCTGGGATTCGTCGCGGCGGCGATCGGCATGGTCGCGGTCGGCGCACTTGCCCGCCGGCAGCTCGGCGGCTACACCGGGGACGTGCTGGGTGCTGCACAGCAGATCGGCGAGATCATCCTGCTGCTGGCCGCCGTCGCCCAAATTCCGCTGCCGTTCTAGAGGATCGCGCCTATGACCACGACCACCAGCCCGGACAGCGTCCGCCCCACGCTTCGGACCACCCGCTGGTGGTGGGTGCGCCATGCCCCAGTCGTGGTCAACGAGGGCCGCTGTTACGGCCAGACCGACCATCCCTGCAACACCGACGATCCGGCGGCCTATCGTCGGCTCGCCCAGATCCTGCCGCGGACGGCGGTCTGGGTGACCAGCACGCTCAGGCGGACGCATGAGACCGCGGCCGCGATCGTCGCCGCCGGCCTCCCCGGTCCCGCGGCCTTTCCCGGCCCGGACGTGACGGTTGAGGCCGATCTGGCCGAGCAGCATTTCGGCGATTGGCAGGGCCAGACCTACGAGGCCCTGGCACGCCAGCAGGCCGAGGCCTATCACCGTTTCTGGCTGGCGCCGGCCAGCGAGCGTCCGCCGGGCGGCGAGAGCTTCATCGATCTGATGGCGCGCGTGAGCCGTTCGATCCACCATCTCAACCAGCGCTTCGTCGGCCAGGACATCATCGCCGTCGCCCATGGCGGCACCATCCGCGCCGCGATCGCGCTGGCGCTCGATCTACCGCCGGAATCGGCACTCGCCTTCGCGGTCGACAATATCTCGGTCACGCGGCTCGACCATTTCCCGGCCGATGCCGGCGGCCAGGGCCATGAATGGCGGGTCAACTTCACCAATCAGCCGCCCAGATGATCGAAAGATCGACATCCAGATGATCGAAAGCTCGACACTCAGATGACAACCGACGGGCCCATCTTCGACGACAGCTTCCGGGCGCGGCTTGCCGACCTCATTGCCTGGCGCCGCGACGTGCGCGCCTTTCGCGATACGCCCGTCCCGGCGGGCACGTTCGAACGGCTGGTCTCGCTCGCCTGCCTGGCGCCTTCGGTGGGATTGTCGCAGCCCTGGCGCTTCGTCCGGGTCGCGGATCCGGCGCGCCGCGCCGCGGTTCGCGCGAATTTCGAACGCTGCAACGCCGCGGCGCTCGCCGCCCAGGCCGACGAGCGCGCGCGGATCTATGCCACCCTCAAGCTGGCCGGCTTCGACCAGGCGCCGGAGCAGTTCGCGGTCTTCACCGACCGCTCGACCGAACAGGGCCACGGCCTCGGCCGGCACACCATGCCGGAAATGGCCGATTATTCGACCGTCGCCGCCGTCTTCACCGTCTGGCTCGCGGCCCGCGCCGAAGGCCTCGGCCTCGGCTGGGTCTCGATCCTCGATCCGGCCGAAGTCACGGCGGCGCTGGACGTGCCGGCCGACTGGCGCTTCGTGGGCTATTTCTGCCTGGGCTACCCGGAGCACGAGGACGATGTGCCGGCGCTGGAACGGGCCGCCTGGGAACGACGGCGCGAGTTCCAGCGCTTCATTTTCGACCGATAGGAGAACCCGCCCATGCAGATCGACGCCATCCCGTTCGGCACGACCGACTGGTCGACCGTGACGCCGACCGAACATGCGGGCGAGACCGGCAAGGCATTCTGGCGCACGCGCCAGTTCGGTCCGATCCGCGTGCGCATGATCGAATATACGCCGGGATATCTGGCCGACCATTGGTGCAGCAAGGGCCATGTCGTGCTGGTGGTGGCGGGCGAACTGGACACCGAACTGGCGGATGGAAGGCGCTTCACGCTGACGCCGGGCATGTCGTATCAGGTCGCCGACGGGGCGGAGCCGCACCGCTCGGCCACGACGGGCGGGGCGACGCTGTTCATCGTGGATTAGGGAGAGGGTAGGGACCTGCACCGGGACCGCAATGGGGGGCACCCGACTCATCGAAGCGTGCAGTTATAGGTCGTTAGGAATCGTTTTCCATCCCCGCCATTCCCCAACTATCCCAGTCGGCAACGGTTCCTCCGTGCGAGACAATCTCTGCAACCTTGTCGCGATGCCCATACCGGCCCAGAAACTTCAGCGGATCCCGGGCGTGGGTTGCTGCCGTATAGACGATAGGAAGATGCCGAAATCGCGGCTCCAGCCCAACGGCGCTGCTGTCAGAATAATCAGCACTGCGGTGCCCTGTGATGTCGGCTTTGGAAAAGTTTGGGATTTCGGCTGAATGCCCGAGTCGGGTCGATTCGAGATGGTCCGCATTTTGGCGCGACCCACGACAATGAAACTGCTCAGCGCCATCTATCTCCATCTGCCAAGTACCTCCATTACCTCGGCCATGAGCGGCCGAGCCGACGGGTCGGAATGCACACATTCCTGATGTAATTGGCGCAGCCGAGAGTGTTCGGGAATTTCTTCGTTGCAGCGGTCCAACAACTCGCCCAGCAGCAATCCCCATGCTCGGACTTCAAGACGTTGCCACGCCGCGCCTTCCTCAGCACCTTGCAGAAAGGATGCAGCGCCGAAGTCGCTCAGAACTGCGTCGCCAATAACTCCGTCCCAGAGGATGTTGTGCGCATAAAGATCACCGTGCAGAAGTCCGCTTGCATGCAAGTGAGCCGTCGCGGCGCCGATGCCCCGCGCAATCCGCAACGCCACGCCAAGATCGAAACGCAGCGCTGGATCGTAAATATCTCGGCTGCAGCTCTGCAGGTCGGGCGGTCCGGCCAAGGTGCGCCAATCGGGGGGCTGCAATGGCATCAGCAGTCCTTGGGCCTGTGTGGGATGATCGACCACGCGGCCCAATCCGCTCGTCAAGTTCGGGTGCTCGCCCGATGCCAGGCATGCCGCCATCTCTCGCTCCGGCAGACCATCGCTCGTCACCGCGCCCTTGAAGAGCTTCAGGGCCACTGACTGAGCTTTGGCAGCCTCCGTTGGCTGCCAGGAGGCCTGATGAACCCATCCAGATGCCCCCTCGCCGAGCAGAGGGCCCAGCCGCAGGCGCCGCCACTCCACGGAGGGGGTGGACGGGGCTCTCGTCGTCCGATCCCATGGGTTACCAGCCCAGGCCAGCCAAGCCAGCCGCGGCAAGTGAGCCAGCCAGGGCGGTAGGGTATCAAGGCGGTTGGCGGACAACCGCAACAACTCTAGTCGAGATGCGCCGATCAAACTCTCGGGCAGCTCGCCAAGGCGGTTGCCGGACAACATTAGCTTTTGCAGCATCGGCCGCTCACCGAGTGCGCTGGGAAGGCTCTGAATCTGATTGTCGGTCAAGGTCAGCCAGCGAAGCGCCTGTGGCAAGGATGCCGCCGGCACTTCGCTCAAGCCGCATCCTCGAAAGCCAATCTGGCTGAGTGCCACGCAGTCGCCGAGGACCGGCGGTAAGCAAGTAAATCGGTTGCCGGAGCAAAACAGCACGCGGAGCTTGCGCAGCCGTCCCATGTCGTCGGGCAGGGCGCTTAGCGTGTTGCCGCTGAGGTCCAACACCTCAAGCGAATTGGCCAAGTCGAAAATCTCTCGAGGAAACTCGGTCAGGCCGCCAGAAAGCTTCAACTCGCGGGCGCCGGACAGCGCGCCACGACGCAGTGCCTCAAGAGTCATAACGATCGGCACCTTCGCAGCTGTCTCGGGGTCAGTTCAGGAACGTGGAAATGAATGCATAGCGTTTTAGATATGAATTGGCAGCGAAGCCAGACCCGGCGCCTAACCCTGGTCAATCCTTTGCTTCAGCGCGGAATCGGGCGCGTGGCCGGGGTCCCGATCCGCGCGGATCGGGACCCCGTTGCGAATGGAATCCTCTAGCGCTAGGCTGATGGCCAAACCACGTGGCCGGTCGCCTTGTCGAACAGCGCCGCGCCGACGCGGCGGCCGACGGAAGGCTCGACCGGGCGGTCAGGGCCTGGGCCGCCACCGATGCCGGCGCGGCGACGGTGCAGGGCCGGGCCGACGCGCGCCGGCTGGCATATCTGGAAACGCAGTTCGCCGGGCTGGGCTTTTCGGCGGCGGAGGGCGCCTGCCGCGCGCGGCTCGCCTATCGGTCGGTCATCGGCCGCTTCGTCTTGGGCCGCGACCGTCCGGTCGAGGAACGCCGGGCCGATGCCGGGCGGTTGCACGCGCTGCTGGTGCGGTGATAGCACAGGGCCCATGACTTCCTTGCCCCGAACGACCCTGGTCCTGGGCGGCGCGCGCTCCGGCAAGAGCGCCTATGCCGAGCGGCTGATCCGCGCGGCGGCACCGCTCGCGACATATCTCGCGACCGCCGAGGCCGGCGACGGCGAGATGTCCGAACGGATCGCCCATCACCGGGCCGCGCGCGGCGCCGGCTGGGTCACGATCGAGGAGCCGCTGGAACTGGTCGGCACGCTTCGGCGGGTGGCCTTGGCCGATCGGCCGGTGCTGGTCGATTGCCTGACCCTGTGGCTGTCCAACCTGATGCATGCCGAACGCGACATCGCGGCCGAGACGGCGGCGCTCGCCGCCTGTTTCGCCGGTCTCGCCGGGCCGGTCGTGCTGGTCTCGAACGAGGTCGGCCAGGGCATCGTGCCCGACAATGCGCTGGCGCGCGCGTTCCGGGATCACGCCGGCCGGCTGCATCAAACGGTGGCGGCGGCGGCCGACCAAGTGGTGTTCGTCACCGCCGGCCTGCCGATGCTGCTGAAATCAGCCGAAGTCCGATTTGTCAAGTGATCATCATGGTTTGTGCAACCCAAACGAGGCTCGTGCGTTAGCAACCAGAGACAATCTGCCGCCAAGCGCGGTATGAAGAACCACGATGAGGAACGTTGCCATGTTGAATGTCTGGAAGCGCGCTTTCTGCGCCGTCGCGGCTCTCGGTTTCATGGCCGGCACCGCCTCCGCTGCGCTCGCGGCGAGCGATCAGCAGGATCTGGTCGAGCATGCCCGGATCGTGCTGGACGATCTGCACAAGGATAAGGAATTCGGTAACGGCGCCCAGCTGCTGCACCGCGCCAAGGGCGTGTTGATCGTGCCCTCGCTGATCAAGGGCGGCTTCTTCCTGGGCGGCGAAGGCGGCACCGGCGTGCTGCTGACCCGTGGGATGAACCATGAATGGAGCTACCCGGCGTTCTATACGCTGGCATCCGCCTCGTTCGGCCTGCAGATCGGCGGCGAAGAGGCCGAGCTGATCGTGTTCGCGCTGACCGAGAAGGGCCTGCAGGCCTTCATGAAGGATCAGTTCAAGATCGGTGCACAGGCCGGCCTCGCGGTCGTGACGCTGGGTTCGACCGCGGAAGCGTCGACCACCAGCGCGCTCAATGCCGATCTGGTCGTCTGGTCCTCGTCGTCGGGCGCCTATGCCGGCCTGACGCTGAACGGCTCGGTCATCAAGCCGCGCGACAGCTGGAATCAGGCCTATTACGGCCATGCCATCTCGCCGGCCGGGATCGTTAATCGCCATGGTGCGAAGAACCCGGGCGCCGACGGTCTGCGGACGACACTTGCCAACGAAAGCTGACCCAAGACCCGACGCCCCGACGCGGACCCCGGCCCTGATGTTTCAGGGGACGGGGTCCGATGTCGGGAAATCGCTGCTCGTTGCCGGCCTCGGCCGCGCCTTCACCCGGCGCGGCCTTCGCGTTTTGCCGTTCAAGCCGCAGAACATGTCGAACAATGCCGCGGTCACGGCCGACGGCGGCGAGATCGGCCGGGCCCAGGCGTTGCAAGCGCGGGCCTGCGGGGTCGAGCCGCGCGTCGACATGAACCCGGTGCTGCTGAAGCCCCATTCGCAGACCGGTGCCCAGATCATCCTCCAGGGCCGCGTCTGGCGCGATGCCGAGGCGCGGCACTATCAGGCGCTGAAGCCCGAACTGCTGCCCTTCGTGCTGGAAAGCTTCCGGCGCCTGTCGGCCGATGCCGATCTGGTGCTGATCGAAGGCGCCGGCAGCCCGGCCGAGGTCAATCTGCGCGCCGGCGACATCGCCAACATGGGCTTCGCCGAGGCGGCCGACGTGCCGGTCGTGCTGATCGGCGATATCGACCGCGGCGGGGTCATCGCCTCGATCGTGGGCACGCACCTGCTGCTGGCGCCGTCCGAGCAGGCGCGGCTCAAGGGCTATCTGATCAATAAATTCCGCGGTGACGTCAGCCTGTTCGGCTCGGCCACGGCCATCATGAAGACGCGGACCGGGCTCGATTGCCTGGGCATCGTGCCCCATTGGCCCGACGCCGCGCGCCTGCCGGCCGAGGACGCGGTGGCGCTCGACCGCCAACTCGGCCAGCGCGCCGGCGGCGCCTACCGCATCGTCGTGCCGCGCCTGCCGAACATCTCGAATTTCGACGATCTGGATCCGCTCTCGGCCGAGCCGGGCGTCTCGGTCGAATTCGTGGCGCCGGGCACCCCGCTGCCGCGCGATGCGGATCTGGTGCTGCTGCCGGGATCGAAGGCGACGCGCGCCGATCTGGCGGCGCTCCGCGCCCAGGGCTGGGACGTGGATATCCTGGCCCATGTTCGCGCCGGCGGCCGGGTGCTGGGCCTGTGCGGCGGCTATCAGATGCTGGGCCGCACCGTCGCCGATCCCCACGGCGTCGAAGGGCCGCCGGGGACCAGCGCCGGGCTGGGGCTGCTCCTGATCGATACGGTGCTGGGCGGCGACAAACGACTGGAGCGCATCGATGCGCGGGACGACCGGTCCGGCGCCCGGCTGCACGGTTATGAAATCCATCTGGGCGCCAGCGACGGCGCCGACCGGTCCCGGCCGTTCCTGGTGCTCGACGGCCGGAGCGAAGGCGCGGTCTCGGTCGACGGCCGGGTTGCCGGCTGCTATCTCCATGGGCTGTTCGCGGCGGACGGCTGGCGTGCCCATTTCCTGGAAAGCCTGGGCGCCAGCGCCGATGCGACGCTCGGGTTCGAGGCGATGGTCGACCGCACGCTCGACCGGCTGGCCGATCATCTGGAGGCCACGGTCGATCTCGATCGGCTGCTGGCGATCGCGCGCGCGCGGTCCTGACATTCCTGACATGACGCTGTCAGGAGGCGTCGGTTAGTCTCGCGTTCAATGAGACGCGACAGGGAGACGCTCAAATGGCCAGGATCATATTCTACCACTCGCCCAACACCCGTTCGGTCGGCACGCGGATTCTGCTGGAGGAGCTGGGCGCGCCGTACGAGATCAAAGTCCTCAATATGAAGGCCGGCGAGCAGCGCCAGGCGGAATATCTGGCGATCAATCCGATGGGCAAGGTGCCGGCGATCCGCCACGGCGACGCGCTGATCACCGAACAGGTCGCGATCTTTATCTATCTGGCCGACCTCTTCCCCAAGGCCGGCCTGGCGCCGGCGATCGGCGATCCGCAGCGCGGACCCTATCTGCGCTGGATGGCCTATTACGGCTCCTGCGTCGAGCCGGCCGTGGTCGACAAGGCGATGAAGCGCGATCCGGCGCCGCTCGCCACGAGCCCGTATGGCGACTATGACACGATGCTGAAGACGCTGGTCGACCTGCTGGCGGTCGGCCCCTACGTGTTGGGCGCGCGGTTTTCGGCGGTCGATATCCTGTTGGGGACGGCGCTCACCTGGATCACCAATTTCGAGCTGATCCCGAAGCTGCCGGCGATCGTGGAGTATATCGGCCGGGTCAATGCGCGTCCGTCGGTCGCGAAGATCAAGGCGCTCGATGCGGAACTGGCGGCCCAGCAGGCGGCCCAAAGCTAGCGGATAAATCTGGTGGACCGAGTCGCTGACGCTTGCGAAGCAAAGCGTTGGGATCGGGCCACTAATCAAGGCGCCATAGCGGCGGGCGGCCAGGGCCTGGGGCGCACCGGCCTCGGCGCCCGACAGATGCTGCGGCCCCGGTAGCGGGTCGGCGGCAGCGGCCGGAAGACTGACGGCCATCAGGCCGGCGAGTAGCGGAACGGCGCGCTTCGGGAGAGACATCGCGATAGTTCAGGCCGTTAAGGCCAGCGCCGTGACGCCGAGCGCCAGCACCTCGATCAGGCAGGCGACCTGAAACACGCGCAGGGCGGCGCGCATGTCGGCGACGGTGGCCCGGGCGCGGCCGCTGCCCATCCAGGGGTCGGTCACGGTGATGTCGCCATAGCGCCGCGGGCCGGCCAGCGCCAGATCGAGCGCGCCGGCCATGGCTGCTTCCGGCCAACCGGCATTGGGCGAGCGATGTTTGCCGGCGTCGCGCAGCATGGTGGCGAGCGCCTTGAGCGGCGCGCCGCGCGGCACGAACAGGGCCGCGGCGCCGACCAGGACGCCCGCGAGCCGCGCCGGGATCAGGTTCAGAAGATCGTCGAACCGCGCCGAGGCCCAGCCGAACGCCAGATGGCGCGGGGTCTTATGGCCGATCATGCTGTCGAGCGTATTGACGGTCTTATAGACCAGCAGACCCGGCAGGCCCGCCACGAGATAGAACAGCACCGGCGCTACGACGCCGTCGGAGAAATTTTCGGCGAGCGATTCGATGCCGGCGCGGGCGACGCCATGGGCGTCGAGGCTGGCCGGGTCGCGTCCGACGATATGACTGACCGCGACCCGGGCCGAGACGAGGCCCTCGCGGTCCAGCGCCCGCATGACCCGCGCGACATGGTCGTAGAGGCTGCGCTGGGCGACCATGATCGCGACGACGATCAGCTCCAGCAACCCGCCCCAGCGGCCGAACCGGGCGGCGAGCAGGCTCAGGGCGAACCCGATCAGCGCCGCGGCCAGGACCAGGAACACCAGGGTGAACACGCCGCGCCGGCGCCGCGTGTCGCTGCTGCGCGCCTCGCGATTGAGCCGCCGGTCGAATAGGGTTATGGCTCTGCCGATGATCACGACCGGATGGGGCACGAACCGGAACAGGGCCGGCAGATCGCCGATCAGCCAATCGAGGCCCAGCGCCAGCACCAGGATGACGAGACGGTCGACGGTGTGGCCGGGCAGCAGCAGGAGAGATCCGAGATGGGGCATCGCCGGCGGAGCATGACCAGCACCGGGCTCCCGGGTCAATGATTCAGGACGGCTTTCTGCTGTGCGGCCATGGCAGCCGCGACCCGGTCAGCGTCGAAAGCTTCGCCGCGATCGCCGAGGGGCTAAAGCCGCTGCTGGCCGGCCGGCCGTTCGTCCATGGCTTCTTGGAGTTGGCCCAGCCGGATCTCGACACGGCGGTCGGCCGCCTGGTCGCCGCCGGGGCGAACCGCATCCTGGCCGTGCCGGGCTTCCTGTTCGCCGCCCGTCACATGCGCGAAGACCTGCCACGCGAACTCGCCGCGGCGGCGGCGAATCATGGCGTCGAGGTCGTGCTGGGGCGAGAGCTCGGGGCCGATGCGCGGCTGATCGAAGCTCTGGGCGACATCATTTCATCCGTCATTCCCGCGAAGGCGGGTATCCAGGGGGGCAAGGGCCCGGACGTTGCGCTCGTCCTGGTGGGTGCCGGCAGCAGCGATGCGGAGACCAACGCGAGGCTGGTTGCGCTGGCAAGCGAACTCGGTCGCACCCATGGCTTCGGCGCCGCCATCGCCTGCTATGCTTCGGTCGCCACTCCCGACGTTGCGGAAGCGATCCGGACGATGCTCGGCGATGGCCACCGCCGCATCCTGTTGCTGCCCTGGTTCCTGACCGAGGGCAGCCTGCTCGGACTGGCGCGGAACCAGGCTCGCGCGGCGGTCGGCGACCGGGCCGTCCTGATCGAGGCCGCGGCGCTGGGCGCCCATCCGCTCGTCCTGGCGACGCTCGCCCAGCGGGCGGCGGAGCTGGCGCACTAAGCCGCCTTGCCTTGGGGCGGCACTTCCGCGTAAGCCTGCTTCCCGTGAGATCACATGATTCCTACGGGCTTGGCGCCCGCCTCGATTATCTTGCCGACGGGCATCGTCCCTGGCTGTTGCTGCTGCTCCTGTCGCTGGCGCTCTATCTGCCCGGGCTGGCCAGCCTGCCGCCGGTCGACCGGGACGAGGCGCGCTATCTCCAGGCGACGCGCCAGATGCTGGAAACCGGCGACTTCCTGCGCATCCGCTACCAGGACGAGGCGCGCAACAAGAAGCCGGCCGGGGTCTATTGGCTGCAGGCCGCCGCCGTAGCGGGGCTGAGCAGGGCGGACGCCACGGCGGTCTGGCCCTATCGCCTGGTCTCGCTGCTGAGTGCCACCGCGGCGGTGCTGATGGCATTTCTGTTCGGCCAGCAGATCTTCGATCGGCGGACGGCGCTCGTCGGGGCCGGCCTGCTCGCGAGTTCGCTCGATCTGGTGTTCGAGGCCCATGTGGCGACGACCGACGCGCTGGTGCTGGCGACCGCCGTCGCGGCCCAGGGCGCGCTCGCCACGGCCTATCTGGCGTCGCGCCGGGGCGAGCGATTCGGTTGGGGCCTGGCCGCGCTGTTCTGGATCGCCCAGGCCCTCTCGATCCTGGTCAAGGGCCCGGTCGTACCGGCGATCTCGCTGCTGACGATCCTGGCGCTGGCGATCGCCGACCGGCGCGGCGCCTGGCTGAAGGTGCTCAGGCCGATCTGGGGTGTGCCGCTGCTGCTGGCCCTGGTGCTGCCCTGGCTGATCAGCATCGAGATCGCGACCCAGGGCCAGTTCCTGACCGACGCGGTCGGCCATGATCTGCTGGGCAAGGTCGCCGGCGCGCAGGAGGCTCACGGCGCCTGGCCCGGGTATTATCTGGCGCTGTTGCCGGCGACGTTCTGGCCCGGCACGCTGTTCCTGGGCGTGGGCGCGGTCTGGGCCTGGCGCAACCGCCGTCTGCCGGCCGCGCGCTTCCTGCTCGCCTGGGCAATTCCGTTCTGGATCATGCTCGAAGCCGTGCCGACCAAGCTGCCGCATTATGTCTTGCCGCTCTATCCGGCGCTGGCTCTCTTGGCGGCCAAGGGGCTGATCGCCGCCGCCGAGGAGGGCATGGTCGTGCCGCGCCGCTGGATCGCCTGGCTGCCGGCGGCGCTCTGGGCCCTGGTCGCGGTGGCATTGGCGGGCGCGCTGGTGGAATTGCCGCTCCAACTCGGCCATCGCGCCTCGTTCGGCGCCGCCATCGCGGCGGCGGCGGTGCTGGCCGCCCTCTGGCATCTGCTCTGGCAAGAGCGGGCGCGGGTGAGCCTCGGCAATGCCGGCATCGCCCTGCTGGTGGGTCTCCTGGTCCTGGCGCCGGCCTTCGCGCTCGTCCTGCCCCGGCTCGATGCGATCTGGCTCAGCCGGTCGGCGGCCGTCCTGGTCGCGACCGAACGGCTGCCGGGCGAGCCGGTCGTTTCGACCGGCTATACGGAGCCGAGCCTGGTCTTCATGCTGGGGACCGAGACCGGCCTGGTGGCGCCGGCCGTGGCGGCGGCGGACCTGGTCGACGGCAAGGCCAAGCTGGCCCTGGTGGCCGATCGGCAGGATCCGGATTTCGCGGCGGCGCTCAAGGCCGCCGGCCGCGCAGCCCGGCCGTTCGGCGCGGTCCGCGGCTTCGACTATTCGAACGGCCGCTGGATCACGCTCAGGCTCTATCGCCTGGCCCCCTAAACGGCTTGGGAATGTTGCGCTGCAAGCGCTAGGATGGGTGCCGAGGAGGCGTCCATCCATGTGTGGCATCTCTAGGCATCTGTCGTTCCTTGTGGCCCTTGCCGCGATCCTGTTCGCTTCCGGCCCCGCGCGGGCCGGCGAAGCGGTCCAGCTCGTATCGACCGAATATCCGCCCTATATGGCGGCGGCCCTGCCGAACGGCGGGATCACGGTCGATATCGTCGCCCGCGCCTTCCGCCGCGCCGGGTACGAGCCGGTCGTGACCTTCCGGCCCTGGGCCCGCGCGCTCGACGAGGCGCAGAACGGGGACTATGACGGCATCATCTTCCTGTGGCACAGCGCCGAGCGCGAAAAATACTTCGCCTTCTCCGACGCGCTGCCGGCCAACCAGATCGGCTTCTACAAGCTGAAGTCGGACCAGATCGCGTTCCGGACGCTGTCGGATCTGGCGTCCTATACGATCGGCATCGGCCGGGGCTACGTCAATCCGCCCAGCTTCGAGGCGGCGCATCTCCATACCGAGAGTGCAGTGGACGACGAGGAAAATCTGCGCAAGCTCGACGCGCGGCGGGTCGACATGGTGCTGATCGACCGCGGCGTCGCGGCCTATCTGCTGGGCACCAGGCTCACCAAGCTCCGCGGCGAGATGGAATGGGTCAATCCGCCGATCGAGGAACAGATCCAATATCTGGGCCTGCCGATCAATCGGCCGGGCTATCGGGCCAAGCTGGAGGCCTTCAACCGCGCGCTGGCCAGCCTCTATGCCGACGGCACGGTCAAAAGTCTGATCGCGGAGACGGATTAGAGCCTGATCCGATCAAACCGGCTCGGTTTGATCGGTGAATCAGTCTCTAAATATTTGGTTTTAGAGGGCGATTCAGATATGAGGCCGAGCAGGCCTCATATCATCGCGCTAGGAGGCGCCTGCCTGCTTCAGCAGGGTGGCGGCGCGGGACTGGCGCGTTCCGTCGGCGAAATCGACCGCCGAGCGGCCGGTATAATCGCGGGCGTCGAGTTTGGGGTGATGCGAGATCAACACGCGGATCACCGCCAGATTGCCGATGGCCGCCGCCATCATCAGCGGCGTGGTGCCGTGGGGATCGAGCGTATCGATCGGGGCGCCACCGTCGAGCAGGGCCGAGACCGCATCCGGATTGTCCCGCTGTACCGCCCAATGCAGCGCCACGCGGCCGTCCTGATCGCGGATCAGCGGGCGCGCGCCGCCTTGCAGCAGCAGCTTGATCATCGTCTCGTTGCCGGCGACCGCGGCATACATCAGCGCGGTTTTGCCCTGATCGTCCTGATGGTTCATATCGTCGCCGCGCACGATCTGGGCGCGCAGACCCTCGACATCGTTGCCTTTGACCGCCTTCGTCGCGTTCAGATATTCATCGAGGGCCCAGGCCGAATGGGGGACCGCGCCGAAGAGAACGGTCGCAAGCAGAAGCGAGCGGAAAAGCGAACGGGACGACATGAACGATGGCTCCGGGACGGGCATGTGCGCCCACGCGGCGGCACAGTAGGATGACACCTGCCGCTTGACCAGCGGCCGCCCGCTGAGATCTTGTGCCGCAGCCCCGCAGATTCCACCCCTTGCAATCCGTCACCGGCTCATCAAGCTGGTCACTTTCGCGACATCGGATCTTTTTATGGACCGCGTGCCTTTCGCATTTCCCGACTTCGCTCCGGGCTCGGTCTGGCTGGTCGGCGCCGGCCCGGGCGATCCCGGCCTGCTGACGCTGCTTGGGCGGCACGCGCTCGAAGCCGCGGACGCCATCGTCTATGACGCCCTGATCGATCCGCGCCTGCTCGATTTCACGCGCCCCGACGCGCTCCTGGAATATGCCGGCAAGCGTGGCGGCCGGCCGTCGCCGACCCAGCCGGACATCTCCAAGCGCCTGATCGAACTGGCCCGGTCCGGCCATCGGGTCGTGCGTCTGAAGGGCGGCGATCCGTTCGTGTTCGGCCGGGGCGGCGAAGAGGCGCTGGCGCTGGCGGACGCCGCCGTGCCGTTCCGCGTCGTGCCGGGCGTCACCGCCGGCGTCGGCGGGCTCGCCTATGCCGGCATCCCGGTCACCCATCGCGATACCAATCAGGTCTTCGCCATGGTCACCGGCCACGATGCCCAGGGGCTGCTGCCCGAGGGCGTCGATTGGGCGGCGCTCGCCCGGGCGGCACCGGTCATCGTCTTCTATATGGCTTTTCGCCAATTGGCGGCGATCACGGCACGTTTGATGGCCGAGGGACGTTCACCCGACGAACCGATCGCGATCGTCAGCAAGGCGGCGCGGGCCGAGCAGCAGGTTCTGGTGGCGACGCTCGCCACGGCCGCCGACGCGGTCGCCGCCTCGGCGATCGAACCGCCGGCGATCGTGGTGGTGGGTGCGGTCGTGCGCTATCGCGACGCGCTCGATTGGCTGGGACGTCTCTCCTAACAAGCAAAGGGGCTATCGATGGCGACCAAACGCGACAAAAAGCTCGATGGCGAGGTGCTCCGCAATATCCGCGAACGCACGATCATCGAGGATCGCTGGGAGGTCGTGGGCAACGGCAGCCCGCCCCGGACCAAGAAGCGGAAATATAAATATATCGATGAACTGGCCCGCCTGCAGTTCGAACTGCTCAAGCTGCAGGAATGGGTCAAGATCGAAGGGCTCAAGGTCTGCGTGCTGTTCGAGGGGCGCGACGCGGCTGGCAAGGGCGGCGTGATCAAGCGCATCACCGAAAGCCTCAACCCGCGCACCTGCCGCGTCGTGGCACTGGGGACGCCGACCGAACGCGAGCGGACCCAATGGTATTTCCAGCGCTATGTCGCCCAACTGCCGGCGGCAGGCGAAATCGTCCTGTTCGACCGGAGCTGGTACAATCGCGCCGGGGTCGAACGCGTGATGGGCTTCTGCTCGGACCAGGAGTACGACGAGTTTCTGCGGGCCTGCCCGTTGTTCGAGGAGATGCTGGTCCGCTCGGGCATCCACCTGATCAAATATTGGTTCTCGGTCAGCGACAAGGAGCAGGAAGCCCGTTTCGCCGAGCGCATGGAGAACCCGATCAAGCGCTGGAAACTGTCGCCGATGGATCTGGCATCGCGCGGCAAGTGGGTCGAGTATTCCAGGGCCAAGGACACCATGCTGGAACATACCGATACCAAGCTGGTGCCCTGGAACATCGTCGATGCCGACGACAAGAAGCGCGCCCGGCTCAACTGCATCGCCCATCTGCTGCACCAGGTGCCGTATAAGGACCTGGAGCCGATCAAGGTCGACCTGCCGCCGCGCCAGATCGAAACCGATTATGTCCGGCCGAAGAAGTCCGACCAGCATTGGGTGCCCGAGCTCTACTAGAAAATCAGGTCCTTCCCGTCATTCCCGCGAAAGCGCGAATCCAGCGCCACGCGCGAGATGGCGGTAAGAGCTTTTGCGGCAACCCTGGATTCTCGCCGGCGCGGGAATGACGATGAATTTCTTGGTGGAACGCGATCAAGTCTGACTTATTTCTCTGCACGCGCCATTTTGGGAGATTTTTCGTTTCGCGCGTTGCCGAAGAGTGCCTTCCCGGACACACCTAACGATTCGGAAATGGTTTGCCTGCAGAATGGGATTGCCTCGCGGTCAGTTTGTCCGTGAATCGGCATGGGCGATAGAACCCGGAACTCGTGGGCAGGAACGCGGCGAGAACTTTGTTGGGAGTCGGGCTCATGCGGTTTTCTGACTGGCGGATTTCCCTTAAGGTGGGGGCCGGTTTCGGCGTCGTCATTCTTCTACTGATCGCCGTGGTGCTCACGGCCTGGCTGGCCTTCAGGACCGCCGACGGCGATTTCGGGCGCTATGCCGCCCTGGCCGAGACCAACAACCGCCTGCAGTCGGTGCGCGACGGCGTCGCCGTCGCCCGGCTGGAAGTGGTCAAATATCTGGCCGGCGACGTGAAGACGCCGGATCAGGCCGGCAAGGCGATCGACGATGCGGCCCAGCGAACCGCCGATGCCCAGGGCCAGATCGCCGACCCGGCGATCAAGACGTCTTTGGGCGAGGTCGGCGGCAAGATCGGCACCTTCAAGGACAAGTTCGCCCAATTGTCGAAGCTGCTGGCCGAGAAACGCTCGCTGCTGCGCGACCAGTTCGACCCGCTCGACGAGACGATCGACCAGGCGTTCGGCGATTTCGTCGAGACCCTGGCCAATGCCGGCAAGATCGATATCGCGCTCTATCTGAACAACGATGTCGCGCGCCAGGCGTCGGCCGCGCGCACCAACGTGCTGCGCTATTTCCGCGATGACGATCCGGCGTTCAAGACCAAGGCCGAGGACGCGCTGGCCAAGGTCACCGATGCGGTCGCCCAATTGCGCATTCGTGTGCCGGATGCCGAATTTCGCAAGAACGTCATCGCGGTGCTCAAGAGCACGGACCAGTTGGTCAACACCTTCCATGAGGCGATCTCGGCCTATGAGCAGGCCCGCGCGATCGAGTCCAAGGATCTGGCGAACGCCGGCAACGAGATGCTGCAATCCATCGCCGGCATGCTCGAAGGCACGGTCGAGGCGCAGCGTGCCCTCGGCATCGAGGCGCGCGCGGGTGTCGGCAATGCCCGCAATTCGGTGCTGGTGATGTCGCTGGGCGCGGTGCTGCTCGCCGCCTTGCTGGCGGTGCTGATCAGCAAGGCGATCGCCAGCCCGGTCGTCCGCCTGACCCATGTCATGCAGGCGCTGGCCGGCGGCGACCAATCCGTCGTCGTCCCGGCGCTCGACCGCGCCGACGAGGTCGGCCAGATGGCGCGCACGGTCGAAGTGTTCAAGCAGACCGCGATCGAGGCCGAGGCTCTGGGCATCGCCCAGGCCGCGTCCCAGGCCCGGCGTGACAAGCGCATGCAGTCGCTGGATCAGCTGACCAGCAGCTTCCAGACCGATATCGGCAGCATCATCCTGGACCTGGGGTCGGCGTCGGAAAGCCTGCGCGGCACGTCCGAGGCGGTATCGGCCGCGGCCGAGGAAACCGGGCGTCAGGCCGAGGTGGTGTCGAGTGCGTCGGACGAAGCCTCGTCGAACGTCGATGCCGTGGCAGCCGCGACCGAGGAACTGTCGGCGTCGATCTCGACCGTGGCCGAGCAGGTCGGCCGCTCCGCCGAGATCGCCCGCAAGGCATCCGAGATGACCGGCCGGACCGATCAGACCGTGCGCGAACTGGCCGAGGCGGCCGAGCGGATCGAGGCGGTCGTGCTGCTGATCAACGATATCGCGAGCCAGACCAACCTCCTGGCCCTGAACGCCACGATCGAGGCGGCACGCGCCGGCGAAGCGGGCAAGGGCTTCGCGGTCGTGGCGTCGGAGGTCAAGAGCCTGGCCAACCAGACCGCCCAGGCGACCGAGGATATCCGCAATCAGATCGCCTCGATGCAGTCGGTCACCGGCCGCACGGTCACGGCAATCCGCGAGATCGGCGGGACCGTCGGCGAGATGACCGGCATCGCCAACGAGGTCGCCTCCGCCATGGCCGAGCAGCGCCAGGCGACGGCGGAGATCGCCAAGAACGTCAACCTGGCCGCGGCCGGCACCAAGGAGGTCTCGCGCAATATCTCGGGCGTCTCGACCGCGACGCTCTCGACCGCGGCGGCAGCGAGCCACGTGCTCGAGGCGGCCGACGGTCTCGGGCGTCAGGAGGGCGCCTTGCGCGCGACCGTGGACGGTTTCCTGGAAAAGGTGCGGCAGGCTTAGGCCCCTTGGCCGCGCTTTACCCCAAAACAATGTTCCGGGCCCGGAAAGCGCCGCGCGCGCACATCCTCGGCATAGGCCTTGACCGCCTGGTCGATGGTCGGCGCCAGCTCGGCATAGCGCTTGACGAAGCGCGGGGTGAAATCGCCGAACAGGCCGACGACATCGTCGGTCACCAGCACCTGCCCGTCGCAGGCCGGCGAGGCGCCGATGCCGATGGTCGGGATGGCGAGGCTTTGGGTGATGGCGCGGGCGACCGGCTCGACGGTGCCCTCGATCACCAGCGCGAAGGCGCCGGCCTCGGCGATGGCGCGGGCGTCGGCCGCGACCTTGGCCGCCTGCGCCTCGTCCTTGCCCTGGGCCCGGAAACCGCCGGCGGTATGGACCGACTGCGGCATCAGACCGACATGGCCGCAGACCGGAATGCCGCGCTCGGTCAGGAACCGGACGGTCGGCGCCATCTCGATGCCGCCTTCCAGCTTGACGGCGCCGCAGCCGGTCTCGGCCATGACGCGGGCGGCATTCAGGAACGCCTGCTCGGGCGAGGCCTGATAGCTGCCGAACGGCAGATCGACCAGGACCAGCGCGCGGGTCGTGCCGCGCATGACGGCGGCACCGTGGGCGATCATCATGTCCAGCGTCACGGCGAGCGTGCTCGGCAGGCCGTAGAGCACCATGCCGAGCGAATCGCCGACCAGCAGCGCATCGACATGGCCATCCATCAGCTTGGCGAAGGGCGTCGTATAGGCTGTCAGCCAGACGCTCGGCGTACCGCCCTTGGCGATGTCGCGCACGGTGCGGCGCGCCGTTGCGGAATGGGTGCTCATGATGCTTTCAGCTCCATCGACTGGGACGCGGGCAGTATCCGCTTCGCGGCGCGGTCGGCAAGCCATTCGCCGCGCGTCGACGGTATCGTGATTGACCTGCCCCCACCGCCGCCGCACTCTCGTCGGATTGCGATCGACAGGCGCGAGAGCAATCCATGACATCGGCCTCATCCCTCGTCGAACAGGCGGTCGGTCACCTGAACGCGCAGCGCTTCGCCGAAGCCGCCGCCGCGTTCCTGGCCGCGGTCAACGCGACGCCCGCCGACGACGAGGCTTGGCGCGGCCTGGCGCTGGCGCTGGCGCTGCAGGGGCGGCTGGGCGACTTCATCGGGCTCGCGGATTATCGCGAACGGCGACGGGGCGACGGCTTTCTGTTCTGCCATGAGGCGCTGGGCGTGCTGCTGACCTACAAGCTGCGCGGTCATGTGAAGGCGCTGGATGCGGCGCTCGCCGACACCAGCGTCTACAAGCCCTCCTCGCTCTACCAGGCCGGCTGCGCCGATCTGCTCGACGGGGACGAGGACGCGGCGTTCGACCGGTTTGCCCGGTTCAAGGCGATCGTCGCCGGGCGCCCGGATCTGCCGATCGGGGCGGACAGCCATTTCAACATCGCCTATCGCCAGGGCACGCTGATCGAGGATGCCGATTTCGTTGCGGCGCTGGTCGAGCCGCCCGAGGTCGTCGGCCGGCTGCCGCAGCGGGAGGACGAGGGTGAAACCCGTCTCGGCGCGCGGCCCTATGTGCTGGCGACGGCATGCGACGCCCGATATTTCGAGCGTTTCGCGCCCGGGTTCGTGGCCAGTGCCGCCCGGACCATGCCCGGCGCCACCCTGCATTTCCATGTCATGGAGGCGGATGGGCGGAGCCGGGCGCTGTTCGCGGAGCTCGCGGCCGGCGCGCCGGACCTGGCGCTCAACCTCACGAGCGAGGCGACCAGCCCGTTCAAGAGCGGGGCCTACTATGCCTCGGCCCGCTTCCTGATCGGGCCGGACCTGCTGCGGCGCTACGGCCGCCCGCTGGTGCTGCTCGATGCCGACGTCGAATTCGAGCAGGCGCTGGACCCGCTGATCGCGGCGATCGCCGGTTCGGGCTTTGCGTGTTTTCGGCATGACGGCGCCGGGCCGTGCTCCCGCTATCCGGCGGTATTGAGCGTAATCCTGCCGCAACAAGGCGGGGCGATATTGTTGGAGCGGATCCGGCTGTTCGTGCTGGCGAAGCTCGACGTCGAGTGGCCATTCAATTGGATGCTCGATCAGGCAGCACTGGGATCGGTCATCCGATGGGCGCGCAAGACCCGGACGGATCCTGGCGTGGGTGTGCTGAATGATCTGGTCGGCACGCATTTTCAACCGTGGCTCCGGTCGGTCGGCGGCGAAGAAAAAGCAGCCCTGATCAGAGCGGCGAGTGGGCGATAGGGATGACTTCATAGACAGCGATTGATGTGCTTCGGGGCGCGAAGCACTGGGAGAGTGGGAATGGGCATATTCGAGCGGGTGAAGCAGTTCAATTGGACTATCGAACGCAAGCTCGTCGCCGCCTTCACGGCGGCGATTCTGGTCGGCTTCCTGATCATGATCGGACTTCAGGCGAGCGATCAGCGCGCCAGTCTGGTCGATCTGGCGGTTTCCGATCTCACGGCGAAGACGACGCAGCTGGGCAACGCCATGCGCATCGGCTTCATGGGGCATGACGGCTCGGCGATCGAGACCGAGTACAAGCCGATCGCCGACGCGCCCGACACGCAGTTGGCCAGCTTGTCCTCGTTCCAGGACGACGGCACGCTGATCCTGAAGTACGAGAACGACAAGCCGAACCTGAAGCCGATCGATCTCACCGGGATCCTGAAGGACGCGCCGGACGTGCTGGCCAAGGGCACGCCCTTCGTCAAGACGACCGCGACCCACCTGATCACGGTCGTGCCTGTGATGAGCCTGCGCGGCACCAAGGTCATCGGGGGCCTCGCGATCGCCTGGAGCCTCGACGCCCAGAACGCCGCCGTCGCCAAGGCGCTCAGGAACCAGACGATCGTGGCGCTGGTCGTGATGATCGCGTTGCTGGGCATTCTGGCCTTTCTGCTGCGCTGGATGGTCGTGAAGCCGATCCTGGACATCACCGAGGTCATGCGGCGCCTGGCCGGCGGCGAGACCGACATACAGATCCCGGCGGCCGACCGGCATGACGAGATCGGTGCGATGGCGACCTCGGTCATCGTGTTCCGCGACACCGCTGCCGACGTCGCCCGGATCGAGGCCGAGCGAGAGGAGCAAAAGCGCCTGGCCGAGGAACATCGCCGCCAGACCCTGCTGCAGCTCGCGGCCCGCCTGGAAAGCAGCGTGAAGACGGTCGCCGATTCCGTTGCCGGTGCGGCCAACCAGGTCGAGCGCAGCGCGCGGTCCATGGCCGAGGCGGCACAGACCGCGACGGGCCAGACCTCCGCGGTCGCCGCCGCTTCCGAGGAAACCTCGGTCAGCATCCAGACCGTGGCGGCGGCGGCGGAGGAACTGACCGCCTCGATCGGCGAGTTGGGCCGACAGGCCGCGGGTTCCGCCAGCGTCGCCGAAGGGGCCGTGATCGAGGCGGGGGCGACCTCGACCAAGGTCGAGCACCTGGAAGCGGCGGCCGGCCGCATCGGCGAGGTGGTCAAGCTGATCAGCGACATCGCCGCCCAGACCAATCTGCTGGCCCTGAACGCGACGATCGAGGCCGCCCGCGCCGGCGATGCCGGCAAGGGCTTCGCGGTGGTGGCGTCCGAGGTCAAGAGCCTGGCCGCCCAGACGGGACGCGCGACCGAGGAGATCACGACCCAGGTCACCGCGATCCGCACCGCGACCCAGGAGGTCGTCTCGGCGATCCACGGCATCGAGGCGACCATCGCCAAGATCAGCGAGATCGCCGGCGCCATGACCGCCTCGATCGATCAGCAGGGCCAGGCGACGCAGGAAATCGCGCGCAATGTCCAGCAAGCCGCGACCGGGGCCGGCGAGGTGTCGGAGAACATCGTCGGCGTGACCCGGATCGCGGGGGAAACCGGCCGCAATGCCGGCAATATTCTGGGGGCGGCCGGCGATCTGGTGCGCCAGTCGGATCTCTTGACCCAGAGCCTGAACGAGTTCCTGGCGGCTGCGCGCGCCTCCTGAGCGACGCCCCGCCGGGCTTCCAGGCCCGGCGGGGCATTCCTCCCGTTGCAAATTCGACCTGGACGGCGCAGAAGTTGACGCTGTCCAGGGCTTCGGAGCCGTTTCGACGATGGCGTCCCATCCGCATTTTCCGACGGTACCGACGTCCGGTGAATTTCTGGCAACCTGTCCCAGGACCACACGGCAGGCCGGGCTCGCGGGCCTGATCGCCTTGTTGTCGGTGGCGTTGGCCTGCGCCGTGTTCCCGATCGCTGATCGTCAATTGCCGACGGTGCCCGGCTTCCTGGTGATCGGTCAGACGCTCGCCACCCTGGTCTATCTGCTGACGGCCCATCTTCTGGTCCGGCATTTCCTCGCCAGCCGCACGCTGTCGCTGCTCTGGATCGCTGCCGGCACGCTCTACGCGGCCGCGATCCATCTGCTGCAGCTGCTCTCGATGCCGGACCTGCTCATTTCCAGCCAGCCGTTCGACAAGGCGCTCTCGACCGCCGGCTCGCTCTGGCTCTGCTGGCATGTCGGTCTGCCGCTGGCCGCCGTGGGCTTTGCCTGGTCCGAGCGCTCGGCTCCCCAGCCGCCTTGCGCCATCAACCAGACCCGGATCCTGGTGTGGAGCATGCGCGCCACCGTCGCGGCCCTGGTCGCCCTGACCGTGGTCGTGATCACGGCGGCGCCGTTCAGTCCGCAGCTTGTTCATGGCAACGATTACAGCGTCGCCCGCAGCTCGCCGATCGGCCCGCTGCTGGTGATCGAAAGCCTGGCGACGCTCTATCTGCTCTGGCGCTGGACCGGCGTGCGGACCAGCCTGCAATTGTTCATCGCGCTCTCGGTCTTCATTTTGATGTTCGACGATGTCCTGACCTTGGGCGGTGGCACCCGCAATTCGCTCGGCTGGTACGCGGGCCGATTCCAGGCGCTGGTCGCCGCCGGTTGTCTGCTGGGGCTGTGCCTGGGCGAGATCAGCCGGCTCTACAAGCGCGTCACGCTCGCGACGGAAGGGCTGCTGCTCGCCGAATGGTCGTTCGAGACCGAAGTCGCCCGTCGCACGCGAGACCTGTCCCAGGCGCTGATGGCGGCGGAACGGCAGCGCGACGCGTTCGCGACCGAGGCCCAGGCGCGCACGTCGGAACTGGCGATCGTCAGGGTCGAGCGGGACGAGGCGCAGCGCGCGCTGGAGGCTCAGGCCGGCGAGCTCGACGGGCTCAAGACCAAGGCCGAGGCCGCCGGCATCGCCAAGACTCAGTTCCTCGCGACCATGAGCCACGAGTTGCGCACGCCGCTCACCGGCATCATCGGCTTCTCCGACCTGCTGTTGCGGACCCAGCAGAGCCCGTCCGAACAGCGGCGGTTCATGGAGCTGCAGCGCGAGGCGGCGCAGGCCCTCCTGACGGTCGTGGCCGACGTGCTGGACTATGCCAAGGCCGAGGCCGGGCGGCTCGAACTCGAGCTGGCCCCCTTCTCGCCGCGTTCGCTGATCGACGAGGCGATCGCGGTCGTCGATCCCGGCATCAGGGCCAAGGGACTGGAGCTCAAGGTCACCGTGGCGCCCAGCGTGCCGGCGGGCCTGGCGGGCGACGGCGCGCGCATCCATCAGGTGCTGCTCAATCTTCTGTCGAACGCGCTCAAATTCACCAAGGCCGGTTCGATCGAGCTCCGGGTCGATTACCAGTCCCGCAGCAGCGGCCTGCCGCTCTTGTGCCTGCAGGTCATCGACACCGGCATCGGCGTCGCGGCCGACATGCTGGATCGCCTGTTCCAGCAGTTCAGCCAGATCGACGGCTCCAACACCCGGCGTTACGGCGGCTCCGGGCTTGGCCTCGCGATCTGCCGCAAGCTGGTCGAGCTGATGGGCGGCTCGCTCGGTGTCGAAAGCGAAGTCGGGCGCGGCAGCCTGTTCTGGGTCGAACTGCCGCTGGCGCTCGCGGCGCCGCCGCAGGCGCTCGATGCGCCCCGCCCGCGCCAGCCGCGCCGCATCCTGCTGGCCGAGGATGTCGTCGCCAACCAGATCCTGGTGACCGCGATCCTGGAAGCCTCAGGTCATGCGGTCGACGTGGTCGACGACGGCGTCGCCGCGGTCTCGGCGCTCCGGCGCACCGCCTATGATCTGGTGCTGATGGATATTCAGATGCCGATCATGAACGGCATCGACGCGACCAGGGCGATCCGCGCCGACGAGAGCCACGACCGCCATACGCCGATCGTGGCCTTGACCGCGAACGCCTCGGCACAGGATTCCGAACGCTGCCTGGCCGCCGGCATGGACGCCTATCTGGCGAAGCCGATCGACGAGCCGCTGCTGCTCGCCACCATCGACCGGCTGACCGCGTCGGCGGCGGTCGAACCGGCCCGCCCGGCGGTCGCCGTGCTCGACAACGTGGCGCTCGACGGGCTGATCGCGCGGCTGGGCCTTGCCAAGGTGACCGAGCTGGTCAGCCTGTTCCGCCGCAGTGTCGAGACCGAGGTCGCGGCGCTCGAACTGGCGCGCTTCGACGCGCCGGCGGCCCGCGGCCATGGCAACGTGCTCTCGAGCATCGCCGGCAATCTGGGTTGCGCCGAACTGGAACGGGCCAGCCGCCGCCTGATGAAGCTGCGCCAGGATGCTCATCCCGACGAATTGGACCGTCAGGTCGCCGTGCTGATGGATGCGGCGACCCGCGCGCTGGCCGCCTTGGCCCAACGGTTCCCGGGCGGTGCGCGCATCGTGCCGCTCGCCGGCCGGCGCCCTGGAAACCTCTGAGCGTCATCGTAAATCCGACCCGTCCCATGGTGGTGCTGCTTCCGGATCGCTATGATGGCGCGTTGCTGAAATGGGCAGGGGTATCCGGTGGAAATCGGCAAGATGGCGATCGCCACCGCGGCGATGATCGAAGCGGGCGACGTCGAGGCGGTGCAGACCCAGATCGTCGATCGTTTGCGCGAACGGCCGGAAGATCCATCGCACTGGGCGGAGGCCGGGTTCTTCCTGCAGCAGATCGGCAATGACGCCGACGCGGTGGGTCTGCTGGAGCGGGCCTGGTTGCTTGGCAGCCGCGATATCCGCATTCCCTACTATCTGGGCGTGGCCTATCGCGCGCTCGGCCGGACGGTCGAGGCCGAGGGCGCCTTCCGTCAGGCCCTGGCGCTCGACGATCGCTACGGCGATGCCTGGCACCATCTCGGCCTGGCGCTGGCGCACCAGGGCCGGCTCGCCGAAGCGATCGACTGTTTCACCGCGGCCGAGGCGCGGCTCGACGGCGGCGGCGGGTTGGCCGACCGCATCTGGCGCACCCGCTTTCTGGCCGGCGATTGGGACGAAGCCTGGCGCCTGTGCGCCGCGGCCATACCCGAAGATATCGAAACGCGCTGGCGCGATCTGCATGGCACGGGCCACCGCCGATGGCGCGGCGAGCCGCTCTCGGCCCAAGAGATCGTGCTGTTCAGCCATGGCGGCAACGGCGATACCATCCATTATTTCCGTTATCTGGACCAGATGCTGGCCGCCGGGGCCGACCGGATCACGCTGATCATCCAGCCGGCGTTGGTCCGTCTGGCGCTTGCCAGCCCGATCGTGGCCGCGGCGGGGCCGGATCGCATCCGCGTGATGACGACCGAGGACGCGCTCGAAGACCGGCCCGGCTATTTCATGTGGTTCGAGGGGCTGGCCATGATCTATGGCGCCAAGCCGGGTGCGATGGCGCCCTGGCGGCCCTATCTGGCGCCGGTGCCGGCGCGCGCGGCGTTTTGGGCGACCCGGCTGGCCGAGGGGGCCGGCACCAGGATCGGCCTGGTCTGGCGCGGCTCGCCCGCAATGCCGGAGGATTGCTGGCGCTCCATCCCGCTCGAACAGTTTCTGCCGCTGTTCGGTCTGCCCGGCCGCCGCTGGTTCGCTCTGCAGCAGGGGCCGCTGTCCGACGACGAGGCGGCGCTGCTGGCCCGGGCCGGCGTCGCGGACCTGTCGGCGGACCTGAGTGATTTTTCCGAGACGGCGGCAATCCTGGTCAATCTCGATCTGGTCATCACCATCGACAGCGCGCCGGCCCATCTGGGCGGCGCGCTGGGCCGGCCGACCTGGATGCTGAACCGGGCGACATCGGAATGGCGCTGGGGCTGGAAACAGGCCGAAAGCTTCTGGTATCCGACCCTGCGGATCTTCAATCAGGACCGGCCGGGCGACTGGACCCCGGTCATCGCCGCGGTCGAGGCGGCGATCATCGCGTTTTAGCCCGCGCTAGAGCGCGATGATATGAGGCCTGCTCGGCCTCATATCTGAATCGCACTCTAAATCAAATATTTAGAGACTGATTCACCGATCAAGCCGAGCAGGCTTGATCGGATCAGGCTCTAGAACGGGGTTCGATTACTTGTAATCGAACCCCGTTCAGACGTTATTGATCTGGCGCGAATTCTCGTCGTTCGAATGAGTCCATTCGAACGGAAAGCGCGCCGCTCAGCCGTTGCGGAAGGTGTAGCTGTAGCCGTTGATCGCCGGCACGCCGCCCAGATGGGCGTAGAGCAGTTTCGACCCGGCCGGAAAGAAGCCCTTGCGGATCAGGTCGATCATGCCCTGCATCGATTTACCCTCGTAGACCGGGTCGGTCATCATGCCTTCCAGGCGGGCCGACAGGCGGATGGCCTCGATCGTCTCCTGGGACGGCACGCCATAGACCGGATAGGCATAGTCCTCGTTCAGGACGATGTCGGCGTCGGTGATGTCGTCGCCCCCGACCAGGGCGGCGGTCTTTTGGGCGATATCGAGCACCTGCGCCCGGGTTTGGGCCGGCGTGCAGGACGCGTCGATGCCGATGACGCGGCGCTGCCGCCCATCCTTGGCGAAGCCCACGACCATGCCGCCATGGGTCGAGCCGGTCACGGTGCAGACGATGACATAGTCGAACGCGAATCCCTGGGCGGCTTCCTGCGCGCGCACTTCCTCGGCGAACCCGACATAGCCGAGGCCGCCGTATTTATGGACCGACGCGCCGGCCGGGATCGCGTAGGGCTTGCCGCCCTTGGCCTTGACGTCTTCGAGCGCCGCCTCCCAGCTGGCGCGGATGCCGATATCGAAGCCCTCGTCGACGAGCTGCACCTCGGCGCCGAGCACGCGGGACAACAGGATATTGCCGACCCGGTCATAGACCGCATCCTCGTGCGGGACCCAGCTCTCCTGGATCAGGCGGCATTTCATGCCGATCTTCGCCGCCGTCGCCGCGACCATACGCGTGTGGTTCGACTGGACGCCGCCGATCGAGACCAGGGTATCGGCCCCGCTCGCGATCGCGTCCGGCACGATATATTCGAGCTTCCGCAGCTTGTTGCCGCCGAACGCCAGCCCGGAATTGCAGTCCTCGCGCTTGGCGTAGATCTCGACGCGATCGCCCAGATGGGCCGACAGGCGCGACAGCTTTTCGATCGGCGTCGGGCCGAAGGTCAGCGGGTATCGGTCGAATTTCTGCAGCATGTCGGCGGCTTTCGCTGGGCGTTGAGGTCAGCGAAGGATAGGTTTTTTCGGATGAAAGGTGCTCTCGATTTTTCATTGATCTCTTACATAAATCACGGATTTGTGCGGTAGATCCGATCATAAATTCTGATTTATGGAGCTAAGATGAAGGAATCTTCCGCGGAGGCCGGGCTGGATCGGATCGACATGAAGATTCTCCGCCTGCTGCAGACCGACGGCGGCCTCGGCAATGCGGAGATCGCCAAGCGGGTCAATACGAGTGCGGCGACCTGTCATCGTCGGACCCAGCGTCTGTTCGCCGAGGGCTATATCAGCGGGATCCGGGCGCAGATCGTGCCGCAGCGGGTGAACAAGGGCGCGCTGGTCATCGTCGGCGTCGTGCTCGATCGCTCGACGCCGGAAAGCTTCGCCGCGTTCGAGGCGGCGATCCGCGGCATGGCCATCGTGCTGGATTGCCATCTGGTCGCCGGCGATTTCGACTATTTCCTGAAGATCCGGGTGCGCGACATGGCCGACTTCAACCGGCTGCACGGCGAAAGGCTGATCGCGTTGCCCGGCGTGCGTCAGACCCGCACCTTCTTCGTGATGAAGGAAGTCGTCGACAACGCGCCGCTGGAGCTTTGAGGATCAGTCGGGCTGCCCGGTCAGATCGCCGGGGGGCGGCAGCGCGATCGCCTTGGGCAACGGGGCCATCGGCGCGGGCGTCGGCGGCGGGGAAGAGGCTAGGGCCCGCATTGCCACGGTCGCCTGATCCCTGAGCGTCTGGCGTTCCGTCGGTGTCATCGCCTTCATCTCGTCGTCGAAGCGCGCCCAGAACGCGCTGCGGTCGGCCGGGCTCCAGGAGCGGGTCTGCTCGCGCAGCGCCATGCGCTGCTGCGGCGTCATGACGATCCATTGGGCGACGGTCGGCGGCTGCTCCGGCGCCGCCAGCGCGGAACCGGTGGTGAGCAGGGCGCCAAGCGCCAGAAGGCCGAACCGTATCATGAGACTTTCCGAAGCCGCGACGGGAACCCCTTAGTGCCGGATTTCAGCCCGTGGAGGGAAGCGTCATTTCTGCGGAGACCCCGGACGCGCCGGCTTTTCATAGGGCAGCGGCGTCCATTTCGGATCGCGCTGTTCGTTGCCGAAGGCGATGATGTCCGGGGTCGGGCGGCCATAGAGAAAGCCCTGGGCGAAATGGGCGCCGATCTTGTTGGCGAGCGCTACCTGGGTCGAATTCTCGACCTGCTCGACGATGATCTCGCTGCCGCGCGCGATCGCCATCGACACGACCGCCTGTAGCGTCTTCAACTCGCGCGGGTCTTCGATCGCGGCGCGCAGGAACGGGCCGTCGATCTTGACGAAATCGGCCGGTAGCGCCCGCAGCGTCTCGAGCGAGGTCGAACCCGCGCCCAGATCGTCGATGCAGATGCGGTGGCCGCGCTCCTGAAGGCCTTTCAGCACCGCGGCCATGGCCGGATAGTCGGTGATGCTTGCCGTCTCGGTCACTTCGATCATCAGGCGCGGCGCCTGATCGGGGTGCGCGTTGGTGATCTGGTCGAAGCGGGCGCGGAACAGCGGGCTCTGCAGCGATTGGGCCGACAGGTTGATCGCGATCATGGGCAGCCAGCCGGCCCTTTCGTGATCGGCCATGGTCGACATGACCTGCTCGGCCAGAATCAGGTCGTAATCCTGAATGAGCCCGGTCTCCTCGGCGAAGCGGATCCAGGGACCGATCGAAGACACGCCGGAAATGCGCGACAGCGCCTCGAAATGATGGGTCCGACCGTCGCGCAGCCGTACGACAGCCTGATAGACCACCTCGATCTGGCGCTGTTCCATCACCGCGCGCGCCGCGGTCACCAGCTTGACCGTGTCGGTCAACAGGGCGGAGGCGCCATCCTTCAGCGACCGGACCGTGAAATCCTCGGACCGGGCGTCGGTGAAGCGACGGATCGAATAGGCCAGCGCGCGGGCCGAATCCGCCTCGTCCAAGCCGCCGGCGTCGAACGACAGATCGAACATCTTGACCGAGGAGGGCAGCGAGGCTCTTTCCAGAATCGCGGCCATGCCGGCCATGATCTGGTCGTCGGTCACGCCGCGGGCGCGGACCAGGCCGAATTTGCCGGGCGCGAGCGAGCTCGCCAGATCGCCGCCGGCCGAGACCGAGCGCAGATAGGACATCAGTTGCGGCACGACCTCGGCGACGGCGGCCGGCCCGCGTTCGGCCGCCAGCTTCTGCAGCCCGTCGAGCATCAGAAAGGTCATGCCTTCCTCGACCTGCGCTTCGGCCGCGACGGCGAGGCGGTGCGTGGCGCCGTTGGTGAAGCGCTCGCTCTCGGTCTGGCCCGCGACCTCAGGCGCGCTGACCAGCATGCTGGCCAGCACCAGGCCCAGATGCAGCACATCCCCGGCGCTTTCCATGCGTCGGCCGCCCAGCATGAAATCGGTGCGCTTGCCCGAAGCCGAGCGCAGCCCGACGCGGGTCAGGCTGACGGCGCCGGTCGAGATCAGGCGTTGCAGCAGATGGTCGAGAAAATCGCGATCCTCGGGCGAGACCAGCGCGGTGATCCGTCGGCCGATCAGCGTTTCCGCCGGCCCGTCGGCCAGTCCGCAGCTGGCCCCGGCGGCGAAACGGATCATGCCACCCAGATCGACTTCAAGCAGCAGATGCGCGGTTGCGAAGGCAAAGCCTATGAAACGGTCGCGTTCCTGCTTCAGCATTTGCGGCATGCCGCGCCCTCGTCCTCAATGTGCGACTGCGGTTTCATTAATTGTCGACAATAGAGCCGGCACGTCCGCGAAGGTGCCACAGCCAGGCGATGATGAGAAGCGCCGTCGACAGGCAAGCCCCACAGCATTGATGGATTACGGCGTCGGCAGAAAGGAAAGCCGCGCATCATTATTCGAAATTGTCTCAGGATTGTGTTCGGGCCGTTGAGTCTCCGAGGTTCATCCCGGCGGACATCTTTCGAAGATTTCTTTGCGGCGGCGCTGAACCACGACGCTTTTGGATCATAGGGGCGGGGGGACGAATTCAGGCCATCATCCCGGTCCGCCGGATCCGGCGCTTCAGCTCCGCGATGCCGGCGGCCAGCCGCTCGGCTTCGTTCTCGATGCCGGCATAGTCCAGCCAGAATTCAACCCGCGTCTCGGGCGTCAGCCCGGCGAGCCCCTCCAGTTGCCCGAGGGTCGAGGCCTGGCCGATGGCGGCGTCGAACGCGCCATGGTTTGCGGGAGGAGTGCCGGTCATGGCCGGATCATAGCCTGCGAACGCGCCCAGGAAAACGCATGTCGGCGGCTCACGCGGCGTCGGGCACCAGCGGTAGCCAAGCCTCCGCGCCGACCAGGGTGAAGAACGCCTTCGGATTGATCAGCCGCGGCTGCCCGGTCGCCGGGTCCCGCAGCGGGGCCAGGACCGAAGCCCCGATCACGCCCCGACCGCGGCTATCGGCATAGGGCAGGGCCAACCGCTCACCAGTGCCGATCTTCTCCCGGTCGTGAAAGACATCGCCGACGGTCAGATTGCCGGCCGGCAGTCGGGCGACCTTCAGCAGGCGCGTGCGGATCTCGGCGCTGATCGACGCCGGATACAGATCCTCCGGCGTCTTGCCGCGCAGATCGCGGCTCAGGGCCTGATAGATACTCTCGCCGACCAGCCGCAACTGGACCTCGTCCGCGTCGCTGACGCGCCAGACCCAGATATGAGGCAGCACGATGGCCATGTTCTCGGGCTTGATGTCCGACCAGGTCGGCATCGGCCGCGCCCCGCGCACGCTCTGCCAATAGTCGAACAGCTTCAGCAACGCTGGCGCCTGGAGCCGATCGCGGAATTCCCCTGCCTCAATCATCGAGTGGCCCGTCATGCCCGATAGTCCATCCTCCGATCCGGATGGCATCGTTGGACCCTATCATCAGTACAGCCTGTCGGCGGTGGCAAGCCCCGCGAACGAAAAAGGGCTCGACCGATCGCTCGGCCAAGCCCTTGTTTTCACCCGATCGGCTTGGTGGAGCCGTGGGGAATCGAACCCCAGACCTCGACATTGCGAACGTCGCGCTCTACCAACTGAGCTACGACCCCAACCCCGAACCGTTCGGTGACCGGTTGTATGTCGTTCCGGCCCCCCTGCTGTCAAGACTGCTTCTCGCGCGAAAAGCCGATATGCGCCGCGCTTATGGCGCTCGCTCCCGCTCACCGGCGCCGCTTGCGCGCGGCGGCGGCGGACGCTAGGGTCCGCGCTCCGCGTTCTCCAATATACGGGCCTGTCGCACCGCCATGAGTCCGATCATTCCGATCCTTGAGCTGATCAGCGCCGTCATCGAGATTTTCATCTGGATGCTGATCGTTTCCGCCATCCTCAGCTGGCTGACCGCCTTCGGGGTCGTCAACCGCTACAATCGGGTGGTGGCCACGATCGGCGACACGCTCTATCGCCTGACCGATCCGGTCCTGCGGCCGATCCGCAACATCCTGCCCAATCTGGGCGGGGTCGATGTCTCGCCGATCGTCGCCATCCTGGTGCTGACGTTCATCAATCGCGAGATGTGGGTAGTGGCGAGTGGTCTCCTCAACTAAGCTGATCGACGGCAAGGCGTTCGCCCAGGGTCTGCGGATCCGCGTCGCGGCCGCCGCGGCCGCGCTCAAGGCCGAGCATGGTTTCCAGCCGGGCCTCGCCGTCGTGCTGGTCGGCGAGGATCCGGCGAGCCAGGTCTATGTCCGCTCCAAGACGCGCGCGACCGAGGAAGCAGGCTTCCACGGCGTCGAGCACAAGCTGCCGGCGACCGTTGTGCAAAACGAGCTCATGGCGCTGATCGACCGGCTCAACGCCGATCCCGCGATCCACGGCATTCTGGTGCAGCTGCCGCTGCCGGCCGGGCTCGACAGTGCCGCCGTGGTGGCCGCGATCGATCCGCGCAAAGACGTCGATGGGCTGCATGTCGAGAATGTCGGCGCACTGTGGAACGGGGCCGCGGGGTTGGTGCCCTGCACGCCGCTCGGCTGCGTGCTGCTGCTGAAGGACCGGCTGGGCGATCTCACCGGGTTGAACGCGGTCGTCGTCGGCCGCTCGGCCCTGGTCGGCAAGCCGATCGCCGCTTTGCTGCTGGCCGAGAATTGCACGGTCACCCTCGCGCATTCCAAGACCCGGGATCTGCCGGGCGTATGCCGCCAGGCCGACATTCTGGTCGCGGCCGTTGGACGGCCCGAGATGATCAGGGGCGACTGGGTCAAGCCCGGCGCCACCGTGATCGATGTCGGCATCAACCGTGTGCCGGCGCCGGACGGCAAGGGCCGCCTGGTCGGCGACGTGGCGTTCGACGAGGCGCTGGCCGTTGCCGCGGCCATCACGCCGGTGCCGGGCGGCGTGGGTCCCATGACCATCGCCTGCCTGATGCGCAACACGCTGACCGCGGCCTGCCGCATCAAGGGCGTGGCCGTCCCGGCGGTCTGAACGACCGGCCGCAAATCCGCCCGAATTCGACATGCGATAGCCGGAATCGCGCCCAAGAATTCGCCCAATCCGCCTTCAGAGTCCGATCCATGGCCCGGGGGCGGGCCCAAGGGAAAGGGACGGATCATGCGGGAATTCATTGCGGCGTCCTTAGCGGATGCCAGGCTCGGCCTGCTGATCCTGGTGCTGGCGGCGCTGCTGGCGCAATAACCTGGCACATCGGGTTGCGCCGGGTGTATCGCTTCGGGGTCGTCAATGACGGAGGCACGGGTGAGCGACGAGACCGCAAACGAGGCGCAGCAGCTCGCGGCCGAGGCGCATACGGATTTCGCGCGTGCCATGGACTATGGCGATTATCTGCAGCTGGGCACCTTGCTCTCGGCGCAGAAGCCCCGGAGCGACAAGCCCGACGAACTCTTGTTCATCATCATCCATCAGGCGACCGAGCTGTGGATGAAGCTCGTGCTTCACGAGCTGACCCAGGCGCGTTCGTTGGTCGCGGCCGACGATCTGCAGCCGGCGTTCAAGGCGCTGGCGCGGGTCAGCCGGATCCAGGCGCAGCTGATCCAGTCGTGGGACGTGTTGTCGACCATGACGCCGTCGGACTATTCCGGCTTCCGCGACGCGCTCGGCCAATCCTCGGGCTTCCAGTCCGCGCAATATCGTCAGATCGAATTCCTGCTCGGCAACAAGCAGGCGGCGATGATCCAGCCCCATCGCCACCTGCCGGATCTGGCGGCGGCCCTGGAGACGGCCCTCGCGACGCCCAGCCTGTATGACGAGGTGATCCGGCTTTTGGTCCGGCGCGGCTTCGCGATCGACGCCGCGGCGCTCGGCCGCGACCTGACGCTGCCCTATGTCAGCGACGCCAGCGTGCGCGCGGCCTGGCTCGCGATCTATCGCGATCCCAAGACCCATTGGGAGCTGTATCAATTGGCCGAGGAGCTGGTCGATCTGGAAGACTGGTTCCAGCAATGGCGCTTCCGTCATGTCACCACGGTCCAGCGCGTGATCGGCTTTAAGCGCGGCACCGGCGGCACCGCCGGGGTCGCGTACTTGCGCAAAGCGTTGGAGATCGTGTTTTTCCCCGAATTGTGGGAAGTTCGGACCGAGCTCTGATCCCCCCGGCCGACCGCCCTGGCCGAGGTCGCGACCGCGAACAATCCGTTTCAGATCGATGTCGGTCCGAGCGACGGCCGCGCCGACCATCATTCCGGCTCCAGCCATTGCGATGTGGTGCCCTGTTGCGACGTCGGCGGCTCGCATCATTGAGGCAAATCGCCGTGGATCGTGTCATGCTACCGCACTGCGGCAGAATTCGCCGGGCTGGAAACGATCGGTTACCAATTTTGCGCATCATTAGGGGGACGGCGGCGCTAGGCTGCTCGTAACATGACCGACATCTGAGATCGGAGGCGATTGATGAAGCGTTTTGTCGCCCTGGGGGTTTTGGCTGTGCTTGCGCTGGCGGCGTTCGGCGCCCGGCCTGCGGCGGCCGCATCGGATCGGCTCGGGCCGTTCCTCGGCGAGTTTCAAGGCCAAAGCGGCCAGACGCCGGGCAGTCTCTACACGCCGCTCTGGTCCAAGCCCACGCCGTTCGACCTGGCGGTCGAGCGCCATAACGACGAGCTGATCTTCGCCGTCGGCGGCTTCAGTTCGGTCATCATGCGCTTCGTGCCGATCTCCGACCGGCTCTATGTGCTGCGCACGAACCAGGGTGGCGCCGTCAAGGAAAGCGGCTTCGCCTGGGTCGAGAGCGACCGGCTGACCATCGAGCGCAAGATCGAACGGCCGGGCGAAGCCAGTGTCGGCATGCGTTTCGTCGTCAGCTGGGAAGACGATCACCGCCGCCTCACCGCCTATACGCTGAAGGGCGACGACGAGGTCGAGGTCCTGGATACGGCGCTCAAAGGCGCCGAGGATTAGAGCGAGCTTCAGGAAGCGGCCGCGATCGCCTCTATTTCGATCACGTATTCCGGGCGCGCGAGCGCGGATACGACGACCGCAGTGACGGCGGGGGCGCCCCAACGTATTGGCCTGTTGCCTTGAGCGCCAGTCTAGGCAAGAGCGGTATGCCGATCGTCAACAATCTTGAGCAGATCTAAATCATCATTTCTCAATTTAGAAAATTGTTTCACGTCACCCGCGCCCTGGCGTGGTACTCGGGCCGGTCCCAGGACCGGTCTTCCATGATCTCCTTCAGCACCCAAACCGCGTCCCACAGCTCGCCATAGCCCAGATACAAGGGCGTGAAACCGAAGCGCAGGATGTCGGGCGCGCGGAAATCGCCGATCACGCCGCGGGCGATCAGCGCCTGCATGATCGGGTAGCCCTGCTCATGGGCGATGCAGACCTGGCTGCCGCGCCGGGCATCCTCGCGCGGCGAGACCAGGTTGAAGCCATGGCCGGCCAGCTCCTGTTCGATCAACTGGGCGAACAGCCTGCTCTGCATCAGGGATTTCTCGCGGATGTCGGCCATCGAGGCTTCGAGCAGGATGTCGACGCCGCATTCCAGCGCGGCGAGGCTCAAGATCGGCGGCGTGCCGACCAGCCCGCGGGCGATGCCGTCCGCCGGGCGGAAATGCGTCTCGAACGCGAAGGGGGCGGCGTGGCCGAGCCAGCCGGTCAGCGGCATCGCGATCCGGCCGTGCCAGCGCTCGGCGACCCACAGGAACGCCGGCGCGCCCGGGCCGCCGTTCAGATATTTATAGCCGCAGCCGACCGCCAGATCGGCCCCGGCGCCATTGAGGTCGACCGGGACCGCGCCGGCCGAATGGGCGAGGTCCCACAACATCAGTGCGCCGGACGCGTGCGTCTTGGCGGTCACCGCCGCCATATCGTGCATGCGGCCGGTGCGGTAATTGACATGGGTCAGCATGACCACGGCGACCTCGTCCGTGATCGCCGCCGCGATCTCGTCCGGCTCGACCAGCTTGAGTTCGTGGCCTTCGGCCAGCAGGGCGGCCAGGCCCTCGGCAATGTAGAGATCGGTCGGGAAATTCGCCGGTTCGGACAGGATGAGCTTGCGGCCGGGCCTGAGCTTGAGGGCGGCGGCCAGCGCCTTGAAAAGATTCACGCTGGTCGAATCGCCGACCATGGTTTCGCCCGGCAGGGCCCCGATCAGCCGGCCGATCTTGTCGCCGATCCGGCCCGGCAGCGCCATCCAGCCGTGCTTGTTCCAACTGGTGATGAGGTCGCGGCCCCATTGGGATTCGATCACCTGCGCCACGCGGGCCGATGTGGTCCGCGGCAGGGCGCCCAGCGAATTGCCGTCCAGATAGATGACACCCTGGGGGAGCGCGAACCGGTCGCGGAATGGCCGGAGCGGGTCGGTCTTGTCGAGGGCGGCCAGGTCGGGCCGGATCAGCGCGGTCACGGCCTGGCCTCCTTACAACGGATTTAGCCGCGCGCGGCCTTGGCCAGACGCAGTCTGAGCGCGTTCAGCTTGATGAAGCCGGCGGCGTCGCGCTGGTCGTAGACCTGGTCTTCCTCGAAAGTGACATGGGCCAGGCTATAGAGCGTCTTCGGCGACTTGCGGCCGACGATGCTGACCCCGCCCTTGTACAGCTTCAGGCGAACCGTGCCCTCGACATGCTCCTGGCTCTTGTCGATCAGCGCCTGCAGCATCTCGCGCTCGGGCGAGAACCAGAAGCCGTTATAGACCAGCTCCGCATAGCGCGGCATCAGCTCGTCCTTGAGATGGGCGGCATTGCGGTCGAGCGTGATGCTCTCGATGCCGCGATGGGCCGCCTGCAGCACGGTGCCGCCCGGCGTCTCGTAGACGCCGCGCGACTTCATGCCGACGAAGCGGTTCTCGACCAGGTCCAACCGGCCGACGCCGTTGCGGCCGCCCAACTCGTTGAGCTTGGCCAGGAGATTGGCCGGCGACAGCGTCTCGCCATTGACCGCGACGGCGTCGCCGCTCTTGAACTCGACCTCGACATATTCCGGCTTGTCCGGCGCCTGCTCGGGCGAGACGGTTCGGGAATAGACGAATTCCGGCGCTTCGGCCCAGGGGTCCTCCAGCACTTTGCCTTCGGCCGAGATATGCAGCAGGTTGGCGTCGACCGAGAAGGGCGCCTCGCCGCGCTTGTCCTTGGCGATCGGAATCTGATGCTGCTCGGCATATTCGATCAGCTTGGTGCGGGACGTCAGATCCCATTCGCGCCAGGGGGCGATGACCTTGATGTCGGGCTTCAGCGAGTAATAGCCCAGCTCGAAGCGGACCTGGTCGTTGCCCTTGCCGGTGGCGCCATGGGACACCGCGTCGGCACCGACCAGCTTGGCGATCTCGATCTGGCGCTTGGCGATCAGCGGCCGGGCGATCGAGGTGCCCAGCAGATACTGGCCCTCGTAGAGCGCGTTGGCGCGGAACATCGGGAACACGAAGTCGCGCACGAATTCTTCGCGGAGATCGTCGATGAAGATCTCCTTCACGCCCATCATCTCGGCCTTCTTGCGCGCCGGTTCCAGCTCTTCGCCCTGGCCGATGTCGGCGGTGAAGGTCACCACCTCGCATTTGTAGGTGTCCTGCAGCCACCGGAGGATGACCGAGGTGTCGAGGCCGCCGGAATAGGCCAGCACGACCTTCTTGATGCTGCCGCTCATAATTGATCTCGCGCGAACGTGTGACTGAGGGAATTGGACGGCCGGCAGTATAGGGGAAAGCAGCAGGGCGGCAAGGCGCGGCGGGCGCGGGCCGGGGCCCGGTTTTTGCGCGCTCGGCCTCAAGGGCGACCGCGCCACGCGGCAATGCGCATCTGGGTTTCGTCGCCCTCATATGCCGCGCACTTGCTGTTGCGAGTGATTTGCGATATCGATCGAACTGCGAATGGTTCTGAATATCGGCAATCCGCCGATGGATCGGAGCCGGGCTCATCGGGAGTTTGAGACGCCATGTTGGCTAGTCTGCTGATCGTCTTCCGTGAAATCATCGAAGCCGGCCTGATCGTCGGGATCATTCTGGCCGCGACCGAAGGGGTGTTGGGCCGGGGGCTGTGGATCGCGGGCGGCGTCGCCGGCGGCGTGCTTGGCGCGGCGCTGGTCGCGCTGTTCGCCGGCGCCCTGTCGAACGCGCTCGAGGGCGTGGGGCAGGAGGTCTTCACCGTCGGCATCCTGTGCGTCGCCGTGCTGATGCTCGGCTGGCACACGGTCTGGATGGCCCGGCACGGCCGTGAAATCGCCGAGGAGATGAACGCCGCCGGCGCCGCGGTCAAAGGCGGCGAGAAATCGCTGCTGGCGATGGCGATCGTGGTCGCGATCGCCGTGCTGCGCGAAGGCTCCGAAGTCGTGCTCTTCCTCTACGGCATCGCGGTCTCGACCAACGAGGGCCCGTTACCGCTGCTGACCGGCGGCCTGCTCGGACTGCTGTTGGGCTCGCTCCTGTCTTATCTGCTTTACCGCGGCCTGGTGATCATTCCGATGCGCCATCTGTTCTCGGTCACCAACGCGCTGGTGGCATTGCTGGCCGCCGGCATGGCGGGGCAGGCGGCCGATCTGCTGGCGCGCACCGATCTCATCCCGTCCTGGGGCGATCAGCTGTGGGACAGCTCCGGTCTGCTGTCCCAGGGCAGCCTGCTTGGGCGCGCGCTGCATGCGCTGGTGGGCTATTCCGACCGGCCGAGCGGCGTTCAGGTCGCAGCCTATCTGGTGACGCTGGCGACGCTGATCGGCCTCGGCCGCGTGATCGGCAGGCCCGCGGCCGGCAATGTCGCGCGACCGGCCGTCCAGGTTCGCTGACCCTTTTTTCGAACATGAGGTTTCCCATGCGTTTCCTGTTGGCGTCCTGCGCCGCCCTGCTGGCGGCCGGTTCGGCGTTGGCCGACGATGCCGTGCATCTGTCGATCCGCGACCATAAGTACGAACCGGCGCGGATCGAGGTGCCGGCCGGCGTCAAGTTCAAGCTGCTGGTCAAGAACGAGGATCCGACGCCGGAGGAATTCGAGAGCTTCGATCTGAAGCGTGAGAAGGTCGTCCCGCCCGGGCAGGAGATCGCCGTGTTTCTGGGGCCGCTCGATGCCGGCGAATATAAATTCGTCGGCGATTTCCATCAGGATACCGCCCAGGGCGTGATGGTCGCGAAGTGATGTCGCTCTCCCGCTGGATCGCCGGCGCGGCACTCGTCGCCCTGTCCCTGCCGATCGCGGCCCGGGCCGATTATCACCTCCGCTCGCCCGACGAGATCGACGAGGGCGAACTCGAACTCGAGCATAACGGGGCTGCCGGCTTCGACCGGAACGCGGTCAATTCGAACGCCCGGTCCTTCACGGCCGAGATCGGCTATGGCGTGAATTCCTGGTGGCATCCGGAACTCGAACTCGGCTTCGAACGGGCCCCGGGACCCGGGCAATCGACCAATGCCAACCAGGTGGTGTGGGAGAACATCTTCCGCCTGACCGAGCCCGGCGAATATTGGGCCGATCTCGGGATCTATGCGGAATATGGCTTTTCGACCGTGGGCCATGCCGCCGATTCGACCCTGTTCGGGCCGCTGATCGAAAAGGACATCGGTCCCACGACCCAGACCCTGAACCTGTTTTTGGGCAAGAACGTCGGTCCGAACCAGGACAATCATGGCTATGACCTCAGCTATGCCTGGCAGGGCCGGTATAATCTGTGGCGGGCGTTCTCGCCCGCGGTCGAGGTCTATGGCGACGCCGGCCAGATCGACCGGATCGGCAAGTTTCAGGATCAGCAGTTCCTGGTCGGCCCGGTCGCGGTCGGCAGCTTCCTGATCGGTCCGCTGGGCAAATTCAAATACGAGACCGGCTATCTGTTCGGCGCGACGCGCGCGTCGGCCAACGGCACGGTCCGCTGGAAGCTGGAACTGGAAATCCCGATCTGATGCGGTGTCGCCCGCTCAGACCTCGGTCGAGGCGCCCGGATTGAGCGAGCGGCACGATGTCTCGTACTCCGGACCGATGAAGGCGGGGCGCTTGTAGAAGCCCTTCAGCCAGGACGCGACCAGGCACAGCTCTTCCAGGCGGACGACCTCGTCGAGCGTGCCGTCGGGAAAGCGGATCTCGAAGCTGTCGGACACGAACTCCAGCACCGCCTCGACCTGGTCGATCGACAGGCCAAGATCGCTCTCGAGCACGGCGGTTCGCACCAGGGCCTTTTCATCAATGCCATATTCGTCGCGGATCAGCTTCACGATCCAGCGAAACATGTGCATCCAGTTCTTGACGTCCGCAGTCGAGGAGGACATCCGCGTGCCGCCGTGTGCCGTGGCAAAAAAGCCGTACCGGGTCTTCCGGCGCCCGCCCGTGGAGGCGCCCGCGAGGACCAGAAACGGTTTGCCCTTCTATCACGCCTGCCATTGGGCGACTATAGAACCGCGTTAATAATTTGATCGATCGCACCGATTTCGAGAGTGCAGGGCCCTGCCGGCGCCGATGGCGTCTGGGCGGACGACGGGCCGGTTACGGTCCTGCACATATATATGGCGCCCACTGTTCTGCGCCGCGCCGCGTCCTAGAGCCTGATCCGATCAAACCAACTCGGTTTGATCGGTGAATCAGTCTCTAAATATTTGATTTAGAGTGCGATTCAGATATGAGGCCGAGCAGGCCTCATATCATCGCGCTCTAGCTGGAGCTCGATCCGCCTGGACGAACTGGCCCACCGGCGCTGGCAGGGCGACCGGATTGTCCGAGGAACGGTTCCATTTCGACCCGGGACAGTTGGCGGGTCGCGCCTAGTCTGCCGCCGCAGCCGCCTCGGCCTCGCGCTTCAACAGCTCGCTCTTGCGCAGCTTGATGCTGTCCGACTTCAGCTGGCCGCAGGCGGCCAGGATGTCGGCGCCGCGCGGCCGGCGTACCGGCGAGGAATAGCCGGCGGCATTGACGATATCGGCGAACACCTTGATCGCGGCGTCGGTCGAGACGTCGAACGGGGCGCCGGGCCAGGCGTTGAACGGGATCAGGTTGACCTTGGCCGGGATGCCGGCCAGGAGGCGCACCAGCTCGCGCGCCTCGGCCGGGCTGTCGTTCACGTCCTTCAGCATGACGTATTCGAACGTGATGCGGCGCGCGTTGGACGAGCCCGGATAGGTCCGGCAGGCGTCCAACAGCTGGGCGATCGGGTATTTCTTGTTGATCGGCACGATCACGTCGCGCAGCTCGTCGGTCACGGCATGCAGCGAGATGGCGAGATTGACGCCCAGATCCTCGCCGCACCGCGCGATCATCGGCACGACGCCGGCGGTCGACAGCGTGATGCGACGCTTGGACAACGAGATGCCCTCATTGTCCATGACGATGCGCAACGCCTTGGAGACATTGTCGTAATTATACAGCGGCTCACCCATGCCCATCATGACGATGTTGGTCAGCTTGCGATCGGTCTCGCCGGCGTTCCACTCGTCCAGCCGATCGCGCGCATGCATCACCTGGCCGACGATCTCGGCCGCGCTGAGATTGCGCACCAGCTTCTGGGTGCCGGTGTGGCAGAATTTGCAGGTCAGCGTGCAGCCGACCTGGCTCGAGACGCACAGCGTGCCGCGGTCTTCTTCGGGGATGTGGACGGTCTCGACTTCCTGGCCGTCGGGGAATTTCAGCAGCCATTTGCGCGTGCCGTCGATGCTGGCGAGATCGCGCGTCGTCTCCGGCCGCTGCACCACGAAGCGCTCGGACAGCTCGGCCCGGAATGTCTTCGACAGCGACGTCATCGCCTCGAACTCGGTCGCACCCTTGTTGTAGATCCACTGCCATAGCTGGTTGGCGCGGAACTTGGGCGCGCCGATCGTCGCCATGGCGGCGATCAGTTCCTCGCGGCTCAAGCCGACCAGATTGGTCCGCGCGTCGGCGGCCAGAGGCAACAGAGGGGCCGTCGCGTCGGCCGTCGGGGCGTAGGCGTCCATGGGCATGCTGCTCGAGAGGGTTTTCAAGCGCCCTTATAAGTCAAAAACGCCCCGATCCCCAAGTCTCGTCGCTGCTGGTCAGCAATTCGCCGGGCGCTTGGCCTACCGTTTCACCTTGCACGCCTTGTCGATCGCGCCCAGCGCGTCGCCGAAGCCGGCCAGCGCATAGGTGTCGGAGATATCGGCGCCTTTGGCCGGTTTGGCCTTGACCGTCAGTTCCTTGCCCTTGGACATGGCGATGACGACGGCCTTGTCGGTATCGCTGTCGCGCGACCAGGCGGTGTCGGCCGAGGTGAAAAAGGCGAAGCTCTGCTTGTCGACGGCGACGGTCACGTCGGTGCCCTTGGCGAAGGCGAAATTCGGGCCGGGCTCGACCGAGACGACATTGAACGCCTTGTCCGACGGGCGATGGGTGATCAGCAGATGGGCATCCCGCTTGGCCTTGGCCGGCTCCTGCGTCTTGGGTGCGCCGACGACGTAACAGATCTCGCCCTTGCCGTCGGTCATGGTGTAGGCGGTCCAGCCGTGAAACTCGCCGAGCTCTTTGGGCGCCGCGGCCGGGGCCGCGGCCAGGACCGATGCGGAAACCGTCAGCGACAGGGCGGCCAAGGCGACGCGAGCGGCCCGCTGTTTCATCGACATTAACTTACCTCGATCGTTGGTATCCGAAACGGGAACGACATCCCCTCCCGGTTCATTCCCGTGATGACGCCATCCTAGCGCCACGTCGAGGCAAAAAAATGGCAGCGTTCGCCGGAGCGGCAGATTTCGGCCCGGGCGAAAATCAGATCCGGCCCGCTGATCCAAACCGCAATTCTCGCCGTATCAACTCCGCAGGACGAAGGCGCGTTCTCGTTCGGCTTGTGGGTCCGACCGGCTTGGCTCTAGATTGCCGCGGTAATGGACACAGCTTCCTCGCCCGCAACGACCGAAGCCCGCCAGCTCGCTCTTTGGCTGGGGCGGGTTGCCGAACTTCGGGATCGTGCCGCCTTCGCCCAGCTGTTCGGCCATTTCGCGCCACGGCTGAAGGGCTACCTGATCAGGCTCGGCTGCGAGCCCGGCGTGGCGGAGGAACTGGTGCAGGACGTGATGCTGACGGTCTGGCGGCGGGCGGATAGTTTCGATGCGGCGCAGGCCGGCGCCGCGACCTGGATCTATACCATCGCCCGCAACCGCCGCATCGACCGGCTGCGCAGCGAGCGTTACCCGACGATCGACCCCACCGATCCGCTGTTGGTGCCCGACGAGGCGGAAAATGCCGATCAGGGGATTGAAACCGCGGAACGCGAACATAGTTTGCGGTCCGCAATTAAGCGTTTGCCCAAGGAACAGGCCGAGCTGCTGCATATGGCGTTTTTCGAAGATCGACCCCACGGCGCGATCGCGGCCGCGACGAAGCTGCCCCTGGGCACGGTGAAGTCGCGCATCCGGCTGGCGCTCGCGCGCTTGCGCAAGGAGCTCGGCCCGGATGGGAGTGCCTGACATGCCGCAGTTCCATCTGAGCGAAGACGATCTGTTGGACTATGCGGCCGGACGCTTCGCCCAGCCGTTCGCCGTGCTGATCGCCAGCCATCTGACCCTGTGCCCGGCCTGCCGGCGGTCGGTCGCCCGGTTCGAGGCTCTGGGGGGGCTCGCGGTCGAGGCGGCACCCCCGGCGGAACTGGATCCCGGCAGCTTCGAGGCGGTCGTGGCCCGGCTCGACGAGCCGGAGCCGGCCCAGACCCTGCCGCCGGCGACGGGCGAACTCAGCCGTCTGCCCGCGCCGTTGCGCGCCCTCGTCGGCGCGGCCCCTGCGTGGAAAAAGATCATGCGCGGGCTGGACGAGGCCGAGATCGGCGACGGCCGTGCTGGCGTGCGCGCCCGACTGATGCGGATCGCGCCCGGCTGCGCCATGCCGCGCCATACCCATGGCGGCCGCGAGATGCTGATCGTGCTCGATGGCGGCTACAGCGACGAGATCGGCACCTACGATATCGGCGATGTCGCCGTCGCCGGCGCGGACGTGGTGCATCGGCCGGTCGCCGACGCCCGGGAAGGCTGCCTGTGCTTCGCGGTGTCCGACGCGCGCCTGAAGCTGACCGGCCCGATCGGCCGGGTGTTGAATCTGTTCATTCGCTACTAGAGCCTGATCCGATCAAACCGGCTCGGTTTGATCGGATCAGGCTCTAGTGGTCCGATTCACCGGACTAGTGAGTTGTGGATAAACCAAATGGATGCATCCGTTTGGTTTCCACCAGCGGCTTGCTTACGCTTCGAACACCACTCCGGCGGAGAGACGTGGATGGCCGGGTCAACCGGCCATGACGGAAAAAGATGTGGCGGGCGCCTACGGCGCCCGGCGATCCTGCTGGGCGCCGGGCGCGGTCTGGATCAGGACCTTGGCGATGACCGGGTCCAGGCCGGCCTTGAGGTCCGAAATCCCGGGCGCCACCGCCACGTCGGGGGCGATCCCTGCGGCGGTCAGCGGCGCGCCGTTCGGGAAGCTGACGCTGGAGGTGCTGATCCAGGCCGTCATCCCGTCGCCCAGGTCCTCGACCATTCTGCTGCCGGTCCGGCCGCGGGTCGGCTCGCCGATCAGCACGGCCCGGCCATTGTCCTTGAACGGCATGACGAAATCCTCGCAAGCCCCGGCGCAGCCGCCGTCGATCAGCAGAATCAGCTGCCGGCCATAGGCGTCGGGCGCCGGTTCCGCGATCGTCGCCGGCCAGCTGAGGGCGGCGCGCTGCACGCGCGCCTCGCCGTCGACCGTCTGCAGCGCCGCCGGGCGCGCCTGCGGCAAGGGCGATGCCGGCGTCGCCGCGGCCCAGCCGCGATAGGGACGGTTCATCAGCCTCGCCAGCAGTTTCACGGGGGCCGCGTCTCCGTCGGCGCCGCGCAGGTCGAGCACCAGGGTCGAGGCGGCCGCATAGTCTTTGACCAGCTCGATCGCCCGCGCCTCGAATTGCGGCTCGGCCGCGCCCGGCAGCGCATCGAAATTGGGGATCGCGATATAGGCGAACTCGTCCGGCTTCAGCCATTTGCCGATCACCTCCGGCGCGGCGGCCGGCGCCGCGGCGGCGAAATCGATGCCCACGTTGCGGCCGTCGGCCAGCCCGAACGTCAGCGGCGACGCGAACAGGCTCGGCATGGCGAACAGCGCCGCGCGCTTCGCCTCATCCGAGCCGGCGGGAAGGAAGCGCGCATGATTCTGATAGAAGCTCTCGGTCGGCGTGCCGTCGATCTGGACGATCACGTCGCCCGGCTTCAGCGCGTCCAGACGGCTGCGGGTGACGACCCAATCCCGGGCGATGCGGCGGACGGCGAACGGCAGGGCGGGATAGGTCTCCCGCAGCCAGCTGTCGGAAAATCCCGTGCGGCCGCCGCCGAATTGTGCCAGGAAGGCAATCGTTTCGAGATCGAAACCAAGCCGATCGGGCACCGACATCGCTTTGGCCACGTAAGCGTGGAGTGCCTCGTCGGGCTTCAGCCCCGCGCTATCCTGCCAATGGGCGAAATGGGCCTGGAGATCGCTATAGAGCGTCGCCGCGATATAGGCGCGCTGATCCGGACCGGGCGCCTGCGGTGAGCCGTCGGCCCGGGCGTCGGGAACGCCGAATGCAACCAAAGAAAAGATCAAACCACAGAGGGCGCTGCGCAAGGCTCGCTCCTTATTTCCTAATATTGTCATATTCTTACAGGCTGGTGCTGGTCCCGTCACTAAATACCGCGATGGCTGGGCCTTGCCCAGCCGCATCGGGCCGGGCATGGTGCGGAAAACCCAATGCCGATGGAAACCGGAGAAGCTACCTTGCCCCAAACCCACGATCTGCTCCATGACCCGGCCCCGGTGCTGGTCGAAATCGTCCGGGGGGTCATGGTCGAATCCCGGCATCGCGGCGCCTTCGCCGTGGTCGATGCGGCCGGCAAGATCGTCCGATCGGCCGGTGCCGTCGACCGGCCGGTCTACCCGCGTTCGGCGATCAAGCCGCTGCAGGCGCTGCCGCTCCTGGAAACCGGGGCGGCCGACAAATACGGCCTCGGTCAGGAAGAACTGGCGCTCGCCTGCGCCTCCCACCATGGCGAGCCGATCCATGTGCAGAAGATTTCGGCCTGGCTCGGCCGGATCGGCCTCGGCGAAGGCAACCTGGAATGCGGCGCCCATCTGCCGACCGACGTGCCTTCGGCCCAGGCGCTGATCCGCGGCAGCCAGCCGCCGTCGCAGCTGCACAACAACTGCTCGGGCAAGCACACCGGCTTTCTTTGCACGGCCGCCTGCCTGGGCGAGGATCCGAAGGGCTATATCGAGGCGGACCATCCGGTGATGCGCCGGGTGCTGAAGGCGGTCGGCGACATGACCGGCACCGACATGGGCCGCGCGCCGGCCGGCCGCGACGGCTGCGGTATTCCGGTGATCGGCCTGACCTTGCAGGCGATGGCCCAGGGCATGGCGCGGATGGCCGATCCCAGCGGTCTGCCGGACGAACGCCGCGCGGCTTCGACACGGCTCCTCGATGCCATGGCCGCCCACCCGCTGCTGGTCGACGGCACCGGCGGGGTCGCGGTGGCGATCATGCAGGTGGCGGGCGACAAGGTGCGGCTGAAGCCGGGGGCCGAGGGCGTGTTCTGCGTCTCGCTGCCGAAGCTCGGCCTGGGCATCGCGCTCAAGATCGAGGACGGCGCCGGCCGTGCGGCGGACGTCGCGATCATCTCGCTGCTCGATCGGCTCGGCTGCTTCACCGCGGAGGAGCGCATGGCGCTGCACCCGTTCCTCGCACCGAAAATCAAGAATGTGGCGGGCGTCGAGGTCGGTGCCCTGCGCCCGGCGGCGGGGGCGTTCGACTTCACGGTATAAGGGAGAATTACATGCGCGCCATCGTCTGCAACGCTCTGGGCGAACCGGAGACCCTGTCGCTCGAAACGCTTCCGGCTCCGGCGTTGAGCGCGGCCCAGGTCCGCATCCATATCCATGCCGCCGGCGTCAATTTCGCCGACGGGCTGATGGTCGGCGGCACGTACCAGGAAAAGCCGCCGCTGCCGTTCACGCCGGGCTTCGAGGTCGCGGGCGTCGTGGCAGAGGTCGGTGCCGCGGTCACGGGCGTCGCGGTCGGCGATCGGGTGATGGGTCTGGTCTCGGTCGGGGGCTATGCCGACGAGGCCGTGGTCGAGGTCGCCAATGTCTACAAGATCCCCGACATGATGGGCTTCGAGGCCGCGGCGGGCTTTCCGATCGCCTATGGCACGTCCCACGGCGCGCTCGACTGGCGCGCGGATCTGAAACAGGGCGAAACCCTCCTGGTGTTGGGGGCGGCCGGCGGCGTCGGCCTGACCGCGGTCGAGATCGGCCATGCCATGGGTGCCAGGGTGATCGCGGCGGCCAGTTCGCCCGAAAAGCTCGCGGTCGCCCAGAGCCGTGGGGCCGCCCACCTGATCGATACCTCAAGCGAAGACCTGCGCGCCCGGCTCAAGGATCTGACCGGCGGTCGCGGCGTCGACGTGGTCTATGACCCGGTCGGCGGCGATCTGTTCGATGCGGCGCTGCGCTCGACCGGCTGGGAAGGCCGCATGATCATCATCGGGTTCGCCGGCGGCAAGATCCCGCAGATCCCGGCCAATCTGCTGCTGGTCAAGAACGTCTCGGCGATCGGCTTCTATTGGGGCTCGTACCGGGCCAAGAACCCGGCGCGGGTCCGTGCCTCGTTCGAGACGCTGCTGGGCTGGGTCTCGGAAGGCAAGCTGCGGCCTCATGTCTCGGAAAGCTTCGCGCTCGAGGATGCGGCCAAGGCGATCCGCGTGCTGCAGTCGCGTAAGGCGACCGGCAAGGTCGTGCTGACCACCGGGCGGTGATGCCATGTCGCTGATTGCCGACGAGAAGGATCTCTTGGCGCTCTACGGCGAGCCGGGCGAAGCCTCGATCGTCAAGGAGGTCGACCATGTCCACCCGGTCTATCGCCCGTTCATCGAGGCCGCACCCTTCTGCGTGCTGGCGACGTCCGGACCGGGCGGGCTCGACGCTTCGCCGCGCGGGGATGGGCCGGGCTTCGTCGTGATCGAGGATGCGAACACGCTGCTGATCCCGGACCGACGCGGCAACAACCGGGTCGATAGCCTGCGGAACGTGATCGCCGACCCGCGCGTGGCGCTCCTGTTCCTGATCCCCGGCATCGGCGAGACGATCCGGGTCAACGGCCGGGCCAGCCTGTCGGTCGATCCGGTCTTGAAGGCGCGCTTCGCCATCGACGGCAAGGAACCGCGGTCGATTTTGGTGATCGCGGTCGAGCGGGTCTATTTCCAATGTTCGCGCGCCGTGGTCCGGGCCGACCTCTGGAATCCGGCGGCCCAGGTCGCCCGGGCGGCGCTGCCCAGTGCCGGCAAGATCCTCGCGGCCGTGAGCGAATCGCGAGTCGGTGGCGACGATTACGATCGTGGGCTGGCCGACCGGGTCAAAGCCACGCTCTATTGATCAGGAACGCGCCAACGGCTGCCGGAGAATTGGGCAGCCACCTCAAGATCTTGTGTGAATTTTTTAATATGACGCGATGAGTGGTGACGGGACGGTCCGATTCGCGTAGTGTTCTTTTGCTAACTGGTCTTCGATTAGCAAGGTTCGCCGCGTTTGATTCACGCACCAACCCATCGAATCCCTACCCGCCCGGCACCCTCAACGCCGTGTGTTTCCGACGCCTCTCCGCTCCGCGGTGGGGCGTTTTTGTTTTCCGGCCTCTTTTCGAGAAGATCGAGCAGCCAAAGCTGCTCGGACTTAATACGTGTGAGCAGACCTGTGAGGGCTGCTCAATCGCTCAGTGTCACCTGTGTCTTCAGGAGTGATCATGGCCAAGCGTACTTCCCGTGCCGCGCAATCCGTCCGCAGCTTCGAATCAAAGATCGAACCCCTGTTCGGGGCCGAAACCGGCCGCAGCCGGGGCTGGCACCCGGTTGCCGCCGATACGGAGGATGAGCATCGCGACCAGAGCTATGTTCGAAAAGTCAGGCCACAGAGCGACAATCAACGGGCCCTGATGCAGGCCATCGATACCCATAACCTGTGCGTGGCCCTCGGGCCGGCCGGCACGGGCAAGACCTATCTGGCGGTCACCGCCGCCGTCGAGGCTTTGGAGGCAGGCAATGTCGATCGTATCGTACTGTCGCGCCCGGCAGTTGAAGCTGGCGAATCCCTCGGATTCCTACCTGGTGATATGCACGAGAAGCTGGCCCCCTACCTCCGCCCGCTCTACGACGCCCTCAACGACCGGATCGGCGGCAAGCGGGTCCGGCAATATCTCGCCGACGGCACCATCGAAATCGCCCCGATCGCCTATATGCGCGGCCGGACGCTCAACAACGCCTTCGTCGTAATCGACGAGGCGCAGAACTGCACCTACGGGCAGATCAAGATGCTGCTGACCCGGCTCGGCTGGCACTCGACCATGGTGCTGACCGGCGATCCGGACCAGAGCGATCTCTTGAACGGCCTGTCCGGCCTGCTCGACATCGCCAATCGGCTCGAAGCCGTGCCGGGCATCGCGGTCGTGCGCCTGACGGAACAGGATATCGTCCGACATCCGCTGGTCGCCGAAATGCTCATGGTTCTCTAAGCGGCCGAGAGACCGCAGACCTGCAGCGGCGGCCGGGCGGATATGCCCGGCCGCCGTTTCTCTTCGGCGCTGGCCGCGCGTTAGGCTGAAGCCATCCCAGCCTTTTGCCGGTGGTCCTCATGCCCGTGCCGTTGCCGACGCTCCTGTTGTTTTGCGCCGCCTCGCTGGCGCTTGCGCTGACACCTGGGCCGGACATGCTGATGTGCCTGTCGCGCAGCATCGCGCAGGGCCGGCAGGCCGCTTTCGCCGCCCTCGCCGGCATCATCACCGGTTGCTATGTCTGGGCGCTGGCCGCCGCCCTCGGCCTCGCCAGCCTGCTGGTGCTGGCGCCGGCCGCCTATGATGCCGTCCGGCTCGCCGGTGCCGCGTACCTCGCCTATCTCGCCTGGACGACTTTCCGCAGCAAGGACGCGTTCGGCGTCAGCGGCGGCTTGCCGGCGGTGCCCTGGGCCCGGGCCTATCGCCAGGGGTTGCTGACCAATCTCCTGAACCCCAAGGTGGCGCTGTTCTTCTTGGCGCTGTTTCCGCAATTCGTCGATCCGGCACGGGGCGGCATGGTCGCCCAATCGCTGATCCTGGTCAGCGCGCTCAACCTGATCGGCCTCGGCGTCAATGGCGCGATCATCCTGGCGGCCGCCCGGTTCGCCCGCTTCATGGGCGCGCGTCCCGGAATCGCGCGCGTACAACGTTGGTTCCTCGGGACCGTGTTCGGCGGTCTGGCGCTCCGGCTGGCGCTCGACGATCGGCATTAAGCGAGATCCGATTCACCCGGCGCCGGAGCCAGAGCACGAAGCACCAGGAAGCGACCGGCAATAGGATGAAGCTGGCGGCGGCGGCAAAGCCGTCCGTGCCCATCGGATGCAGGGCTCCGACATAGCCGGTCTCGCACCAGGAGACGCTGTCGCCATGGTCGAGCCGGTGCAACATCGCCTCCAGCTGCCGGGGATTCTGGGCCATCGCCAGCTGCTTCGCATAGGCCGGGAAGCTCTTCGCCAGCGATTGTGCCGCGGCGCCGGCGTCGAAGCCGGGATCGGGCGGGCCAAAGTCGCTGCGGTAAAGACATCGCATCATCGTCACCTACGCTTTTAGTCGGCACGCGCGATCTGTTCGATCCGCACCTGGGCCACGCCGCAGGCGCGGGTGCCGAGCCGGCGCGCGGCGGCTTCGGACAGGTCGATCAGGCGGCCATAGCCGGGGCCGCGATCATTGACGCGGACCGTGATGCTGCGGCCGGTCGCGAGGCTGGTGACCCTGAGCCAGGTGCCGAAGGCGAGCGAGTTATGGGCGGCGGTCAGCGCCATCGGGTCGTAGCGTTCGCCGCTGGCGGTTTTCCGGCCGCCTTGTTCGGCGCCGTACCAGGAGGCGAGCCCGGCGCCGGCCGGCAGGCTCCGTCCGACACCGCAGGCGGCCTCGGCAGCGGGCGCCATCAGGCACAGGATCGCACAGGCCGCGCCCAGACCGAGGACGCGCTTCACCGGTGGGCCTCTTCGGCCGTTTCGGGACGGGACGGCGGCTCGTGCGAGACCGGCGTCGGACCGGCCAACTGGCGCCGGCTGAGGCAATTCGGACGGCCGTCGGGGCAACGCGGCGTCGCCACGGGCGGCAACAGGGTTTTCATCGATTTATCTCTTTTCAGGGTATGGCGGCGGGGGCCTGATGCGCGTCAGGCCCCCGCCGGGCGCTCCTCGGCACCGGTTTGCCGGCGCAGGCGCTTCTCGCCGACGAACAACAGGACCGCCGAGGTCGCGACGCCGACATAGCGGCCGCGCATGAACGGAATCGCTGTATTGTCGGAAATGAGGCGGAGCGGCCGCATCGGTGTCACTCGTCGTAAAAAAGGGGCGTTCTCGATGCTCCGATCAGACAGCCGAGCTCCGTGGAAATGCCATCCGTGCTTGTGCGGACGGGCATGAAAGCCGCATCAAAGCGGCGAGGGACGAGGAGGGAGGGGCATCATGGGGCTCGAAGCGCAATGCGCCTGCCGCTGGAGCGGCGGCACCGGGATGGTCAAGGCGCTGCTGGAGACGGAGGAGTTGATCCTGCGCGGCGACGTGAAACGCACCATTCCATTGCCGGCGATCGCCGATATCGCAGTCGAGGGCGACGAGCTTCGCTTCCGGGCGGCGGGCGAGGAACTGGCCCTGACGCTCGGCGCCAAGCCGGCCCAGCGCTGGGCGACAAAGCTCACCACGCCGCCGCCGACCCTGGCCCGGAAACTCGGGATCGGCCCCGAGGCCCGGGCGCGCGTGATCGGCCCGGTCGATGACCCGGTTTTGCGCGAGGCCCTGCGCGATGCTGAGGCGGTCGATGCCGACGACGCGGCCTTGGGTATCGCCGTCGTCGCCGATGAGGCGGCGCTACGCCATGCGCTCGACGTGCATGGCGCCAAGGGGCCGCTCTGGCTGGTCTATGCCAAAGGCCCGCGCGCCGGCTTCGGCGAGGGTGCTGTTCGCAGCCTGATGCGCACGGCCGGCTATATCGATACCAAGGTCGCCGCCGTGTCCGACACGCTGTCGGCGATGCGCTATCATTTCCGCGGCTAGATGTGGTTTAGAGGGCGATTGGTCGCGACAAGTTGTCGTCGACTTAGATATGAGGCCGATCAGACGCGAGCGAAGCTCGTCGGCAGGCCTCATATCATCGCGCTCTAGGACCCGTTCGGCAGCGGCAGGAACACGCGGGTCAGGATCCAGCCGCCGCCTTCCAGCTCGAAGCGCAGGCGGACCGGCGGATCGCTCTCGCGCTCGGCGCCGCCGTGCACCCGGGCGGTGAAGCTCGCCGGCCCGTCGAAGAAGGCCCAGACGACATGGGTATGCCGGCGTTCGCCGTCCGCGTTGGCGGCGGGCGGTGCCGGCAGGCCGCCCGACCCGCCGATCGCCGCGGCGGCCGCCCGGTCGCGACGGCCTTCGCGGATGATGCCGGCCAGCCCATCGGGCGTCACCAGCGCGTCGACCGCCCCGCCCATCAGCTTGGCGCCCAGCGCCATGCCCAGGAGCGCCAAGCCCGAGTTCTGTTTGTCCTGATTGCCGGCCATGGCCCCGTTCAGATCGTCCTTGAAGCCCTGGCGCACCGCCGGCCAATCGACCTTGGGCTCGATCTTTGCCGGGTCGCCGCTTTCGACCGCGTCGATCAGCGAATGCACCGCCAGATACGGATAGGCGATATAGCCGGCCAACAGGATGCCGAGCACGATCAGCGGGGCCTTGGGGTTCATACCGGTCATTCTCCGAGTGACTTCACGCAGGCCGTATCGGCCTCCTGCCGACCCATCCGTTCGAGGATCGTCCGGGCGCGTTCGCGAATATAGGCGGTGGGTGACGCGGCCGACCAGCGCCGCGGATTGGGCAGGATGGCGGCCAGCAAAGCCGCCTCATGCGCCGTCAGCCGCTTGGCCGGATGATGAAAGGCGTATTCGCTGGCCGCCTCGACACCATAAATGCCGGGGCCCCATTCGATGGTGTTGAGATAGGCCTGGGCGATCCGTGCCTTGGGCCACAGCGCCTCCATCAGCACGGTGAAATAGGCTTCGAGGCCCTTGCGCAGGAACGAGCGGACCGGCAGCAGATAGAGATCGCGCGCCGCCTGCTGGCTGATCGTGCTGGCGCCGCGCAGGCGCTTGCCGTCCTCCTCGGCGGCCAGCGCCTTGTCGATCTCCTGAAGATCGAAGCCGTGATGCTGGCAGAAGCGCTGATCTTCCGAGGTCAGCACGGCCGCGACGATCACGGGCGGGATCTCGCGCGCGGCGAGCCAGGGCGCGTGGATCGGATCGCCCCCGGCCGCCCGCAGCAGCATCAGCGGCGTCACCGGCGCCGGCGCGAACCGATAGGCGACGACGCCCAGCAGGCTCAGCGCCATCAGGCCGGCCAAGATGCGGATCGTCCATTTGAAGGCGCTTGCCATGGCCGGAGAACGGGCCCGGACGGCAAAAGGTTCTCGGGCGACGAGCGTCAGGTTGAGACCGCCGGGCGGCGCAGCGCCGTCAACGCCGAATGGATCGCGACGACGGCGACGTTCGGGATCCAGGAGGTGTAGGCGAGCCAGACCGATATGGCCGGATAGCTCTCTGCGCCCAATGCCAGGCCGATCGGGATCTGCAGGCGCAGCGTGACCGCGCCGAAGGTCATGGCATAGCTGTAGCGCATCAGCAGCCGATGCAGCGCGAATCGGCGCTGCACGGCAGCGCGCCAGGCGCCGAGCGTTGCCGCGATCCACAGTACGGCCAGCAGGCCGAAGCCCAGGCCCGCCACCGGTCCGCCCGAGGCATAGGGGCGCCTCGTCGAGCAGGCGCAGGCCTACGTGCAATTCGCGCTCGATTACCCGGCGCGGTTCCAGCTCATGTTTCGCCACGAGAAGCTCGACCAGGAGAACGCGGCGTTCGTCGCGGTGACGGATCATGCCTATGGGGTTCTGGAGGCCGCGATCCGGGCTGCGACCGCCACGCCGGCGGGGGCGGCGCTGCCGCTCGATGCCCACGGCCTCCTGCTCGCGACCTGGTCCCTGGTCCACGGCTTTTCCCATCTCGCCCTCGGCGGCCAACTGCGCGATCCCGCGGGCGGGACGGCGGGGCGGAAGGCCATCGTCGAAACCCTGCTGCCGCTGATGCTGCGGCACCTGCCGGCGGCGCTGGGCCGAGGTTAGGACAGCGTCAGCTTCATGCCCTCGTGCGCCGGTTCGAAGCCCAGTTGCTCGTAGAAGCGCTTGGCGTCGGCGCGTGCCTTGTTCGTGGTCAGCTGGACGATGCGGCAGCCGCGCTGCCGGGCGATGCCGATCGCGTGGCGCATCATCGCCTGGCCGACGCCCTGGCCGCGCGCGGTCGACACGACCCGCACGCCTTCGATCTGGCAGCGCCAGGCGCCCATGTGCGAGATGCCGGGAATGCAGGTCAGTTGCAGCATGCCGGCGATGATGCCGTTCCGTTCCACCACGAGCAGCAATTGCTTCGGGTCCGCGTCGATCGCGGCGAAGCCGTCCTGGTATTCCCGGGGCAGCGGGTTTTCCGGTCGCTCGCGTGCTTGGCCCAGCACGTCATCGGCCAGCATCGCCACCAGCGTCGGCAGATCGGCCGGGACGGCGCGGCGGAAGGTCAGATCGGACAAGGTCGTTTCCTTATGGATGCGGGAGCGGGCCGATGCGGCCACGTGCCGAACCCGCTTGTTTCGTCCGGCCCCAGCTTGTAGGACAGCCGCAGTCTCTTGTCATTTCGCCCTTGAAGGCCCTTCCGATGAAGAATGCGCTCCGCGTCCGCCGCTCCGAGAATTTCGCCGACTGGTATCAGGAAGTCATCCGCGAGGCCGATCTCGCCGAGAATTCGGGCGTGCGCGGCTGCATGGTCATCAAGCCGTGGGGCTTCGCGATCTGGGAAAACCTGCAGCAGAAGCTCGACCGGCTGATCAAGGAAACCGGTCACGACAATTGCTATTTCCCGATCTTCATCCCGCTCGAGCTGATGCAGAAGGAAGCGGCCCATGTCGAGGGCTTCGCCAAGGAGATGGCGGTCGTGACCCACCATCGCCTGGTGATGAAGGACGGCAAGCTGGTGCCCGACGGCGAGCTGGAATCGCCGCTGATCGTGCGCCCGACGTCGGAGACGATCATCGGCGAGGCGATGGCGCGCTGGATCAAGAGCTATCGGGACCTGCCGCTGAAGCTGAACCAATGGGCCAACGTGGTGCGCTGGGAAATGCGGCCGCGCCTGTTCCTGCGCACCAGCGAGTTCCTGTGGCAGGAAGGCCATACGGCGCACGCGACCCGGGACGAGGCGATCGAGGAGACCAAGCTGATGCTCGAGGTCTATCGCCGCGTGGTCGAGGGTGCCATGCGCATTCCGACGATCCCCGGCGAGAAGTCGGTCAGCGAACGCTTCCCCGGCGCCGACGCGACCCACACGATCGAGGCGATGATGCAGGACGGCCGCGCGTTGCAGGCCGGCACGTCGCATTTCCTCGGCCAGAATTTCGCCAAGGCGGCGAACATCTCCTTCCAGGACAAGGAAGGCGGCGTCAGCCATGCCTACACCACGTCCTGGGGTGCTTCGACCCGCCTGATCGGCGCGCTGATCATGACCCATTCGGATGACGACGGGCTGCGCCTGCCGCCCAAAATGGCGCCGCAGCATGTGGTGATCGTGCCGATCCTGCGCGACGAGGCCAGCCGCGACGAGGTCATCCAGGCGGCCGAAACGCTTGCCAAGCGCCTGCGCGCCCAGCGGTTCGACGACGAGCCGGTACGGGTCAAAGTCGACTTGCGCGACGACAGCCCGGCCAACAAGCGCTGGGCCTGGATCAAGAAGGGCGTGCCCTTCGTGGTCGAGCTCGGTCCCCGCGACGTGGCAGCCGGCACCGTCGCGCTCGTGCGCCGCGACGCCATCGCCGACAAGCGCAACCTCACGATGGACGAGTTCGTCGGCCGGCTGTCGGACGAACTGAACGAGCTCGACGGCGTGCTGCATGACGCTGCGCTGGCCTATCGCAAGGCCAACATGGTCGAGGGTGTCGCGAGCTTCGCCGACCTTACCGAGCATTTCGAGACCAAGGGTGGCACCGGCTTCGTCACGGCGAAATATTCGGGCGATCCGGGGATCGATGCCAAGCTGGGCGAGTTGGGCCTGACCATCCGTTGCCTGCCATACGAACAGTCCGGCACGGAAGGCAAGTGCCTGGTCACCGGTGCGCCGGCGACCGTCGATGCGATCTACGCCAAGGCGTATTAGAGCCTGATCCGATCAAACCGGCTCGGTTCGATCGGTGAATCAGTCTCTGAATATTTGATTTAGAGTGCGATGACTGGCGCCGGCGTCCCGTCCGCCGGCGCCAGTTCGGCGATCCGTTCGGCCAGATCCTCCGCATCGCGCCGCATCTGGTCGAGCGCGAAGCCCAGGCCGAACAGGCGCTCGATCGCCGGGCCCGGCAGCGGGCGGGTCGTGCCATCCCGGCGCAGGCCGGCGACGACGGCGCTCAACCGCTCCAGTGCCGCGGCCAGCGGTTCGATCGGCGGCGGCGCCTCGCGTTTGCCGAGCGCCGCGGCGCAGGCGCCGAGGAAGCGCGTCGTGGCTTCGACCACGGCGCCCAGCGGATCGGTAAGCCGCTCCAGCAGCACCGGGTCCCAGGCCTCGGCCGACGCGCGGCCGATCTGGGCCATGTCGACGCCCAGCCGGCGCAGCGTCCGGGCGAGCGGTTCGGGGTCGGGCGTGTCGGTCAACCGGTTGCGCCGTTCGCGCTTGGCCTCCTCGGCCAGCGTGTCGGCCTGGTCCTGGGCCTTGCGCCGGCGGTCGGCGGCCTGCAGCCAAACTGCGGCGTCCGCCGTGCCGGCGAGGCGTGACGGCAGCTGCTCGATCTGCTGGACGAGGATGCCCAGCACTGTCGCCGCCTGGTTGGCCAGCAGCTGATGGGCCCGGGCCGGCAGCACCAGCAGGGCAACCGCCAGCCCGACCAGACTGCCGATGCCGATTTCCAGCACCCGATGCAGCGCCGGCAGGATCGGGCCCGCCTCTTGGGCTCCCGAGCCCAGCAGCACGATGATCGCCGTCGCCGGCGCGATCCGATAGGCGGGCTTGAACGCGACGAGCAGGGCCAGAGGGGACAGCACGAGGGTCAAGGTGATCGCCAGCAGCCACGAGCCGCCATGGGGGACGATCAGCGCCACGATGACGCCCCAGAGCGCCCCGGCGACGGTGCCGACGATCCGGTCGATCGACGCCTTCAGGGCACCGCCCAGGCTCGCCTGCATCACGATGACCGCGGTCAGCACGGCCCAATAGCTCTGCGGCAGACCCAGCACGACATCGGTCACGAAGAACGCCGCCATGCCGGCGATCAGAATGCGCAGGCCCAGCCGAAACTCGCTCGGATGGCCGGTGGTCCATGCCCTTATTCCGACCCAGCGATCGCCCATCGGTTCCCTCGTGCGGTTTCCCACAAGGCAATCATGCCGCCCCCTGCGAGCGCGGACAACACTTAAGCATATGCCAAACTATTTCTTGACGGCAGGGGTCGAAACAAGATAGTTAGGCATATGCTTAACCAATCACCTTCGCTCGACCTCATGTTCCTGGCGCTGGCCGATCCGACTCGGCGGGCGATAGTCGAACGGCTGGGCCTGGGGCCCGCCTCGGTCAGCGATCTGGCCCGCCCGCTCGCCATGTCGATGCCGGCCGTGCTGCAGCATCTGCAGATGCTGGCGGCGAGCGGCCTGGTCCGATCGGAAAAGACCGGCCGCGTGCGCACCTGCTGGATCGAGCCGGAGGCGTTGAGCCTGGCCGAGCAATGGATCAACGCGCGTCGCATTGGCTGGCAGCGCCGGCTGGATCGGCTCGCCGACTATCTGGAAGAACCAAAATCGGAGGAAAAACCATGACCGAACGGAACATCGTCCACGCCGTCTTCACGGTCGAGCGGACCTTCACGGCCGCGCCGGCCCGCGTCTTTACGGCCTGGTCCGACAAAGAGGCCAAGGCGCGCTGGTTCGGCAACGACAGGGCAGCCGAGATGCTCCGCGAAATGGATTTCCGCGTCGGTGGCCGGGAACGGGTGAACGGCCGCTGGCATCAGGGCGTGGTCACGCGCTTCGAGGCACATTATTTCGACATCGTGCCGAACGAGCGGATCGTCTATGCCTATGACATGCATATGGACGACCGGCATATTTCCGTGTCGCTGGCGACCGTCGAATTCAAGCCGGCCGGTACGGGCACCCGCCTGGTCGTGACCGAACAGGGTGCGTTTCTCGACGGCTATGACGATGCCGGTTCGCGCGAGCATGGCACGGGCTGGCTGCTCGACCAATTGGGTGAGACATTGAAGGCGGAATGATCGAACTCATCGTGACCGACAGCCCGGCGCCGGCCGATCGCGACGCGATCGTCGACGGGTTGAGCCGCTATAATCGCGACGAGACCGGCGGGGCCGACGCGCAGCCGCTGGCGGTGCTGATCAAGGGACCCGCCGGTGCCACCACCGGCGGCCTGCTGGGGCGAACCTGGCTCGGCTGGCTCTATGTCGAACTGCTCTACGTGCCCGACGGCCTGCGCGGCAGCGGCGTCGGGCGCGAACTAATGCTGCGGGCCGAGGCGGAGGCCGAGGCGCGCGGCTGCATCGGCATCTGGCTCAATACCTTCAGCTTCCAGGCGCGCGGTTTTTACGAGAAGCTGGGCTTCGCGCTGATCGGCCGGATCGACGATTATCCGGTCGGCCATCAGCGCTATTTCCTGCAGAAGCGACTGTGAGTTTGCCCATCTCAATGCGATGGACCAGCTGCCCCTGGTGATCTGAGCGCGCCCGGCCTTCCCGGTCGGGCGCGTCTCGGCGTCAGAGCGTGCTCATGCCGCCGTCGATGATCAGCTCGCTGCCGACCGTGAAGGCCGATTCGTCGGAGGCGAAGAACACGACAGCCTTGGCGATCTCCGACACGTCGCCGCGGCGACCGGCCGGGATCTGGCTGACCAGGCCGGCGACATCCTTGTCGGTCATGCCGATCTTGCCATGGAGCGGCGTCGCGATCGGGCCGGGGCTGACGGCGTTGACCCGGATGCCGCGCCCGATCAATTCGCCCGACAGCGTGCGGGCCAGCGAGATCAGACCGGCCTTGGTCAGCGCGTAGACGCTGGAGTTCGGCATGCCGATATGGGCGTTGATCGAGGTGTTGAGCACGATCGAGGCCGGGTTGGCCAGGATCGGCAGCAGCGCCTGGATCAGGAAATACGGCCCCTTCAGATTGACCGCGACCGAGCGGTCGAAGCCCGCCTCGTCCCACTGGTCGACCGGCCGGAAATCGGCGACGCCGGCATTGACGAACAGCACGTCGAGCTTGCCGAACGCGGCACCGACGGCACGGGCGATCTCCTGCTGGCCGGCGACGTCGCCGGCGTCCGCCTTCAGGATCAGCGTGTCCGGACCCAGTACGGCGCGGGCCTGTTCCAGGCTGGCCGGGCTGCTGCCGGTGACGGCGACGCGGGCGCCCTCGGCGATGAACTGACGGGCCGTCTCCAGCCCGATGCCGCTGGTGCCGCCGGTGACGAGAGCGGTCTTGTTGCTGAGCCGTGACATGATCCTGGTTCCCTTCCGTGGGCCCGTCGGTGAGCGGTGCTCGTCGATCGGGCGTTGATGACGCTTAGGAAGATGCGCCTGGAAGGCGTCTGAAAGAAGGGTCCGGAATAGAAGCCATTATTCAGCTTTTGTGAATCATTATGGCGCTTCGGCGCTGAACAGCGCCAGGCGAAGCGGTGGACAGGCGCGTGACCCACAGGTCGTAGAGCGCGAGCACGAATGGATTGTAGATCGCGGCGCTGGCGGGCAGATCGGCTTGCATGGCGAACCTCGGACGTCTGGGCTTCACGGACGGTTCAGGCGGGCAGCACCAACAGATTGGCGGTTGCGAACACCAATGCGCCCATGCCCAGCAGCACGAACGGGCTGAGCTTCTGATAGCGCAGCAACGCCAGGGTCGATACCGCGGCGACGGCCCAGGCGAGCCAGCCGCCGTCGGCGGTGCGCAGCACGTTCAAACCGCCGGCCAGGATCAGGCCGGCGGCGATCGGCGCCAGCCCGCGCTCGATCTTCGCCTGCCACGGCGCGCCGCGATAGCGCCGCCAGATCCGCGCCAGCCCATAGACCAGCACCGAGGAGGGCACGAAAATCGCGATCGACGCGACGGCGGCGCCGGCCCAGCCGGCGACCTGCCAGCCGATCAGCGTGACGATCAGCGTGTTGGGCCCCGGCGCCGCGCGCGAAATGCCGAAATCATCGAGGAACTGCGCCTGGGTCAGCCAATGATGCACATCCACGCTCTGATGCTGGATGTCCGACAGGATGCTGAGGCCGCCGCCGATCGAGGCGAGCGACAGGGGGGCGAAGGTCACCAGCAGCGCCAGCAGCGGATTGTCCCGCATCAGCGCGCGCCCCGCCGGAACGCGAAGATCAGGCTCAGCGGCACCAGCACGGCCACGACCGGCAGCATGGGCAGGCGCAGCACGCCGACCGCGGCGAAGGTCGCCAGCAGGATCGCCAGCGACGCCAGATCGCGGGCCGCCCGTCGTGCCGCGCGCCAGCCGAGCGTCAGCGACAATCCCACCGCCGCCGCGGTCACGCCGGCCAGCACGGCATGAACCGATGCCAACCCGCCATAGCGACCATAGACGACGCCGATCAGGATGATGACGACGATGGGCGCCGCCAGCACGCCGGTCACGGCCAGTACGGCACCGGCGCTGCCGCGCAGGGCAAAGCCGATCCAAAGCGCCAGATTGACCACGTTGACGCCCGGCATCGCCTGGGCCATCGCCAGACCGCTGAGGAAATCCGCCTCGCTCATCCAGCCCCGGCGGCCGACGAACTCGCGATGCATCCAGCCGGACAGGCCGCCGCCGAAACTGGTGATGCCGAGGTGCAGGAATGCGCCGAACAATGCCGCCAGCCCGATGGGCGGCCGGGTCGTCAACGGGGGCGGGGGCAGCGCGGCGGTCTCGGTCATCGGGCCTGTTCTCCTTGGCCCCCGAAGCGTCGCCCGCCAGGCCCGCCCGGGGCAAGACCGCCGATTGCTTCGCAACCTTACGATTTGGCAATCCTGCCGTCGCAAGGACGCGTGGATGGCTGCCGACGAGGCTGGGGTAGACTCGCCGTCTCATCGGACAAGAACGCGACGGTCACAGATCGTGCAGCCCCCCACCAGCGGAACCCTTCCCCGACCTTCCCTGCTCGGGCCGCTCGCCAACCCGACCTATCGTGGCATCTGGATCGCGACGCTGTTCTCGAACTTCGGCGTCTGGATCCAGTCGGTCGCGGCCGCCTGGGCCATGACCTCGATCGCGCCGACCGTCGATTTCGTCGCCTGGGTCCAGGCCGCGACCTCGCTGCCGCCGCTGTTCTTCACGATTTTGGGCGGTGTGCTGGCCGATCGGGTCGACCAGCGGCTGGTGTTCCTGGTCGCGCAGTCGATCGTGCTGGTGGTGGCGCTCACCCTGTCCGGGCTGCAGTTTTTCGGGCTGATGACGCCGTGGCTGCTGTTGGCGCTGACCTTCGGGCTCGACAGCGGATCGGCGCTGCGCTATCCGGCCTACCAGACCACGATCGGCGAGATTCTGCCGCGCGAGATGATTCCGAGCGCCCTGGTCCTGAGCAGCATCGGCTGGAACATCGCGCGCGCGACCGGGCCGGCCCTGGGTGGTCTCATCATCGCGCTCTGGGGCGTGCCGGCCGCCTTCGCCGTCAACGCGGTCCTGAACACCTATATCATCTTCGTGCTGGTCCGCTGGCGCCGGCGCGCCAAGATCGTCAAGCCGAAGCGGACCGGCAGCATCGCGGCCGAGGTGCGCGGCGGCTTCGCCTATGTCGCGAGCGCGCCGGCGATCCGCGCCGCCATGTTCCGCTGCTTCGTCTTCACCCTGTTCGCCAGTGCGGTCTGGTCGCTGCTGCCCCTGGTCGCCAAGAACCAGGTGGGCGGCGGCCCCTCGACCTATGGCGTGATGCTGGGCGCGCTCGGCGGCGGCGCGCTGGTCGGCGCCGCGGTGATCGGCTGGATGCGCCATAATCTGGGCCTGCGCCGGTTGTTTGCGGTCGCGACCGGCTGCTTCTGCATCGCGACGGCGGTGCTGGCCGTCGCCCAATCGCTCTGGCTCATCGTGCCGCTCCTGGCCCTGGGCGGGCTCGGCTGGATGGTCGCCATGTCGACCTTCAATGTCGTGGTCCAGATGGCGGCGCACGAGACCTACAAGGGCCGGGCGATCTCGGTCTATTACGTGGCGCTGTTCGGCGGCCTGGCGCTCGGCAGCTGGATCTGGGGCCATGTGGCCGAACAGATCGACGTTCGCGCCGGCCTGGCCGTCGCCGCCTGCGGTCTCGCCGTCAGCCTGCTGCTCTATCGCCGGCCATCGCGCATGGACCTGCATTTCGCCGTGCCGGCCGACGCTGACTAGCCGGGCTTGCGCGGCTCGCTCTCAGCGGCGGCAAGATCCCGCAGCCACGCCGCCACTTTCCGGGCGGCCTCTGATGGCTGCTCCGGCAGGATCAGGTAGTAGGCGCGCGGGTTCGGCACCGATGCGGGATGCAGCCGGACCAGGCGGCCGGCGGCAAGGTCGGGCTGGACGAGGCGGCTGCGGCCCAACGCGATGCCGAGGCCGTTGGCGGCGGCTTCCAGCACCAGATGATAATCGTTGAAGACCTCGTGACGCGCCGGCACCGGCCAGCCGACGGCCGTGAGCCAGGCCGTCCAGGACGCCCGCTCGCTGTCATGGAGCAGGATGGCGCCGCCGAGATCCGCGGCACTCGCCAGCACCCGCCCGGGGGCCGCGATCGGAAACAGGCTTTCCTCGAACAGAAGTTCCGAATGGACCCCGCGCCAGGGACCGGCGCCATAGCGGATGGCGAGATCGATCCCGCCGTGCCCGACCTCGGCGAACTCGTGTTCGGCGGTCAGTTGAACCTCGATGCCGGGCTCGGCCGCGCGAAACGCGCCGAGCCGCGGCAGCAGCCATCGGCTGGCGAAAGAGGGCAGCACGCTGAGGCGCACCGGCCGCGCGCCGGCGCCGAGATCGGCGAGGCCGACCTGCAGCCGGCCCAGGATGTCGGCGACCAGAAGATGGAGCTTCAGCCCGGCCTCGGTCGCCCGAACCCCGCGCGGCAGCCGATCGAACAGCACCATGCCCAGATCGGTCTCGAGCGCCGCGATACGGCGGCTAACCGCGCCATGGGTCAGGTGCACGGCGTCGGCGGCCCGGCTGAAGCTGCCGAGCCGGACCGCGGCGTCGAAGGCGCGCAGCGTCTCGGTCGAGGGAATGCGATGAACCATGACCCGTGATGCCATATCACAGCTCGTGTGACAAACCATGCTTTGTCGGGGCATGCGGCCGGCGCCTAGGGTTGCGGCATGAAATGGATTCCTTTGCCATGAGCGACCTCGCCGTCGCCGGCGACCGACAGGCCGGCCGCTTCGCCGCCTGGGCGCTCGTCACCACCATTCTGCTCTGGGCCTCGTCTTACCCGGCCATCCGTGCCGGCCTCAGAGGGTTCGAGCCGGGCCCGCTCGCCGCCCTGCGCTACGGCGCTGCGGCGCTGGCGTTTCTGGTCCCGGCCCTTGCCGGGCGGCTACCGCGCCCGCGCCGCGCCGATCTTGGACGGATCCTGCTCGCCGGCGGGCTCGGCATTGCGCTCTACAACATTGCCCTCAACACCGGCGAAGTGACGGTCAGCGCGGGTGCCGCGGGCTTTCTGATCAATTGCTCGCCGATCTTCACCGCCCTGCTGGGCCGGCTGGTGCTGGGCGAGCGGTTCCGCGTCTGGGGCTGGATCGGCAGTCTGATCAGTCTCGCCGGCGTGGCGCTCATCGCCCTGGGCGAGGGCGGGGGTGCCGGCATCGGCTCGGGCGCCGCTCTTATCCTGCTCGCCGCCGGCTGCCAGGCGGTTCAGTTCGTGTTGCAGAAGCCACTGCTGGCGCGCTATGGGGCGTTGGCGACGACGGCCTATGTCGTCCTGTCGGGTGCTGCTTTTCTGCTGCCGTTTCTGCCGGCCGCGGTCCGCGCCTTGCAGACGGCACCAACCGCTTCGGTGGTCGCAGCACTCTATCTGGGCCTGTTTCCGGCGGCCCTCGCCTATGCGACCTGGTCAGTCGTGCTGGCCTATTTTCCGGTCGGGCGGGCCACGAGTTTTCTCTATCTCGTGGCCCCGCTGGCGACCCTGCTCGCCGCCGTTTGGCTGGGCGAATGGCCCTCGACGCTCGCGCTCTTCGGCGGCGGCACGGTGCTGTCGGGGGTGCTGCTGGTCAATAGCCTCGGGCGCGCCGCGCGCGTCCAAACCTGATCAACCCAACACCACCGCCTTCACGCTCTCCCGCTCGCAGAGCTGGGCGAACCATTGGGTGAGCTTGGTCTTGCCGGCCAGGATCGCTTCGCCCTCGGCAGTCTGGCGGAGATAGTTGTAGTGCGGCACCAGATGCACGTCGGCCAGCGTCAGGCCGGCGCCGGTCAGATAGGGCCCGACGATGATCGCCTCCAGCGCTTCGGCGCAGACGCGGGCCTGGGGCAAGGCCGCTTCGATCCTGGCCTCGTCGGGCGCGCGCCCGAAGAAGCGCGGTGCCACCAACCTCTCGAATGCGATATCGCCGCTCCAGGCCCGGTGCAGATAGCAATCGACGATGCCGATGATCTGGTTCATCCGGGCGGTTTCCTGCGGCGTGGCCGGCTCCAGCAGGGGGCCCGGGAAACTCTGATCGGCATAGCGCAGGATCGCCTGGGTCTCGTAGAGCATGAAACCGTCGTGATCCAGGGCCGGCATCTTGCCGAACGGGTGGCGTGCCAGATGTTCCGGGGTCTTCAACTCGTTCGGCGGCACGGGCACCATCTCGAAATCGACGCCCTTCTCGGTCAGGCCCAGGCGGGCGGCCTGGACATAGGGGCTGCCGGCGACGCCATAGAGTTTCAAGCTCATTCCTTGTCTCCCGAAGCAGGCTCGGCTGGCCGAACAAACGGTTCGGCCTGGTCGGCGTAGGCCTTGAAGCGCTGCTCGAACACGGCGACCCAGCCACCGTCGTAGGATTGGCGGCGCTCGGCGCCACCGGTCTTCAATTTATCCCAGCCGGCATGGGCCAGCTTGACCTCGGTGCCGCCGGCGACGGGGCGGAATGTGACGTCGATCTGCTGCGCTTCTTCCGGGCTGCACTGGACCTGCCAGGAGAACGCCATGGCGTGCGGCGGATCCCAGGCGAGCACATGGCCCCAGACCGTCTCCGCGCCGCTCTGGTCGACCTGATAAAGCCGGCCGCCGACAAAAGGCTCGAAATGGCAGTCGGTCGCCGCGCCCATGGAGAAATCGGCCAGCGGCCACCATTGCCCGATCTCCGACGTGAACACGCGGAATGCGGTCGCCGGCACGCAGCGCACAGTGACGGTCTTGACGACCGGCGGGATGGTAAAGGCGGTGACGGTGTCGGTCATGGCTTGGGTTCCTCCCGTTCGGCTGTCTCGGCAAACCGCCCGAGCGTGGCGCGCCACATGTCGTCGATATAGGTCCTGAGCTCGCCCAGGGCCGCGCTGTCGGCGGAATAGATCCGGCGCGTGCCGGCCCGTTCCTCCTGCACCAGGCCCGCATCCTTCAGCACCTTCAGATGCTGCGAGACGGCGGGCCGGCTGATCGGCAGATCCTCGGCGATCTCGCCGACCGACCGGGGACCCTCGACGACCCGTTCGAGGATCGTCCGGCGCATCGGATCGGACAGGGCGGCCAGGGTCATCGCGTAAGTCATATCTTACGTTAGCTGTGACTTACGGATTGTGTCAAGCCTCGCTCACGCCGCCGTGTTTTGGCGCGGCGGACCGATCGGCGTCAGCATCCAGGCGAGTTGGCGTTCCTGGCGCCGTTCGCGCCGACCTGATCCGTCGGGCTGACGGATCTGATTCGTCAGGGCTGACGCGCCGCCCGGTTTCGGGCTTTACTGCGCCCCATGAAACGGCGGGGAAGTAGCGCATGGTCGGCAAAGGGATCATCGGCGGCTTGGCGCTGTTGCTGGCGGCGAGCGGCGCCGATGCCGCGTCGCGGCCGGCGGTCGAGGGCGAGCACGGCATGGTCGTCTCGTCTCAGCGCCTCGCGTCCGAGGTCGGCGTCGCCATCCTGAAGGCCGGCGGCAACGCGGTCGATGCGGCGGTCGCGGTGGGCTATGCCGAGGCGGTGGTCAATCCCTGCTGCGGCAATATCGGCGGCGGCGGCTTCATGGTGCTGCATCTGGCCGACGGGCGGGACAGTTTCATCAATTTCCGCGAGACCGCACCGGCGGCGGCCCGCGCCAACATGTATCTGGACGCCCAGGGCAATGTGGTGAAAGGCGCGAGCCTGCTGGGTTATCTGGCGGCCGGCGTGCCGGGCACGGTCCTGGGACTCGAGACCGCCCTCAGGGAATATGGCAAGCTGCCGCGCGCCAAGGTGATGGCGCCGGCGATCAAGCTGGCGCGCGGCGGTTTCGTGCTGACCCGTGCCGACACCGACATCCTGGACCAGCGGACCGAGCGGTTCCGGGCCGACCCGATCATCGCCGCGATCTTCCTGCGCCAGGACGGCACGCCGCTGCTGCCGGGCGACAGGCTGGTGCAGAAGGATCTGGCAAACACGCTGCAGGCGATCGCCGAGCATGGGCCCGACGCTTTCTACAAGGGCGGGCTGCCGGCCGAGGTCGAGGCCCAATCCAAGGCGCATGGCGGCATCCTGACCGCGGCCGATTTCGCCAATTACAAGGTGACGGAGTCGGCGCCGCTCGGCTGCGACTATCGCGGTTTCCATTTCCTGTCGGCCCCGCCGCCGTCCTCGGGCGGCGTCACCATGTGCGAGATGCTGAATATTCTGGAAGGCTACGACATGAAGGCGCTGGGCTTCCATTCGGCCCAGGCGGTCCATGTCATGACCGAGGCGATGCGCCATGCCTATCTCGACCGGAACACGTATCTGGGCGATCCGGCCTTCATCACCAATCCGATCGATCGGCTCTTGTCCAAGGACTATGCCGCCCAGATCCGCGCCACCATCCGGGCCGACCATGCGACGGCGTCCGACGACCTGACGCCCGGCGTGGCGCCACACGAGAAGATGGAGACGACGCATTATTCCGTGGTCGACCAGGCCGGCAACGCCGCCTCGGTCACCTACACGATCAACGGGCTGTTCGGTGCGATCGTCATTCCGGGCCATGCCGGTTTTATCCTGAACGACGAGATGGATGATTTCACCACCGAGGTCGGCGTGCCGAACCTGTTCGGGCTGGTCCAGGGCACCGCCAACGCCATCGCGCCCGGCAAGCGCCCGCTGTCTTCCATGTCGCCGACGCTCGTGACCAAGGATGGCAGGATCTTCCTGGTGCTGGGGTCGCCCGGCGGCTCGCGCATCATCACCATCACGCTGGAGACGGCGCTCAATATGATCGATTACGGCATGGAGCCGCAGGAAGCGGTCGACGCCCCGCGCATCCATCATCAATGGCTGCCGGACGAGGTCGATCTGGAGCCCTGGTCTGTCTCGCCCGACAGTGCCAGGCTGCTGAGCGACATGGGCTACAAGCTGGTGCAGCAGACGCCCTGGGGCGCCGCCGAACTGATCGCGATCGGGCCGGACAAGCCGGTCGGCAGCGGGACGGCCTCGTCCGGCAACGATGCCTCGGTCGGCGGCAAGATGCGGCCGGGCCTGCGCTATGGCGCCAACGACGATCGTCACCCGGCCGGCGCCGCCGTCGGCTACTAGGAGAGATCCATGCTGTTCGATTTCACGGAACTGCCGGCGCAGGCGCGCTACAAGCTGCTCGCCTCGACGGTGACGCCCCGGCCGATCGCCTGGGTCGTCAGCCGGAGTGCTATCGGCACCGTCAATGCCGCCCCGTTCTCGTTCTTCAACGTGCTGTCCGGCGATCCGCCGACCGTCGGCATCAGCATCGGCAGCCGGCGGCCGGGCGCGCCCAAGGACACGCTGGCGAACATCCAGGCGACCGGGGAGTTCGTGGTCAATCTGGTCTCGCGCGACAATGCCGAGGCGATGAACAAGACCGCGACCGAATTCCCGCCGGGGGTCGATGAGCTGGCCATGGCCAAGCTCACGCGTCTGCCCTCGGTCAAGGTCACGCCGCCGCGCATCGCCGAGAGCCCGGTCGCGTTCGAATGCAAGCTGTTCCAGACCGTTCCGCTCGGGCCGGCGAACACGCTCGTGCTGGGCCATGTGGTGGCCATGCATGTGCGCGACGATGCGGTGCTGGACGCGCTGAAGCACTACATCGACACGCCCAAGCTGGACCTGATCGGCCGCATGCATGGCGGCGGCGGATACACCACGACGCGCGACCAGTTCCAGATCCCGCGCATTCCGCTGGAAGACTGGGACGCGGTCGCCGACTAGGACAAGAGCCGCCGCAGTCTGCTATGGCTCTCGTCCGCGCGCATCTCGGGAATGGGGCAATATGTATAGCGACAGCGATCTCGATGCGGCGGTCAAAGCTGGCGTGCTCACGCCCTCGGCGGTCGCGGGCTTTCGCGCCTTCGTCGCGCGCACGCAGGGCACCGCCGCGGTCGACGAGGAGCAGTTCCGGCTGCTGACCGGCTTCAACGACATCTTCGTGTCGATCGCGACGTTCCTGCTGCTGAAGGCGCTCAGTTGGCTCGGCGGCAGCTTCGGCGGCCCGGTGGTCGATGGTGCCCTGGTCGCGGTCGCCAGTTGGGGCCTGGCCGAATATTTTACGCGCCAACGTCGTATGGCGCTGCCCAGCATCGTGCTGTTGCTGGCCTTCGTCATCGGCATGTTCACGCTGGCGGGCGGGTTGTTCGAGCGGTTCGATGGGCTCGTCGCCGGCCCGGGAAGTGCGTTGCCCTTTGCCGCCGGCGGCGCACTCGCCGCCGCCGGAACCTATGCCCATTGGCTTCGATTCAAGGTGCCGATCACGGTCGCGGCCGGTGTCGCGGGCGCACTGGGTGCCGTTCTGCTGCTGGTGCTCTATCTGGTGCCGGCCCTCGACAACCAGTGGGCGCCCCTGCTTCTTGTCGGCGGCCTCGCCGTGTTCGCCCTGGCGATGTGGTGGGACGCGCGAGACCGCACGCGGACGACGCGCCGGTCCGACGTCGCTTTCTGGCTGCATTTGTCGGCGGCTCCCATGATCGTGCATCCGACCTTCAAGATGTTGGGCCTGCTCGGCGAGGGCGATAGCGATCTCATCCGTGCCGGCGCGGCCGTCGCGATTTATCTGGTGCTGGCGCTGGTGGCGCTCGCGGTCGATCGCCGCGCGCTGCTGGTCTCGGCGCTGTTCTACGTGATCTATGCCATGGCGGCGCTGTTCCGCGCGGCCGGCACGCTCAGCGCCAGCTTCGCGCTGACCGCGCTCGTCATCGGCGCGGCGCTGCTGCTGCTGTCGGCCTTCTGGCACAAGGCGCGGACGCTGGTGGTGGCGCTGTTCCCAGCCGGGCTTCGTGCGCGCCTGCCGGTGGTCTGAAACGAAAAGGGGGCGTCCCGAAGAACGCCCCCGATTTCCCCAAGCTCGACTGGACTATTCCAGCTCGGCCGCCGTCTTGATCACCCGGCTGACCATGCCATAGGCGATGGCTTCCTCGGCACCCATCCAGTAGTTCCGGTCGCTATCCTTGCGGACGCGTTCGATCGCCTGGCCGGTCTCGTCGGCGATGATCCGGTTCAAGCGCTCGCGCATCTTGATGATCTCGCGCGCCTCGATGTCGATATCGGTGGCAGGTCCCCGCACGCCGCCCATCGGCTGATGCAGCAGGAAGCGGGTGTTGGGCAGGCAGAAGCGCTTGTCCTTGTGACCGCCCAGATAGATCAGCGCGCCGGCCGACGCGACCCAGCCGGTGCCGATCACGCGGACCGGGACGTGGTCGCGCACGAAGCGGATGATGTCATGGATCGAATCGCCGGACTCGACATGGCCGCCGGGCGAATTGACATAGACATCGATCGGCTTCGACGATTCCTCGGCCAACGTCAGGATACGGCCGACGACATCGCGGGCCAGCTTGTCGTTGACCTGGCCGAACACCATGACCTTGCGGCCCTTCAGCAGGCGCGCTTCCAACTCGTTGACCGGGGCTGCCGCGTCGGTCTTGGGCGCATCCGTGTCCGGCGTCTCGGGTTCGTCGTCGTCATCGGAACGGAAATAGGGCAGGCGGTCGCTCACGTGGGGCATCCTCTCATTCGCACGGTCTTGAGTATTTCCATCGCTCGGGCATTTCCATCTAAATCGAAAATGCGACGGGAGTCTCTCCTCTACCTAAGGCGCGGCAGGGCGATCGGCAAGACCGCTTCGAGCGCGCGCGACGCCTGAAGCACCTTATCCTCGCGAAAGGCCGGCCCGATCAGCTGCAATCCGACCGGCAAGCCGCCGGCGAAACCGACCGGCAGCGAGGCCGCCGGATGGCGGGTCAGGTTGAACGGATAGCTGAAGGGCGTCCAGTTGGTCCAGCCGGCATAGGGTCCGGTTTCCGGCGTGTCGCGCCCGGCGCCGAACGCGACGATCGGCAGGCTCGGCATGACGATCAGATCATAGGCCTCGAACAGCTGGTTGATCTGGGCCGCGAAGCCTTCCCGCGCCTTGGACGCGTTGAGCGCCTCGATCACGGTGAACCGGGCGCCGATCTCGGCATAGGCCTGCAGGCCGGGATCGATCCGGCTCCGTTGATCCGGGGTGAACTGGGCCAGCAAGGCCGCGGCCCCGGTCAGCCAATGTTTGGCGAAGGCATCGTCGACGCCGGGCATGGTCAAGGTGATCGGCTCGACCAGCGCCCCCAGCGCTTCCAGCTGCTTCACCGCCTCGGCCACGCACGCGGCGACCTCGGGCTCGACAGCCTCGCCGTTCAGGGTTTCGGCATAGGCGATGCGCCAGCGGGCGACGCCGCCGTCGAGACCGACGCGCCAGTCGCGCCCGGCCGGCGGCAGGCCGTTGGCGTCGCGCGGGTCGGGTTCGGCCAGCACGTTCAGCATCAGGGCGGTATCGGCGACGGTGCGGGTCATCGGGCCGACATGGGCGACGGCATTGAACGGCGAGGGCGGATAGGCCGGCACCCGGCCATAGGACGCCTTCAGCCCGTAGATCCCGGTAAAGGCGGCGGGAATGCGGATCGAGCCGCCGCCGTCGGTGCCGATATGCAGCGCCCCCATGCCGAGCGCCGCCGCGACGGCGGCGCCGCCGCTCGATCCTCCGGGCGTGCGCTCCAGGTTCCAGGGGTTGCGCGTGATGCCGGTCAGCTTGGAATCGGTGACACCCTTCCAGCCGAATTCCGGCGTCGTGGTCTTGCCCAGCAGCACCGCGCCATGGGCCTTGAGCCGGGCTACGGACGGCGCGTCCTCGGCCCAGTCCTGGCCGCGCGCGACCAGGGTCGAGCCGCGCAGCGTCGGCCAGCCTTTGGTCAGGATCAGATCCTTGACCGAGGTCGGCACGCCGTCGACCAAGCCCTGCGGCCGGCCGGCATGCCAGCGCGCTTCCGACGCGCGCGCGGCGGAGAGCGCACCTTCCTCATCAAGGAAGCAGAAGGCGTTGACCTTGTCGTTCAGCGCATGGATTGCGGCATAGGCGGCCTTGGTCGCCTCGACCGGCGACAGCGTCTTGCGGCGATAGGCGGACACGAGGTCCGTCGCGGACATCAGGGCAATTTCATCGCTCATGGGGGCGGGACTCCGTCGGCGGTCGGGGCTACGGCTGCAATTGTGCCCCGCTCAATGCGCCCCGGTCCAGCGCTGGATCGCCGCAAGCAGCGCGTTCCGGTCGATCGGCTTGGTCAGGTGCTCGTTCATGCCGGCGTCACGGCACCGGCGGGCCTCGCTTTCGAGCGCGTTCGCGGTGACGGCGATGATCGGCACGTCGCGCATCGGGCCGTCGGATTGCCGGATCGCCCGCGTCGCCTCGATCCCGTCCATCTCGGGCATCTCCATATCCATCAGAATCAGATCGAAGCGCTCCTGGTCGGCCGCCGCGACGGCCTCCAGGCCGTTGTTGGCGAACCGGACGCTATGGCCGGCATCCAGCAGAATGTTCTCGATCACCGCCTGATTGATGAACAGATCCTCGGCCACCAGGATATGGGCGGCGGTGCCGTTCGGCCCGACCGGCGCCGGGGCCGCGACCGGCGCCGGTGCCGATGCCGTCGGCAAGGCCGCGGCAAACCAGAAGCTGGCGCCTTTGCCCGCGTCGCTCTCGACGCCGATCTCGCCCGCCGGCATGGCCTCGACCAGGCGCTTGGAAATCGCCAGTCCCAGCCCGGTGCCGCCGTACTGACGGCCGGACGAGCGATGCAACTGCGAGAAATTCCGGAACAGCAGCGATTGCCGGTCCTTGGCGATGCCGATGCCCGTATCGGTGACCCGGAAGCGCAGCCGCTGGTCCTCGAGTCCGATCGCCAGCGTGACCCCGCCCTGATCGGTGAATTTGAGCGCATTCGACAGCAGGTTCAGCAGGATCTGCCTGAGCCGCGTCGGGTCGCTCTCGACCCAGTCGGGCAGATCGGCCGCCAGGTCGAGCCGCAGATACAAGCCCTTCGCGTCGGCCTGGCTGCGCAGGATCGACAGCGCGCCATCGGCCAGCGCCGGCAGGCAGACCGGCACCCGCTCCAGCTCCAGCCGGCCGGCCTCGATCTTCGACAGGTCGAGTACGTCGTTCAGAATCGCCAGCAGCGAATTGCCCGAATCCTGAATCAGCGTCGCGGAACGGGTCTGATCGGGCGTCAGCCCCGACCGCAGCAGAATGTCGGCAAAGCCCAGAATGCCGTTCATCGGCGTGCGGATCTCGTGGCTGACCGTCGCCAGGAAATTCGATTTCGCCTGGTTGGCGCTGACTGCCTCGTCGCGGGCGGTCTGCAGCGCCTCGGCCACGGCCTGGCGCTCGGTGACGTCGCGGACGACGGCGACGATCTCGTGCGTGCCCTCAGCGGTCAATGCGCGCTGCATGTTCGCTTCGAGTTGCAGCAGCCGGCCGTCGGGTCGGAGCGACTTCGTCAGGATCGTGGCTCTGGGTTCGCCCTCGGACAGGCGGCGGAACGCCTCGCGCAATTCGGGACGCTCCGTTCGGCTGTGCCGCTCGATCAGGTTGGTGCCGACCATCCGCTCCGGCGTCACGCCGAACAGGGATCGGCAGGCGGGCGAGGCGTAGCGGCAGGTGCCGTCGAGCGCCACGCGCAGGATCAGGTCGGAGGAATTATCCGCCAGCAGGCGATAGTCCGCCGCCGCCTGGGCGGCCCGCGCCTCGGTCCGCAGCCGGTCGCGGAATTCCAGCATCAGCCAGATCCCGAGCGCCAGGGTGAACAGCAGCAGCAGCGCCGTGCCGGCGAGATGCACGGGCGCCCCCCGCCACCAGGCCGCCAGAATGTCGTCTTGGGCGAGCGCGGTTGCGACCAGCAAGGGATAGCGGGTCAGCATGCGGTAGCTGTTCAGCCGGACCACGCCATCGGTCGACGAGCGGGTCAAGGCGACGCCGGCGGATGCCTTCGGCAGATAGGTTTGAAACAGGCTGCTCTTCGACAGGTCGCGGCCGATGTTGCTTTCGGTAAAGGGCCGCCGGACCAGCAGCGTGCCGTCGGCTTTCGCCAGGAGGATGGCGCCGCCGGCACCGATGTCGAATGTGTCGTAATAGGCCTGGAATTGGCTGGTCTCGATCGTCGCCGTGACGACGGCCAGCAAGCTGCCGTCCGGGCGCTCGACCCGACGCGACAGCGTGATGATCCAGGTATTGTCGTTCCGGCTGAGGATGGGCGAGCCGAGATAGAATTCGACGCCCGGATGGCTCAGGTGATACCGGAAGTAGGCTCGATCGTCGTAACGTTCCCTGCTTGGCTCGAAGGGGATCGAGTCTGCGATCTTCCTGCCGTCGACACCGATCACGACGAGCGATCGGATGCGCGGACGGATGTTCGCGATCTCGGCGGCGAGCAACTTGTTCAGCGCGGTCATCGCGGCCGAATCGATGCCATCGGTTTCGACCCGATCGGCGACGCCGACCAGGATTGCCGCCGCCACGTCGAACGTGTCTTGGACCTGGGTGCTGACCGCCTCCAGCAGGTTGGTCGTGTCCCGCATGGCCTCGCGCATGGCCTGGTCGCGGGCGCTCCAAACCTGCATCGCATCCATCGTCGCCAATGCCAGGCATAGGAGCATGACCAGGATCGCGGCCCCGAACGTCAGCCGCGCCCGTCGGTTTATCTGGCCGCTTCGCGGTGCTGCTGCGTGCATGCAGGTTCAAATCCCGTCTCTTGAAACCGGGACATGCGGCGACATCGGTCGTGTCCGCCGTGTCAGACTGCCACCATGTACGGGCAAACGTGGGGAAATGGTTGATCTTTGGCCGACGTGGGCAATCAGTGTGCGATCGCTCGGTCAATCTATGTTTTAGAGATTGCATCCGGTTCTGGTGGACGCGGTCCGTAATGGCTCATGAACATGGCCACGGCCGCATCGACATTGCGTCCGATGTCGCCGGCGCTCGCCAGAAACGAGGGTTCGAGCAGGCAGCGCAGATGCAGGTCGCTCTTGGTCAGCGCGATGAATTGCGCTGCCGCCATCTTGGGGTCCGGGACGTTCAGTAGCCCGCGCGCCGCGGCCCGGGCGATGCTTTCGGAGATCATGTTCAGCATGTCGTTGCTGCCGGTCTGAAAGATCGTCTGACCCAGCTCCGGAAAGCGCTGGGTTTCGCCGATCACCGCGCGGAACAGGGTGAGCACGCCCGGCGTTGTGACGAAGCGAAGGAACTGCTGCCCGATCAGGCGCAGAGTCTCGGCCGGCTCGGCCTGCTCGTCGCGCGTGATGGCCGCCAGCGACCGATGCAGGCTGGAGCGCGCCGCCGCCACCACTTCGGCAAACAGCCGCTCCTTATTCTCGAAATGCACATAGAGCGTCGCCTTCGACACGCCGGCACGTTTGGCCACGGCGTCCATGCTGGTGTTGCCGAAGCCCTGTTCCAGAAACAAGTGCCGTGCGGCATCGAGAATCAGTGCGACCTTGCCGCCGGGGGCGTCGCCCGCTGGGGAATCGGGAATGGAAGAAGGCCGCTTCGGCATCGAGTCCGCTCTACAAAAAAACTGAACCGTTCAGTTTTGTTCTAGACAAAAGCGGGTCGGCGGTCTACCTGAATCGATGCTGAACTGAACGGTTCAGTTTCCAGCCCGGCCCGTCCCCTGGGAACCGGTGGCAAACGAGCGATGTTCCGGCTCCCTGATGGGCCACGGGACCCGAGAAGGATTGCGGCAATGGCGGTGACGAACGAAGCGGCTGGCAACAAGGCGACCCCGGAAAAGGCCCGGTCGAGCGCCGTTCCCAAGCTGGTGTTCGGCGGGGTGGTGTTGGCGCTCGTCCTGGGAGGCGGCTACTACTGGCTCAGCACCCGCGGCCTCGAATCGACCGACGATGCCTATACCGACGGCACGGCGATCACAATCTCGCCCAAGGTCGCGGGCTATGTCGTCAAGCTGGCGATCGGCGACAATAGCCGCGTGAAGGCCGGCGACACGATCCTCGAGATCGATCCGCGCGACTACCAGGTCGCGCGCGACAAGGCGGTGGCGGCCCAGGCACTGGCGCAGGCCCAACTCGACAACGCCCGCACCGCCCTCGAAATCGCCAAGGTGAGATACCCGGCCGATCTGGCCTCGGCCGATGCCGCGGTGGGTTCGGCCAAGGCCGGCTACGCCAAGGCCCATGCCGATCTGGTCCGTCAGCAGAAGGTCGATCCGCGCGCCACGACCCAGCAGCAGATCGATGCCGCCCGTCAGGCCGACCAAGCCGCCCAGGCCACGCTCGAAGACGCCGAGGCCAAGCTCAAGATCGCCCAGCTGGTCCAGCAGAACGTGGCCCAGGCCGCCGCGCAGGTGAGGCAGCTCGAAGCGCAGGCGACGTCGGCCAAGGCCGATGCCGATCAGGCGGCGCTCAACCTGTCCTATACCCACATGACGGCGCCGGTCGACGGCTGGGTCACCAAGCGCAATGTCGATCTCGGCAGCTATCTGCAGCCCGGCCAGTCGCTGTTCTCGCTGGTCTCGACCCAGGTCTGGGTGACGGCGAATTTCAAGGAATCCCAGCTGACCCACATGCGCCCGGGCCAGCATGTCCGCATCAATATCGATGCCTACCCTGACCTGAACCTGGAAGGGCATGTCGACAGCATCCAGATGGGCTCGGGCTCGCGCTTCACCGCCTTTCCGGCCGAGAATGCGACCGGCAATTTCGTGAAGATCGTCCAGCGCGTGCCGGTCAAGATCGTGATCGACACGGGGCTGGATGCGGATCACCCGCTGCCGCTCGGCCTGTCGGCCGATCCCGAGGTCACTCTCAAATGAGCGAGGGACCGGTCGATACCGGGGCGCCCAGCCGTTCGGACTGGCGCCCGCGCGCCAATCCCTGGGCGATCGCCATCGCCGTCACCTCGGCCGCATTCATGGAGGTGCTCGATACCACCATCGTCAATGTGGCCCTGCCGCATATCGCCGGCAGCTTATCCGTCGGCGTGGACGAGGCGACCTGGACGCTGACCTCGTACCTGGTCGCGAACGGCATCGTGCTGCCGATCTCGGGCTGGTTCGGCAGCATCCTCGGACGCAAACGCTATTTCGTGATCTGCATCGCCATGTTCACGGTCTGCTCGCTGCTGTGCGGGCTTGCCACCAGCCTGCCGCAGCTCATCCTGTTCCGGGTGATGCAGGGCTTCTTCGGCGGCGGCCTGCAGCCGAACCAGCAGTCGATCATCCTCGATACTTTCCCGCCGGCGCGGCGGGGTGCGGCCTTTTCGGTCACCGCGATCGCGACGATCATCGCGCCGGTGCTGGGGCCGACGCTGGGCGGCATCATCACCGACAACATCAGCTGGCGCTGGATCTTCTTCATCAACGTGCCGGTCGGTATCGCCGCCTGCGTCGCGGTGATGGCGCTGGTCGAGGATCCGCCCTGGTCCAAGGCCGCAGCTCGGAACGGCAAGCTCAGCATCGACTATATCGGCCTGTCGCTGATCACGCTCGGCCTCGGCAGTCTCGAGATCGTGCTCGATCGCGGGGAGCAGGAGGATTGGCTGAGCTCGAACTTCATCCGCATCTTCACGGTCATGGCGATCCTGGGCATCACCGGCGCGGTCTGCTGGCTGCTGATCGCGAAGAAGCCGGTCGTGAACATCCGGGTGCTGGCCAACCGCAATTTCGCGCTGGGCGCCACCATGATCTTCTCGATGGCGGTCGTGCTCTATTCCAGCGCGGTGCTGATCCCGCAATTGGCCCAGCAGCAGTTGGGCTATACCGCGACCCTGTCGGGCATGATCCTGTCGCCGGGCGCGATCCTGACGCTTTTCACCATCCCGATCGTCGGCCGGCTGCTGCCCAAGATCCAGACGCGCTACCTGATCGCCGTGGGCTTCGCGCTGCTGGGCTGTGCGCTGCTCTATGCGTCCAGCATCACGCCCCAGGTCGATTATACCACGCTGGCCTTGATGCGGGCGTTCCAGACGTTCGGTCTCGCCTTCCTGTTCGTGCCGATCAGTTCGATCGCGTTCTCGACGATCGCACCGGAGCTGAACCGCGATGCGGCCTCGCTCTACACCATGTTCCGCAACATCGCGGGTTCGGTCGGCATCTCGGTCGCGACCGCGCTGGTGACCGAGCATACCCAGACCCGCATGGCCTATATGTCGGCGCATTTGAGCCGGTTCGATCAGCCCTATCTGGATACGCTTGCCCGCAACAGCGCGGCCCTGCAATCCCAGGGCGTCGCCGCGACCAATCTCGCCAGCACGGCGAATGGCGTGATCTACAAGGGGCTGATCCTGCAATCCTCGGTCCAGGCCTATATCGACGTGTTCACGATCTGCGCCGTGCTCGCCTTCTGCATCGTGCCGCTGACCTTCCTGTTCGCACCATCCAAGGTGGGCGGGCGCAAGCCCGTCGGAGCTGATTAGATGAAGACCAAACTTTCCCTGACGTCCCTCTCCGCCGGCTTGGCGGCGCTGGCTGCCGCCGGCTGCACCGTCGGGCCGGACTATGTCGCGCCCAAGAACGACGCGCCGGCCGCCTGGACCGAGGACAAGGCGCCCGGCCTGATCGGCACCGGCCCCGAGGCCGACAAGCAGCTCGACCGATGGTGGACCGGGTTCAAGGACCCGACGCTCGACCGGCTCGTCACCATCGCGATCGCCGACAATCTCGATCTCAAGATCGCCGAACAGCGTCTGGTCGAGGCGCGGGCTCAGCGGACATCGGCGGCGGCCGGCTTCCTGCCGACGCTCGGTGCCGCGGCCAGCGCCGAGCGGCAGCGCTATTCGACCGCGCTCAAGTTCCCGCCGTTCGGCGGCATCGCCAACACCTTCCAGGCCGGCTTCGACGCCTCCTGGGAGATCGACGTGTTCGGCAAGACGCGCCGCGCGGTCGAGGCTGCCGATGCGTCCGTCGACGCCACGATCGAAAACCGGCGCGACGTGCTGGTCAGCCTCCTGGCAGAACTCGGCCGCGACTATGCCGCACTCCGTTCGGCCCAGGCCCGGTTGGTCATCGCCCAGCGCAATATCACGGCCGACCAGGACGCGCTCGACCTGACCCATGAGAAATTCGTCGGCGGCCTCGGCAACGAGCTCGACGTGGCCCAGGCCCAGGCGCAGCTGCAGACCTTGAACGCCGCCGTGCCGCAGCTGCAGGCGACCGTGGCGACCCAGGCCCATGCGATAGCCGTGCTGCTGGGCAAGGAGCCGGGGGCGCTCGAAGCCGAGCTTACGACCGCGGCCCCTCTGCCGACGGTGCCGCCGATCCTGCCGGCCGCCGTGCCGTCGGACGTGGTGCGCAACCGCCCGGACATCCGCGCGGCCGAACGTCAGATCGCCGGCGCCAATGCCCAGATCGGCGTCGCCATCGCCCAGATGTTTCCCAGCTTCTCGATCTCGCCGTCGTTCGGCGTCGGCGCCGGCTCGCTCAATCACATTCTGAAGGATGGCGCGCTGCAATGGGGCGCGCCGGCCTCGATCTCGATCCCGATCTTCGAAGGCGGCCGGCTCGAGGCGAATGTCGCCCAGGCCCGGGCGGTGACCGAAGAGGATCGCCTGACCTATCGCAAGACCGTGCTGGGCGCGTTCCAGGAGGTCGAGGATGCGCTGGTCGGGTATAGCAGCGAGCAGCGCCGCCATGCAGCACTGGCCGCGGCGGTCGAGGCCGACCGGATCGCGGTGCAGCGCGCGACGGCGCTCTACCGCAGCGGTCTCGGCAGCTTCCTCAACGTGCTGGACGGCGAACGCAGCCTCTATAGTGCGGAAGACGCGGTGGCCCAGAGCGATCTGACGCTGACCCAGCAGACCATCGCACTCTACAAGGCGCTGGGCGCCGGCTGGCAGGTCGGCGAGACGCAAGTCGCCACGGACCGGCAAGCGCCGGCCGCCACGGACCGGCAAGCGCCGGCCGTAAAGTCGTGACCTTTCGGTAACGCTTTGTTGCCTACGCCGTCGTGCGGCGATGGCGCCCCTTCCACCCTCCGACGAATCAGGGCATATCCGCCTCTCGACCGTCGGGGGGCGGGGGAAAGCATGGCGTTGAGATCGGGCGCGTTCGGTGTGGGGTTGGTGGCCGCGGGCTTCATGCTCGCTGGTTTCGCGAATCCGCAGACCGTGCGCGCCGATCTGCCGACCGCGATCAACACGGCCGACGATGCCTCGCGCGTATTGAATTTTGCCAATCGCCCGGATTTCCTGGCCGACGATACGATCCAGAAATTCGAGGCCGAGACCGGCATCAAGATCAATCTCACGACCTATGGGTCCGATGCGGAATTATTGTCCGGGCTCCGATCGGGCAAGGCGGGCTGGGATCTGGTCGTCGCCGGCACCGTTCCGGTCCTGATGAAGGGCGTGGCCGACGGGCTGTTTCAGCCGGTCGAGCCGGCCAAGATCGGCAATTACGCGAATCTCGATCCGAGCATGCTCGAACGCGTAGCTCCGGCCGATCCGGGCAACCGGATCGCGGTGCCGTTCCTGTTCGGCACGACCGGCCTGGGCGTCAATCTGGCCAAGCTCAAGGCCGTGCTGGGCGATACGGGGCCGGTCGATACGCTGGCGCTGCTGTTCGATCCCGCGCTCAATCAAAAGACCGCGACCTGCGGGCTGGCGGTGCAGGATGCGCCCGGCGACGTGATTCCGGCGGCGCTGGCCTATCTGGGCCTCGACCCGACCAGCCAGGACGACAAGGATCTGGCCCGCGCCGGCGAGGTGCTGCAGAAGATCAAGCCGATCGTGCGGCGCCTGCCGGCCAATGATTTTGCCGAGGCGCTGGCGAGCGGCACGGTCTGCGTCGGCTTCGGCAGTTCGGTCCAGGTAACCGACGCCAAGACCCGGGCGTCCGACCGGGACAATGGCGTGGACCTGACCTACATGGTTCCGCGCGAGCGGGCGCGGCTGTGGATCGACGTGCTGGCGATTCCGGCCAAGGCGCAGAACGCGGACGCCGCCCGGCAATTCATCAATTTCCTGCTGCGGCCGGAAATCGTCAGCGACATCACCGACTGGACCGGGGCGGCGAACCCGAACCTGCTGGCGGCCGATTTCGTCGACGACGACGAGGACAGGAACGACGAGACCGTGTTCCCGTCCCAGACCGCCTGGGCCCGGCTGTTCCTCGACCGGCCGCTGACGCCCGAGGCCGAAAAAACGCGCGCGCGGATCTGGGCCCGCACCAAGCCATAGTTTTCCGTCCGCTTGCCGGTATGATCGGCGCGACGAACGCGATCCGGAGTGACTTCGATATGACCGCCACGACCCCCGCGGATGCGGGTTTCCACATGCCGGCCGAGGGTGCGCGGCACTCGCGCACCTGGATGGCCTGGCCCAGCCGGATCGATCTGTGGAACGGCCGCCATGTCGAAGCCAAGGCGGCCTACGCCGCCGTGGCGCGCGCCATAGCCCGGTTCGAGCCGTTGATCATGGTCGCCAATCCGGCCGATATCGCCGAAGCGGGCGCTGAATGCGGCCCGTCGGTCGAGGTGCTCGCCATGGCGCTCGACGACAGTTGGATGCGCGACATCGGCCCGACCTTCCTCGTCGACGGCAAGGCCAATCTCGCCGGTGTCGACTGGCGCTTCAACGCCTGGGGCGACAAATGGCCGAACTACGCGCAGGACGCGGCCATCGCCGCCCAGGTGCTGGATCGGGTCGGCTGTCCGCGGTTCCAGGCGCCGTTCGTGCTCGAAGGCGGCTCGGTCCATTCGGACGGCGAGGGCACCGTGCTGACCAGCGAGCAATGCCTGTTGCACCCGAACCGCAATCCGGGCCTGACCAAGGTCCAGATCGAGGCCAATCTGAAAGCCTGGCTCGGCGCCGAGAGGGTCATCTGGGTCGGCCAGGGGCTGGAGAACGACGGCACCGACGGCCATGTCGACAATCTCGCCTGCTTCGCCCGGCCGGGCGTGGTGCTGGCGACCAGTTGCGACGACACGACCGATGCCAACTACGCGCCGCTGCAGGATAATCTGCGCCGGCTGCACGCGGCGCGCGATGCCCGGGGCCGCGCGCTCGACGTGCGGGAACTGCCGATCCCGGCCAAGCGGGTGACCGCCGCCGGACGGCTCGCGGCCAATTACACCAATTTCTATCTGGCCAACGGCGCGGTCATCGCGCCGGCGTTCGACGACCCGATGGATGCCGTGGCGGCGGCGGTGCTGGCCGAGGCCTTTCCGGATCGCCAGATCGTGCAGGTCCCGGCGCTCGCCATCCTCGAAGGCGGCGGCGGCATCCATTGCATCACCCAGCAGCAGCCGGCCGTTTGAAGGGAGCCATCATGACCAAAGTGACCCTCGCCGCGACCCAGTTCGCCTGCGGCACCGATCATCCGGCCAATATCGACAAGGCCGTGGCCATGGTGCGCCGCGCCGCGGCCGAGGGCGCCAACATCATCCTGCTGCCCGAGTTGTTCGAGACGCCGTATTTCTGCCGCGACCAGCTGCCGGAATGGTTTCTGAGCGCGAAGCCGCTCGACGATCATCCCTGGCTCGGCCGCTTCGTCGATCTGGCGAAGGAACTGAACGTCGTGCTGCCGGTCAGCTTCTTCGAGAAGGCCAACCAAGCCTATTTCAACACGATCCTGGTGATCGACGCCGACGGGCGGCAGCTCGGCATCTATCGCAAGAGCCATATTCCCGACGGCCCGGGCTATCAGGAGAAATATTATTTCCGGCCCGGCGACACCGGCTTCAAGGTCTGGTCGACCCGGTTCGGCCGCATCGGCGTCGGCATCTGCTGGGACCAGTGGTTCCCGGAATGCGCCCGCTCGATGGCACTGCAGGGCGCCGATTTCCTGTTCTATCCGACCGCGATCGGCTCCGAGCCGCAGGACCAGACCCTGGATAGCTGCGACCATTGGCAGCGCGTCATGCAGGGCCATGCCGGCGCCAACCTGACGCCTCTGGTCGCGTCCAACCGCACCGGCGTGGAGCGGGGTGCGGCGTTCTCGCAGAGCTTCTACGGCTCCTCCTTCATCGCCGACCCGACCGGCGCGAAGCTGACCGAGGCGGCCCGCGAGGGCGAGGCGGTGCTGACCGCAACCTTCGACCTCGACCAGATCCGCCGCCAGCGCGACGGCTGGGGCATATTCAGGGATCGGCGGCCGGAGCTCTATGGCGCGCTCATGACCGCGGACGGGATGGTGCGGTGACGGGAGAATAGCGCCGTACCGATATCTCGCGCGCGCCGCGGGCAAACCTTACTCCGCGGCCGGGCATGTCGCCCGCCGCCGCTGCCCCAGACCGGCGCCCAAGACCGCGCCGCTCAGATGGCACATGGCGATCGCCAGCAGCGTGATCGCGAAGGCGTGGGTCACCGCGGCCGGGTCGGTCCGGGTGCCGAGGGCCGTATAGAACAGCCCGCCCAGCACGGCCACGGCGATGGCGGCACTGACCTGCAGGGTCGAATTGACCATGCCGCCGACCAGGCCGGCGCGGTGCGGCTCGACCCGCTCGACGATGACCCGCACCATGGTCGGGATCGACATGCCCATGCCGAGGCCGATGAACAGCAGGGCCGGGGCGAGCAGCGACCAGGGCGGAACGGCGCCGGCCGGCGGTAGCACGACGACGGTCGCGGTGCCGATCAGGCCCAGCGCCGACAGCACGAACCCGAGCGACGAGGCCGACGCGCCCAGCCAGCGGCCGAACAGTGGGCTGAAGGTCGAGCCGGTGAGGAACCCGGCCGAGAACGGCAGGATGGCGAGGCCGGCCTGCAGGGCGGTAAAGCCCAACGCCTGCTGCAGATAGATCGAATAGGTCAGGAAGAACGCGGCCAGCGCATAGAGCGTCAGGATGGCCGCGAGGCCCCGGAGCAGACCCGGCGACTGAAACACCTCGATCGCGACCAGCGGATCGCCGCCGGCCTTGGCCAGGCGGATCTCATAGCGGCGGAACAGCTCGACCCAGATCGGCGTGGTCACCAGCATCGCGATCGACCACCAGGGCCAGCCGCGCTCGCGCCCCTCGATCAGCGGCAGCACGAAGGCGGTCAGCGCCAGCGCCGACAGCGCGATGCCGCCCAGGTCGATGCGCGGGCGATGGGCGCCGCGGGTCTCGCGCAGCAGCGGCAGGGCCGCGATGAAGGCGACGACCGAGACCGGCAGATTGATCAGGAAAATCAGGCGCCAGCCCATGCCGTAGAGGTCGGCCTGGACCAGCGCGCCGCCGAGCAGCTGCCCGACGATCGAGGACAGGCCCAGCACCACGCCGTAGATGCTGAGCGCCCGGCCGCGCTCATGGGCCGGGAACAGCGCATGGACCGAGGCCAGCGCCTGGGGCGCCATGGCGGCGGCGGCCAAGGCCTGCAGCAGCCGCGCCAGGATCAGCGTCAAGGGCGACCAGGCGAGCCCGCAGAAGGCGGACGCGAGTGCGAAGCCGGCGAGGCCGATCAGGAAGATCGCCTTGCGGCCGAAGATGTCGCCCAGCCGCCCGCCGGTGATCAGGAACACGGCATAGACGACGGCATAGCCGGAAATGACCAGCTGGACGTCGGCCTCCGATGCCTTCAGCCCGCTGGTGATCGACGGCATCGCGACATTGACGATGAAGAAATCGAGCGGCGCCAAAAACGCGCCGGTCAACAGCACCGCGAGTGCCGCCCAGCGGTTCGGGTCGAGCACGGCCGTCTCGGGCCGCGCGGTCACGGGTAGGGTCGACATGATAGCCCCTCGGTATTTCTGGAACGGTCGGTTCCAATTTAGCCCAAAAAATCAGTCCAGGATCCGGACGGTCTGATCGATGATCTCGGCCATGTCCCGTTCGGTTGGACCGGTCTTGCCCAGCACCCGCAGGCCCTGGATGGTACAGAGCAGATGGCGGGCGATCGCCCGTTCGTCGTGGCCGGCGGGAATCTCGCCGGCCGCCTGGCCGCGGATGACCGTCGCGGCGAACAGGTCTTCGATGCGCCGGAACATGCGCGTGATGACGGCGGTGATCTCGGCATCCTCCGGCACCATCTCGATCGCGGCGGCCGTCATGATGCAGCCGCGCCGGCCTTCGGTGGAGGCGGCGCGCCGGGCATAACCCATCAGGGTGTCGCGAATCACGGTCTTGGCCGGGCCCGGCTCGGCCAGATTGTCGCCGATCCGCTGGAGCGCGCCGGCGACGGCCTGGTCGAGGGCGGCCAGGAACAGGCTCCGCTTGTCGTGAAACGCCTTGTACAGGCTGCCGCGCGCCAGCCCGGTGCCCTCGGTCAGATCCTGCACGGAGGTACCGTGATAGCCGCGCACGCGAAACACCTCGGTGGCATCGCGCACCGCGTCGTCGAGTGCGAACTCGCGGGGGCGGCCGGGACCGGCGCGATCGGGCAGGGGAGGAATCGTACTCATGACGCCGATATGGAAACGGTCGTTTTCTAATTCAAGAGGGATTTCGCAGAAGCAAACTTGATGGGTACGAGGTCATTAGCTATATTAATTAGCTAATGGAGTCATCATGACCGTCGTCACCATCCATAACGCCAAGACCAACCTGTCGCAGTTGCTGGCCCGCGTCGAAGCCGGCGAGGAGATCATCCTTGCTCGCGGTAAGGAGCCGATTGCGCGGATCGTGCCGTTTCGGCCGCGTGCGACGAAGCGCGAATTCGGCGCCATGCGCGGCATCATCAGTGTTGGTCCGGAATTCTTCGAACCGCTGCCCGCGTCGGAGCTAGACGGTTGGGAACGGTGACGTGCGTCTGTTGCTCGATACCCACGCGTTCATCTGGTGGCTCGCGGGCGACGATGCGCTATCGAATGCTGCGCGGGTCGCGATCGCTGAGGAGGGCAATGAGATCTTCGTCAGCGCCGCGTCCGCCTGGGAAATGACGACGAAACATCGGATCGGCAAACTGCCGAGACTCGATCCGATTGCGGCTGACCTCGAATCGGCTATCGCCGGGCAAGGCTTTCGGGAGTTACCGATCAGTCTGCGCCATGGCCAGGTTGCTGGAGCGCTGCCGGGCCTGCATCGCGATCCGTTCGATCGGATGTTGATTGCTCAGGCGATGCTGGACGATTTGGTCTTGGTGTCGAACGAGACGCCGTTCGATGCCTATGGCGTGAGGCGCCTATGGTAATCGCGCGAGCATGGCGCGG
>JAQGIC010000010.1 GCA_028288725.1 Rhodospirillales bacterium
TCTTCCGTCATTCCCGCGCAGGCGGGAATCCAGAGCCATGCGCGAGATCGACGGGCACAAGTTGAGGATTTCCGTCGCTGAGAGAGCCTTTGCGGCCCCTCAGCGACAAACCTGCGGTTTGCGCATGATTCCCGCCTGCGCGGGAATGACGGTGAAAAATGCTGACGCGTCGTTCCTGTCTCGGACAGTCCTCAGTTACCGCGAGCCCAAGCCGCGCCTGACCAAAATACAGACTGGGAAAATCTAAACCGGACAGCCGTGGGTCAAGCCCGGCCATGACGATGTAAAAGACTAACTATCTGAAATGAAACAGAAAGATATGTACATAGCCTAGCGCGCAGGCGGGAATGACGGTATGTGTCTTACAGCCCGAACCGCGCCCAGATCGCGCGCTCTTCCAGCGCCCCCAGCGCATCCGTCACCAGATCGATCGGGCTCGTCTGGCTGGCGAACCCCAGCCGCCGGAGACCGAACCCGCGCCGCGGCCGTTCGGCCACCAGCCGGAACCGGACTCGCTTGCCGAACCGCTCGCGCAGCACCTGCCGGAGATCGCCGATGCCGTCGATCAGGCCGCGCGCCAGCGCCTGGCGACCGGTGAAGACGGCGCCGGTAAAGATCTCGTCGTCTTCCTTGAGCCGCGCGCCGCGGCGGGACCGGACCAGATCCTTGAAGCTTTCGTGGATATCGAGCTGCAGCGCCTTCAGCCGTTCGATGTCGTCCGGCTCTTCGGTGCGGAACGGATCGAGCATCGCTTTGCCGGTCCCGGCGGTATGGACCCGGCGTTCGATGCCGAAGCGCCGGATCAGGTCCGGAAAGCCGAACCCGGCCGAGACGACGCCGATCGAGCCCAGGATCGAGGCGTCCTGGGCGTAGATCTCGTCGGCGGCGAGCGCCAGCCAATAGCCGCCCGACGCCGCGACATCCTCGGCGAAGGCCAGGACGGGGATGTTCTTCTCCGCCGCCAATTGCCGGATGCGCCGCTCGATCAGCGCCGATTGCACCGGCGAGCCGCCGGGCGAATTGATCAGCAATGCCACCGCCGCCAGATCCGGCAGCCGGAATGCCCGCTCGATCGGCTCGGCCAGGCCCGCCATCGACAGGCTTTTGCCGCGCATGCCGCCACGCGTGGCGATGATCCCGTCGAGCCGCAGCACCGCGACCACGGGCGAAGCCGGCGGCAGATAGCCGCCGGTGAGACGATGGAGAAGAGTGCGAAGGCTCATGATGACCAAGGAGATGGGGCAGCGGCGGGCACTTCGCCAGAGGTCACGTTGCCATTGGCCATGCGCACGCCGGCCGCCGTCAGAACCAATCCCGCCAGGCTGACCAGGCCTGAACGACTTCGGCGAACTCGGCATAGCCGGCGGCACCCGGATGGGCCCCATCGCCCGCAGCTACCTCGGTCATCCAGACGCCCGACCGGCCGAGCGCGGAGAAACTGTCGAGATAGGGCACGGCCAGAGCGGCGCAGAGCCGCGCCAAGGCTCCGGACAAGTCCTCGATCCGGCAATTGACCGCGTCATCGGCAATCGGCGGGGGCCCCACGAACAAAGTCGGCTTCCACGCGGCCGCGGGAGCGAGAATCGCCCTGGCGTGGTCGAGCGCTAAATCCGCCGGCACACGGGGACCGCCATGCTCCAGAGTGCAATCATTGACGCCAAAGGAAAAGACCAGGCGTCCCTCGAACGCATCGGGCAGCCGCGCCGCCGCCTCGCGGCTCCAGCGCGCCAGCACTTCCGCGCTGGTGTCCCGCCGAATGCCGAGATTATAGGTCGTCACATCGCGCCCCTGCCGGCGCTCCCGCGCGCAAACCCGCCCGACCCAGCCGAGCCCGTCCGGATCCGCCGTGCCATTGACGAAGCTGTCGCCGAAAAAACAGATCCGCGTCACAGCACCAGCCCCCAGCCGTCCCTCAGCACCGCCTCCGCCTCGGCGGTATATTTCCCGTCGGCGCCATGCAGGATCAGCCCGGGTGCCAGGCGCGTCGGCGTCGCGATGTCGCGCCGCGCGCGGACCAGCACGCGCCTCGCCGGTTTGCCGACGCCGGGCCAGAGCGGGAACACCACGATCTCGCCGGCCTTGCCATGCAGTTCGGTCAGAAGCCCGTCGATCCGGTCGGCGCGGTGGATGAAGGTGATGGTGCCCTTGGGCCGCACCATCGAAAGCGCGAAGCGGACCCAGGCCTTGAGATCGGCTGCCCCTTCGGCCACCGCCGTGCGGCGCGGAGCGTCCTCGGGCAGGGTCGCGGTGCCGGCCTCCAGATAGGGCGGGTTGGCCATGACATGGTCGAAGCCGCTGGGCGCCAGGCGCGGCGGTGGGTTCAGGAGATCGCCGAACACGACCGCGACCTCGGCCTCCAGCCCGTTCAAGGCCGCATTTTCGCCGGCGATGCGGACCAGGTCGCGCTGCAATTCCAGGCCGGTGACGCGCACGCCCTTGACCCGGCGCGCCAGGCACAGGGCGGCGGCCCCGGTCCCAGTGCCGATTTCGAGCACCTGGTCGCGCGGCGTGGCCGGCACGCTCGCCGCCAGCAGCACCGGATCGATCGCCGCCCGGAAGCCGTCCTTGGGCTGGCGCAATTGCACACGGCCGCCCATCAGCATGTCTTCGGTCAGGATGTCCTGGGTCTCGCTCATCGCGTGGTCTCGCTCATCGCGCGGTCTCGCTCATCGCGGCTCGTCGCCCGTGATTTCGCCGGCCTGGATCAGCAGCCGGCGCGCCTGCGCGTAATCATCGTCATCGACCATCAGGCGCGGCGGAAAGGCGGGGCCCCAGGTCGCGTTCATGTTGCGGTCGAGCACGAGCACCTCGATGCCGGCCTCGCCGAGGAGCGCCTCGAGAAAACTCATCCGCACCAGATCGGCGGACCGGAGCAGCTCCTTCACGCCCGAACCCCGGCAAGGCCGGGCCGGACGAAGGCGTCTTGCACCGGATATACGCGAAAAAAGTCAGGCACGGGATGAACTGCTCGCTCGGACATGTTAGGTGTACGCTCATAGAGGCAACGGGTGGCGGAGATGGCGCGGTGACGCGGCTTGACCCCCCGTCCCCGCACTCTATTCTGCCGGGCAGCACCCTGTCATGCCTTCTACGGCTGCGACGGGTTCGAGACGGGTCGAGCTTGGGAGTACGTGGATTGGCAGTGATGCCCGGTTTGTCGAAAGCGGCGGATGAGACGCGCAAGCCCGACATGAGCGCGCTGGCCGCGCTCGTCGATTCGGACCTGAAGCGGGTCAATGCGCTGATTCTCGACCGCATGCACAGCCCGGTCGCCCTTATTCCGCAATTGGCCGGCCATATCATCGCCGCCGGCGGCAAGCGCTTGCGCCCCATGCTGACGCTGGCGTCCGCCAAGCTGGTGGGATATCGCGGCGACCGGCATCTGGCTTTGTCGGCCGCGGTCGAGTTCATCCATACCGCCACCCTGCTGCACGACGACGTGGTCGATGCCAGCGACCTGCGCCGTGGCCTCGCCACCGCCAATTCGGTCTGGGGCAACAAGCCGTCGGTGCTGGTCGGCGATTTCCTGTTCAGCCGCGCCTTTCAGCTGATGGTCGAGGACGGCTCGCTCGAAGTGCTGCGCATCCTGTCGAGTGCCTCGGCCGTGATCGCCGAGGGCGAGGTGCTGCAGCTCGTCACCGCGAACGATATCGCGACGACCGAGGAAGCCTATCTGCAGGTGATCGGCGCCAAGACCGCGGTCTTGTTCGCGGCCGCGAGCGAGATCGGCGCCGTCGTGGCCGAGCGGCCGGAGGAAGAGGTCAAGGCGCTGGCCCGCTTCGGCCAGAGCCTGGGCATGGCGTTCCAGCTGATCGACGACATGCTGGATTTCTCCGCGCGCGAGGCCGAGCTCGGCAAGTCGGTCGGCGACGATTTCCGCGACGGCAAGATGACCCTGCCGATCGTGCTGGCGCTGAAGGCCGCCGACGAGACCGAACGCGCGTTCTGGCGCCGCACGCTCGAAGACCAGGAGCAGACCGAGGACGATCTGGATCACGCCATCGGCCTGTTGCGCAAGCACGGCACGCTGGACGCGACGCTGGCGCGCGCGCGCTTCTATGCCGAGGATGCGGTGGGCGCCCTGATGCTGTTTCCCGACCAGCCGATTCGCCGCGCGCTGCTAGACGTGGTCGAGTTCTGTTTGCAACGGGGTTACTAGCGGTTACTGGCTGCCATGCGGCCCGATAATGGCTGTTGCGGTGGACCCCGGAGCTGTCTATAACCCGGCTCCTGCGGACGGCGGAGTGTAGCTCAGCCTGGTAGAGCACTAGCTTCGGGAGCTAGGGGCCGGAGGTTCGAATCCTCTCACTCCGACCAAACCGGACGCAGGAAAGACTAGAGAAAACAAGGGCTTAGCCGACATCGGCTAAGCCCTTTTCTTATGCGCTCTTAGACGGTTGTCACGACGCTGTCACGACGCCTTGTTTCGATGCGGCCAGGCAGGCCTTCGTCGAGACATCAGGCACCGACGATGTGGCCTATCCAACGCGATTGCCTCGCCTAGCCTGGCGCCCCGAATCAGAGCTTCGCCAACATAAAGGCCCTCCGAGATCGTGCTCTGGGGGTCGAACGAGCCTGGGTACCCGATCCGTTTCGTAAGCTCGGCCGAAACCAAATTGTACGGGTTAAGGACGTCGCCTCCGGCGCCGAGCGTGTCTTGAAGTTTAAAAAAATCGAAGCCGATCTACGAAGCGGTAAATGCATTCTTCTGTCGGCCTGACGCGCTTCGGCGCCAACTGCGGGCCGGGACATCATTGCCATTGTTAACAGCCGGACGTTTCAGCGTTTTGGCGCAACGCGATTGTACCATAGTACCGGCGAGTCACGCTCCACCTCTTCGGTCTGCAATGCGTATCCCTTTGGCCGCGTGCGGGCTGGCGCACAGCGCCGACACCGCCCTCATCAGCAGCAGGAGACCAGCGAACGGCGGCGCAGCGCAGAAACGGCGAGCCGGGGAGCGAGTGCCAGGGGGACGGCACATGGAAGGTCCCATTTTTCGGAAGATCCGTGATGCGACGTTAGCGCCGGCGCCACTGGATCCGCCTCGTCGCGACCCGGCCCCTGCTTGGTTTATCTGCGACTGAGCGTGGATAAATGAGACCCGCGCGAATCATCAGCACCGGCTCACGTCAGGTGATTTCGGAGGCGGTCGGAATCGACCCGAATAGGTCCTACAACAAGCTGCGCTCCGGCCCGAGAAGCGGTCGGTGAACCGAGTGCAGGGGCCGGCGATGGGCAGCGCTAAATGCTCGACGACCTATGATGTGTTGGCGTCTAAGGCCTGTAATCGGCAACTAAATTACCTAAAACCCTCGGTAGATTTCTTCGCGCATACGTTGACGCCGGAGGATGATTGGGAAAGGCTGTCGTGCTTTTAATTTCGGGGGTCTCGCTATGAAAAAACTTGCACTTGCCTTGTGTGCCTTTCTCGCCATGGTCACCTCTCCTGCGATGGCGCAGCAAATTATTGGGGTACATAGCTATTCATATGCGCCGGGCGCTGTCGGTTCATATGTACTTTTTGCGCCATCCACAAATACGTACGGCGCGTATATTCGAACGGCTGCTCTTTTTGCTTCGTGCTCAGGCAACCCAACTTTCCAAATCAATGCCGTAAATTCGACCACCAACATCGTTATATATGGGATCGATGCGACCGGCGGCATTGCCACAAGTAACAATCTCACTCAATCAATTTATGTGCCGGCCGGAACTGGCATTACGCTCTCCCAAAACGGTTCGGGATGCGGCGGGATCTACATCACCTATGATTTCATCAGCTAGACTGGCTTTCGGCGCGCCCATCTCATCGGGCGCGCCGATTCAAATTGCCAGTGCACGGCACCCCGACGCGTTTGCATTTCGGGCTCTGGGTGCGGACCGGGCGGCTATGCTTTCACCCTGCTCGAGGAAGCAAAAAAGGGAGCGCTCACCGACAACGTTGTCGAGTGGGGAGGGAAATCACTGGCGAGCATCAAGAAAGGATTCGCTGCGGCTGCCCTACCTGCGGGCTTCCCTGACCTAACGCCTCATGTGCTTCGGCATTCAGCGGCTGTTCATATGGCCGAAGCCGGCATACCTATGAGCGAAATTGCGCAATATCTTGGCCATTCCAGTACAAATGTGACGGAGCGGGTGTATGCTCGCTTTAGTCCCGACTACCTGCGCAAAGCAGCGGCGGCATCGGATTGAAACAGCTAGAGCTCCCCGGTTCACTTGAACCCTATTTCATACCCGAGGCGACCACTAGTGCCTAAAACGGCTAGAAATATAGCGCTCCGTGCCAGAGTAACCCTTGGGTTCGTGAAGAAAACCAGGGGCTTAGCCGATATCGGCTGAGCCCATTTTCTTATGCACGCTTAGCGATTTGTCGCGAGGCTGTCACGGCGAGCTATAGGCCGCCCCTGCCCGACGGCTTCTGGTGGGCTCTTTCAGACCTTCTACGCCGGATTCAGGCGGCGGCAATCGGACGGGCCATGACCTTCCCTCGACGGTCTGCCAGTGCTCCAGCTGGTTGCCTGGATAGATTTGCGTTCTGCTGGCCACGCTCCGTTTCGGAGGCGGAGCATAAAATGCTCTTCTCCGACAGCGATAGAGATAAATCCTCCTAAAACAAGCATTTCTTTGAAATTGATCGTTGAGGCGGCTCTTCGTAAGCTTTCCTCAACAAAATCCGATCGAATTCGGAAGCAATAGATACTGCTATCAACACTTTTAAGACTTCAATTTCAGAAATTTTTGGAAAACGACGAGTCACGCCTTCCTTCTCCATCTTTCCAGGAACACCCTCATGTCTCAACTTTCTCTTGGAGCGAAAACCGTCAACAGGAACCATCTGGCAGAGCTTGCCGATGAGATCGCCATCCATCCGATCGCCGGTACGATCGGTGCGGAAATTCGCGGCGTGAAACTGCAGGGCGGCCTGCCGGCCGAGACGCAGGAAGCGATCCGTCAGGCGCTGCTGCGCTATAAGGTGCTGGCATTCCGCGGTCAGCATCACCTGGACGACCAGGGTCAGCAGGATTTCGCGCGCGGCTTCGGCGACCTGGTCGAACATCCGACCCAGCCGTCCCGGCCCGAAACCGCGATCCTCGAACTCAATTCGACGCGCGGCGGTGGGCGGGCCGATCGCTGGCATACCGACGTCACCTTCGTCGATGCCTATCCGGCCGTCAGCATCCTGCGAGGGATCGTGGTCCCGGCCCAAGGCGGCGATACGATCTGGACCAATACCGAGGCCGCCTATGCCGGCCTGACGCCGGAGCTGCAGGCGCTCGCCGATCGCCTCTGGGCGGTCCACAGCAATCTCTACGACTATGCCGCGGAGCGACCGGCCGCCTCCGCCGCCGACCGCGAGGTCTATGACAGGGTCTTCACCTCGACCGTCTACGAGACCGAGCATCCGCTGGTCCATGTGCATCCGGAAACCGGCAAGCGCTCGCTGATCCTTGGCAATTTCGTCCGCCGGATCCTCGGCCATTCCCAGGAGCAATCGGATCTGCTGATCCGCCTGTTCCAGTCCCATGTCACCCGCATCGACTATACCCTGCGCTGGCGCTGGCAGGCGGGCGACGTCCTCATCTGGGACAATCGCGCGACCCAGCATATCGCGGTCAACGACTACGGCGACGAGCCGCGCGTCGTGCGCCGCGTCACGGTCGCCGGCGTGGCGCCGGTTTCCGTCGATGGTCGGCGTAGCCGGCCGCGCAGCAAGGCCGCGAAGCCGCCCGCATCGACGCATTGACCGAAAGGTTCTTCGCCATGAAGACGCCCGTGCGCTTTGCCCTGCTGGGCTTCGTCTTGGGAACGGCGCTCACCGCCGTTCCCGCCCTGGCCGACCCGGTGACCATCCGCATCGGCTATCCCGGCGTCGGCGCCGATAATCGCCCGTTCGCCAGCGGCGATATCGTCGCCGTCGCCCATGCCGGGCATTTCGTCGAGGACGAGTTCGCCAATGACCCGGACATCAAGATCGAATGGACCTTCTTCCGGGGCGCGGGGCCGGCGCTGAATGAATCCCTGGCGGCCGGCCATCTCGACTTTGCCGCCGGCCTGGGCGACCTGCCCTCGATCGTCGGGCGCGCCAACGGCCTGAAGACGCGCTTCATCCTGACCGACAAGGTCCGCGACACGATCTACCTGGCGGTCCGGCCGAACTCCGGCATCAATCGCGTCGAGGATCTGGCCGGTCATCGGCTGTCGGAATTCAAGGGCACCAATCTGCAACTGGCCGCCGACAAGGTGCTGGCGGCGCATGGCTTGAGCGAGCGGAACGCCAGGTTCATCAATCTCGACACCGGCAGCGCGCTCGCCGCCCTCACCGCCGGCGAGATCGACGGCACGTTCGGCAGCATCGAACTGCTGGGTCTGCGCGATCGCGGCATCGTCGAGCTGCCCTACAGCACCAAGGCCGAGGCGGCGAATTTCGGGCGCCACTCCGCGACCTTCGTCACCGAGGCCTTCGATCAGGCCCATCCGGAGCTGGTACAGCGCTTCGTCGATGCCTTCGTCAAGGCGGCGCGGTTCGGCGCCGACGAGGCGCATCGCAGCGCCGTGTTCGATCTTTGGGCCAAGGCCGGCTATCCGCCGCAGGCCTTTGCCGAGGATTTCGCCGATGAGCGGCTGGCGAACCGCATCTCGCCGCTGATCGACGCGTATGTCATCTCGCGCTACCGCGACCAAGCGGCCCATGTCCGGCAATATGGCTTGATCCGCAAGGACATCGACGTCGATAGCTGGTTCGAGCCGAAATATCTCGAGGCGGCCCTCAAGGCGCAGAACCTGGAGAGCTTCTGGCCGCAATACGACGCCGAAGGCCATAAGGTCACGATCGGCGACGTCGAGCAGACCCGGTCGGCGGCGCGATGAGCCGCCTCGCCACCGCCCTGTTGGTGCCCGCCCTATTGTTCGGCCTGTGGTCTGTCAGCGCCGCCCAGGGCTGGCTGCCGGAACAGCTGCTGCCGGCGCCGACGGCCGTGTGGGACGCGCTGGCCGAAACGGCGGTCGGCGGCGATCTCTCTGCCGACATCCTGATCAGCCTGCAGCGCGTCGGCGAGGGCTTCGCGCTGGGCGCCCTCGCGGGCCTGGGTTTCGGCGGGGCGATCGGCCTGTCCCGCACCCTGCGCGCCTTGTTCGACCCGCTGTTCCTGCTGCTGGCCCAGGTGCCGCCGCTCGCCTGGATCCCGCTGGTGATCCTGGCGGTCGGCATCGACGAGGCGATGAAGGTGACGGTCATCGCCTGGGCGAGCTTCGTTCCCGTGGTGCTGGGCGTGGCCCAGGGCATCCGCGACGTGCCGGAGCCTCTGCGCGAGCTGGGACGGGCGTTGACTTTCGATCCCTGGGACCTCGTGTCGCGCATCGTCTTTCCCGCCGCCGTGCCGGCGATCTTCACCGGACTGCGCGAGGGATTGGCCAACGCCTGGCAGACCCTGGTCGCGGCCGAGCTGTTCGCCTCGTCCGAGGGGCTGGGGTATCTGATCTCGCTCGGCCGCCAACTGTTCCAGCTCGATCTGGTGCTGGCCATGGTGCTGGTGCTGGGCATCGTCGGGCTCTCGGTCAACGGCGCGCTTGCCCTGGTCGAACGGCGGCTGTTGCGCTGGCAGGCGCCGGCCTCATGAGCGAGATCGCCTGCCCCCCTGCCCGTCCGGCCTGGCGCCTGGCGCTGCCGCCCACGCTACGCCCGGTCCTGTCGGGCTTGGTGGTGCCGGTCCTGCTGATCGGCGTCTGGCAAGTGATCGCCGCCGCCCATGTGGTCGCCCCCTACATCCTGCCCTCGCCCGCAGCCGTGCTGGCACGGTTTCGCGTCGAACTCGCCGGCGGCACGTTCCGGGGCGATGTCGTGGCCAGCCTGTCCCGGGCACTCGGCGGCTTTGCGACCGGCGCGCCGACCGGCCTCGCCTTCGGGCTGCTGCTCGGCCTGTCGCGCCTGGCCGGGCGCCTGTTCGGGCCGATCTTCCTGGCCTATCGCCAGATCGCCCTATTCGCCTGGGTGCCGCTGCTGGCCATGTGGTTCGGCGGCGGCGAGGCCGGCAAACTCGCGTTCATCGCCCTGGCCGCGTTCGCGCCAGCCGCAGTCAATGCCTGGCGCGCGGCCGCCGCCATCCCGGCGCCCTACCGGGAATTGTCCAAGGCGCTGACCTTGGGGCGGCTCGACCATCTGCGGCTGGTCGCCCTGCCCAGCGCCTTGCCGGGGATGCTGACCGGGCTCCGGAGTTCGCTGATCCACGCCTGGCTCGCGACCGTCGGCGCCGAGCTGTTCCTCGACATCGCACCGGGCCTCGGCGGGCGCCTGAACGAGGGCCGCGACAAGTTCGAGGTCGATCTGATGATCGTGGCCCTGACGGTGCTGGCGATCCTCGGTCTGGGCTTCAGCCAGTTGGCCGCCACAGCCGAACGACAATCGCTACGATGGAGAAGACGATGACCGACGCTTTGCCGGACCGATCCGATGCGATCGCCGCCCTGGAGATCGACCGGGTCGGCAAGATCTTCGATGTCGCCGGGCGACGGGTGGAGGCCCTGCGCGACATATCCTTCTCCGTCCGCACGGGCGAATTCGTCGCCATCGTCGGAGCGTCGGGCTGCGGAAAATCCACGCTGCTGCGCCTGATCCTGGGGCTCGACACCGACTATCAGGGCGAGGTCAGGCTCGACGGGCGGCGCGTCAAAAAGCCCGATCTCAACCGCGGCATCGTGTTCCAGGACCATAGGCTGCTGCCCTGGCTGACCGCCGAGGGCAATGTGGCCGCAGCACTACGCCGGAGCGGCCTGCCGAAAAGCGAACGGCGGCAGTTGGTCGCCGAGCATCTGAAGCTGGTCGGCCTGGAGAATTTCGCTGACGCCTGGCCGGCGCAATTGTCCGGCGGCATGTCGCAGCGCGTGGCGATCGCCCGCGCGCTGGTCAACCGGCCGCGCTTCCTGCTGCTGGACGAACCCCTGGGCGCGCTCGACGCGCTGACGCGGCTGCGGCTGCAGGACGAACTGGCCCGGATCGTCCGGCACGAGGGCACGACGGCGCTGCTCGTGACCCACGATGTCGACGAAGCCGTATTCCTGGCCGATCGCATCATCGTGCTGCAGCCGGACCCCGGTCGCATCGCGCGCATCGTCGAGGTCAATTTGGACGCGCATCGCGACCGCTCCGCGCCGGCCTTCCTGCGCCTGCGCGACGAGATTCTCGGCACGCTCGGCGTCCGCCCTTCGCCCCGGGCGATCGCCACCGCCGCATGACGGCGGCCCTTCGCTTCCCAACAAACCAAGGATACGTTCATGAGCTACGAAACGATTGAGGTGAAGCGGGTATCGCCGCATATCGGCGCGCTGATCGGCGGCATCGACCTGTCCCGGACGCTCAGCAACCGGCAGGTCGAGGAGTTGCACGACGCACTCGACCAGCATCTCGTCCTGTTCTTCCGCGACCAGGATCTCGACTATGATTCAGCGAAACAATTCGGCCGGCATTTCGGCAAGCTCGCCATACATCCCAACACCCCGGGCCCCGAGGGCCATCCGGAGATCCTGCCGATCCACACGGATGCCAATTCCAAGCTGATCAACGGCGAGCGCTGGCATTCCGACGTTTCGTGCAACGAGGAGCCGTCCTACGCCAGCATCCTGCACCTGAAGACGGTGCCCGACATCGGTGGCGATACGATCTTCGCCAGCCAGTACGCCGCCTATGACGCACTGTCGCCGCGGCTGAAAGTCTATCTCGACCAGTTGACCGCCCTCCATGACGGCGGTCCGTCCTATCGTTCCTCCAACGCCAAGCGCGGCATCGCCGAGACCGGCAAGACCTATCCGAGCGCCGTGCATCCGGTCGTGCGCACCCATCCCAAGACTGGGCGCAAGGCGCTGTTCGTCAATGCCGGCTTCACCACGCGCATCAACGGGCTGCCGGACCGCGAGGGCAAGGCGTTGCTGACCTTCTTGACCGAGCACGCCGCCAGGCCGGATTTCCAGACCCGTTTCCAATGGCAGTCGGGCTCGGTCGCGGTGTGGGATAATCGTTTCACCCAGCACCTGGCGATCTGGGACTATCATCCCCAGACCCGCTCGGGCTTCCGCGTGACGGTCAAGGGCGACCGCCCGATCTGACCTCAAGATTGAGCGGAGGGGCGGGATCGTCCCGCCGCCTCACGCCTCGGGCCCCTCGCCAGTCGCGCGCCGGTCCCGAAACACATTGCCGTGCAGCGGATAGGCGGTCGTGAGCTTGAGCTGCTCCATCGCGAAGAGCGAGGTGACGTTCTTGAGCGGAGCCGCCTCGATCAGGCGCTTGTAAAAGGCGTCGAATTCGGTCATGTCGGCCACGACGACGCGCAGCATGTAATCGACCTGGCCCGCCATCCGGCACAGCTCCATCACCTCCGGCATGGCGACGACCGCCGCGGAGAAGCGCTGCAGCCAATCCGGCGTATGGTCGCCGGCTTCGACGGCGATGAAGACGCTGAGCCCCATGCCGATTCGGTTGGGATCGAGCACCGCAACCCGACGCCGGACGACGCCCGTGCTTTCAAGCTTCTGAATCCGCTTCCAGCAGGGTGTCGGCGACAGCCCGACCCTCTCGGCCATCTCGGCGACCGAGAGGCTGGCGTCCGTCTGCAGGATCTCCAGGAGATGGCGGTCGATCTCGTCCAATTTCAGCCGTCATAAAATACCGATAAATTCTGTTTATCAAATTTTTTCACATTATGAAATTGGATTATTGCTCCGCGCCTCGCAAATGGTGGCCGGTCTCCGACACTTATCCCCGACTGGGACCAGACCCCAGCGTGGACTGTCGCATTTCGAATCGCTTCGCTGGAACCACTCCAGCCTCGACCAAAGCCGACCCTAATCTGGAACAAATACGGAACAGATTGGAGTATGATACCGCGGTCGATATCGAGGCCGGGACCATCGGGCGGCGGCCGACCTCGTCACCGACGGGTTCGCGCACGCGGCGAAAGACCGCAGCATCCGACGCTTTGTTGAGGCATGCGCAGAATGGAGCCCCGCGGAGGCTGGGAAACGGGCCGTCCCCGCGATCCGTCCAAGCGGCGGAGCAGGCGGAGGGAGAGTTCATGTCTCTTTTTTGCCCTCACAGTCACCGCCTGGAGTTGCGTCAACATCACGCGTCTAACTTTTTCGGCTAAAACGCTCGACACTGGAGGAAACCCAAGAATGAACAAGGCTCATGCCGTCTTGATCGGAACATTGTTTTCAAGCGCGCTTGTGGCGTCCGCCGCCGTGGCTCAAACAGCCTGCCCAACGGCGAATGCGACAGTCCCTCCCGGCGCGAATACTTCAGATCCGTCCGCCCCATTCTTCATAGACACCGCGGGCCTGAATTTGAGCACCATGCCGCCCACCCGCAATCCCTTGAATCCGAAATATCCAACGGCCACTCAACTTCCCGACGGTCAGTTACCCTCGACACACGCCGAGGGCAACTTCATCATCGGGCCCACACACGCGGCCGCGCCCGAAACCATCGTTCAGGCTCATGTCCCGAAAGGATCCGTGTATTCGTTCATGATTTCTTCGAACGGCAGCGTGATCTACAACCCCGGCATGATTCGCGACGATCCGCAAAACTGTTCCGATGCCGCCGTCTATACCGCGCCGACTTACCCGGGCGATCCGTCCAACGTGATCATCACCGCGAGCCATCCAGGGACTTGGACGCGCACGATCAAGGTCTATGTTCCCGCGGAATATGTTCGCGGTACCGAAGCGCCATTCATCGTCGCTGGCGACGGCGGCCCGGCGCAACTGTTCACCGTCCTCGACAACCTCATCGTCAAGCACCGGGTCCCGCCAATGATCGCCATCGGTATCGATGCGGGCGGGCAAGACGCTCAGGGGAGCGAACGCGGACGTGAGTACGACACGGTTTCGGGAGACTACGCGGCGTGGGTGGAGCGAGAAGTGCTGCCGCTCATCGAGCAGCGTCTCGGCGTGAGGCTCACCAGGGACCCGGATGGCCGGGCGACCATGGGCATCAGCTCGAGCGGCACCGCGGCGTTCACGATGGCCTGGTTCCATCCCGAACTCTACCATCGGGTGCTCGCTTATTCGCCAACCCTGGTAAATCAGCAATGGCCTCATAACACAGCGTTGCCCGGCGGCGCGTGGGAATATCACGACGCATGGGCCGGTCCGGCGGGACCCAACCTCAACGTGAACGGCGGCAACGTGACGGCATCCGACGTGCCCGCCGGCTCGCCGCTCGTTCCCAATAGCCCACCGAAGCCCATCCGGTTCTGGTTCGAGGTAGGTGACCAGGACCTTTTCTATCCTGATCTCTCGCTGGCGGACGGCATGCACGACTGGGTATTGGCGAACGAGCACATGGCAAAGGCTTTGGCCGCCAAGGATTATCATTATCAGTTCGTCTTCTCCCGCAACGCCAAGCACGTCGATGGGCCGACCGTCGCCCAAACCTTGCCCGAAGCGCTCGAATGGGTTTGGAACGGCTACTCGGCGCGGCGCTCCGACTGACGAAACGTCGGGTCGCTCGCCGACAAGCCGACCGAGGCCGATTCTGCAAGTTCCCGGCCTTGGTCGGCATCCATTCTCACCGGCGCGCGCAAATGAAG
>JAQGIC010000061.1 GCA_028288725.1 Rhodospirillales bacterium
GCCCGGAAGCCCGACATCATATATGCCTCCGCCTCCGGGCTGGGCGCGAGCGGCCCGGCATCGGGGCGGCCGGGCCAGGATCTCCTGATGCAGGCTCGCTCCGGCCTCATCGCCGCGACCGGCGGCGAAGCCGGCGGTATTTCGCTCAAGCCCCATATTTGAATTCGGGCAATTTCTTGAGCGCGTCCTTCGAGGCACCGGGCAGCACGATCTTGCTGCCGGCATCCTCCAGGGTCAGGCTGGTGTAGGGGGTAGCCACCAGATGCCCGCCGACGCCCAGGAAGCCGCCGACCTGCAGGATCGCGAAGAGGACGTGCTCCTGGCCGACGACGAGATCGTCGAGCGAGCCGATCTTTTCGTTCTTGTCGTTTACGACGGCCTTGCCGATCAGCTTGCTAGCGCGATAGCCCGCCGCAACGGACGCGACGTCGACGACGACGAGATTGACGGCCTGGGGAAGTGCCGGGTGCACGCTGCCGACGAGCAGCATCGCCGTCGCCAGCGCAACGATTGGCGCCCTGTGGCGGATCGGCCTCCGATTTCGGACGGGCACGGTAACGCTATCGGATTTCATGGCAACCTCTCGGTATCGTTCGGGACGGGGCGCGGGACTGTCTGGTGCGTCGGCTCCATTTTTTTGGAAGTACGCGACGGGCGCCTTGACGGGCATCAAGTTGCCGGGCGCATTCCGCCATCGCCGTTCCTTGCAACGCCGACGAGGGCAGGACGGAGTAGCCGATCGTGATGCAGATAGCCCAGCTGCAGGACTTGGGCGACGCTGCCGTCCGGCAGGCCGCTGTCCAAGACCTCCAGCATCGCCTGATGGCGGTGCGGATCGAACGCTTCGCCCGGCTCGGGCTCGATGCGGTGGATGTCGTGTCGTTCGAACGCATTGAGCAAGGCACGCTCCGTTACTTCGACGCCGGCGAGGAGATTCCCCATCATCTCATCCGCCCCCGCCCGCTCCGGCGCAACGCTCTCGATCGCACGGCGCAGATTGTCCGCCGTCGGCAGCAGATCAGTGACCAGTTTCGACGCGGCGAACCGGACGGCTTCCTCGCGTTCGCGGGCGGCCCGGCGCCGGATATTCTCCTGCTCGGCCAACGCGCGCAACAGCCGGTCCTTGAGATCCAGCACTTCCGCCTCGAGCCCGCTGGCCGCCGCCCCCGTACCGAGCACCGGCGTCCAGGCCGGGGGGTCGCTCGCCGGGAAGGATTCGATCGAGGTCTCCTCGATGACCCTCTCGGAACCGGACGGCGTCCCGGGCGGCGCGTTTCCGGGTGGGTTCTCGGTCTCCTCGCCCCGCTCGCGTTCCTTTGTCATGGACGCCGCCGTCAGATGCCGTGCAACAGCGCGCCGGTCGGCTCATCCCGGTGCCGCCGGAGCCGGAAAGCCAACACCAGCAGGGTGACGCCGAAGACCAGGGCATAGGCGCCGAACCACCAGGTCATGACCACCGCGCCGGGCAGCGGGGCCGCGAACAGGAGGGCGCCCCAGGCCGCCGATATCACGCCGCTCAGGGCGAGCAGCCATTTGCCGTGGGTCTGGCGCAGATGGAAGACCGCGGCCAGCATGAATGCGCCCGAGACGATCGCCCAGCCGCCGCTGAGATAGACGAAGGCGAGCAGCGTGGCGATGGGCCAGAAGATGGCAATCGCGCCGCATATCAGATCGATGATGCCCTCGAAGATCAGCGCACCCCAGCGCTCGTGGCGCGCGGCCGCGCGCATGCCGGTAACGATGGCGAGAATCCCGTCCGCCAACATGTAGACGGCGTACAGAAGGATAAGGGCGTCGATCGTGATGCCGGGTAGGAGAAGCGCCAGCAGGCCGAAGATGATGCCGCTGACGCCGCGGAGCGCGATTGCCCACCAGTTATGCGCCAGCAGAGCACTCATCGGGCCGGACTCGAGGAACGGGCTGCTACGGATTTCATCCGTGTTCATCATGTAGATCCTCCTGTCACCGCGTCTTCCCGATCTCTTGATCGCCGTGCGAGACGGGATGCTCGCCCGCAATTCGGCATGATTATGTCGAGCGGCGGCGATCGCCGCCTTGACGGGCATCAACTTCCTTTCCGGCATGCGAATCTCAAAAGAGCCCGGAAGTTCAATCCAAAGTTCATGCTTCGTGAAGATCGCTCGCGTCGGTTCTTAAGGTATTTTACTTAAGGGAAATCCCCGAATAGTGTCCGCGACCTCCCCGCCGTATCCTCGCTCGAACGGCGTCACAGGGCGGACCGATCCCGCCAAGCACAAGGAGGAGTGTGATGAGGGGCCACAAGGCTTCCATTCTGGCTGATGACAACCTTCGCAGATACACCCCGCCGTCGCCGGGGAACTCCGGCAGTACCCTGGAGGCTCTCGCCGCCGTCACGCGCTACCGGCGCGGCCAGGAGATTCGCAGCCCGCGAAGTCCGGCCGAAAGCTGGTACCGGGTCGTGATCGGCGTAGTCGGACGCTGCGCGGTCCGGGCAGGCGGGCGGCGGCAAATCGTCGATCTGTTGCTACCGGGCGACTTCTTTTTCGACAGCATGCCTCCCGTGGATCAGCACTGCTCGGTCGAAGCCGTGGTCGAAGGCACCGTCGTGGCTTGCTACTCGCGCGAGCGGGCCGAGCGGCTGGCGGCGTTCGACCCCGACGTCGCGCATGAAATCCGCGACATGACGGCCGCGATCACGTGGCGCCTGGAAGAGCAGATCCTGATCCTCGGTCGAACCACCGCAACTAAGAAGATCGGCTGCTTTCTTCTGAAGATGGCGGAACGCTGCTCCAAGAGCGAAACCGACAAGAACAGGATGGCCCTGCCGATATCCCGCTATGACATTGCCGACCACCTCGCCATTTCGGTCGAGACCGTCAGCCGCTCCCTGACGGAGCTCAAGCAGCGCGGTGCGATTGCTCTTGCCGGCACGCGCCAGATCAGGATCGTCGACCGCGCGGCGCTCGACGACGAGGATTAGGCGGATATTAGATATCCATATGACGGCCGCCGGCGGTGTCGTCGGAGTGTGGGCCCTCCGGCATAAGCGACGCAATGACAGCGAGTTGGAGCGCTTCCGCGACGGTGCGAGTTCCGAGCCGCCTATGCATGCGGGCTCGGTGCACTTCCACCGTACGGACGCTGATGCCGAGGTCGGAGGCGATCGTCTTGTTCGGGCGGCCGGCAAGAAGTCCATTGAGAACCTCGCGCTCGCGCCGGCTGAGTGCCGCAAGGCGTCGGGCCGCCTCCACGACTTGGCGATCGATGTCCCGGCCCGCCTGCCTATCGCCGCCCGTCGACGCTGCCTCGACCGCGTCCATTAGACGCTTTTCGGTGAAGGGCTTCTCGATGAAATCGACGGCTCCGCCCTTCATCGCCTGAACCGCGGTCTGCACATCGCCCAACCCCGTCATCACGATTACCGGCAGGCGGCAGCCCAAGCGGTTGAGGTGGGCCTGGAGTTCAAGCCCGTCCATGCCCGGCATCCCGACGTCGATGAGCAAGCAGCCGCTCGCCAGTCCCGGCGCCGCATCGAGCACCGCGCGGGGTGTCTCGTACAGGACCGGCCGATATCCGGCCGCCTGCAGCAGCCGCCCGAGCGATCGGCGGACCGCGGCATCATCGTCCACCACATGGACCATGCGCTCATTTGACATTGTTATCGTCGCCTCCCGCCATGGCCGGAAGCGTGAAGCGGAAGGTGGCACCGCCGCCCTTGCTCGCCTCGCTCCTCAACTTTCCGCCATGGGCCTCGACGATCAAGCGGCAGATCGAGAGACCGAGCCCCATGCCGTTCCGCTTCGTCGAGATGAATGGTTCGAACAAATTCTTGGCGACATCCTTGGAAAGCCCGGGACCGCTGTCGGCCACGACAATCTCCACGGTTTCCTCGTCGAGCCGTCTCGTCACGACCAGCAGTTCGCGACGCTTGCTCCCGACCATCGCTTCGAGCGCGTTGCGCATGAGGTTAGTCAGAACCTGCTGGATCTGAATGCGATCGGCGAAGGCCTCCGAGACATTCGGGTCGAAACGGAAATTCAGCGTGATCCCAAGCGCCTCGGCACCGGTCATGGCAAGGGCGCTCGCCTCCTCCACCATGCTGGTGACGCTCTCCGCCTGTTTCTCGGCCTCGCCTCGGCTCACGAAGTCGCGCAGCCGCCGGATGATATCCCCCGCCCGCAGTACCTGCTCGGCCGCCTCGTCCATCACCTCCCGGATGACCTCGCTCATCTCGGGGTCCCGCCTGGCGAGAAACCGCTGCGCGGCAGCGACGAAGTTCGTGGCAGCCGTCAACGGCTGGTTCAACTCATGCGCCAGCGCGGCCGCCATCTGTCCGGCGGCACTTAGCCGCGTCGAATGGAACAGCTCCAGCTGCAGCTCTTCCAGGCGGGCATCCGTCCGGGCGCGCTCGGTGATCTGCGTCACGAGCTGCTGGTTCGCCTCGGTCAGCTCGGCAGTCCGCTCGGCTACCCTTTGCTCCAGCGTTTCGTTGAGGCTGTGCAACTCCGCTTCCGAGCGCTTCTGTGCCGTGAGATCCCGGCTGACGGTCGCGATGTTGATCGGCTTGCCGGTCCGCGGATCGTCGATCCGGAACCAGTCGACGAGGAAGGGAATCGCGGCACCGGTTTGGAAGTGACGGAAGCGGATTTCTCCGACCCAGCGCCCGGCCCGCATGACGCTCGACCAAGCCTTGCGTACATGCGGGCGCTCCTGCGGCAGGACGTAGTCGAGCAGGTGCGCCTGACAGGCGGCCTCCAGTCCGTTCAGCCCGACGAGCTTGAGGCCCGCCGGATTGACATAGATCGGCATGCCCTCGAGGCTGGCGACGCCGACGAAGTCGGAAGAGCGCTCGATCAGCACGGCGAAGCGCCGCTCGTCCGCCTCCGCGCGCCACTGATGCATTGCAATCGCCGCTTGATTGGTGCCGGCCCCCAACAGAATCCGCTGGGCCGCCGTCGGGAAATCGGGCCGGCCGGACGCGGCGACGAGGATCGCATCGTTTCCGAAGCCGATCGGAATGGAGGCGATGCGGATCGTTCCCTCGCCCATCGGGTCAGGTATCTCCGCCGTCCGCTCGACCGACCTGCTGGGCAGCCACGAAGGGATCGTGCGAATGACGTCCGTCGGATCGATCGTCCCGCCGCCGCGCATGCGCAAGATCTCGATCATCGGCTCGCCGCGGCCGCCGGGCAGCGAGCCGAACACGAATTCCGCATCGAGCATGGACGCCATCACCGTAACGATGCTGTCGGCGATCTGATAGGCATCGTGGTCTTTCCAAACGACCGAGAGTTCCGAGAGCGCAGCCAGATCGCGAACGCAGTCTCGCAATTCCTGCGTGTCGGCGGGGAGCGCTGGAAGCTCTGGCATGGCAACGCCCCGGTCTGCCGTCGCGGAAGGCCGATACTTCCCGAACTGGCCCGTTTAACTCGGAGAGCTTGACGCCCTACCGATTTCTCCAAAACCGCGTGATCGTGCGCTGCAAGCGATCGACGATCACGAACAGCTTGTCGCCCCCGAAGCCGTCCAGCGCAAGTGGCAACGGTATCTTGGACGCGACGGTATTCATGCCTGACGGGCAGGAGGAGGACAGTGGGGACGCGGCGAGCGATGGATGTGGGCCGGTCAGACCAGAGCTAGCGTCGACGAAACAGGGGGAAGACGGATGCGGATCAACCTTTACTCAGATAGCGATGAACGGAGGTCACCGCCATCGCCCCTTCGCCCACCGCCGAAGCGCAGCGCTTGACCGAGCCGTGCCGCACGTCACCGGCAGCGAACACGCCCGGGATGTTGGTCTCCATATGGTATGGGTCCCGATCGAGCGGCCACCCGTCCGGACGCCGGCCAGCCGTCAGCAGGTCGGGACCCGTGACGAGATAGCCCTGTTCATCGCGACTGACGCCGACGTCGATGGCCCACTCCGTATGCGGCACGCCGCCGAGGCACAGGAAAAGCCAGCCTGTCTGCGCCACCCACTCCTTGCCGGTTCGGGTGTTCCTGAGCGTGATCGCGCTCAGCACCCGATCGCCGTGCAGAGCCGTAATCTCGGTGCGATACAGCACCTCGATCTTGGGCTCGGCTTGAAGACGATCGACGAGGTAGGCGGAAAGCGTGCTCTTCAGGCTGTCGCCTCGGACGACGAGCGTCACTTTGGCGGCATAACGGGCAAAAAACAGCGCGGCCTGGCCGGATGAATTGCCGCCGCCGACGATGAAAAGATGCGCGTTTTCGCATAGCGACGCCTCGCTGGCGCCCGCGCCGTAAAAGACGCCGGCGCCCAGCAGGCGTTCCTCGTTCGGTAGATTCAGCCGGTTATAGTCCACGCCCGTCGCGCACACGCATGCCCGCGCGACGATTTTGGTCCCGTCGGCCAGCCAGCCGATCCGCCGACCCGGTGGGAACTCGCCCCGCACGCCCTCGCGGTGCAGCAGGATTTCGGCACCGAACCGGACAGCCTGTTCACGGGCCCGCTCGGCGAGTTCCGCCCCGCCGATCCCGTCGGGGAAGCCCAGATAGTTTTCGATCTTGGGACTGGTGCCGGCCTGGCCGCCCACCGCCGCGCGCTCGATGACCACGGTCTTCAGGCCTTCCGAGGCCGCGTAGACGGCCGCGCTGAGTCCGGCCGGCCCGGCGCCGTAGATGCTGAGATCATATTCCGAGCGCGAGGGGTTGCTGAACCAGCCAAGCTTCTCGGTGATTTGCCGGACAGTCGGGTGCTGGAGGCGGGTGCCGTCCGGAAAAAGGCAGATCGGCAGCCGCTGGGTCGGCCAGACCGTCGACCTGCGCCTCGGTGCGTGCCTGCTCGTCTGTGACGAGTTCCGTCCATTGGAAAGGCACGCCGCAGCGGTAGAGAAAGTCGCGGATGGCGTAAGCCGAGGCGGAACCCCGCCTTCCGAAGAGGCGAACCTGGGAACGGGCATCACTCATGAGGGCGTCCCTTTCGCTTGGCCGGACGTGGCCGGAACGCTGGCGCCGCAAGCACTCTATCGGCCTCGACGCCGCTTCTGCTCTTCGTCGACCTCCTCGAACTGCGCATCGACGACGTCCTCGCCGCCGGCCGCCGACGAGTGGCCAGCCGCCCCGGCCTCGTCCTCCGCGTGCCCCGCTCCCACGGCGCGCTGGAGCGCCTCGGCGAACCGTATTACCGCCTGCATGAGGGCATCCGTGCGCTGCCGGATCTGCCCGACATCCTCGCCGGAGACGGTTTGGCGCAAGGCGGCAATCGCATCTTCAACGGGTTTGCGATCGGCATCGCCAAGCTTGCTGCCTTCCTCTTGGATCTGCTTCTCCGCCGCATAGATCGCCGCATCGGCCTCATTGCGCACCTCGATGAGTTCGCGCCGCTTCTTGTCCTCGTCCGCATGCTCCTCGGCCTCGCGCACCATACGTTCGATATCTCTCTCGGATAGGCCGCCCGACGCCTGGATGCGGATCTGCTGTTCCTTGCCGGTGCCCTTGTCCTTGGCCGAAACCTGGACGATGCCGTTCGCGTCGATGTCGAACGTCACCTCGATCTGCGGCATGCCGCGCGGGGCCGGCGGGATGCCCACGAGATCGAACTGGCCGAGGATCTTGTTGTCGGCCGCCATCTCGCGCTCGCCCTGGAACACGCGGATGGTGACCGCGGTTTGGCTGTCCTCCGCGGTCGAGAAGGTCTGGCTCTTCTTGGTCGGGATCGTCGTGTTGCGATCGATGAGCTTCGTCATCACGCCGCCCAGCGTCTCGATGCCGAGCGACAGCGGCGTCACGTCAAGCAGCAGGACGTCCTTGACCTCGCCCTGCAGCACGCCGGCCTGGATCGCGGCGCCGATCGCCACAACCTCGTCCGGGTTCACGCCCTTGTGGGGCTCCTTGCCGAAGAAGTTCTTCACCACCTCCTGCACCTTCGGCATGCGGGTCTGGCCGCCGACCAGAATGACCTCGTCGATGGTCGAACCCTTCTCGCCGGCATCACGCAGTGCCGCCTTGCAGGGCTCGATCGTGCGCTGCACCAGATCGTCGACCAGGCTTTCCAGCTTGGCGCGGCCGAGCTTGACGTTGAGGTGCTTCGGGCCCGACGCGTCAGCCGTGATGAACGGCAGATTGACGTCGGATTGCAAGGTCGAGGAGAGCTCGATCTTGGCCTTTTCGGCGGCTTCCTTCAGGCGCTGCAGGGCGAGCTTGTCGGAGCGCAGGTCGATGCCCTGCTCCTTTTTGAACTCGTCCGCCAGATAGTCGATGATCGACTTGTCGAAAT
>JAQGIC010000066.1 GCA_028288725.1 Rhodospirillales bacterium
GTCCATCGAGGTGATGAGGTTCTTGATGTCCACACGGTCGAACGGCGTGATGAAGGTGCGGCGCACCGCGGTCAGCACCTCGCGGGTGATGCCATCAGCCTCGTTTTCGAACTGGTTGACGCGCTGACAATAGACCGGCGTTTCGTCGCCGCCGCGCAACATGTCCTGCAAGGCTTCCGCCCCCTTCACCACCGTCACGGAATGGCGGGCGAACAGGTCGAAAAACCGCTCCTCCCTCGGCAGAAAGGCCCGAAACCAGCGCAGCATGATTGTGTCCAATTTGATGGAAAACGCGCCGAACGGCGCCCTGTCACGGAACCGTCATAAACCATTTCCCGCCGGATCGGACAATGGCCTTGGTGCTCCGGCAGCGTCATCCACCGCTTTGTAAGCGCTTGAGAGAGTTCCGGAAATGATATCTCTCAAAGAGATCTGCGGAAATAATGCGCGATTTCGCCAATCACACCGCGGCGGAACGTCAGCACGCAAGTGACGAAGATCACGCCCTGGATCACCGTCACCCACTGCCCGAATCCGGCCAGATATTGCTGCATGGCGATGATCACGAAGGCACCGACCACCGGCCCGAAGATGGTGCCGAGTCCGCCGACCAGCGTCATCAGCACGATTTCGCCGGACATCGACCAATGCACGTCGGTCAACGAGGCGTTCTGCGCGACGAACACTTTCAGCGAGCCGGCAAAACCCGCCAGCGTTGCCGACAGGATGTAGGCCAGCAGTTTGTACTGGTCGGTCTTGTAGCCGAGCGAGATCGCGCGGGGTTCGTTTTCGCGGATCGCCTTCAGCACCTCGCCGAACGGCGAATTGATGGTGCGATAGATCAGCAGGAAGCCGAACAAAAAGCCGGCCAGAATGACGTAATAGAGCGTGGTCGGCCGGGCCAGATTGAAGATTCCGAACAGGTAGCCTTGCGGGATGCCCTGGATGCCGTCTTCGCCATGGGTGAACGGCGTCTGCAAATAGATGAAATACAACAGCTGCGACAGCGCCAGCGTGATCATCGCGAAATAGATGCCCTGCCGCCGGATTGCGACGAGACCGGTGATGACGCCGAGCGCCGCGGCGCCGGCCGTTCCCAACAGAATTCCGAGTTCCGGCGAAACACCCCACACCTTCAGCGCATGCGCGGTGACGTAGCCGGCGGTGCCCAGAAACATCGCATGCCCGAACGACAACAGCCCGCCATAGCCGATCAGCAGATTGAACGCGCAAGCCAGCAGCGCAAAGCACAACGCCTGCATGACGAAGAACGGATAGACACCGGTCAATGGCACGATCAGCAGCAGCCCCGCCATCACGGCAAAGGCGATCATCTCGTCGCGAACGGCGCGACCGCTGGTCGGAAGGATGTCGTCGGTCAAAACTGTCATGTCAGGTCGCCCGTCCCGTCAATCCCGATGGCTTGACCAGCAAGACCAGCACCATCAGCACGAACACGACGGTGTTGGAGGCCTCGGGATAAAAATACTTCGTCAAGCCTTCGATGATGCCCAGCGCAAAGCCGGTGATGATCGAACCCATGATCGAGCCCATGCCGCCGATCACCACCACCGCGAACACCACGATGATCAGGTCGGCGCCCATCAGGGGCCGGACCTGATTGATCGGCGCTGACAACACGCCGGCAAGCGCCGCCAAGCCGACGCCGAGGCCGTAGGTCAGCGTGATCATCCGGGGCACGTTGATGCCGAAGGCGCGCACCAGCGTCGGATTTTCGGTCGCGGCGCGCAGATTGGCGCCGAGCCGGGTCCGCTCGATCAGGAACCAGGTCAGCAGGCAAACTATGAGCGAGAACACCACCACCCAGCCGCGATAGATCGGCAGGAACATGAAGCCGAGATTCATGCCGCCTTTCAGTTCGTCGGGAATCGCATAGGGCAATCCCGACGAGCCGAAATAATTCTGGAATACGCCCTGCACGATCAGCGCAATCCCGAACGTCAGCAGCAACCCGTAGAGATGGTCGAGGCCGGACAACCATTGCAGCATGGTGCGTTCGAGGATCATGCCGAAAATGCCGACCATGATGGGCGCCACGATCAGCGCCGGCCAATAGCCGATCCCCAGCACGTTGAGCAGGAAATAGGCGCAGAACGCGCCCATCATGTAGAGCGCGCCATGGGCGAAGTTGATGATGTTGAGCAGGCCGAAAATGACCGCGAGGCCAAGGCTGAGCATGGCGTAAAAGGCGCCGTTGATCAGGCCCAGCAACAGCTGGCCGAACAGCACCTGCGGCGGAATGCCAAGCAATGGAATCACGTACATGGAGCGAGCGTCCTACCTCGACGGTCAGAAACGGATGCGCGGTCCCGGCAAAGCCCCGGGACCGCGCCGTTTGGTCAGCCCTTCTTCACCAGGGAGCACGCGCTTTCTTCGATCGGGCGCGTGACCTCGGCCGCCGGGATCTGGCGGATCAGCTTGTAATAGTCCCAGGGACCCTTGGATTCCTCGGGCTTCTTGACCTCGAACAGGTACATGTCGCGCACGACCTTGCCGTCCTCGCGCACTTTGCCGTTCTTGGTCATGAAATCATTGACCGGATTGGCCCGCATCGCGGCCATCACCTTGTCGGCATCGGTCGAACCCGAAGTCTTGACCGCCTCCAGATAATGCTTTGCCGCGCCATAGAGGCCGGCCTGCACCATCGTCGGCTCCTTCTTGTTCCGCTCGAAGAAGCGCTTGGAGAAGGCGCGCGTCTCGTCGTTCAGATCCCAATAGAAGGATTCGGTCAGCTCCAGCCCCTGGGCAGTCTTGAGCCCGATCGAGTTGATGTCGGACAGGAACACCAGGAGGCCGGCGAGCTTCTGGCCGCCCGAGGTGATGCCGAACTCGGCCGCCTGCTTGATCGAGGTCACGGTGTCGCCGCCGGCATTGGCGAGGCCGATGATCTTGGCCTTGGAGGCCTGAGCCTGCAGCAGGAAGGACGAGAAGTCCGGCGAGGCCAGCGGCGTGCGCACCTCGCCCAGCACCTTGCCGCCGTTCGCGGTCACGACCGCGGCCGTGTCGCGCTCGAGCGCCTGGCCGAACGCATAGTCGGCCGTCAGGAAGAACCAGGTGTCGCCGCCGGCCTTGGTGACCGCGGCACCGGTGCCCTTGGCGAGACCATAGGTGTCATAGGTCCATTGGATGCCCACCGGAGAACATTTGGCGCCGGTCAGGTCGGAGGAGGCAGGGCCGGAGAAGATGACGATCTTGTGCTTCTCGCGCGCCACTTCCTGGACGGCGAGCGCCACGCCGGAATTCGGTATGTCGAAGATCGCGTCGACATGGTCCTGATCATACCATTGGCGGGCAACCGACGTGCCGACGTCCGGCTTGTTCTGATGGTCGGCCGAGACGATCTCGATCTTGTTGCCGTTGATGGCGCCGCCGGCATCCTCGACCGCCATGCGGACCGCATCGACGCCGCCGGGGCCCGACAGATCGGTGTAGACGCCCGACTGGTCGTTCAGCACGCCCAGCTTGATGGTCTCGGCCGAGGCCGACATGGCGAAGCCCGACGCGAGCGCCGTCGCCGCGAGCAGTGCCGAAATTCCGTGAAGACGCATGCCAGTCTCTCCCCCTAAACGAGCTGTTTTCTGTTTTCCGGCAACCCCGCGGTCGCCGGTCAGACGCCCAGATATGTGTGCAGCTTGTCCGCGTTCGCACCGATTTCGCTGTTCTTGATCATATCGATGACGGTGCCGTGCTCGACCACGTAGTGCCGGTCTGCCACGGTCGAGGCGAAGCGGAAATTCTGTTCGACCAGCAGGATGGTGAACCCCTTGGCCTTGAGCGCCCGGATGACCTCGCCGATGCGCTGGACGATGACGGGAGCCAAGCCTTCGCTCGGCTCGTCGAACAGCAGCAGGCTGGCGCCGGTGCGCAGAATCCGCCCGATCGCCAGCATCTGCTGCTCGCCGCCCGAGAGCTTGGTCCCGGGGCTCTTGCGGCGTTCCAGCAGATTCGGAAAGATTTCGTAGATTTCCGGCACCGTCATGCCGCCGGGCCGGACGATCGGCGGCAGCGTCAGGTTTTCCTCGACCGACAGGCTGGCGAAAATGCCGCGCTCTTCCGGGCAATAGGCGATGCCGTGCTTGGCGATCTTGTTGGAGGCCAGCCCGCGCATCTCGTGGCCTTCGAACTGGATCGATCCCTGGGCGCGGCCCAGCATGCCCATGATCCCGCGCAGCGTCGTGGTCTTGCCGGCGCCGTTGCGGCCGAGCAGGGTCACGACCTCGCCCTGGCGGATCTCGAAATTCATGCCATGGAGGATATGCGATTCGCCGTACCAGCCATGGAGGTCGGCGACCGTGAGCAACGTTGTCGTTGCGGCCGATGCGTCAGGCATGCCCCGTCCCCACATAGGCTTCGATGACGGCGGGATTCGCCGAAACCTCGGCATAGACGCCCTCGGCCAGGATCTCGCCGCGCGCCAGCACCGTGATGCGGTCCGACAGGTCGGCGACGACCGACAGATTATGTTCGACCATCAGCACGGTACGATTTTTCGCCACGCTTTTGATCAGGGCCGCGATGCGCCCGATATCCTCGGTGCCGAGCCCGGCCATCGGCTCGTCGAGCAACAGCATCTCGGGATCGAGCGCCAGGGTCGTCGCGATCTCCAGCGCGCGCTTGCGGCCATAGGCCAGCTCGCCCGCGTCATGCTTGATGAAATCCTGCAGGCCCACGGCACAGACCAGTTCTTCGGCCCGCTCGTTGAGCTTGTCGAGCACCGACTGGCTGCGCCAGAAGTGAAAGGAATTGCCGAGCGGCCGCTGCAGCGCCACGCGGACATTCTCGCGCACGCTCAAATTCGGGAACACCGCCGAAATCTGGAACGACCGGATCATGCCGCGACGCGCGACGTCGGCCGGCTTGACCCAGGTGACATCCTCACCCTTGAAGGTGATGCTGCCCTTGGTCGGCCGCAGGAATTTCGTCAGGAGATTGAAGACCGTCGTCTTTCCGGCGCCGTTGGGACCGATCAACGCATGGATCGTGCCGCGAGCGACCTGAAGGTTCACGCCCTTGACGGCCGTGAATCCAAGAAAGTCTTTCGTCAGCCCTTGGGTCTCTAGGATGTAGTCGCTCACGCCGCTGGCGCCCTCCCCCGAAAATCGACGTCCAAACTGTTTTGTTGTTCTATTGTTGCGCCGACGAAGCGCCTGCGGAAGCTAGCGAAAGCAGGCGGCGAACACAAGCGCCTGCCGCATGGCGCCGACAACAAGGGTATTCCTTGCGTTTGCATCGATGCGACGCTCAACTGTCGCCTTCATCGAATCAGAGGATTTCAGCGGCATGACACCGCCCGTTACCGCCCCGGCCCTGTTCGACGAGATTGCTTTCGACGCTGCCGGCCTGGTGCCCGTCATAGCGCAACAATATGACACGAACGAGATCCTGATGGTCGCCTGGATGAATCGGGACGCCGTCGCGGAGACGCTAGCGACGGGCCGGGTCTGCTATTGGTCGCGCTCGCGTCAGGCCTTGTGGCGCAAGGGCGAGACGTCGGGCCAGGTCCAGCGCCTGATCGAGCTGCGGCTCGATTGCGACGGCGATACCATGCTGGCGCTGGTCGATCAGACCGGCGTGGCCTGCCACACGGGACGACGCTCCTGCTTTTTCCGGGCGGCGCGGGACGGCGATTGGCACGTCATCGCCGAAGTCGAGAAATCGCCCGACGAGCTTTACGGAGAACACTGATGCGCCTGCTCATCGCCATGATGAAGCATGAGACCAACAGCTTCTCGCCGATCGCCACGCCTTGGCAGCGGTTCGTCGACTGGGGCGCGTTTCAGGGGGCCGAGGTGGTCAGCGCCTATCGCGGCACCGCCATGCCGATCGGCTCCTACATCGACCTTGCCGAGGCGGCGGGTGCCGAGATCGTCAGCCCGATGGCGGCCGAGGCCATGCCGAGCGGCATCGTGTCGGCCGATGCCTACAAGCGCCTGACCGACCCGATTCTCGAGGCGGTCGCCAAAGGCGGCATCGACGCGGCGATGCTCGACCTGCACGGCGCCATGGTCGCCGAGGAAACGCCTGACGGCGAAGGCACGCTGTTGGAACGGATAAGGGCGCTGGCGCCGGGCCTGCCGATCGCCGTCACCTGCGACCTGCACGCCAACCTGACCCGGCGCATGGTCGATAATTGTACGGCCCTCATCGGTTACAAGACCTATCCCCATATCGACATGCATATCGTCGGCCGCCAGGTCGGACGCATCCTGCTCGACGCGCTCGCCGGCAAGGTGAGGCCGGTCATGGCCTGGGGCAACCGGCCGATCCTGGCCCAGACCCTGCGCATGGGCACCGACGACGAACCGATGAAGGGCCTGGTCGAGGCCGCCCGCGCGGCCGAACGGGGTCCCATCCTGGCGGCGACGGTGTTCGGCGGCTTTCCTCTGGCCGACATGCCCGATGCCGGCCTGTCGGCGATCGTCATCGCCGACGACGAGCCCGACGCGGCCGCCGAAACGCGCGATCGGCTGCTGGATAAGGCCTGGGCGCGGAAAGAGGATTTCGTCTATCGGCACGAACCGCTCGCGGATGCGATCGGCCGCGCCCGCAAGATCGATGGTGGCCCGGTGCTGTTGCTCGACCATGCCGACAATTGCGGCTCCGGCGGCACCCAGGACGTCATGACCGTGATCGCGGAAGTGCTGCGGCAGGATCTGCCCGATGTCGCCGTCGCCGCGGTCTGGGACCCGGCGGCGGTCGATGAGATGGCCCGGGCCGGCGTCGGCAGCATCGTCACCCTATCGCTGGGCGGCAAGACCGACATGCCGTCGATCGGCCTCGCCGCCGCCCCGCTCACCGTCACCGGCAAGGTCAAGCTGGTGTCGGACGGCGAATGGGTCTGTCGCGGACCGATGTATACCGGCGTGACCGTGATGATGGGCAAGACCGCCGTCCTGCAGATCGGGTCGGTCGAGATCGTGGTGGTCTCACGCCACCACGAACCGTGGGACCTGGGCGTCTTTACCTCGGTCGGCATCGATCCGCGGGCCAAGCGCTATCTGGTGCTGAAATCGCGCATCCACTATCGGGCCGGCTTCGCCCCGATCGGCACCGCGACCATCACGTGCGACGGCGATGGCGTCACCACGTCCGACAATGAACTGCTGAATTTCACCCGCCTGCGCCGGCCGATCTATCCGCTCGACCGGCCCAACAATTGGAAGACATAGTCTTCCAATCGATTGGATGCCCAGAAGGCTAGTTGGCCGGCTCGGCCGGGCAGACCAGAGCGGCCTTGACCGTCTCGAGCGTGGTCGCATCCAGACTGCGTGTGGTGCAGGCGGCATTGTAGGCCTGCGACTGCGCATTGTAGCGCGCGACCAGCTTCTGCAGGCGCGGCGTCAGATCATAGGTGAATTCCGCCATGGTCCTCTCGCGGGCCTCGACCAGCCGGCGATAGGCGTCGACCTGCTCGTTCTGGTTCACGTCGACGTTGCCCCGGCTGTCGACCAGCTGCTTGTCGAGCGCCGCCAGCCGATCCTGCAGGGCCTGGTGATGCTGGGTTTCGGCGTCGACCTCGGCGCCGAGGGTCGTCACGCTTTCATGCGCGCATAGGCAATAGCGGATCTCGGCCGGGTCGGTGACCGGCCCCGTACCGGGGAGCGGGGTTTGCAATGGTGCGCTCGACTGGGCGGCAGCCGAACCTGCGGCAAGGACGGAAAGGGCGACGGCGACGAATAGGATGGCAGGGCGCGCCATGGGCTTGTTTCCTCCAGCAAAGGGCGGCGGCAGCGAGAGCCGTTGACCCAATGTAGGAACGCCGGAGGCGTCGAACCATTGCACCAAAGAAAAAGGGCCCCCGAAACGGGGGCCCTTCCGTGAGCAACGCCGCGGTTAGCGGAGCAGCGTCAGGATCGAGGAGTTCTGCGTACCGGTGACCGACAGCGACTGGATGCCGATCTGCTGGCGCAGGGCCAGGGCCTGGGAGCTCGCCGCCTCGGTGTTCAAGTCGGCGAGGGTCAGCTTGTCGCCACCGCCCGACAACGTCGCGGAGTAGTTCGCGGAGAAGTTCGAGCGGGCCTGCAGGATGTTGACGCTGGTACCGAGCGCCGCGGTCAAGGCGTTGTTCTGGCTGATCGCCGCATCGAGACGGTTGTCGCTCTGCGTGAAGATCGATGCCGCTTGCGACGCGGTGATGGTGCCCGAGGTTGCGAGGCTGAGCTGCGAGAAGCCCTGCACCTTGCCTGCACCCGCGGCGCCGCCCGAGGCGACCACGTTCGAGAAGTTCAGCGAGCCGTTCGACTGGAACGCGATGGACGCGCTGGTGAACAGCGAGTTGCCGTTGCCGGCCGAGGTCGAGGTGAAGTTGAAGCCGGAGATGTTGAAGGTCGACGCCGTGCGCTCGGAGAACTGCGTCGTCAGGGCGGCGTTGGTGCTCGTCAGCAGGTTCAGGCCCTGGTAGGACGCGTCCTTGACCAGCTGCCCCAGCTGCTTGCCGATATTCTTGAACTGGACCGTGGCCGAAACACGCGAGGAGACCGATGCACCGCGGGCGCCTTCGAGCACGCTCTTGAGCTGCTTCAGCAGGCCGTCAACCGCCGAGGTCGCGGTCAGCGCGGCCTGGACCGACTGAATCGACTGATCGA
>JAQGIC010000090.1 GCA_028288725.1 Rhodospirillales bacterium
AGTTCAATCTGTTCCCGCATCTGACCGTGCTGGAGAACCTGACGCTGGCGCCGATCTGGGTCCGAAAGGTTCCCAAGAAAGAGGCGGAAGAGACTGCCATGTACTACCTGAACCGGGTCCGTATTCCCGAGCAGGCCAACAAGTATCCGGGCCAATTGTCCGGCGGCCAGCAGCAGCGCGTCGCGATCGCCCGCTCGCTATGCATGAAGCCGAACATCATGCTGTTCGACGAGCCGACCTCGGCGCTCGACCCGGAAATGGTCAAGGAAGTGCTGGACGTGATGGTCGGCCTGGCCAATGAGGGCATGACCATGATCTGCGTCACCCACGAAATGGGCTTCGCGCGCACGGTCGCCGATACCATGGTGTTCATGGACCGTGGCGAGGTCGTCGAAACCTCGCCGCCGGAAGAGTTCTTCGCCGCCCCCAAGAGCGAGCGGACGCGCGCCTTCCTCGGCCAGATCCTGCACCACTAAACCGACCACGCGTCCGAACCGACCGCCGGCCCGGGGCATCACCCCGCGGCCGGCGGTTTCGTTTCGGACCTTCGACAAATAATCGAACGGCTTCGACTGTGATCGCCGGCGGGACATCCGATATGAGATCCGGCTGCCCCCGGTGCGACGTTCGGTTGCAGTTTCCTGGGTCACGTTTTTGGGGTTTGCTGGGAGGACCAAGAAAAGCCGAACAGCTTTAGGAGGACAATGCGAATGCTGGTTCTGTCGGAGCTGAAGACCCTTACCCCGAGCCAGCGCAACGCCTTCGTCGCAAGCTTTCTCGGCTGGACGCTCGACGCGTTCGACTTTTTCCTGATGTCCTTCACCCTGGGCGCCATCGCCAAGGATTTCCAGGTCGAGGTGACCGAGGTCGCGTTCGCGATCACGCTGACGCTCGCCTGTCGCCCGATCGGCGCCTTCATCTTCGGCCGCCTGGCCGACAAGTTCGGGCGACGGCCGGTGCTGATGGCCGATATCCTGCTGTTCGCGATCCTGGAAATCGCCTCCGCCTTCGCGCCGAACGTCACGGTCTTTCTGATCCTGCGCGCCCTGTTCGGCATTGCCATGGGCGGCGAATGGGGCATCGGCGCCTCGCTGACGTTCGAAAGCATTCCCGAACGCGCGCGCGGCGCCGTCTCCGGCATCCTGCAGGAAGGCTATGCCTGCGGCTTCCTATTGGCCTCGGTCGTCAATTGGGCGCTGTTCGAGGTCATCGGCTGGCGCGGCATGTTCATCGTCGGCGTCGTCCCGGCGCTGCTCGTCATCTATATCCGGATGTTCGTCGAGGAATCGCCGGTCTGGAAAAAGGGCGAGCACGTCAAGACGAAGCTCAGCTTCTTCGCGGCGATGCGCGGCCATTGGAAACTCGCGGCCTATGTCATCCTTCTGATGACGGCGTTCAATTTCTTCAGTCACGGCACCCAGGATCTCTATCCCCAGTTCCTGCGCTCGACCCATCATTTCGACAACGGCACGGTCTCGTTGCTGACCATCGTCGGCAATGTCGGGGCCATCATCGGCGGCGTGATGTTCGGGGCCTGGTCGGAGAAGCTCGGCCGGCGCAGGGCGATCATCTTCGCCTCGCTGCTGGCGTTGCCGGTGCTGCCGCTCTGGGCCTTCGCCCAGACGCCGATCCTCCTGGGCCTCGGCGCCTTTCTGATGCAGATCGCGGTGCAGGGCGCCTGGGGGATCATCCCGACCCACCTGAACGAACTGTCGCCCGACGCGGTCCGCGGCACGTTTCCCGGGCTGATGTATCAGCTGGGCAATCTGTTCGCGGCGGTCAACGCCACCTTCCAGGTCTGGCTGGCGACCCAGTATGACAATAACTATGCGATCCCGCTGGCCTTGGTGACCGGCGTGGTCGCGATCGTCATCGTCGTGCTGGCGGCGTTCGGCGTCGAAAGGAAGGGCGTGGTGTTCGGGGCGGCGGAGTAGCTAAACCGCCCCCCTGGCGAAGCGACGGATCGCCAGCGCACTGCCATAGGCCGCCACCGTCGCGATCGCGACCAGCCACCATTCGTGCGGCAACCCCAGAAGCCGGACCGCGGCTTCGGTATAGAGCACCAGCAGGGCCGGAAACCATAGGCCCCAGAGCCCGGGCAGCGAGCGGCGCGGGCCGATCCGGGCCAGGAAACTCATCGGATTGCCGGCCATGGCCTCAGCGACGGGCCGGTCCGGTTTCGATCGGATGGTCGCCGGGCAGACCCCATTCCGACCAGGAGCCGTCATAGACCGCGACATCGCGGTGGCCGATCAGATGCAGGCCCAGTGCCAGCACGCTGGCGGTGACGCCGGAGCCGCAGGTGGTCACGACCGGCCTGGCGAGATCGATGCCGGCGTCTTCGAATGCCGCTTTGATCGTCTCGGCCGGCTTCAGCGTGCCGGTCGCGGCATCGACCAGATCCAGATGATCCAGATGCAGGCTGCCCGGGATGTGGCCCGAACGCAGGCCCGCGCGTGGCTCGGGCGCCGTGCCTTCGAACCGGCCCTTGGCGCGGGCATCCAGCAGCTGGGCCTTCGGCTCGGCGATATTCGCCAGCACCTGGGCCTTGTCGCGCACTATCAGGCTGTTGAAGCGCGCGGTGAAATGCCGGTCGCGCGGCGGTGCCGGCAAATCGTCGACCGGCCGGCCCTCGGCCTGCCATTTCTTGAACCCGCCGTCCAGGATCGCGACGTCCCGATGCCCGAAGGCGCGGAAGGTCCACCAGACCCGTGCGGCACCGGGCAGGCTCGTGCCGTAGAGCACGATGCGATTGCCGTCGCCCAGGCCCATCTTGCGCACCCGCGCCGCGAATTTCTCAGGCGAGGGCAGCATGTGGGGCAGATCGCTGTCGGTATCGGAGATCTCGTCGATGTCGAAGAATGCGGCACCCGGGATATGGCCGGCCACGTAATCCTCGCGTGCGGTCGGCGTCACGCCCGGCAGCTTGAAACTGGCATCGACGACGCGAATGTCGGGGGCGCCCAGGCGCTGGGCCAGCCAGTCGGTCGAAACCAGCGTTTCGGGATGGGCGTAAGGCATGCGGGTCTCCTGGATCAGCCGGCGAACGCGATGTTGATGCGCCGGTTCTGCCGACCCTTGTTTTCGATCTTGGTCACCGTGATCGGACCGATCTCGGCCGTATTGCGGATATGGGTGCCGCCGCACGGCTGCAGGTCGACGCCGACGATGTCGAGCAGCCGGATGCGCCCGGCGCCGGTCGGCGGCTTGACCGACATGGTGCGGACCAGCTCGGGCTTGGCGGCGAGCTCCTCGTCGGTGATCCAGCGGGTCTCCACGGCATGTCCCGCCGCGATCAGGCCATTGAGCTTGGTCGTGATCTCTTCCTTATCCAGGCTATCGCCGGGCACGTCGAAATCGAGCCGCGCCTTGCCGTCGGAGATCTGGCCGCCGGTGACCGAGCCGGGCACGACCGCGCACAACAGGTGCAGGCAGGTGTGCAGGCGCATCAGCCGATGGCGATAGTCCCAGTCGATCGCCGCGGTCAGCGCCGTGCCGACCGCGGGGACGGCGGCGCCCTCCGCCAGCACATGCAGGATGCTGTCCGGCACGTCGCCCTTGCGCGTGTCGATCACGGCATAGACCTGGCCGTCCGCGCCGGTCAGCGTGCCGCGATCCCCCGGCTGGCCGCCGCCGGTCGGATAGAACAGCGTCCGATCCAGCTGAACCTTGTTGTCCTCGACGGCGATCACCGTCGCGGTCGTGCTCTTCTGATAGGCGTCATCGCGAAACAGCAACTGGGTGCCGGCACTCATGGGCGCGCTCTTTCTTTCGTCCGCCGAAGCTCTCGGACGGAGCCTAGTCAGGCGATGGCTTCGATTCAAGAGGGGCACGGAGCAGGGCAGACATAGATGCGGATGCAACTATTGTCATCTAACTGCAACGCGAAGAGGCGATAAAGAACCATCCGCCTCCCCGGAGCATCTAATGCTGGCATTGTTGAGAAAGTATATTTACGCGCTTGGGTTGTCGCTATTCTGTTCAGTATCGCATTCCGCAGCGGCCGAGACTTGGACCATGGTCAGCGAGGACGATGTTCCGCCCTTCGTTTCTCTGGATAAGGGACACAAGGTCGGCCTCGACGTCGATTTGCTTGGAACCGTGCTGCATGAGGCGGGGGTCGATGCCGAGCATCGCGGCCTGCCGTGGAATCGCGTGCTGCAGATGCTCGACCGGGGCAAGGTCGATTTGGGCTTCCCGTTCGTCGCCTCCCCCGAATATAGCGCCCGCTATATTTTGGTCGGCCCCATCCGCCTCGGCCGGTCGGCCCTGGTCGGGGTCGCCGGCACGCGCATAGAATTTAAAGAATTCAACGACCTGAAGCGCTTTGTTGTCGCGACCGTGCAGGGTTATGACTATTCGCCCGCCTTCGATCAGGCGGCCGGCTTGCGCAAGGACCAGACCGCGACCAGTCAGTTGTTGCTGCTGAGGAAGCTGATCGCCGAGCGCGACGACCTGATCGCCGGGGATGCCGACACGCTGAAGATGCTGGCGGAGCGCGAAGGCGTCACCCGTCGCGTGGCGTTTTTGCCGCATCTGATCGAAGAGGCGCCGCGCTATGTCGCCTTTCCGAGGGACCGGGCCGACAAGGCCGAGCGGTTTCGCACAGCACTGGAGCGGGTTCGGGCCCGCGGCGACCTCGACCCGATTCTAGCTCGCTGGCACGACCGACATTCCGATGCACCGGAGATGGAGCAATGACCATGCAAGATCTGTCGAACGTCGAACTCGCTTCGGCCGTCCTCACGGAGCATCGCGCGACGATGCCCGGGTGGATCGGACAGGCGTTGCGCCATGCCGCGCACCCGCTGGTGCTATTGCTGCACGGCCTGAATTTCCTCTGGAACCGGCTGCCGGCGCCGCTGCGCCTGGTGCTGGGTTTCGTGCCGCGTCGGCTCGCCTGGCTGGCCCGCCGCCGGATCAGCCTGCAGAATCGCGTGCTCGGCACGATCGGTCTGGTCATGACGGTCATCATCGTCGCTTCCGCCATCGTCAATCTGCAGACGTCGCGGGACGAGCGGCTGGGCACCTTGCAGGCCCGCGGCAAGCAATTGGTGCTGATGCAGGCCGAGGCCATGTCCAAACCACTGTGGGACATCAACAAGTCCGAGATCGAGGGCATGCTGGCCACGCTCGCCCAGGACCAGGATTTTGCCCACGGCGTCGTGATCGACGCCGATGGACAGACTGTGGCCGAACGCGACAGGGCCGGTACCGGCGGCCGTTTGAAGTTCGGTCTGCCGATCAATTACAGGGACGAGACCCACCAGGAGAATCTGGGGCGGCTCGATCTGACCCTGTCGACCGGCGGGCTCGATGCGGCGGATCGGGCGACCCTGCTCACCACGGCCGGCGTCGCACTCCTGCTGCTGGTGGCGACCATGGTCGCGGTCCTGCTCGCGTTCCGGCAGATCAGCCGTCCGCTCGACGGCATCACCGGCGCCATGCGCGGCCTGGCCGGGGGCGATCAGGCGGTGGCGATCCCGGCGACGCAACGCCACGACGTGATCGGCGAGATGGCGCGCGCGCTCACCGTATTTCGCGACAACAGCGTCGAGCATGAGCGGTTGAAGGCCGAGCAGACCGAATTGGAGGCAGCCGCCCGGGCCGAGCGCCATCACACGCTGGAGCGCCTGGCGGATTCCTTTCAGGCCAGCGTGATGGGTGTGGTCGAGCGTCTGGGCAACGCGGTTCAGCATCTGCGCAGCAATGCCGAGGGGCTGACCAGCACGGCCGAGGAAACCTCGCTGCAGTCCAACGCGGTTGCGGCCGCATCGGAGGAAGCATCGGTCAACGTGCAGACGGTCGCCTCCGCCGCCGAAGAGCTGCATGTTTCGATCGCCGAAATCAGCCGTCGGATGAGCGAGGCCAGTTCCGTGGCCAACCGGGCCGTGGCCCAGGCCCGGGCGACGGATGCGACCGTCCGCAACCTGGCGAATGGTGCCGAACAGATCGGTGCCGTGGTGCAATTGATCCGCGCCATTGCGCATCAGACCAATCTCCTGGCGCTCAACGCCACGATCGAGGCGGCGCGCGCGGGCGCTGCCGGCAAGGGCTTCGCCGTGGTGGCGTCCGAAGTGAAGTCGCTCGCGGTGCAGACCCAGCAGGCGACCGGCGACATTCAGGCCCGGATCGACGCCATCCGCGGCGAAACCGGCCAGGCGGTCGATGCCATCCGCCAGATCGTCGGCACCATCGGGGACATCAGCGAGATCACGACGGCGGTCGCCGCCGCGGTCGAACAGCAGGGCGCGGCGACCCAGGAGATTGCCCGCAACGTGCAGGAAGCGGCACGCGGCACGAACGAGGTCTCGGTCAATATCGTCGGCGTCACCGAGGCCGCCGGCAAGACCGGCCGTGCCGCGGGGACATTGCTCGACGCCGCCGGCGAGCTGGCCGAGCAATCCAGCCTGCTGCGCGGCGAGGTCGATCGCTTTACCGAGGTGGTGCGGCGGAGCTGATCAACCGGTCGCGGTTGAGCGCCAGCCACAGGCCGGCGGTGAGCGTGAACAGGTTGGTGATCCGGCCGTCGGCCTGCCATTGGACGAATTGGCCATAGGGCAGGACCAGGACGCGGATATCCTCATGCTCGGCGGCGAGGCCGTAGAAGCCGGCGGCCGTGGTGGAATCGACCAGGGCGCAATAGAGATGCAGCCGCTCGGTATTGAAGCCGGGCGAGGTGAGCGCGACGGCAATGCGCTCGGGTTCGCCCAGGATGGCGCAGCCGGTCTCTTCCCGCACCTCGCGATCGGCCGCCGAGCGCGGCGTGTCGCCCGGATCGATGTGCCCGGCGACGATCTCGGCCTGAACCGCGCCCAGCCCCATCAGGACCGGCACCAGCCGAGCCTGCTCGACCAGCACCACCGCATCGCGGAGGGGATCGTAGAGCAGCACGCCGACGCATTCGGCCGCGACCAGGATATCCCGATGGAGCGTCGGGGTTTCCGTCCCGTCGAAGCGCCGTTGCCGCACCGCGTATCGATCGAGCTTCAGGAATCCGTCCAGAACGCGTTGCCGGTCGAGAATGGTGAAGCAGTCATCCATCGCTGGCTCTCTCCCGCACGGTACGCTGGCCCCGCTCTCGGGCTATTTCTGGGCCAGCGAGCGTCGAATGGGCAAGCGAATGCGCATGAGCAGGCCGACCGGCACCCGGTTTTCCGCCGTGACCCGGCCGCCGAGCGCCTCGACATTCCGGCGTACGATCCACAGGCCGACGCCGAAATGCAGGCTCTGATCGCCATTTTCAGGCCGGTCGGGCCGCGAGGAGAAATAACGGTCGAAGATGCGCGGCAGATCCGTCGGCGAGACGCCCGGGCCGCAATCGGCGATCGACAGGTCGGCCCAGTCGCCGACGATGGCGAGGCGCACCTCGATCCGGTCGCCAGCCTTCGAAAACGAGATCGCGTTCTCGATGATGTTCTCGAACACGGTCTCCAGCATCTCGATATTGGCGCGGACCGGCACCTGGGCGTCCAGGCTGGCTTCGAGGATCAGGCCACGCTCGTGGAACAGATCACCATGGGCGCCCAGCACGCGCTCCAGCAGGCGGGCCAGATCCAGTTCGATCCGCGGCATGTCGAGCAGATCGGCCGTCGCCTCGTCGAGCCGGCGCGACGAGGCGACCAGGCCATCGAGTTTGTCGAGCGAGCGCTCGATCAGGCCGATCGCCCGGTGTCCGCGCGCGTGATCCTCGGGCAGGCTGCGCGCGACCGGCTCCAGCGACTGGCGGATGATCGCGATCGGGGTCTTGAAGGCATGGGCATTGTCTTCGGCGGCGCGGCGGATGTCGCGCGCGGAATCCTGCAGCATGTCGACCATGCGGTCGAATTCCTCGGCGACCGCGGCCAGTTCGGGCACGGTGTTGCGTACGAGGAAGCTGGCGCCCTGCGCCTCGCGCGCCCGGATCTGGCGCGCCCGCTCGGCGAAGCGGCCGAGGCCGCGCCAGATGCTCCAGAACGTGGTGAAGGTCAGGAGCGCCATCAGCAGGTAGATGGCGCCGGCAAAGCGGATCTCGGGCGAATCATAGTATGGCCGGCCGAGCGACAATCCGGGCACGGACGAGGCCGACAGCGACGTCACCATGGCCCAGCAGCCGGCGGGCGATTGAATCGGCACGACGGAGGTGACGACCTCGTCATGGCCGTCTGGCGCGGTATAGCGCTGCTCGATCGGCACATCGCCGGTACAGCTCTCGTCGAGCCGTCCCAGTACGCCCTGTTGGGCGAGGCTGGCGCGCTCGGCGTCGAGCTCGTCCGACGGTTCGGGCGCGGAAGTCGCGACGTAGTAGAAGCCGCCGGCGCCGCTGGCGATCGGCCGGAACATCAGCTTGATCGTGGTGAGCGGGTTGGCGAAGCGGGTCAACTCGCGTCCGATCGCCGGCAGGTTGGCCGGACCGGGCTGGGTCAGGATCGGGGTCAGCGCGGCAGCGACCGTGTGACCCTGTTCCCGCACACTCGCCGTCACCAGCGCGCGCTTTTCACGATCGGCGGACAGGAATTGGGCATAGAGCAACACCGGCACGATCAGGAAGATTGCGCCCAGCAGCGCCGCCTTGGTGACAACTCTCAAATGCGGGCGCATCGGCCGTACCGGGAGCTCCGGTTGGCCGGCGCTGGACCACATCGTCGTCTCGTGCTTGGCGTCAGTCATTCCCGATCCAGCGATAGCCGAATCCCGCATAATTGCCGATGCCGTCGAACTCCGAGTCGACTTCCCGGAACTTCTTGCGGATCCGCTTGATGAAGGTTCGAACATTGGCGCGATAGCCCTCGGCGCCATAGCCGGCGACGAAATCCTTGCCATGCACCAGATCATAGATGTCGCGGTAATGTACGTCTTCGCCGGAGCGGCTGGCCAGCAATTGGACGATGTTGAACTCGGTCAGGGTCAATTCGACCGTCTCGCCGCGCCATAGCGCGCGGCTGGTATCGCCCCGCAGCGTCAGCGGGCCATACTCGAGCGTGGTCGGGTGCCGTCCTTCGGCGTCGGACGCGATCGGCCGCACGCCCTCGGCAATCAGTTTGACCCGCTTCAGGATGATCGACAGGCGACGCGACTTGTCGATGAAATCGACCGCGCCGCCTTCGAGCGCCGCCTCTTCATAGATATCGTCGCTGAGCGCGGTCAGGAAGATGACGGGAATGGCGATGACGCGGCGCCGGATCTCGCGCAACACGGCCAGCCCATCCATGCCGGGCATGCGCCAGTCGAGCAACAGCACGTCCGCCGTCCCGCCATTGGCGAAAAAGGCAAGCGTGTCCGGGCCGTTCGAGAAGCTTGTGACGCTAAATCCCTCGTCCTCGAGATTGAGGCCCAGGGATTCGCGAAACAAGTCGTCGTCGTCAACCAGGAGGAGGCGCATCGGCGGCATGGCGCTCGGCAAGGCGCTGGAGACAGATTTCACGTCGCTGATCGGATCGGTCATCGCCCTTTACATCGACGAATAGGGCGCGCAATGCGCCGCTTTGAAGGTCCTTGTAGAGATAGACATCCACCGCGCAATCGCCGGCGGCATAACGCCAAACCACTGCGGGCGGTGAATCCGCTTGAACCTGGGGCGGACCCAACCGTTTCTCCACGGCGGCGGCCTCGAGCCCGTCGAGCGTGATCGGCGGGGGTGGGACATCCGCCGAAGGAAGCCCCGGCTCAGGATGCAACGGTTCGGGCGCGCCAAAGGTTGCACTGTTGGTTGAAGAAGGTGGCGACGGCTTACGCCGAGGCACCGGAATCTTGGGCGGCGGCGATGCGGGCTCCTCCACGACCGGCTCCGGTACGGCGACCGGGGCAGGGGGCGCGGGCTTGTTCGCGCAGGCGGCCAGCAGGGATGTCGCGAGCAGAATCGCCGCGAGGCGACGGCCCGGCCAGATGATGGCCGGGCGTGTCGTAAACCGATGCAGTGCGGTTATAGCGCAAAGTGCGGGCAGGTGTGGCCTCCACGAAAGAAGGGCACCGCCGACGATGGCTCCGGGGGTCGGATTCGAACCGACGACCGATCGGTTAACAGCCGATTGCTCTACCGCTGAGCTACCCCGGAACGGTCGGTGCGCCGTTGAGCGCCCGCGGGTTATAGCGACCTCCCCGCAGGACACCAAGATTTTTTTCCGTCATGCACGCCGCGTTCGCGACGCATGGCTCGCTGGTTCAGCATTTGTCTCGAATCCCGTTGCGTCACACGAACGCTGACGCGCCGCTTCCGTTGCCACGGGATGGGCGAATCGGGAAAAATTGATTATTTGCCATAGCGATGCGGTCCGTCGAACCGGCCGAGCGGCAGAATATGCCCGACCAGTCCCGCCCAGGGGCGCCAATGCAGCAGCTGCAGGCCCGGGGTCTCATATATATAGGCGGCGCCGGCGCCGGGACGCAGATCGAGATCGACCGCATGGGTCGTGCTGGGCGCAGTGCTGGCGATGGTGCCGAACCAGCGCCGCTGCATGGCGCGATGGACATGGCCGGCGATGACGCGCTCGACCTGGCCATGGGCGGCCACGATGGTGCCGAAGGCCTCCGCATCATCGAGCCCGACCGCATCGACATGGTGGATCCCGGTCGAAAACGGCGGATGATGCAGGGCCACGACCGTCGGCCGCTCGGGGGCGGCTTTGAGCGTCCGATCGAGCCATGCCAGCTGCTCCGGTCCGATCTGGCCCCGGCCGCTGCCTTCGATCAGTGAATCGAGACAGATCAGCCGGACCGGGAAATCCTCGACCGTGTAATGGAAGGGACCGACCGCCGGCAGCTCGGGAAAGGCATCCCGCATCGCCTGGCGCCGGTCATGGTTGCCCGGCAGCACGACATAGGGTGCCGCGAGCGGCGCCATCACCCGCTGAAACTGGCCATATTCCTCGGGCGTGCCATGCTCGGTAAGATCGCCGGTGACGACCACCAGGTTGGGCGGCGTCGCCAGGCCGTTCAGGCGCGCGACCGCGTCGGCGAGCGCCCCCGCCGTATCGGCACGGGCGAACAGCCGCTGTCCGGGAGCGCAGATATGCGGGTCGCTCAGCTGCGCCAGAATCATGATGGAATCGGAGAGGGCTCGGGTGGAGGCCGGACCGAGAATCGAACTCGGATACGAGGATTTGCAGTCCAATGGACCATACTCCCGAGAAGGTAAAAACTCTAGTAAATCAGCCGATTGTTGCCGTTTTCTTCTTTGCAGTCCTGTGCGTCTGTGCCGCTTTTTGTGCCGGCTCTCGAACGACTGCGCGGTGCAGATCGCTCACGTCGAGGTGGGCATAGCGCTCGGTCATGCGGGTGGTGGAGTGCCCGAGCCACTTGGAGAGGCGATAGATGTCCATGGGCTCGGATTGCCAGGAATGAAGGCCCTGGACGGCCCAGGAGGCAAAGGTGTGCCTCAGGTCATGGACATTGAAGTCCTCGATCCCGGCGCGCCGGCAGGCGCCGTAGAAGCCGCTTCTGATATCGACGTAGCGGGCGCCATCGTGGTGCCAGACCCAGGGCAACTTGATGTGCCGGGGCTGTGCCGACAATTGTGCGGCCGCCTCATCGGACAGCGGGACAACGCGCGGCTTGCCCGACTTGGTCACGGTCAGCACGATCTGCTTCCGCACCAGGTCGACCTGCGACCATTTCAGGGACAGCAGTTCCTCCTTTCGGAGGCCGGTCGCGACCAGCACCTTGATCATGGCCTGGAGCGTCTTCGATGAGGCGCCCAGGAGCTTCGCATATTCGTCGGGCGACAGATAGCGCACACGACCTTCGTTCTCGTGCAGACCGATATCGTCGATCCCACGAAGCGGATTGTGGTCGATCATGTCCCACTCGACCGCGCGAGTCAGCAGGGACATCAGGCAGGCGAGGTCCCGCTTGATCGTCGGCGCCTTGATCGGTCGCCAGTTGACCGTTCCGTCCTTCAGGGTACGCGACTGGCCGGCCTTTTTGCGGAGGTTCACGTAGGCCTTCACGACCTTTGCCGTGATCTGGTCGAGATAGAGTCCCTGGAAATGCTCGTGCAGCATCCGACCGCTCGACGCGTAGCGGGTGGCTGCGCCAGGCTTCAGGGTCGGCAGGTACTCGATCAGAAAGCGCTCCATCGCCTGCCGATAGGTATGGCGCTCCCGGCCGCCGCGTTTGATGCGGCCGGACTCTTCCTTCAGTTCCTTCAGGTACGCTTCGGCTTTAATCCGAGAAGCTGTTCGAGCCGATTGTCGGATTTCCTGGCCGTCGACTTCAAAGCGCACCCAATAGGTTTTACCGCGGAGATAGATCCCCATGTTTGGGCTCCCTTGTGTTCGGTGACGTGCTGGCGTGCTTGTTGTTCGGCCCGCCAGGCCCAAAATGATGTTGCTTCGAATCGCCAGACGCCGCCAAGGAGCGCCGCGCCCGGGATAATCTTTCTCCGACCCCAGTTCCGGACGCAGCGTTCAGTCACTCGGCAGACCTGCGCAACCTCGGCCGCGGTCATGTCGGGTTCGAGAGGCGCCGGCGGCGCATTCTCGTTGGCGGTGGGGCGGCGGGGCATGTCAGGCGACGACCTTCCTGGCATCGGTGATAGCGGCCTCAAGTTCGGCCCACGCGTCGGTCGATCCGCCGACGTCCGGATGCGCCTTCTTCGCCAGAGCCCGATAGCTCGCCTCGATCACCTCGATCGGCGCGGCCTGCTGCACGCCCAGCACGTCCCACCAGACACGATTCGGCTTGGGTGGCGGCAGGGCGACAAACCCCCGGATCGCCACGTCGAGCATGTCGCCCGTGCCCCAGCGTGCGATGCCGCGGAGGGCTTCGATCGTCTTTGCGATCGCATGAATGTTGCAGGCCAGCCGGTCCCAGCGGTCGCAACCGAAGCAGACCCATTTCCCCTTGTGGAAGAAATAGACCGCAGCGCCGGTGTCCGCGATCGACTGATTGGCATAGGGCAGACCGTCGCGCCGAAGTTCCATATCGGTCGAGATGACCGCGCGTCCGCCACCAAGCTGCCGGATCTGGGCGAGCAGGTTCGCGCAGGCGGAATTGTGCGAGACATAGAACCGCGAGGTCTTCCGGCCGGAGATCGGCGTGCGCGGCCGGCCCTCGGGCCACGCTAGCGGCCAGGGCTGCGGATCCATCACGTCCCCACCTTCCGCCGCGCCTCAGCCGCCACGTTCGCCCGGCTCGACGCTGACGCCTTCTCCCGGTGCGTCTCACAATCATGGCAGTGGCACTGGGAGGCTTCCAGGGCGGCGATGCGGGCGGATAGGCGCTGCACGTTCTGCGCAAGCATAAGAATGCTTTCAACGGAGGTCATTTCCGGGACACCCCTTCTGCGGCAAGCATGCGCGTCAATGGCATCTCCCGAAGGCGGTCTCGGTCGGCATAGGTCGCGGTTGCCCAGATGCACTTGCTCATCAGCGCGGCCTCTTCCGCCGTCGCAGGGCGGCTGAACGCTGGGGTCGGAAAGTTCGCGCCGGCATGGTTCTCCCACCAGCCAAGAACGCCGTTTCCGAAGTGTCCGACCGTGTAGCCGGCGGAAGGCTCGTCCTTGGTGGGGCGCGGGGCGGTCACGAGTGGAACTCCATCAGGTGCTTGCGCGTGGCGAGTTCCCAGGCGGCCAGATCCTTCTCGTACTGATCGGTCACCCACAGCGCGGGCGTTGCCGACCGGCTGGATATCTGTTGGTCCGGATATTCGATGTTGTGCCGCTCGATATATCGATCGAACGTCCCGTCTGCCTGCCAGGCGTCGGGATTCGATGATGCCGCCAAAGTCGCAGATCGCCGGTCCATGGCATCGAGGGCGCGAGCTCGGACGCAAAGATCAAGCGCCGACGAAAGCAGTTTCGCGCAGTCATCGCAGGCCGTCACTCGCCCTTCGCCCGCTCGGAGAGCGCGGTCGACTGCATGAACTTGGCCAGCTGCCGATGCTTATTGGCGCGGCCGATGTCGATCTCGTCGGCCGACAAGATTCCGGCATCGATCAGGCGGAACATGACCTCGATAAAGTCGCCGCATTCCCGGCCGATGCGCTGGGCATTGTTGAGCGTGTGGCCCGGTTGGATTTCGTCCAGACCGAAACGGAGCGCCTTGCTAACCCGGACCTGGGTACGAGCCGCAGCGCCCGTCAGGTCGGCCGCGGCTTCAACGACCTCGGCGCATTCCTCTGCCAGGATCGTCAGCATCTCGCGCGGCCAGCCTTCCGGCGGCGCAGCAGGTGAAACGAAGCGCTCGGCGGCGCTAGGCTGGTCATTCGTCATTTGCTTGGTCCTCGGTGCGATCGGTTGCCTGGATCAGGCGATATCGCCCCAGACGAAGTTCGGCGGCCGTCAGGATGCCGGTCCCGTAGGCGCCGGTGTCGAGCGCGATCCGGTTGCCGTTGTGCAAGCCGGGTTCTTTCGTCGGCGTGTGGCCATGGACGACGATCAAGCCGCCCTCGAATTCACCCCGGTAGTCCAGGAAGGGCGAGCGGATCCACATCGGATGATGGTCCGAGCCGTAGTCGTAATCGCGCCAATCCTCAGCGAGGAACAGCGATGGCGGAGAGACCGGGCTGAGGCCGGCATGAACCAACATGAGGTTGCCAGCGACGTGGTGACCACGAAGGTTTGTTAGCGCACCGAGCGCCGCCAGTGGCATGCGGGCCAGGATAGCGTCCGGCGTGATCACCTCGCCGTCGATGAAGCCCAATTCCAGGAGCGTGTCGTGGCCGCCGCTCCTTATCCACATGCTCTCGACGCCACTCCGGCGGTACCGGCCGGGCAGCATGGCCAGCAGCATGTGATCGTGGTTGCCGGCGAGATTGATCTCCTCCAAACCATTGATGCCGAGGCCAGATTGGATCCGCTCCAGCACCTTGATGCCGTGCGGTCCTCTATCGATGTAGTCGCCTAGACGCACCAACTGGCCAGCAAGGCCGCTCTCGCGGTGCAGGCGGGTGATTGCGCTCTCAAGTTCGACCATCAGGTCCAGCTGGCCATGGATGTCGCCGATCGCGATGACGGCTTCGTTCTCAGGCAGTTCGACGAGAGCGTGCTGCCATTCGCCGATGGCGATGGTGATCGTCATGGCGTCGGCTCCTGCATCAGTTCCTCGCAGATCCAGACCATGGCGGCCAGAACGCTGCGGAAGGTCATGTCCTGACGCGGGTGCGGCTTGTACGGGTTCCAGCGCCCGTCATAGACGACCACATTGCCCGGCTCGCCGCGGATGCGAAACGCACGCTCCCGACCGCCGTCGGTACCGCTGGTCCGACCGTCTGGGTGAGCCGCCAGCCATGCCGACGCGTGGCCCGGCACCTGGCTGGCGTAGATATCCCAATGGCCGGGATTGCGATATCCGATCGAGAAACCGAGCGGGAAGTGCGGTTGAGCGGCGTCGAAGAAATGCTTTTCTGCCGCCTCTTCGCGGGCGCGGCCGACGGCACCGTTCATCTTCTCGTCCAATGTCAAAGCGCTCACGGCTTCGATCCCTTCTGAAGGTTGTCCGCATCCGCCCGCATCGCATAGACGATCACGCTCTCTGACCCATCGGAGGACCAGAGACGGAGCTGGGTATAGGTCGGCATGGGCGCGATGATCTCGACCCGCTGACCGCCACGGGCGAACCAGCAGCCGGCGTGCGTGGGCGAGGCGGCGTCCTCAAGGGTTCGGCACAGGAGAAGGCCGGGCGGCGCGCGGAGGTCGCTGGCTTGAGCTTGGGAAGCGGCCAGGGCCAAGGTGATGGCGGCGAGAACGCGCATCATCGGCCGACCCTCATCGTCGCGCCCTTTCCGAGAACGATCACATTCGGGTCGGTGGCCTCGATCGGATCCAAGATCGACCGCAGGAGTTCGTACGCGTCCATCTCCATATGGCGCCACGACTCCTCAAGCTCGGCCCAACGGGGGATCAGCGCGGCCCAGTATTGGTCTAGCGTCACCATGTTCGGCAGCAGCGGACGAAGCTCCGGGATCGCGGTCAGCAGCTTGATGCATCGGCCGAGATCGCTATTGTCCGATGGATAGCAAAAGCGCTCCGCCTTTCTGCCGGATAGGTGGGCCGCCATCGCCTTGGATGACGAGCCGGTTTCGCCGGTCAGGAGCCAGTCGGAAACCTTCCGATTGATCAGGGTCGGGTCGGCCATCACGCCACCTCGCGGACGGGCATGCCGTCATCGTCAGCCACAGCCGCGATGGTCTGGTCGTATCGGCGCGCTTGCCGATACTGCTGATCCCGGAAGGACCTGACGGCAGCTTCGTGCCGCTGGCGGGCGCGGCAGACGATAATCTCCCGCTCGAACTCGTCGGTCTGAACGACCAATCGCGCCCAGGTCTGGATCGCCTCGAAATGCCAAGACGCAGACGATGGCAGGTTGCTCGTGCCGTAATAGTCATCCAGCCCGAGCCGGGAGCATAGCTCGGCAGCGCCGTCGTGGCTCTCGCAGCAGTTGGAGATCTCGTTCTTGAGCGCCTCTCGTCCGTCGTGGGTGAATATGTCATTGACGTCGAGATGGTCGACCGCGACCTGCTGCAGGCGATGGAGAGCCTCCCAGCCGTCTGGCACATCGAACCGTCGTTCGTCAATCCATGCGCGGCGGGGCCTTGGGCGTTCGGTGATCGCCATCGGCGGCAGGTCAGGCTCGATCCAGATCGGCCCGTACTCGCCGTCCTGGAGATAGCCTTCGCGGTGCTGATGCTCGGCCTCACGCATTTTGCGGCGAGCATCCTGCCGCTCGTGCCGTTCGTACTTCCGAGCACGAACGGCCTCTTCGGCCATCATGTGGAAGATGTCGCGGCAGGTTGCCTCCTGGTCGTAGACCGGACGGATCTCCGATTTGCCGGTCAGGTAGTCGAAATCGCAGGTGATGACCGCCTCGGCTGCTTCGGGCCACGCCCTGAAGAACGTCGGACCTTCATAGGCGCAGGTGCCGATATCACCGGAGATCTGCAGCCGGCCGGGCGTCCACACGACCGCGAAGGAATAGTCCCAGCGTCCGGGCTTCTGCAGGCGCCAGCTTTTCGTAGGCGGCGGCGCGATCAGTTCGTGCGCTGCAAATGTCGGGCGGACGAGCGTCTTCACGAAGCGCTTTCGCTCAAGGCGATCCATCGGATTGCCCATGTTCAGATGCTCCTCTTGCGGCCGGCCGACGCAGAGGCGCGACGGACGATGACCTTGGTGAGCTCGCGATCGACACGGAAGCCGCGCCGGATCGCGATGCGGCAGAGATCGATGGTTTGCGCCCGGCTGCCGGCGTGGCGGGCGAGACCGAGATAGCTGTTGCAGCGAACCGCGAAGTCGGCCCGCGGCGCGCTCTCAAGCCGCCGCAGCGCGTTGCGGTGCGTCTTCGGGCGACCGGATCGGCGAAACGGCCGGATGACGTGCCCGACGAAGTCGATGCCGCGCTCGACCGGCGCCAAGGAGGTTTTGCTCTCCGCGAGCGTTTGGCCGAGCAAGGCAAGATGCTCGCGGATGGCATTCGCCGCTGCCAACAGGACGGCCGGATCCCGGTGGATCAGCACCATGTCGTCGACGTACCTGACATAATGGCGGAAGCCGAGCCGGCGCTTGATCATCTGATCCAGGCCGTCCAGATAGACGTTGGCAAAGAACTGGCTCGACAGGTTGCCGATCGGCAGGCCGACGCCGGGCGCCGCGTGGAACAGGCTCTTGCGGGGCAGTACCAACGCCAGTTCGCGCTCCGGGCTGCGGACGATGGCGCCCTGCTTTACATCCTGGAAAACGAGTTTGCGGCAGAGGTCCAGCAGGGTCGGATCCTGGACGCGGTGCGCGAGCATTTCGAACAGCCGGTCCTGGCGGATGGAGCCGAAGAAATTGGTAATGTCGGCCTTTAGGTAGAAAGCAGGGCGCGACCAATTCTCGGTGGCGCTGCGCAGATGCCGCTCCAGCCGGTCGGCGGCATAGAGCGTGCCGCGACCCGCGATACAGGCGCAGCTGTCATGGATGAAGGCCGGCTCGAACAGGGGGCCGATCGCGCGGTGCACCAGGTGGTGGACGATGCGGTCGCGGAAGGCAGCCGCCCAGACCTCGCGTGCTTTCGGATGGCGCACCACGAAGACTGAGGCGGGCGCGGGGGTCCACGCGCCGTCGCGTAGTTCCTCGAACAGCGCGATGAGGTTCGCCTCGAGGTCAATCTCGAAGGCGCGCGCCGACGCGGTATGGCGCTTCCGCCGGCGGCAGTCGTAATAGGCCTCGAAAACTTGGGCCACGGTGATTTCTGAAGTGGTGCGTATGAACATTTGCGGACGGCCCTGGCACGAAGATCGTTGTTCTTGTCGTCGTCGTTCTGGTTGCCGTCGTCGAAGTTCTGGATCCACGCGTTCGCGGGATTGAACTCGGTCATGCCGGGGATTTACACGTCGGGCCGGCGATTGCATGGGCGGCGAACGCTTGTTCAACGCTGGGGCATCGACACCAACCAAACTGCGCAGGGACGCGCGGGGAGCAGACCGCCGTATCCCGGAAGCGCTTGGAGCGACCGTCATTGAGCATCGACGGACGGCCGCTACCCCGACCAAATGATGCGCACAGGCCCGAGGGCCTTGACCCTGGAGCATCAGGCGCGTCCTTCTGCATACTTCAGCCACGCCGTCGCCTGTTTGCCGATGGACGTGGTCAAAACCACCGTGGTGCCGAATTGCCCCGCGGAGATCAGACGAAGGTCTTTCGAGAGGCGGAGTTGGAGCCGAACGACGTTCAGCTTCTCCCTCAACCGCTCGATGATCGGAGCTTTGTTCCGAGTGCTGTTGGCCTGGAAGATATGCGTCACCAGGTATTGCGCCTCGGTGCAAATGTCCCGAGCCAGACCCTGCCGAAACCCGCGCGGATATTGCTGCGTAAGCTGGGTGACCAGCAGGAGCAGTTCATACGCCGGTCGGTAAATCGGAAGGTCATCGGCCTTCGCCATGCTAAATCTCCACGGGCGACACCCCGGCCGCTAAGCGGCCAGGGGAATTGGTGAAGTCGAAATCAGGACTTTGCGGACGGCCCTGGCACGAAGAACGAGGCCCTTGACGACGACGCCCTGGAAGCCGTCGACGAAGTACTGGAACCACGCGAACGCGGGATCGACCTCGGTGCTGGACCAGTACCACCCGCGTTCGAAGGCCTCGGGGCCGCCCTCGCGGAAGGCTTCGGCGATAGTCTGCGCCGGCGATGCGGCGGTGTAGGCCTCGCCCGGCGGGATCGAGTGAGCGTTG
>JAQGIC010000107.1 GCA_028288725.1 Rhodospirillales bacterium
GCCGGGACGTGGATGTCCGGACGATCGGCCTGATCGAACGCCACGGCCAGCCGCGCGGCGGGCTGACCCGGGCGATCCGGGATCATCTGGGGTAGCTCCATTCCGTCATTCCCGCTTTCGCGCTAGGCTATGTCCATATCTTTCTGTTTCATTTCAGATGGTTCGTCTTTTACATCGTCATGGCCGGGCTTGACCCGGCCATCCACGTGGTTGGGCAAGCCGATTTCACGGCCAAACAGGGCTCCGGCGGAGTGCCGTGGATGCCCGGGTCAAGCCCGGGCATGACGGAGTGTTAGGGTAACCTACTGATTTCAAAAGGCGAAAACAGATATGTACAGAGCCTAGCGCGCAGGCGGGAATGACGGACAAGAGTGGCTCTTACGTCCCCGGCGCCAGATTGTGCGTCTTCATCACCTGGTCGGTCACCGCGTCGGTCTCGATCAGGCGCACCGGATAGCCCCAGAGTTCGACGACATGGCGCAGCACCATCTGGCTGGTCTTTTCGTCGAGCAGCACGCCGTCATAGACCGCATGGCGCAGCACCAGGGTCCGGTCGCCGGCCATGTCCAACTCGACCACCTGGATGTCCGGCTCGCGCCGGGACAGGTCGTAGCTGCGCGCCAGCGCCGCGCGCAATTCGCGATAGCCGGTTTCATCGTGGATCGCATCGACCCGCATGTTGGTTTCGGCCGCGTCGTCGCGCACCCGGAACAGGCGGAACTTGCGCATCAGGTTCGGGCTGAGGAACTGCAGGATGAAGCTTTCGTCCCGGTAGTTCGCCCAGGCGTCCCGCAGCGTCGCGTAGGGGTCGTTGTTGCCGGCGATATCGGGGAACCACTCGCGGTCCTCGGAGGTCGGCGCCAGGCAGATGCGCTTGATATCCTCCATCATGGCATAGCCCAACGCGTAGGGATTGATGCCGTTGTAGCGCCGGTCGTCATAGTCGGGCTGCGACACCACGCTCGTATGGCTATGCAAGAACTCCAGCATGGCGCCGTCGGTCAGCAGGCCCTTGTTGTGGAGCCGGGTCATGATCTCGTAATGCACGAAGGTGGCGCAGCCCTCGTTGGCGACCTTGGTCTGTTTTTGCGGATAGTAATATTGCGCGATGTTGCGCACGATCCGGCACAGCTCGCGCTCCCAGCCTTCCAGCTTGGGCGCGTGCTTTTCCATGAAATACAGCAGGTTTTCCTCAGGCAGGCCGAAGTGGCGGTTGGTCTCCTGTTTCAACTGGGCGACTTCCTTGGAATCCAGCCCTTCGAGCGTCGCGCGGGTCGGCACCGTGCGCCATAGATCGTTGAAGGTCTGCTCCGCATGGGTCCGACGCTCCTGCTCGCGCTTGGCCTCTTCGGCAAAGCTCAAGGGACCGCGGCGGGCATAGCGATTGACCGACTGATCCATCAGCGCGTGCGCGGCGTCGAGCACGCGCTCGACGCGGGAAAGCCCGTAACGCTCCTCGCACTTGGCGACATAGTCGCGGGCAAAGGCCAGGTAATCCAGAATACCCGCCGCGTCGGTCCATTGCTTGAACAGGTAATTGTTTTTGAAGAAGTGGTTATGGCCGAACGCAGCATGGGCCATGACCAGGGTCTGCATGGTCATGGAATTCTCTTCCATGATGTAGCAAAGGCAGGGATTGGAATTGATGACGATCTCGTATGCCAGGCCCTGCAGGCCCTTGCGGTAGAGCGATTCATTATAGGCGAAGCTCTTGCCGAAGCTCCAATGCTTGTACATCAGCGGCAGGCCGACCGAGGCATAGGCGTCGAGCATCTGTTCCGACGTGATCACCTCGACCTGGGTCGGATAGGTATCGAGGCCCAACTCTTCGACCGCGATCTTCTCGATCGCCTCGAACGCCAGCTTCAGTTTGTCATAGTCCCAGTCGGCGCCTTCGAACAGCGGGACGCCTTTCTCGATCGTGTCCGGCATGGCCGCTCCCTCACGGTTCCTGGTTGACGATCGCCGCCTTGTTGCGGGCGAACAGATCGTGGAACACAGGGAAGATCTGGGCCGGGTCGCCGACCCGCCGCATGGCGAAATTCTCGAACGCCGGGGCGACCTCGGCATAGGCGCGCCACAGGTCGGTCTTGTCCATGCGGCGATCGCCGAAACTGTCGACGCCCTCGCTCACCTCGATATAGGCGAAATACTGGCAGATCGGCAGCAACGACGACAGGAACTGGACGCAGCGTCCGCTGTCCGCGCCGAAATTGTCGCCGTCCGATGCCTGGGCGGCATAGATGTTCCAGGCATCGAGCGGGTAGCGCTCCTTGATGATCCGGTCCATCTCGGCGAGCGCGGTCGAGACTACCGTGCCGCCGGTCTCGCGGCTGTAGAAGAACGTCTCCTCGTCGACCTCCTGCGCGGTCGAGGTATGGCGGATGAAGACCAGGTCGACCGTCTTGTAGCGGCGCACCAGAAAGATGTGCAGCAGCATGAAGAAGCGCTTGGCCAGATCCTTCATCCGCTCGGTCATCGAGCCCGACACGTCCATCAGGCAGAACATGACGGCCTGGATATTCGGCTTCGGCACCCGTTCGAACCGGTTGTAGCGCACGTCGATCGGATCGAAATAGGGGATCGCGCGCGTTCGCCGCAGGATCGCGTCCAGCCGGTCCTTGGCCTCGCGCCACAGGATCTCCGGCCCGGTATGGGCCAGCCGCTCGATCTCCTCTTCCAGCGCCTCGATCTCTTCGAGCTTCGGCCGCTTCAGCGAGATGCGCCGCGCCATGCTGTTGCGCATGGTGCGGATCAGGTTGATGTTCGACGGATTGCCGCTGACCGCGAAGCCGGCGCGGCTCAGTTCCGGCGACGCGGTCTCCGACAGGCGCTTCTTGACCATGTCGGGCAGTTCCAGATCCTCGAAGAACAGATCGAGAAACTCCTCGCGCGAGAGCGTGAACTCGAAGCCATCCGAGCCCTCGCCGCTGTCGGCCGGATCGCCGCCCTTGCCGCCCTGCCCGCTCTGCGGCCGCTCGATCTCGTCGCCGACCACATGCTGTTTGTTGCCCGGGACCACGTAATTGCGTTTGCCGCCGGTCGAGCCGTGCCGAAAGCTCGGCTCGTCGATCCCCTTGGTCGGGATCGATACTTTCTCGCCACTCTCCGTGTCGGTGATCTTGCGCTTGCGGAGCGCGTCCATCACCGCCCCCTTCACCTCGGCGCGCGCCCGCTCGATGAAGCGGCGGCGGTTGCCGAGGCTCTTGCCCTTTGGGTTCGGTCGACGGTCGACAATGATCATTCGGTGCCTCGTCCGGCCTGGCTGGCGGGTTGCCCCGTCAGCCGGCCTTGTTCACGCGCATGTACCATTCCACCAGGCGGCGGACCTGCCGCTCGGTATAGCCACGGGCCGTCATACGATCGACGAACTGCGCGTGCTTGTTGTCGGTATCGCTATCCTTCTTGGAACCGAAGCTGATGACCGGCAACAGGTCCTCGACCTGGCTGAACATCCGCTTCTCGATCACTTCCCTCAGCTTTTCGTATGATTGCCAGGACGGGTTGCGGCCGGTGTTGCTCGCCCGGGTACGCAACACGAACTTGACGACTTCGTTGCGGAAATCCTTCGGATTCGCAATGCCCGCCGGCTTCTCGATCTTGGACAGTTCCTGGTTCAGCAGCTCGCGGTTCATGAGCTGGCCGGTGTCTGGATCCTTGTAGTCGCTGTCTTCGATCCAGGCGTCGGCATACGTGACATAGCGGTCGAACAGGTTCTGGCCGTAGTCGGTGTAGGATTCCAGATAGGCCTTCTGGATCTCGTGCCCGATGAACTCGGCATAGCGGGGCCCGAGCTCGCTCTTGATGAAGTTCAGGAGCCGCTTCTCGTTATCCTCAGGGAACTGCTCCCGGCGGATCGCCTGCTCCAGCACATACATCAGATGGACCGGATCGGCGCCGACCTCCTGGGTGTCGAAATTGAACGCCTGCGACAGGACCTTGAAGGCGAAGCGGGTCGAGATGCCGTCCATGCCCTCGTCGACGCCGGCGGCGTCGCGATATTCCTGGACCGACTTGGCACGCGGATCGGAGTCCTTAAGGCTTTCGCCGTCATAGGCGCGCATTTTGGAATAGAGGTTCGAATTCTCGTGGGTCTTGAGGCGCGACAGCACGGTGAAGCGCGCCAGCATGTCGAGCGTGCCCGGCGCGCAGGGTGCCCGGCCGAGTTCGCTGGTCTCGACCAGCTTTTCGTAGATCTTGCGCTCTTCGGTCGGACGCAGGCAGTAGGGCACCTTGATGACCGAGATGCGGTCGATAAAGGCCTCGTTGTTGCGGTTGTTCTTGAACGTCTGCCATTCCGCCTCGTTGGAATGGGCCAGGATCACGCCCTGGAAAGGCAGCGCGCCGATATTTTCGGTACCGATATAATTGCCCTCCTGCGTGGCCGTCAGCAGGGGATGCAGCATCTTGATCGGCGCCTTGAACATCTCGACGAATTCGAGCACGCCCTGGGTCGTCCGGTTGAGGCCGCCCGAAAAGGCGTAGGCGTCGGGATCGCTCTGCGGCAGATATTCCAGCTTGCGGATGTCGACCTTGCCGACGAGCGAGGAGATGTCCTGGTTGTTCTCGTCGCCGGGCTCGGTCTTGGCGACGCCGACCTGACGCAGGCGAGACGGCGTCATGCGCACGACCGAGAAGCGCGACAGATCGCCCTCGAACTCCGCCAGCCGCTTGGTCGCCCAGGGTGACATCAGACCGGTCAGGCGCCGGCGCGGGATGCCGTAGCGTTCCTCGAGCTGGCTGCCGAACAGGTCGGGGTTGAACAGGCCCAGCGGCGATTCCAAGAGCGGGCTCACGTCCTTGCCGGCCCTCAGCACATAGATCGGGAATTTCTCGACCAGCGCCTTCAGGCGTTCGGCGAGCGAGGATTTGCCGCCGCCGACCGGGCCCAGCAGGTACAGGATCTGCTTACGCTCCTCGAGGCCCTGAGCCGCATGACGGAAGAATCCCACGATCCGTTCGATCGTCTCTTCCATGCCGTAGAAATCTTCGAACGCCGGATAGACCTTGATGGTCCGGTTCATGAAGATGCGGCCGAGGCGGGCATCCTGGCTGGTGTCCGTCACCACCGGATCGCCGATCGCCTTCAGCAGGCGCTCGGCGGCGCTCGCATACATCATGGGATCATCGGCGCAGCCGCTCAGATACTCCTCAAGCGACATCTCGACATCTCGCTGGCTCTCGTAGAACCGGGCGTAGGAGTTGAAGAGATTGTCATAGGATGGCATGGGATTACCCCCGATGAAGAATGTTTGAACCGCACTCGAAGCGTCTGCCGACGCATCGCCGAAGTTTTTCGGCCGATTGCGGCCGACGAGGATCGGGCTTCAAACAGCGTGCCACCGGCGGCAAGCCGCCATGTCCGACACGACCGCAGCCGGGCACAAAGCCAAGCCGCCGACCCGACGAAGGTGCGACGCAATCGGTTCGCGGATAGTGATCCGCGTTGGCGCATTTTTCATTTTGAAACGGCCGAGGCCTCTTTGGACCCCGTTGGTTTCCCGTGGTCCATCTCAGACCCGGTGGATTAAGAATATATTGCGGAACGGGCCGCCGGTCACCCGACGCGACGATTTGTCGACCCTCGTTCCCGCATCGCCAGCGTCGAACCTCGAGCATCGCATCCCTCCGAAGAGAACCGCCGTCGCCCAATTTGCACCACGCTCTCAGAGCTTAAGGTGGGTATGTCATCGACAATGTGCAATTAGGAGACCAGCCCGATCCCGGCCGAAAAGATTCACGTTTCTGGAAGGAGAACGCTCGCAAACGCAGATTCCATCCATCGGCATGACGCCGAATCGGAGGCGACTCGCAGCGTATTTCTTAGGCAGTCCCACCGGCGCCCTCTCGTGCCGCCGGGCACATTCGCCGGGCCGTCTTGACTTTCGCGGCCATCGGGCAGAGCCTGGAGACTTATCCCAGGGGAGCCTCGTCAAAGGAGGCTGAGACACCGCCGGCCCGGCGTTTCGGGCGATGCGGGAACCCGATGAACCTGATCCGGATCGTGCCGGCGGAGGGACGGGAAAGAGCTTCGAAGTCCAGGCTCCCGCTATTCCCATTCCGTGCCGTCGCCTCGATTCAGATCGCCCGAGATTTAGGCGATTGGAGTCCTGAGAATGCCCGAAGGAACCGTTGGCAAGGCGTTCACCGTATCGACGGGCCCGTTGCCCTCGTCCCGCAAGATCCATGTGGCCGGCGAGATCCATAAGGAAATCCGCGTCGCGATGCGCGAGATCGACCTGGATCCCTCGGCCGACGAGCCGCCGGTGCGGGTCTATGATCCCTCGGGCGTCTATACCGACAGCACGATCGCGATCGATGTCGAGAAGGGCCTGAAGCCGATCCGCGCCCCGTGGATCCTTGGCCGCGGCGACGTCGAGGAATATGACGGCCGCGACATCAAGCCCGAGGACAACGGCCTGAAGCCGGGCGAGGCCGGCAACATGCGGGAATTCCCGCATCTGGCCCGCCGCCCCCTGCGCGCCAAGCCCGGCAAGAACGTCACCCAGTTGGCCTATGCCCGCGCCGGCATCATCACGCAGGAGATGGAATATGTCGCCATCCGCGAGAATATCGGCCGCGCCCGCCAGGAAGGGATCGTGCAGGACGGCGAGAGCTTCGGCGCCGAGATCCCGGATTATGTGACGCCGGAATTCGTGCGCAGCGAGATCGCGCGCGGCCGTGCCATCATTCCGAATAACATCAACCATCCGGAAACCGAGCCGATGATCATCGGCCGGAATTTCCTGGTGAAGATCAACGCCAACATCGGCAATTCGGCCGTCGCCTCCTCGATCGAGGAAGAGGTCGAGAAGATGGTGTGGGCGACGCGCTGGGGCACCGACACGGTCATGGACCTGTCGACCGGCCGCAACATCCATACGACCCGCGAATGGATCATGCGCAACTCGCCGGTGCCGATCGGCACGGTGCCGATCTATCAGGCGCTGGAGAAGGTCAACGGCAAGGCCGAGGACCTGACCTGGGAGATCTTCCGCGACACGCTGATCGAGCAATGCGAGCAGGGCGTCGATTATTTCACCATCCACGCCGGCGTGCGCCTCGCCTATATCCCGCTGACCGCGAAGCGCGTCACCGGCATCGTGTCGCGCGGCGGCTCGATCATGGCGAAATGGTGCCTGGCACATCACAAGGAAAACTTCCTCTATACCCATTTCGAGGACATCTGCCTGCTGCTGAAGCAGTATGACGTCGCCTTCTCGCTGGGCGACGGGTTGCGCCCCGGCTCGATCGCGGACGCCAACGACGCGGCACAGTTCGCCGAGCTGGACACGCTGGGCGAACTGACCCAGATCGCCTGGAAGCACGATGTCCAGGTCATGATCGAGGGCCCCGGCCATGTGCCGATGCACAAGATCAAGGCCAACATGGACAAGCAGCTGAAGGTCTGCGGCGAGGCGCCGTTCTACACGCTGGGGCCTCTGACGACCGACATCGCGCCGGGCTACGACCACATCACCAGCGGCATCGGCGCCGCCATGATCGGCTGGTTCGGCACGGCGATGCTGTGCTACGTCACGCCCAAGGAGCATCTGGGCCTGCCCGACCGCGACGACGTCAAGGTCGGCGTCGTGACCTACAAGCTGGCCGCCCATGCGGCCGATCTGGCCAAGGGCCATCCGGGCGCCCAGCTGCGCGACGACGCCCTGTCGCGGGCGCGTTTCGAGTTCCGCTGGCGCGACCAGTTCAACCTGTCCCTGGACCCGATGACGGCGGAGCAGTACCACGACCAGACCCTGCCGGCCGAGGGCGCCAAGATCGCCCATTTCTGCTCGATGTGCGGACCGAAATTCTGCTCGATGAAGATCACGCAGGAGATCCGCGACATCGCCCAGGAAGGCATGGACCAGATGTCCGAGACCTTCCGCAAGAAGGGGTCGGAGATCTAC
>JAQGIC010000111.1 GCA_028288725.1 Rhodospirillales bacterium
GCCGAAACACGCGAGGAGACCGATGCACCGCGGGCGCCTTCGAGCACGCTCTTGAGCTGCTTCAGCAGGCCGTCAACCGCCGAGGTCGCGGTCAGCGCGGCCTGGACCGACTGAATCGACTGATCGACGTTGGCCTTGCGGGAGAGGATCTGGCTGGACCGGTCATAGAGCGACTTGGACCGGAAATAGGCGACGGCATCGTCAGCGGCCGAATTCACCTTCTTGCCGGTGTTCAGCACGGTCTGCGTCGCGCTGAAGGCCTTGGACGCCTCAGACAGGGACGCGAGGGTCTGAGTTTGAGTCGCAGTGAGGGTAACGTTAGACATGGTTTTAATCCTTTAAGGATTTTAGCCGGAGGGCTTGGCCCAACGGTTTCCCCGTTTGGGGAGGGTCGTGATCGACGGGAGAGAGGAAATTTTTTCCGCCCGGCACCCCGTCTGAAAACTATTTAGACCCGAAATTCTAACGAAGAAGTTAACAAGTTCGCATTTCTCTAAAATCTTTTATATCGAGGATATCCGCCGTTTTCCGGGCATCTCGATACCGCACGGCACGGTTTTCCCCAATCGACGCCAGGATTTCCGGCCGCCTACTTCTGAACCACACCGGCATTTATTGCCGCCCAATCCGGATACCGCCGCATCAAAGCGGCGATGTCGGTCCAGGAGAAATCGAGGCCGGTCGGCACGAAATTTTCGATGATCCGCCGTGCCAGCTCGAAATCCTCCGGCGTGTCGACCGTCCAGCGATAGATCTGCTCGGGCGGCACCGTCGACAGGAAGCGCGCGCCATAGCGCTCGACATGACGCCGGATGAACGGCGTCACATGCTCGCGATCCTCCCTCAAGCTCGCCTCGCGATGCGCCTCGTCAAGCGCCTGGCGGCTGAATACCTCGCAATCGAGACCGCGCGGGAAGGTGCCGACATCCAGGCTGGCGTAGTGGCATTCCTCACCCGCCGTCTCGTAGAGGGCGATCACGCGATCGATCAATATCGGATCGATCACCGGGCAATCCGACGTCACGCGCACAACCGTCCCGGCATCCGCGAGGGCGGCGGCACCGGCAAAGCGATCGAGCACATCCTGTTCCGAGCCGCGGAACACCAGAACGCCCGCCTGCTCCGCGATCTCGACGATCGCGTCGGCCGCCGGTTCCAGCGTGGTCGCGACGACGATGCGATCGATCCGCTGCGCCTGCTTCACCCGGTCGAGATGCCAGCGCAGCATCGGCTTGCCCGCGATCGGTCTCAGCACCTTGGCCGGCAGTCGATAGGAATTGATCCGGGCCTGGGTGATGCAGACGACCGGGCGTGCCATCGTCGTATCGCTCATCGGGCGGTCTCCGGGCCGGGACCGATCATCGACCAGTCGAGCGGCTCGCCCCGTTTCAGCGCGCGCGTCGCGGATCGACCCAGCACTTCCGGCAGATGCTTGGGCAGCATCCCGAAGCCGGGTCGGATCGAACGGACGTTGACCTCGGTCAGCGGCGCGCCCGCGGCGATATCCTCGACGACATAGAGCGAGCGTCGTACCAGACGTCCGCCCCCCTCGCCCGGGCTCACGCCATAGTCGACGCGGCCGAGCGCCGCCCAGGCGGCCCGGCAGGCCGCCACCATCTCCTTCAGTTCCTGCGCTTCGAGCGAGAAGGCGGCATCCGGCCCCCCGTCGGCACGCGCGAGCGTGAAATGCTTTTCGATGGCGACCGCCCCCAGTGCCACGGCGGCGACCGGAACGGCGATCCCCATGGTATGGTCCGACAGGCCGACCGGCACGTCGAACCCGCGCGCCATGTGCGCCATGGTGCGCAGATTGGCTTCTTCCGGCGGGGTCGGATAGGCGCTGGTGCAATGGAGCAGCAGAATCTGGCTCGCCCCCGCGCCGCGCGCGGCCATGACCCCCTCTTCGATCTCGCCGAGCGTAGCCAGGCCTGTGGAGATGATGAGCGGTTTTCCCGTGCGCGCCGCTCGCCGGATCAACGGCAGATCGATCAGTTCGAATGAGGCGATCTTGTAGGCCGGCGCACCCAGGCTTTCGAGCAAATCGATCGCCGTCGCGTCGAACGGCGACGAGAAGATGCCGATGCCGCGGCGCCGGGCATGATCGAACAGGGGACCGTGCCACTCCCAGGGCGTATGGGCCTCGCGATAGAGATCGTGCAGCGTCCGCCCGTCCCACAACCCGCCCTCCAGACGAAATCCAGGGCCGTCATGATCGATCGTGATCGTGTCCGCCGTGTAGGTCTGCAGCTTGACCGCGTCGGCGCCGGCATCGGCGGCGGCATCGATCAGGCGGAAGGCGCGCGCGATATCGCCGTTGTGATTGCCGGACATCTCGGCGATCACATAGGGCGGATGGGCCCGGCCGATCTTGCGGCCGGCGATGGTGACGTCTTCGCTCACGGAAATTCGGCTCCAATCGTCTGGGCTCGGGCGCGGGACCCAAGCGCACTGTCTGGACCTTAGCGACGGCGTGGTTACCAGAGTGTTTGCATCGCGCCGATCAGGGCATCGACCACCCGTTCGGCACCCTCGGCATCGATCAGCCCTCGGGTGCGGAGCGCCATCGCCTCGCGTTGCGCCCGATCGGCCCAGAGCGCCGCCGTCCGTGCCGCGATCGCCTCGACCGCGTCCAGCCCGCGGGCGTCGAACGCCTCGCACCACCCATCGGCGACGGCAGCGGCGGCACCGGCCACCTGATTTTCCGCCACGATCGCGATCAGCGCCGGCACGCCGAGGGCCGCCAACTCGCCGATGGTGCCGCCGGCCGCCGAGACGGCCAAGCCGGCACGGCCGATCACCGGCCCCATTTCCAGCGGATCCAGATGGATCGCGATCTGCTCGCCCAGCGCCGCGACCCGCAACGCCAGACCGTCGGCGCCGGGCACGCTGCCGCCGATCACGACATCGAGCGCGACGTCGGGCCCGAGCAGCCGATCGAGGGCCGCGGTGATCGGCAACGTCAGGCCGGCCGGATCGGCGCCGCCGAAAGTCACCAGAATCGAGGTGCGCGCACCGACCGGATCGGACGGCGCTGCCATCGCCCGGCGCAGTTCGCGCCGCAGCAGCACATGGCCGGGGCCGGTCAGGAACCTCGCGGCCGGCGCCGCCAGACGCCAGCTTTCGTCGGCCGGGTCGGCCGCGGCATTCAGCACCAGATCGGCATGGAGCGGCACGCCGTCCCGCTGGTCCTGAAATGCCAGGATCGGCACACCCGACGACCGCAGCGCCAGGCGCCAATCCCCGCTCCATTGATAGCCATCGACCACGATCGCGTTGGCGCCCAGTTCCCGCGCTACGCCCAAGGTCGCATCGGCCAGATCGTCTGCCGCCGGATCGATCGCCCGGACCGGGATTTCTTCCGCCGCCAGCCGCCGCTCGAGCGACGGCGTCAACGCGGCGGCGGCGAAGGCGACGTCGAGCCCGCGGTCGCGCAAAGCCTCGGCCAGGGTCAGGCAGCGCATGACATGCCCGGTACCCATCGCGGGCGTCGCGTCCGCCCGGATCAGGATCATGGGGGCGAAACCGCTCATCTCAAGCCGGCGAGACCGCGGCCACCGGCACATCGGCGGTCGTGGGCAGGCAATGGGCGACGGGTGTCGGGTTGGTCCGGCGATAGATCTCGAATTCGGCGATCGGCAGCGGCTGCGCGAACAGGAATCCCTGGGCATAGGGCACGCCGCGTTTGCGCAGATATTCCAGCTGGCCGACGGTCTCGACCCCTTCGGCGATGATCTCCATATCGAGATCGCGGGCCAGGTTGATGATCGAGTCGACGACGGTCCGGGTGACCGCGTCGGTGCCGATCGCCTGAACGAACGACGCATCGATCTTGAGATAGTCGCCGTGGAATTTCTGCAGATAGGCGAGCCCGCTATGGCCGGTGCCGAAATCGTCGAGCGCGATGCCCGGCCCCATGGTCCGGAGCGCGTCGATCACCTTGCGGCCGGCATCGTCGATCGGAAAGCGTTCCGTCGCTTCGAGCACCAGCATCGCCGGCGACAGGTTGCGCCCGCTGAAGATCGCCCTTATGTCGTCGACGATCACCGTGTCCCTGAATTGGACCGGCGCGAGATTGATCGAGATATGAAATTCGCGCGGCAGCTCGACGCCCTCGAAATCGTCGCGCACCCGGTTCATCAGCCAGCGCGTGACCGGAATGATCAGCTCGCTTTCCTCGGCGATCGGGATAAACAGGTCCGGGCGAACCAGGCCGCGCGCCGGATGACGCCACCGGATCAGCGCTTCGGCGCCGACGCAGCGGTCGTTCTGAATGTCGATCAGCGGATGGTAATGCACTTCGAGCTCGCGCCGACGCAGCGCCGCCTTGAGGCCGCGCGACAGGAATTGCCGATCGGTCACCCGCCGGGTCGTCACCCAGACCAGCGCGCCCGACAGGATGATGCCGGCCATGCCGAACAAGGCGAGATCGCTGCGGAACAGAACCCAGACGGACGATCCCGGGACCATGACGGTGGCCTTGAGATCGAACTTCCGGGATTGCCGGGTCAGTGAAATCGGCGCGGCACCCAGCGCCGAAACCGGCTGGCCGGTCTCGCGCAGCAGGGTGCCGTCGCCCAGCATGACCTGCAGTGCCGCCCCCTCCGCGAAGGCGAGCGGTGCTGCGAGTTCGTCGAACAGTGCCGGATCGGCGACCGCGTTGATACCCGCCCCGTCGTCGCGACTGTTGTCGATGATGATCGAGGGCGTTCCCATCAGCGCCGAGCGGCCCATCCGCACGATCACGCCGCCGCGACGCCCGCCGCCGATCTGGCCGCTGATATCGAGGTCGGCCGGACCACGGCTGGTACAATAGAGCCGGCCGCCGGCGTCATAGAGGCCGACGGTCCGGACCAGCGGCGATTCGTAGGTCATCCGATCCAGCCGGTGGACCGTCTCCGGATCGCAGCTGGCGCCGATCATGCCCTGGCGCTCGCGCAGCCCCGCGGCAATCCGGTCGAGAAATCGGTCGGCATCGGAAACCGCCGTCTCGGCGGCGGTGGTCAATTGGTTGTGCAACTCCGTATCCGCGATCCGCCAGCATAACGCCGACAGGAGGACGATCGGCAGCAGAGCCGCCAACAGGACCAGAAAGCTCTCGCGCGACCGCATCAGCCCCCGCTTCAACCTACCGTGAACGATGGACGATCGAAGACTAGCCGATGCGGGCGGCGGTGACGAGGGGCGAGCAGGGGCGAGCGGTATTGCGCCAGGGCAATCGGGTGAAGAATTGCGTGACAAAGCGGTAATGTGCTGAATCAGTCGTTCTCCTTCTGAAGGAGGCGCGACGATGGCGATGCAGAGTGAACAGGCTGATGATGGGGCTTTCGCGGAAGCCGGCTTATTGCTGGGGTATTCGCAGCCATTGGGCGGTCGAGAACAGTTTGTACTGGGTGCTGGACATGGTCTTCCGCGACGATGAATGTCGCGTCAAGACCGACAATGCTCCGGCCAACTTCACGACCATCAAGCACATCGCGACCAATCTTCTACGACTGCCAACCACCAAAGATTCGCTCCGATCCAGGCGCAAGATCGCTGCATGGGACGATACCTTCCTCGCAAGCCTCATTGCACACCATTGCCTTCACCCGATTCCCCTGGGTGTTGCGCGGCTTTTCGGTATTTCCCTTAAGCTGAAGCCCTCGCCGGCAAGCTGCCGCGCGGACATGCCGATGGAGGCGGTGATCGCCAGGCGAATGACCATGGAACGAATAAACCTCTCCGGTGGCGAGGTTGGTCTTCTTCGCTTGGGTGCGCCGGATCGCCCGGCCGTCGTTTTTGTTCATGGCTTTTCCGGCGACCTGCTGACCTGGCAATATAATCTCTTCCCGCTCACCAAGGACTATCACGTCGTGGCGATTGATCTGCCCGGCCATGGACGGTCCGAACCACTGACCGGCGCGCAGCATTGGCAGGACATGGTCGATTGGCTCTCCGTTGCCCTTGCGACTCTTGGGCTGAAGCGACCGCATCTAGTGGGCCATTCGCTGGGCGGCCGACTCATGCTGGGCATGGTCGAGCGCCGGTTGATATCCGCTGCGAGCCTCAGCCTGATTGCATGCGCCGGGCTTGGCCCCGGTCATGACTATCCGTTTCTGAAGCGCCTGGCGTCGATTGAAACGCTCGAGGATGCGCTCGTCTGCACCCGCCATCTCTTTTCCGACCACGAGACGGGTGTGGAGCGCTTCGCGTGCGCCTTGCACGCCAAGCTCTCGACTGCGGCCGCCCGCACGGCTCTCACACAATTTCTGAACGCCAATTTGAGAACGGTCAATTGATCTCTCCGATCCAGATCGACTGGGAGCAGGTCGATTGTCCCGTTCAACTGATCTGGGCTGTCGATGATCGGGTCGTAAAAATGCCGGCGGCAGAATCCATGCCGCCCCGCCTGGATCTTCATCTGATCGAGGTGGGGGGCCATCTGCCGCATATCATGGCGTCGGATCGGGTGAACCGTTTGCTCGGCAACTTCATCCGCGCTCAGACTCCCCACGTCAGCAATGTCGCTGCCCAGGAATAACCAACGCCGAAGCCGACCAGCATGACCCGATAGCCGGGCTGCAGCCGCCCTTGCTCCAGGGCGCGGCGGAGTGCGATCGGAATAGTTGAGGAGACAGTATTGCCCGCGTCGGACAGATCGACGAAGAAGCGCTCCGGCGGGATATCGAGCTTACGCCGCAGGGCCTCCAGCATGGTCGTGTTGGCCTGGTGAAACACGAACAGATCGACCGCATCGATCGGAACCGCCGCCTTTTCCAACAAAGCTTCCACGGCCTTGGGGACGGCAGAGATCGAGAAGTTGAACACTTCCGGACCATTCATATGCAGCGGCTTTCCTGGACGATGCCTGCCGCCATGAACGGTATAGCCCCCGCCCGTCTCGACACCGTCGCTCGGCGAGCGCAGGCCGCCGGTAGGCACGATCAGGTGCCCCGCACCGGTTCCGTCCGTGCCATAGACGAACGGTCCGAGCGCCCCCCGGCCGCCTTCGATCAGGGTTGCGGCACCCGCATCGCCGAAGATCGAGCGGACGCTCAAATCGCCGATATCGATGAATTTAGAATAGGTATCGGCAGTCAGCAGCAACACTCTGTTCGCTTGCCCTGTTTCGATCATCGCGCCGGCGACGCCCAGCCCATAGACGAAGCCAGAACAGCCGAGATTGATGTCGAAGGCACCGGCCGTCGTGGACAGCCCCAACCGGGCATGGATGATGCAGGCGGTGGTAGGCAGGAAATAGTCCGGCGCCTGGGTACAGAAGATGACGAGATCGATCGTGTCGCGCGCTATACCCCTTTCAGCGAACAACCGCTCCGCCGCCTTCACCGCCAGATCGGCCGCCGTCTCGTCATCCGCCGCGACGTGCCGCCGGTCGATGCCCGTCTTGGCCTTGACCTTTTCGGCCCGGAAACGCGGATTCGCCGCAGCCAAGCTCTCATTGTCGAGAACCTCGTCCGGCAAATGATAAGCAATTGAGACTATGCCGACCTGCATGGTCGCTCCGCTCCTGGGCAACAGATAATCTACATGCCCACCAAACCCTTAGCGCCGATTTAACATCGGCGGCGGACCGGTACTCTGTTTCTTTTAACCGTTCTTTGACGGGATTGGCCCTCAAATCGGCCGGTGCATGGGATTCCGGGAAATGACCGAGCTTCGCGAGGCAATGAGCACTATCGACAGAAGTCCGCAGGCTTGGGCGCGTGAGTTCACATCCGACGACGTGTGGCGGCACGAGCAGGACCGTATGGGCCACAGGGCCTGGACCCTCCTCGGCCTCACCCGTGACGTTTCCGGCGATGGCGACTGGATCACGGCAACGCTCGCCGGAAAATCCGTGTTCGTCCAGCGGGCCGGAAGCCGGCTCGGCGGCTTTGAGAATGTCTGCGCCCATCGGTTCTATCCCCTGCGAATCGGCAAGCGCGGCAACGGCCCGATCCGATGCGGCTTTCACGGCTGGCTATACAATGCGGACGGTACTGCCGTCGGCATTCCGATCTGCGAGGAAATGTTCGGCCGTTCGCGCCGCGAAATCGACCGTCGGCTCGACAAGATCGATGTCGAAACCTGCGGCGGCCTGATCTTCGGCAGGCTGTCGGGCCCTGGCACCGATCGATCGGATCTGTCGGCCTATCTGGGCGACATGGCCCCGGCCTTGGCCGCGCTGACGGACGGCACCGCTGAGTGCCTGGCGGAGATCGATCAGACGACGGCAGCCAACTGGAAGCTCTGTTATCAGATCACGCTCGACGATTATCATCTGCCGACCGTCCATCCCGACAGCTTCGGCAACGCCGGCTATTTGAAACCCAATACCTACCGGTATTTCGCCAGCGGCCGCCACAGTGCGATGTTCACCGGCCTGTTCGTTCCCAAGGCCGAATTCGCGCGCTGGATTGATGCCTGCCGGAATGGCGTGCTCGACGACAAATTCTATCGGATCGTTCAGATCTTCCCCAACCTCGTCGTAGCGCTGTTCCCTTACGAGGGCAACTGGTTCGTCTGCGTCTCGCGCTATCTGGCACGATCGGCGACGGAAACGCAGGTCCGCAGCTGGATCCTGGCCGCCCCCATCGCAGATACCGTCGCGGGCAAGCCTCAGGTGCGGGTGGGCGCACTCGACTATATCGGCCGCATCCTGCGCGAGGACAGTGCCGTGGCGGAACATCTGCAATCCATCGCTGTCCAGATATCGAAGCCGCCGCTGCTGAGCCGCCAGGAACAGCGCGTCGCATGGTTCGACCAGGCTTATGCGGCGTTCATGGCCGACCCCGGCGAATAATCCCGAGCGCCGAAGACGATTGCCCCTTATAACCCTCGGCATCCCTTGCCTGACGAAACGAGCTCAAAGCCATGAAAAAGCAGGAATTTATTCGCGAACTGGCCCTGGCCCTGGAACGTCCCGACGAAGGTCTGCAGGAAGATGTGCTGCTGGCGGATATTCCGGAATGGGACAGCCTGGCCGTGATCAGTTTCATCGCTTTGGTCGATGAGCATTTCGGCGCCGCCGTCGAAGGCGAGAAGCTGGCCGCCGCCACGACCGTCGCCGACCTGATCGTGATCGTTCAGCCGCACCTGGAGGATTAGGGCGATCGTCATGGACGAAAAGACGACCGGCCTGATCAATCCGCTTTCGCTCGCCCGAAGACGCATCCTCGTCACCGGCGCCTCGTCCGGCATCGGGCGCGCGACCGCGGAATTGCTGGCCCGGCTCGGCGCCTCGGTCATCGTCGCCGGACGGGACGAGGAACGTCTCGCCCGGACCAGAAGCTCGCTGGTCGGCGATGGTCACAGTCAGATCGCCTTCGATCTGTCGGCGATCGACGAGATTCCGGGCATCGTGGCACGGCTGGCCAAGGAAGGCGGCGCTTTGTCCGGCATCGCCCATTGCGCCGGCGTCCAGGCCGGCCGGCCAATGCGGATCGTCGACCAGAATTTCATGGACGACCTGTTCCGCGTCAATGTGCAGAGCGGCCTGGCACTCGCCCGCGGCTTTCGGCAGCGCGGCGTCCCTGCCTCCGGTGCGGCCATGGTGCTGGTCTCCTCGGTTTCCGCCTTCGTCGGACAAGCCAGCAACGTGGTCTATTGCGCGACCAAGGGGGCGGTCGTCTCGGCGACGAAGGCGCTGGCGGTCGAGTTCATGCGCGACAAGATCCGGGTCAATTGCGTATGCCCGGCTCTGGTGGAAACCGAGATGGCCGATCGGTTCCGGACCACCATGTCGGACGAGCAATGGCAGGGCTATGTTGCGCAATATCCCATGGGCATCGGCCAGCCGGCCGATATCGCCAATTCCGTGGCGTTTCTTCTGTCGGACGCGGCGCGCTGGATCAACGGGACGACGCTGGTGCTCGACGGCGGCCTGTTAGCGGGCTGACCCATGCGCTTCACCTTTCGGCCGCCCACGATTGACGACGCCCAACTGATCCTGGACTGGCGCACGAAGCCCGAGATCACGCGGTTCATGTTCACCGACATCGACTATGACCTCGACCGGCAGCGCCGCTGGCTGCAGGCCTGCGAGAACCGGCAGGATTTCGTGCATTTCATCATGTCGGTGGATGGGCGGCCGCTCGGCTATCTGTCCTATGCGCAGATCGACCGAACGAACCTGCATTGCACGCCCGGCATCTATCAAAACCTGTTGCCATCGGAACGACACATCGCCGGCTACACCAACGATTTCGTGCTGGATTACGCCTTCTATCGCCTGGGCATGAACAAGGTCGTCTATTACATCATGGACGGAAACGGCAACTTCATCAAATCCTTCGCCAAGATGAAGGTGCGCCACGTCGGCGTGCTGCGCGACCATGTCTTCAAATACGGCCGGTTCCACGACGTCTATGTGTTCGAGCGATCGCGCGCCGAGTGGGAGAGCGTGCGGCATCTCTATAGCCGCGAGACCACGCTCGCCGCCTTCGACTAGGCCGGACCTCCCAGCATGTTAAGAGGCGTTTAAGCCGAAGCCCTTAGAATAATCCTGACCGAAGTCCGCGTAGTGCATATCGAAAGACAAAGGCCCTCGCCATGAAGGCAACCATCAAAGGCGTCAGAATTGCCGGCATCCAGGCTGGCGTTCCGACGCCGCGGCACTCCTTCGTCGAGACCCCTGACCCTTTTACCGCCGAGGAAGCGCAGAAGCTCTACGGCTCGATCGGGGTCTACGAACGCCGCATCGCGCCGCCCCGGTTGCTGGCCTCCGACCTGTGCGTGGCCGCCGCCGAGCGCCTGCTGGAAGGCCTGGGCTGGGCGCGCGACAGCATCGATGGCGTCATCCTGGTCACCCAAGGGCCCGACCAGCTGCTGCCCGCGACCGCCTGCCTGATCCAGAAGCGCCTGGGCCTGCCGACGACCTGTGCCGCGTTCGACGTGAACCTCGGCTGCTCCGGCTATGTCTATGGCGTCTGGCTCGCCAGCCAGCTGCTGTCCGGCTCCGAAAGCCAGCGGGTGCTGGTGCTGGCCGGCGACATCAGCTCGCGCCTGCTGCATCCGGAAGACCGCTCGGTCCGCCCGCTGTTCGGCGATGCCGGCACGGCAACCGCATTGGAGAAGGACCCGGACGCACCGCCGATGCATATCGTGGTCGGCACGGACGGTGGCGGCGCCCGCCATATCTCGATCAAGGCCGGCGGTCTGCGCCATAATCTGGTGCCGGCGCTGACCCGCGACGCGGTGGAGAACGAGACCCTCTACAAGGAGGCCCACCTGCACCTGAACGGCGCCGAGGTGTTCTCTTTCACCCTGAAGCGCGTGCCGCCGCTGTTGGCCGACATCCTGGCCTATTCGGGCAAGACGCTCGACGATTTCGACACGGTCGTGATGCACCAGGCCAACCAGTTCATCCTGGAGCATCTGCGCAAGAAGACCGGGGTGCCCGCCGACAAGTACCTGGTCGACATGCATGATTTCGGCAATACCAGCTCGGCCTCGATCCCGCTGGCCATCTGCCACAAGCTGGCGGGCGCCGTGGCGGAGCAGCACCAGCAATTGCTGATGGTCGGTTTCGGCGTCGGCTGGTCCTGGGGCGCGCTCAGCGCCGAGGTCGGCCCGATCGTTCGACCCGGCATCGTTGAAGTACCGGACGATTTCCCCGTTCTCGGGCTGTAACGACCCTCTGCAATCGCGGCATACGGAGTACGGCAATGTGGGAGGCGCGCAAGAAGACCGCCTGGCAGAACTTCCGGCATGAGATTTCCGGCGTGATCCGGCAAGCACGCGCCGACCGACGCTATCTTGCGCGGGATTTTTCCCGGTTGGTTCTTGGCGACTACCGGTCGCGCGACGCCTTTACCTCCGTCGTGGCGCGCTTTCGCCCGAAGACGCCCGGATTCGAGGCGTCCGACACGGCACAAACGTTGCGCGACGAGTTGCTCGGCCCCGGATATACGCGTCCGCTGCCCCTGCTGACGTCGGGTCAGGTTGCGGAAATCCGGGAGTATTTTACAGACAAACCCTATGTCGATCCCTACCGCCCTCATCTCGGCACGTTTCGTTTCCCCAACGCCCCCTCACCCGAGAGCAATCAGGCCTATTACGACCTGAATGAGGTCTTGCGGGCCCCGCACGTGCTGAAGTTGTTCAATAATCCGTTGGTCCTGGAAACGGTGGAGCTTCTGCTCGGCTGCAAACCGACACTCGACAACATCACGTGCTGGTGGGCGTTTACCGGCCGATCGCAGGCGAAGGGCTTCCAGCGCTTTCACCGCGACTTCGACACACCTCGCTTCATAAAGCTTTTCATATACTTGACCGACGTCGATAACTTGTCCGGCGCCCATGTTTTCGTTCGGGGCTCACAACGATCGGAAAAAGTTAACGTGACCCGGTACATCGACGAGGACGAGATCGACGCGGCGTTCGGGCGCAATGCGCAAACTACCATGTGCGGCCCCACGGGGACCTGCTTTCTCGAAGATACCTACGGCATTCACCGTGCCGGCCTGCCGATCGAGCGACCTCGGCTGATCCTATCCGCCCAATATAATATCTGGCCGTCGCCTTTTTCGCCGATGAAGCCGCCATTGGCCGTGTCCGACCGATCGTTGGACCCCTGGATCAACCGCGCCTATTTCGCATGACAATTCGCCGCGACGACGCCTTGTTCGAGATGACGATGCCGGCGGTGGGCGAGGCGCCGGTCTCGATCGATTGGCGACGGGACCGGGCGCTCTCGCCGGCACAGATCGACCGAACCAAGGCCGTCACGCTCGACGTGTTCGATACGCTGATCTTCAGGCGCTGCGGCGATCACAAGGCTCTGCACGCACGGGTCGCCGCCGAAGCCGTGCGACAGGGGGTCTTCGCTGATGCCGCCGATGCCAGTTGGTATCCGGACATCCGGATGAGCGGCGAAGCGGCGGCGAAGCGATCGCTGCGCGCCGGGGCCGGCGACATGACGATCGAGGCGATCTACCAGGCCCTGCCCGCGTCGCTCGGCGACCTCGACCGGTTGCTCGCGATCGAATGGGCGATGGAGCGGTCGCAGGTCGTCGCCAATCCGTTTCTGCACGATCTGCTGCAAGAACTTGCCGGACGGAACACTCCGGTCCTGCTGATTTCCGACATGTATTGGGGTGAAGCCCGTCTGCAGCAACTGTTGAACCATGCCGGAATCGGGCGCGAGCTCTACCAGGAGATTCTGGTTTCCTGCGACCGGGAAGGCAGCAAATCCGACGGCCGGCTGTTCGACATCGCCCTGCGGCTGCTGCAATTGCCGGACGCCGCCGAGGTCGTTCACATCGGCGACAACGCACACGCGGACGTCGCGATCCCGAATAGCCGCGGCTTTCGGACGGTCCATTATATTGCCGGCCTCCGTCATCGGCAGTGGCAGGAACGCGAAACGATTCTCCAGGTCGCGTCGCCCGGCCAGCGCTCGGCCGTCCGGCGCGTGGCCGCGCAGATGCGCCCGGCAGTCCCGATCGACGATGGCTTCTGGTTCGAAACCGGTGCGACTCTGCTAGGCCCCGTCGTCGATGGTCTTGCGCGCTGGATCCTGGCCGATTGCGAGAAGAAGGGGATTCGACGTATCGCGCCGATCATGCGCGAGGGCGCCATATTCGGGCGCGTTCTAGCCCGATACGCGGCGGCGGCTGACCTCGATGTCGACATCGAACCGATCTATCTTTCTCGCCAGGCGCTGTACCTGCCGACGCTGGAACGGTTCGACGCGGCGCATCTGCGCAGCTTCGCCGGGTCGAGCGTGTACCGCACATTGGATCATCTTCTGGCCAGATATCTGGTCGAGGATATTCCGGACCGGCTGCGGCCGTTCCTGGGGCATACCGTCGTCGATCTGTTCGGAACGCCGATGGGAACCGAGGGCAGCGTATTCGATGCCATCGCAGCGCTGCTGCTGGCCCCGGAATCGGTTCGGCGCATCGAGGCTGCTGCGCGGGAGCAACGCCGCCTGCTGCTTGAATATCTGCAGAACAGATGGGCCGGTTGCGACCGGGTCGCGACGGTCGACTTCGGTGCGAACGGCACCATGAACCTGGCATTGCACGATCTGCCCGGCGTCGGCGACCATTGGCAGCTGGAGCATTACCTGCTCTATGGGACCAGCACACTTGCCGCCAAACGCGCGCAGGGGATGAGCGCACGCGTCTTTACGCCGATCGACGAGGCCGGCCTGCGGTTGGCGACGGGCATCAATCGCAGCCCGCTCTTTCTCGAACTGCTGCTGAACGGCGTGGAGGCAACGACGCTTCGATATCGTCGCGACGCGGCTGGCAAGGCGGTCCCGGTGACGGAGGTCCCGATCACCGACCCGACGCAGCAGGATCGCATGCGGGCGGCCCACCGCGGCATCGACGCCTATGTAGACCTAGCCATGGCTCTTGCACCCTTCGACGCCTCGGATCGACCGGACCCCGACGCGGCGCGCCATGCCCTGGGCCTGCTGCACCGGATGGTGCATCTTCCGACGAAAGAGGACGCCGCGCGGCTCGGGAGCTTGCTGTACGACTACAATGACGAAGGCATGACCCGGCCAATCGTCGATGATATCGGCCGCGAGACCGTCGCCGGCCTGCGCGGCATCGGGCAGCCTTACCTGGTCAAAATGGCCAGCCTGGCGCGACGGGCGCTGGTCCAATGGCCCGAAGGCATCCTGACCCAACAGGATTCCGAAACGGTCCTTGGGTTGCATCTCGGGGCAAATTTCGACTTCGGCCACGGGTTGATCTGTCGCCTGCTGATAGCGCAGCTGACCGCCGTCGGCGAAAAATCCGTGATACTGTGCGCCGCGGGAGGTGACGGCGGCATGGGGCCGACTTTCATCGCGATGGCGGCCGAAGCCGGCATAGCGATCGACGGATATATGGATTACTTCCCGGATCGGATGCAGGGCGATTTCCACAGCATCCAGATCGTGGCCCCCAGTACGATCGCGGATCAACCGACGACCGCCTATGCCATCGTCAGCGCCGGCTATGGCGCCGCATTGGAAGCCGGCTTGCGTTCGCATCTGTCGGGAAGGACAGACGTGCGCTATTACCGCTCGGTCTAGGGTTGCCGCAAAGATCTGCGTCTATCGCGGAACCAACCTCGTTTGACGAATGATTAATCAATACCTCCGCACTATTCGGGCGATTCTGATACCGAGAGGATCCACCTTGAAAACGTGTGTGGGATTAGGACGATGAAGCTTTTGATCACCGGCGGCGCAGGATATTGCGGCAGCGTTCTGACGCCGCAATTGCTCGATCTGGGCTATGAGGTGACGATCTACGACATCCTGTTCTACGGGACGCATCTACCGACGCATCCGCGCCTCAAAATCGTCCAGGGCGACGTCCGCGACACGGCGCGCTTCTCCGAAGCCGTTCAGGGCTGCGATGCGGTGCTGCATCTCGCCTGCATTTCCAACGATGCATCGTTCGAACTGGATGAACGCCTGTCGACCACCGTTAATCTCGACGCGTTCGAGCCGATAGTGCTTGCGGCGAAGGCTGCCGGCGTCCGCCGTTTCGTTTATGCCTCGTCCTCGTCGGTCTACGGCGTCTCCGAGAGCCCGGACGTGACCGAGGACCACCCGCTGGTCCCCCTCACCCTCTACAACAAATTCAAAGGCATGTGCGAACCGCTGCTGAAGCGGCACACCAGCGCCGATTTTACCGGCGTGATCTTCCGTCCGGCGACGGTTTGCGGCTACTCGCCCCGCCTGCGCCTCGACCTGTCGGTGAATATCCTCACCAACCATGCGATCCAGAACAACCGGATCACCGTGTTCGGCGGGAGCCAGATGCGGCCCAATCTGCATATCCAGGACTATGCCGACCTCTGCAAACTGTTGCTGACCGCCCCGGCCGAGCTGGTCCAGAACGAGACGTTCAACTGCGGCTACCAGAATATGTCAATTATGGACATCGCCCAGATCGTGAAGTCGGTCGTGTCGGAGGAATTTCCGGGTCGCCCGGAGATAGACGTGGTCGTCACGCCGAGCGACGACATTCGCTCCTACCACATCAATTCGGACAAGATTAAGCGGGTGCTGGATTTCGCGCCGCGATACTCGATCGAGCGCGCGGTCCGCGATCTGTGCACCGCTTTCAAGGCCGACAAAGTGCCGGGCGCCATGACCGACGACATCTACTACAACGTCCGGCGCATGAAGGCACAGAGCTTGCTATGACCCGGCCCCTGGTCGTCATCACCGGCGGCGCCGGTTTTATCGGGTCGCACATGGTCGATCTATGCGTCGCCGAAGGGTACCGCGTTCATGTGATCGACAGTCTCGTCGGTGGACGGCTAGCCAATCTGGCGGACCATGACCGCAATCCGGATGTCGTGGTCGAGGAGCGGGATATTCGCGACGTGCAGCCGGACGACCGGCTTTTTCACGGTGCGCGTTATGTCATCCACTTCGCCGGCATCGGCGACATCGTGCCGTCGATCGAGCGCCCGGCCGAATATATGTCGACCAATGTGCAGGGAACGGTGCAGGTCTTGGAAGCGGCCCGTGCGGCCCGGGTCGAGAAGTTCGTCTATGCGGCGTCCTCGTCCTGCTACGGCTTGGCTGCAACGCCGACGCGCGAAGACCACCCGATCGATCCGTGCTATCCCTACGCACTGTCGAAGCACCAGGGCGAACAGGCCGTCTTTCATTGGCACCAAGTCTATCATCTACCGGTGAACGCCATTCGGATCTTCAACGCCTATGGCACCCGGTCGCGCACATCCGGCGCCTATGGCGCGGTGTTTGGCGTGTTCCTGAAACAAAAGCTGGCCGGAAAGCCTTTCACCGTGGTTGGCGACGGCACGCAGAAGCGCGATTTTCTCTACGTCACGGATGTCGCTCGCGCTTTTCTCGCGGCGGCACGGACGGAACATGACGGCGAAATCTATAATCTGGGTGCCGGCGACCCGCAGCCGGTCAATCGGCTGGTCGAACTGTTGCAGGGCGAGGTCGTCCATATTCCCAAACGCCCGGGCGAGCCCGATTGCACCTGGGCGGACATTACCAAGGTGACGACGCAGTTGGGCTGGCGCCCATTGGTTCGCTTTGAAGACGGCGTCGCCCGGATTCTCGCGAACATCGACTATTGGCGGGACGCCCCATTGTGGGAACCCGACACGATCGGCGCTGCGACACGGACGTGGTTCGAGACACTCGCGCCCGGAGCATAGCGAGGCCGAAACCACCTCCAATACATCGTCAAGGAAGGCTGATGGCCGAAGAGAAATATCGCGCGAAAATCAAGACGGTGGCCGAGCTGATCGAGATCATCGGGCAGCCGCCGCGCGCGCGAAAAAAGAAGGTAATCATGTGCCATGGCGCCTTCGACGTGGTGCATCCGGGCCATATCCGCCACCTGATGTACGCCAAGGACAAGGCCGCGATTCTGGTCGCAAGCCTGACCTGCGACGACCATATCGTGAAGGCGTCGTTCCGACCGTTCGTGCCCGAACAATTGCGCGCCCTCAATCTGGCCGCGATGGACATGGTCGACTACGTGATCATCGACGCCAACCAGACCCCTTTGCAAAACCTGCGCGACATCAAACCGGACTATTTCGCCAAGGGTTACGAGTATGTCTCTTCCGGTCTCCACCCCAAGACCAAGGAAGAAAAAGACATCCTCGACAGCTACGGCGGCGAGATCATCTTCACGCCGGGCGACGTGGTTTATTCCTCGACCAAACTGCTGGAAACCCAACCGCCCAATATCGGCGCGGACAAGTTGCTGTCGCTGTTGCAGGCCGAGGACCTGTCGTTCGACGATCTGCGCAACAGCCTCGACCGGATCAAGGGGCTGGCCGTCCATATCGTCGGCGACACGATCGTCGACAGCTACACCGAAACCGCGATGATCGGCGGCCAGACCAAGACGCCGACCATGTCCGTTCGCTACGAGAGCGTCCGAAATTACGTGGGCGGCGCCGGCGTGGTCGCCAAGCACCTCAAAGCGGCGGGCGCCGACGTCACTTTCACCACCGTGCTGGGTGACGATGCGTTCAAGGATCTGGTCCTCAACGACCTGAAGGATTACGGCGTCACGATCAACGCGATCATCGACCCGACCCGCCCGACAACGCACAAGAATGCGATCGTGTGCGACGGCTACCGGCTGCTAAAGATCGACACGCTCGACAATCGGACGATTTCCGACAACATCCAGGCCCGATTCCACACGGCCATACGTGAGACCCCTGCCAGTTGCGTCGTCTTCTCGGATTTTCGTCACGGGATCTTCAACCGATCGACGATTCCCGGCATGGTCGCAGCCATCCCGGCCGGCACCTTCCGCGTCGCCGACAGCCAGGTCGCCAGCCGTTGGGGCAATATCCTGGAGTTCCAGGAGTTCGATCTGATCACCCCGAATGAGCGCGAAGCGCGTTTTGCACTGGGCGATCAGGATTCCGTCGTCCGCCCGTTGGCGCTCAAGCTCTACCAGGAAGCCAAGTGCAAAAGCCTGATCCTTAAGCTGGGCGAGCGCGGACTTCTGGCTTATCGCCCCCGGGCCAACCAGCAGGATCTGCGGTCGTTCTTCGTCGTCGACAGCTTCGCCGGGACGGTGCGCGATGCGGTCGGCTCCGGCGACGCACTGCTGGCCTATGCCACTCTCGTCGAAGCGGCGACAGGCAATTCGCTCGTTGCCGCCATCATCGGCGCTTTCGCAGCGGCGGCGGAGTGCGAGTATGACGGCAACATTCCGGTTACTCCCCAGGACGTCATGAAGAAGATCAACCGCGTGGAGCGCGCGGCGTCTTTCGTCGGCGACGACGAGGATCGATAGTGCTCCGACGACCAGACCAAGCGCGGCTGAGATCGATCGTGATCGGTCTCGGTGTGCAGGGGCAGAAACGACGCCGTGTGGCAGGGCCGGATTTCGTCGCATCCGTCGACCCGTTCAATGCCGACGCCGACTACCGCACGATCCGCGAAATTCCGCTCGACAGCTTCGACGCAGCGCTCTGCTGCATTCCGGACGAACCCAAGATCGAGATCATCCGCTATCTGCTGACCAACGGCAAACACGTGCTGGTCGAGAAGCCGCTCTGGGCCAAAGACGATGCGGAAATCCAGGACCTCGAACGTTCGGCGCAGCACGCGGGCGTCGTGTGTTACTCGGCTTACAACCACCGTTTCGAGCCTCATTTCGTCCGCATGCGCGACCTGCTCGCTTCAGGCGAACTCGGGCAGATCTATCGATGTCGCATGTTCTACGGCAACGGCACGGCGCGGCTTGTGCGCGAAAGCGATTGGCGCGACAAGGGAGCCGGCGTGCTGCCCGACCTCGCATCGCATCTGCTCGACACCGCGCGGTTCTGGTTCGGCGAGATCGGCGGGAATTTCACCCTCGCGTCGGCCAACTGTTTCGAGAACAAAGCTCCAGACCATGTCGTGATCGTCAATGAGGGCTCATCGCCGAAACTCGAACTCGAGATGACGCTGCTGCAATGGCGCAATCATTTCACCTGCGACATCCTGGCGGAACGGGGCTCCGCCCATATTGCCTCGCTCTGCAAATGGGGCCCAAGCAGCTTCATTCACCGCCGACGTATCCTGCCGTCAGGCCGCCCGGTCGAAAACGAAGTCGTGTTGACGCAGGAAGATCCGACCTGGGCAATCGAGTATGAACATTTCAAACAGCTTTGCGTGCTCGGCGCGCCGGCCGACCTGTCGCGCGACCTATGGCTCAATCAGACAATCGGCCGGTTGAGCGAAAATGCGTTGCGCATGCTCGGACAATCATGACGATGACCTCACCCCTCATCGGTTTCGCCGGCATGACCCACCTTGGCCTCAACTCCGCCGTGGCCGGGGCCGAACGCGGATTCCACATCCTCGCCTTCGACCAGGACGCTGCGCGGGTCGCCGCACTGACGCGGGGTGAGATGCCGGTGTTGGAGCCGAGGCTCGACACACTTGCCGAAAAAAACCGGCGCCGCATTACCTTCACCGCCGATCCCACGGCGCTCACCGCGTGTGATCTGGTCTATGTAGCACCCGACATCGCGACGGATGACACCGGGACGAGCGACCTCGGACCGCTCAACGAACTCCTGGACCTGGCTATGGCGCACGCACGCCCTGACTCGCCGGTTATAGTTTTGTCCCAGGTCCCTCCCGGCTACACGCGTGCGCGGCAGGTCCCCGGACGCACCTTGATCTATCAAGTCGAAACCCTTGTGTTCGGTCGAGCCATCGAACGGGCGCTCGAACCGGAGCGCTACATCATCGGCCTGGCCGATCCCTCGGCACCGTTGCCTGATGTCTATGCCGACTTCCTGCGCGGACACGGCAATCCGCCGCTGCTGCCGATGCGGTACGAATCGGCGGAGCTCGCCAAAATTTCCATCAACTGCTGCCTCGTCGCGACGGTCAGCACGGCGAATATGCTGGCTGAACTGTGTGAGGCGCTGGGGGCTGATTGGTCCGAGATTGCCCCTGCCCTTCGCCTCGACCGTCGCATCGGCGCCCATGCCTATCTCGCTCCGGGGCTGGGGCTGTCCGGCGGAAACCTGGAACGGGATCTGGCGACCGTGCTGCGCCTGGCGGATGACCATGGTACCGATGCAGGCGTCGCTGCCGCCTGGCTCACCAATTCGCGCCACCGCAAGGAATGGAGCTATCGGACGCTCCGCGCCTCAGTCCTCGATCGAAAGCCGGACGCGCGTATCGCGGTGCTGGGCCTAGCCTACAAAGAAGATACGCACTCGATCAAGAACTCGCCATCGATCGAATGCCTGCGGCGGCTGGAGCGGTCCAATGTCGCGGTCTTCGATCCTGTGGTGAAAGGCAACGTTGTTCCGTTCGCCCGGGATGCGGCCTCGGCACTCGACTGCGCCAGGGATGCCGACGTGCTGCTCATCCTGACGCCCTGGGCTGAATTTAAAACGCTCGCCCCCGATACGCTCGCGCACGTCATGCAAGGACGTGTCCTGATCGATCCCTATCGCTGTCTGTCGCGTCCGGCGGCAGAGGCCGCGGGTTTTCGCTATTTCACGCTTGGCGCCTCGGCCGATATCGTAAAGGCGGGCGGCAATGCTTGAACATCTCAGCCCGTCACCGCAGTCCCCCCAACGGGTCGTCGTCATGGGGGCCCGCGGATTTATCGGCGGGGCGATCACCCGTCGCCTGATCGCCACCGGCGTGCCGACATTGGCGCTCGGGCGCAGCGACGTCGATCTTCTGGCCGCCAATGCTTGGTCGGCGCTGGCGGCACAGCTTCGGGCCGGGGACGTTTTCGTCGCCGTCTCAGCGCTGGCGCCGGTGAAGACGTTGGAGATGCTGCAGGCCAACATCACGATGATGTCGGCCATGACCCGCGCGCTGAGGGCGGTGCCGATCGCCCATGTGCTTAACATCGGGTCCGACGCGGTTTTTGCCGACTTACCTCTGCCTCTGACCGAGACCTCAACCAAGGAACCGGGGAGCTACCATGGCTTCATGCATGCGATGCGCGAAGTCGCTTTCGCCGAGACCGGTCTCCCGCTCGCCACGTTGCGGCCGACGCTGGTCTATGGCGTCGGCGACCCTCATGATGGCTACGGCCCCAATCGCTTTCTGCGACTCGTCCGCGAAAGAAAGGATATCGTTCTGTTCGGCGAGGGCGAAGAGCGACGCGATCATGTGGTGTTGGAGGATGTCGCCGAGCTTGCCTGCCGGATGATCCTGCAGCGCAGCCGGGGATCGCTCAATTGCGCGACCGGCGACGTATGGTCGTTCCGGGAGGTTGCATCGCTGGCAACGAGCCTGGTCGATACCCCCGTTCGCATCATCGGGTCACCGCGACAAGGACCGATGCCGCACAATGGTCTTCGCCCCTTCGACCCGACGGCGACCCGTTTGGCGTTTCCGGATTTTGCTTACACGCGCCTACCGGCAGGCCTGGCCAAGACCTTTGCCGCCGGGCGAAGCAGCTCCGAAGAGCCCGCAGGCAGCCATTCAAAAGAGGTGACACAATCGTGACGGCACCATCGCTTTCCAACAGCATCGATGTTGCTGCGGCCAACCGGCGCTGCCGCACCTATCGCAGGCGCATTCTGGAGATCAGCCAGCAGGTCCAGGCGCTGCATATCGCGTCAGCCTATTCCTGCACCGAGATCGTCGACGCCATCTTGAACATTCACATGAGCGACGGCAGCGATGGTCGGCCGCGCGACACCTTCATCATGTCGAAGGGGCACGGCTGCATGATCCAATACGTGATCCTGGAAGAACGCGGAATCCTGTCCCGATCCGACATCGATTCCTACTGCCGCGCCGGCGGCCGGCTCGGTTGCCATCCCGACTACGGCAATCCCGGAATTGAGGCATCGACGGGCTCGCTCGGCCATGGCCTTTCGATGGCCGTCGGGATGGCCTACGCCGAGCGTGCGAACAAAACCGGTGGAACGGTTTATGCCGTGCTATCGGACGGTGAAGTTCAGGAAGGCTCGACATGGGAAGCCATTATGATGGCAGCGTCGCTGGGCGTTACCAACCTGGTTGCCGTCGTCGACAACAATGATTTCCAATCGCTCGGGCGGACTTCGGAAACCCATCCGAGCTTCTATCCCGTCATCGAAAAACTCGAGGCGTTCGGCTGGGAGGCGGTCGAGATACCCGGTCATGATACCGCAGCCCTGGTCCAGGCAATCGCCGATAGGAAAGGTCAAAAGCCATTCCTGGTGAATGCGCGCACGACAAAGGGTAAAGGCGTATCCTATATGGAAAATGTGCCGGTCTGGCATTATCGGTCACCCAATCCCGAGGAATTCCGGCAGGCGCTCGCCGAACTCGAGGAACGTGCCTGATCATGCGCAACGCCTTCTCCGACACTCTTTATGCCTGTGCTCTTGAGGACCCTTCGATCTACATCGTCGTGGCCGATATTTCTCCCGCCGGCTCGATGGCGAAGCTTCGCGTCGATTATCCGGAGCGGTTCATCAACGTCGGCGTCGCCGAGCAGGTCATGATCGGCATTGCCGCCGGCTTGGCGCTGAAAGGCGCGCAGCCCTTCGCCTATACGATCGCGACCTTCTCGCTCTATCGCCCGTTCGAGATGGTTCGGGACGATCTTTGCTATCAGAACCTGCCGGTGACGGTGGTCGGCATGGGGTCGGGACTGGTGTATTCGACCCTCGGCGGGACCCATCACACGATGGAAGACGTCGCGATCGCGACCGCACTACCCAACATGCAGGTGATCGCCCCGTGCGACCCGCTGGAGGTTGTCGAGGCGACGCGTTATTGCGCGCGACAAAAGGTGGGGCCGGTTTATCTGAAGCTGGGTAAGGCGGGCGAGGCAAAGGTCACGGAAAACGCGGTAGACCCGTTCGTCTTCGGCAAGATCCGCTATCTGCAAAAGGGCACCGACACCGCGATCCTGACCTATGGGCCGATGATCAGCCAGGCGCTCGAAGTCGCCAAGCGCCTCGAAGCCCGGGGCGAAACCGTATCGGTCGTGTCGGTCCATACTCTGAAGCCGCTGGATGTTCCGGGGATCGCCGCAGCGCTCGCCGGCCATGCCCGGGTCATCGTTATGGAAGAAAATGTGCCCCATGGCGCACTCGCCTCACGCGTGAAGGAGATTGCATGGGACACGAAGGTGGCATGTGATCTTCGGGTGTTCACCCTTAAGGATGAATTCATCCATTTTTATGGTTCGTATGAACAACTTCTGGAACAGCACGGTATCAGCGTCGAGCAGGTGCTGAACGGTCTCGACTGAGCTCGCCGGAGGAAGAGGATATGAACCAACGTCTGGCGGCATTGGCACGATTCGGCGGAAAGCCGGTCCGTGCCACGCCGATGCCGCCCCGGCTGGCGCTCGGCGCCGCCGAACTCGCGATGGTCGATGAAGTCTTTCGCCATTACGAAGAGCGCCAGATCGATCCCGGCTATCAAGGCCATTTCGAACGGCTTTATTGCGACGCTTTCGTCGCGGCGATGGGCGGCGGCTATGCCGATGCGGTGTCGACCGGCACCGCGGCGATCTATGTCGCCGTTGCGGCACTAGGTTTGCCGCCGGGCAGCGAAGTCATCGTCTCGCCCATCACCGACCCGGGTAGCGTCAACGCGTTGATCCATGCCGGTTTGAAAATTCGCCTCGCCGATTCGAAACCGGATAGTTTCAACATCGGCGTGGAGCAGTTCGTCGATCGGATCGGCCCGAACACCCGGGCGGTTCTGGTGGTCCATGCCGCGGGACAGGCAGCCGAAATCGACCAGATCGTTGCGGAAGCGCATTGCCGCCGCATCAAAGTGATCGAAGATTGCTCCCAGGCCCATATGGCCCGCTTGCGCGGCCAGCCGGTGGGCACATTCGGCGACATCGCCGCCTTCTCGACGATGTACCGCAAGGCCTCGATCACCGGGGCGGCCGGCGGCGTGGTCTACACGCGCGATCTGGACTTGCATCGCAACGCGCTGGCGCACGCCGATCGAGGCAAGACGCCGTGGATCGAAGGGTTTGACGACAAGGATCCCGACCAGTTCCTGTTTCCAGCGCTGAACCATCACACCGACGAGATTTCCTGCGCGATCGGCGTCGCCTCTTGGCAGCGCCTACCGGAGACCATCGCCGCGCGAATGGCATTCGTTCGCGGGCTTGACGCGCTGGCCCAACGCTCCAACGCCTGCCGGCCCTACGGCTGGTCCGAGGGCGATTCGCCATTCTACTATCCGATCGTCGTCGATCCCGCGGCATTGCCGGTCTCGAAGACCGAGTTCGCGCTATCCGTCGCCGCCGAAGGCATCGGGCTCAATCCGCATTACAAATATCTCGTCGCCGACTGGCGCTATCTGCGCCCTCACCTCGCCGACGGATTCGAAACGGCCAATGCCCGATCGATCCGAGACCGATGCTTCACATTGTTCCTCAACGAGAAGTACGGCGCGCAGGAGGTCGAGGACACAATCGCTGCGATCGCGAAGGTCGAGAATGCCCTGCTCGCCTGACCAGGGCGATCGCCCGTGACCCCCGAAGCCCGCGCCGTCGCCGCCATTCTGCCGCAGGGCGCTGCTGCCGATGTGCTGATCGTCCATTCCGCCTTTAGCGGCCTGTCGCGCGCCGGGCTCAAGGCCGAGGCATTTTGTCAGGCGCTGATCGAAGCGGCCCCCGCCTGCACCATCCTGATGCCGACGATGACCTGGCGCACGGTGACGCCGGCGACACCGACCTTCGATGAGATCGAGACTCCATCTCACACCGGCATTCTGACCGAAGTTTTCCGAACCCGATTTGCCTCCCATCGGTCATTGCATCCTACCCATTCGGTCGCCGGACGCGGGCCGCTCGCGGCGCGGTTGCTGGGCAGCCACCACTTGGGCGACACCCCCTGTCCCGGCAGTTCGCCCTATGGGCTGATGCGCGATTTCGATGCATCGATCCTGCTCCTGGGCGTCGGGCTCGAATGCTGCACGGCGATCCATCATGCCGAGGAGACGATTGCCCCCGACTTTTATGTCCGGCCTCCGGCAGAGGGCGAAGCCTACAGATTGCGGGCACGCGACGGCACGCTGCACCAGGTGCAGACGCGGCGGCATCGTCGGCTGCCGCGCGACTTCTCCCAGTTCGAACCGGCCTTGCGAACGGCGGGACATTTGCGGGAAGGTGAAGTTGCGGGCACCGTTTGGCGCGTTCTTCCCGCCCGGCAGCTCTATAGGCTGGTCCTGGCGGCGCTCGCCGAACGACAGGACGCGACGCTGGCACCGGCTGCACGAGAGACCGCGTCATGAAGTTCGATCCCATCGAAATCGACAGCTACGAGAACACGAGCGGCGCGCCGGTCATCCTGCACGGCATCATCAAGTTAAATCCCGCGGCACGGATCTTCAAATCCACCATCAAGGGGCCGCTCTATCTCAACAAGAACACCCAGGTCGGGCCGGACGTCACGACGGGCAAGTATTTCGGCATGAACGAGAGCTGCTTCATTGCCCGCACCTCCGTCGGTGCCTATGGCGCCATCGGCGCCCGCACCTCGATCAACCCGTTCAACCACCCGACGACGTGGCTGTCGACCAACGAGTTTCAGTACCATCCGAATTCGTTCGACTGGGTCGAGGAATACAACGACTTCGCGCGGTTGGAACGGACGCCGGACATGTTCGAATTCACGCGGATCGGCAACGACGTCTGGATGGGGCACAATGTCAACGTCATGGCCGGCGTTTCGGTCGGTGACGGCGCGATCATCGCCGCCGGCTCCGTCGTCACCAAGGATGTCCCGCCTTATGCCATCGTCGCCGGCTGCCCTGCAACCATCCGGAAATATCGGTTCCCCGAGCCCGTCATCGAGCGTCTGCTGCGGGTTCGCTGGTGGGATTTCGAGCTCAGGGCCTTGTCCGGATTGAATTTTCGCGAGATCGACGACTGTCTGCCCCGGCTGGAGGAGATGCGCGCGCAGGCCGATCTCGACCCCGCCGGGAAATAATGAATTGGTTAACACACCCATGGTAAGGTCTGAGGTCGCCGCTCCAAAGAGCGGCCAAGATACGAGCCTCATCCCATTCCTTGAAGAAGTTGGACGGCCCATGACCCACAAGCCCCCCAAGCCGACGCCGGCGGCAGCGAGCGAGCCGGAACCGTTGCCCGTGCCCGAGCTGCCGCCGCGCGTCATCCTGGACCTTGCGACCAAGTGCAACCTGCGCTGCGCGATGTGCCCGGTCTGGGGCTCCGACGACGAAGACGCGATCGAGGCGGCCAAGGGCATCATGGCGCTGGAAAACGCCAAGAAGGTGCTGGACGAGGTAATGGCGGCCAAGCCGCTGATCCATCCCGCCCTTTATGGCGAACCGACTCTCGCCCCCAGCTTCAAGGCAGTTGTGCGCGATGTGAAGGCCCGGGGCCTCACCGTCGCCATCAACACCAACGGCCTGACCCTGCACCCGGAAATGGCGGAATTTCTGGTCGAGATCGGGCTCGACTCCATCTCCATTTCGATCGATGCGGTCACACCCGAAACCCTGATGAAGATTCGCGGGATCGACAAGCTGGCGAAAATCGAAACCGGCGTCGCCAATATGCTGCGGGCCCGCGGCGACAGGACCGTCCCGCGCATCGGCGTGTCCTTCACGACACAGGAGCAGAACAAGCACGAGGAAGCGGCCTTCATCGAAAAATGGACGCCGATCGTCGATGTCGTCCGCATCGGCCACGTGTTTCTCGACGGCTATTTTCAGGACATCAAGGCACCCGAAAAGCGGGTCCCCTGCAACGCGCTCTATCTGACCATGCCCGTCCATAACGACGGCTCGGTGACGGTCTGCTGCCTCGATGGTTTCAAGGAAACCAACATGGGCAACGTGTTCGAAACCTCGGTCAAGGAGGTCTGGCTCGGCGAGAAATTCCAGGAGGTCCGCCGTTGGCACGAGACCGACCAGTACGACAAGATTCCGATCTGCCAGAAGTGCAACGGCTGGGTTCAGTACCTGTTCGAGGACGAAGTTCGCGACGGCCTGTTGATCCGCCGCAGCCCTGAGTTCGTCTACTATAACCGGATCGACCGCCTGTCGAACTGGAGCGGGCAGCTGCTGGGCGGACATCCGGAGCCCGCGCTGGAAGACACCGACGGGAATTAGCGATGAGCGCGGCAATGGTGGGGCCCCAAATTGCTGATGGCCCGGCGGCGGGCGACGACCCCCTCGCCGCCGGCCGCGCCTGTGTCGTCTACGGCGCCGGAACGGCGGCCGATCGGATGCTGCGGATACGCGGGCTCAGCCCGTCCGACGTGCGTTTCGCATCGACCACCGGCGGCGGCGAATTCCGCGGCCAGCCGATCATGCCGGCCTCGGCGCTCATTACTCTGGCCGACACGGCGATCGTCATTGCATCGACGTTCCTGACCCCGATTCTCGAAACGCTGCGCGATCTCGATATCGATACCGGCCGGATCTGGTGGTATTTTCACGAGCAAGATCGGCTGATCCCGTTCCACGCTCTCGGCACGACACCGCAACGCGCCGACGTGCTCTACGCGTTCTACGATCTGGCCATGAACCCCTCGACCTATGATGCGGTCATTTTCGCCGCGCGCGCCGATGTCGAGCGCCGGCGACGGGGGCTGAAATATCTTCAGTTCACGATCGTCCCCTCGGCGATCAGCGGCGGACGACCCGGCGATCTCGAATTGCTGGGCGGTCTCGAAAACGTCGCTTGGCGGCAGACCTATATCTTGAATGCGGTGTTCCGCCTGGTGCCCGCGGCCCGTGGCGTGACGGCGCTTGCCAGCCGTGCCGACGCGATCCTGCTGACGGCGGCCGGGGCCGCCTGCTTTCCGGCCGGCTATGACCCGGCGAATCCGACCGACGAACACATCATGAAATATTGCTATGTGGATCGGGACGAAGGGTTCGAGCCCCGCATCCTCAAGGCCCCCGCGAAAGCGGTCGATTTCGTCGGACGGTTTCTGGCACCCCGCCTGAACGGACGGAAACTGCTCGTGCTGACCCTGCGCGAATACGGGCTGCAGCCGGACCGCAACAACGACATGGCGGCCTGGGGCGCGTTCGTGCGCAAGCTCGATCCCGACGAATATGATGTCGTCGTGGTGCGCGACACCGATTCGCTGTACACGCCGATGCCGGCCCCGCTCGAAGGCTACGACGATCTGCCGCTCGCCAGCGTTGACGTCAATTTCCGGCTGGCGCTTTACGAGGCGGCCTATCTCAATCTCACCGTCACGACCGGCCCTTCGGCACTGCTCTATTTCTCGGCCACGGCCCGTTACCTGATGTTCAAGCAGTTTCTGCCGCAATATGTCGCGACGGCTGCGGGCTTTCAGTTGGACCGCAACGGCATGAACGTGGGCGATGCCTATCCGCTGGCCGGACCGTTCCAGAAATTCATCTGGGAGCCGGACACCGAGGCCGTCATCCAGCATGAATTCGACGCGATGGTCGCCAAGATTGAGGCCAGGAGACATGATGATGCCCGATAAGCCGGACATGATCATCTATGGGACCGGCACCGTGGCGGAGCGCTTTCTCGGTTCGAGAAGCGGGCTGGGCACGGTCTGGTTCGCATCGACGAACGGCGGCGGCGAATTTCATGGCCAGAAAATTCTGCCGGCGGCAGCGATCGCGCGATATCCCGAAGCGGCGGTTATCGTCGCATCGTCCTTTCGCCGCCAGATTCTGGAAACCTTGACGGCCATCGGCATCCCTGACTGCCAGGTCAGCTGGTACATTGCGGAACAGGATCGCCTTGCGTCGACCGACGAGATTCGATCGTTATGGTCGGAACATGCAAGCGCCGCGTCGCTGCGCGACCGGACCAAGCTGCTTCTGCATCACGTCGGCGGCCGCGGCTTCGGCGTGGCGCTGACCGCGCCGGCCTATTTCGACCGCGACTTGGCCTATGTCCTCTACGAGGCGGATGCGGATTGCGCCCGAGACATGATCGAGGCCAATCCTCACGAGAATTTTCACGTCCTGCCCTATTGCCTGGGCCGACAAAGCGGTCCCGCGCGCCTTAAAATCATGTCCAACGCGTGCAACAGCTCGTTGCTTGACCCGGCGCCCGAATACGGCAGCTATGGCTGTGAAGTGTCGCTGGTCGGGCGCGAAGGTGACATGGATGTAACCGGCGCACGCTACGATGTGAGTTTCGGCAACGAAATACGGGTGGTCCGCAGCGTCGATGTCGAAACCCGAGCCCTCGACGATCTGATCGGCGATGGCAAGCTGCCCTATGGCGCCCCTCCGGACGTCCTATCGTTGGACACACAGGGGTCAGAGCTCGATATCCTGCTCGGCGCCCGACAGACGGTGCGCACCGGGGTGCTGGCGCTCGCGACCGAAATCGGCTTTCACGCGCTCTACCGGAACCAGGCCCTGTTCGCCCGCTTGCTCGATTTCGCCGATGAAGAAGGCTTTCATTTCGTCTCGTTCGCGAGCCTGCAGGAAATCTCGCCGTTTCGTGCCCCGGTCGGCCAGCGCGGCAAGGGATTCATCGGGTTTGGCGATGCGATGTTTCTGCGACGGATCGAGACGCTGGACCAGCTCTCGCCGCAACCGGAAACACGCCGCATCATCGGCTATAAGCTCGCCTTCATCGCCGTGACGCTGGGCCATCTGGAATATGCGGTACAGGCACTGGACTATGCCGATCGCCAGCCCGGCCGCAGCGATGAACTGGCTGCCACGAGCTATGGCCCGTTCCTCGACAGGTTTCGCGCAATCGGCAAGACAATGCCGCCGCTCTATCTCAACGGGGAGCGGGCGGACCTGATCGATCGGATGCGACGACAGGACTTTCCATCCTCGACGACGCCATCCCTGGCCGGCCCGACCACGCCGCTTGAGACGCTTCTGACCGAACATGGTTTCGCCGACATTGCGCGGATCGTTCGCGACCGGCGGCTTCAAGGCCTGCCCTTCGCGCTTCCCGCCGCTGATTCCGCTCCACAGGGACATTTCCCATCATGACCGCACCCGCCTTGACGATGATTTACGGCACCGGCGCTGGCGCCGAACGTTTCCTCGCCCGCGCCTCTGACCTCGGCGAGATCCACTTCGTCTCGACCAATGGCGGCGGGACGTTCCGTGGTCAGGACATTCTACCGGCTCAAGCCTTGCGAGGATTTCCCACCGCCCAGATCGTGGTGGTGTCCTCTTATCGTCGGCAGATCATCGAAACGCTCGCCGACCTCGGCATCGAGGAGCATCGCGTCCGCTGGTACCTGGCCGAGGACGATCGCCTGGCAACGACCGACGACATTCGCGCCTCCTTCGTGCAGCACCCGGCCGACTATCAGGTTCTGATGGCCGAGCAGGATCTGATGGCGAATTTCAAGGATCTGGATCCGGCCTTCTTCCCGCTCGTGGAACCGGTGAAGCCGTTCACCATGACCTCGATCCCTCGCCTGCATGACCTGTTCAAGACCGTGGAGTATCTGGTTAAGGCATCGGTTCCGGGCGACATGCTGGAATGCGGCGTCTGGCGCGGCGGCAGCATGATGATGGTCGCCAAAACCCTCGTAGCGATGGGAGATACCAGCCGCCGGCTCTATCTCTATGACACCTACGCAGGCCACCCGAAGCCCGATGCGGACAAGGACGTCTGCCTCTGGGGCAACCGGGCGGTGGACGCCTGGATCACCTACAGCAAAACCGACGGCACCAGCGAATGGGCGGCCGTCTCGGTCGAGGAAGTGCGCGACAACATGGCCTCCACCGGTTATCCGATGGACAAGGTGACGTTGGTCAAGGGCAAGGTCGAGGATACCGCACCGGTCACCTTCCCCGACACCGTCGCCTTGGTGCGACTGGATACCGATTGGTACGAATCGACCCGCGTCGCCCTCGACGTCTTTTGGCCGAGATTGTCCCGCCGCGGCGTGCTGATTGCCGACGACTACGGTCATTATCTGGGACAGCGGGAAGCCATCGACAGGTACTTCGCCGACAATCCGGTGCTGCTCCACCGTATCGATTACTCGTGTCGCTCAATTGTCAAAGTCGATTGAGGCCGGCCCAGTTCGTCCGAAGACGTCTTGCCCCGTCCGACAGTGTTTGCCAGGAGAGGCAATAAGATGCCAGAGATCAATCTGTTGCGTGCATTGCCGAGTTCACGGCGGAATGTCACCGCGCGCGCCGAAGCTAAAAGCCAGGAGTTGGTGGATATAGCCCGGCTCTATGGCGAGGTGTATTTCGACGGCCCGCGCGAGTTCGGTTACGGCGGCTATCGTTATGATGGGCGGTGGCGGCCGGTGGCGCGGGATATGATCGCGCATTTCGGATTGAAGCCGGGAATGCGGGTCCTCGACGTCGGTTGCGCCAAGGGTTTCCTGGTCAAGGATCTGATGCTGGAATGTCCGGGCTTGGAAGTATTCGGCCTTGATATCTCCGCCTATGCTTTGAGCAAGGCCGAGACCGAAACGATTGGACGCCTGCATCTCGGCACCGCCGAGGATTTATCGATCTTCCCGGATGGGGCCTTCGAGGCGGTCATATCGCTGAATACCATCCATAATCTCGATCGTGCCCCAGCCGCGAAGGCGCTGGCCGAAATTCAACGGGTGAGCCGCGGCAAGGCTTTCGTCCAGGTCGACAGCTATCACACGCCGGCGCAAAAGGCGTTATTCGAAGACTGGGTGTTGACCGCCAAATTTCATGACTGTCCTAATGGCTGGTTGGCATTGTTCGAAGAAGCCGGGTATGCCGGCGATTATTATTGGACGGTCATACAATGAGTCGAAGCCAAGCGATCATCCGGCGCGGCGGAGCTTTCGATATTCGAACGGCGCCCGAGTTGGAGTAGATCGATGCTTGCCGTTACGCTCGATGTCGATTGGGCCCCGGATCAGATGGTGGAGCATCTGGTCAGGCTGCTGGATAGCCGCGGCATTCCCGTGACGGTGTTCTGCACCGATCCGGTAACTGGACAAGGTGAGCTTGCGACGAATCTGGCACGGCTGGCGAGTTCGTCGGTCGAACTGGGATGGCATCCATATTTCGTGCCGCAACGAACGCCGACCGCCGTGGTCGAGTCGTTGCACCGGCAATACCCCGATGCCCTCGGCTGGAAGAGCCATCAGGGGCTGACCGGGTGGCCACTCCAGCAGGCTTGTGTCGAGAACGGCATCAAATACGAGATTCTGACATTTGCCACCAGCGAAGCGGTCCGCCCATATCGGCCCTATGCGGGGATCGATTATACGCTTCTCCACAACAATTTCACGGATGCTGAATGCTTGAAGCGGGATGGCTATCGGTGGGCGCCGGAATCGGTTCCCTTCATCGAAGACGCCGAGTCAAACTCACTGTATGTCATGACATTTCATCCGCATATTCTGTACTATAACCTCACGACGAATGCGGAATACCTCGCTGGCAAGCCCGGTTATCACCGCATGGACGAGCGAGCCGCAAGCAGCAATCGCGATCGCGCCGGCCCGATGAGCTTGCTGCTCGACCTGATCGCCGGTCTGCCGCAAAGCTGTTTCACGACGCCTGGGCGTTACCTGGGGCTTATGAAGGAGGGTGGGACTTGAGCGATTCGAAGGACCATTGGTTAGCCGTTCGGCAGCAGATGGCGAGCTATGGCGTCACCCTGGGTAAAGCAACGGCGCAAGACTATATCCATGACCCCAAGCACATCGCGTTCGTAGCCTCGCGCTATAAATTCGCGGCCAAGATGGCCGCCGGCTGTCGCGAAGTCCTGGAGGTAGGGTGCGGTGACGCGTTCGGCGCGCCGTTTCTCGCTCAGACCAGCGATCGGCTTTATTGCGCAGACATTGATCGGGAGCAACTCGCCGACAATAGTCAGCGCTTGGCAATGCTTGAAAAGATCGAGTTTTGCTACCACGATTTTCGGGAGCGACCGTTTCCGACCCCGGTCGACGCCGTGGTCCTCGTCGACGTCATCGAGCATATTTTCCCCGATGAAGAAGTCACTTTCGTCAAGAATGTCATCGAGAGTCTGCGGCCTCACGGCATCGCGATTTTCGGAACACCCAATATTACCGCCGACCCCTATGCGTCGCCCAATTCGAAAATCGGACATGTGAACCTGAAGGATCACAACACGCTACGCGCGCTGCTCTCTCCATATTTCCATAACATCTTCATGTTCTCGATGAACGATGAAGTTCTCCATACCGGCTTCTATCCAATGGCCCACTATCTATGGGCGGTCTGCGCCGCCCGCAAATAGCGAAGCCATAGAGCGCCGGCAACCTGGCCCGGCCCATCACACTTCCCGTTTCTTTAACGGTTTCGTGATTCTATCATGCAAGATGGATTTACCGACCTTATCGAGCAGGATTTGCCTTTGAAACCAACCGATTCGCCCCCTTATTCTGCCGCGTCACTGACGCGGGATGAGGCGATCCACGGCGCATTGGACGCGATCGCGGCGAACGATGTCGAGCGCGGTATCGAACTGGCGCAACGGGTCAACGCGCTGGAGCCCAACAGCAACATCGGACTGCATCTGGTCGGTTTGCTATCGCTGCGCCTCAATGAGCCCGGCAAGGCGGTCGAGGCGTTCGAAGCGGCGAGCAGGATAGCACCGGACGTGCGCGAGCATATCGACGCGCTGGCGATCGTCTTTTCCAGGACCGGCCGGCTAGTCGACGGCTTGTTCTACGGCAAGCTCGCCACCGCCGCGACCAAGGACACCGGCATCCCCGGCATGCTGCCCGACTGGCTCGGCACGTTCGACCAGGCGTTCTACAAGATCGCCGACCGACCGCTGATCAAGCAGGGGCAGCGGCTGTTCGCCGCCGGCGACTATCCGGGTGCCGGCGAGGTCTTCCGGCGCGAGATCGAACTCGATTCCAGATCGATCGAAGGCTGGCGCGGGTTCGCCCGTGCGCTCTATCACGCCCGCCGCTACGACGACGCCCTGGTCGCGTCCCGCGCGCTGGTCTCGGTGACCGATACGCGCGCGGTCGATCTGTCGGTCCATGGCCTGGTGCTCGCCGCGACGGGGCGCTTCGACGAAGCGCTGGTCGCCGGGCGCGAGGCCGAATCGCTCGAACCCGAGGACGCGGCCATTGCGTGGCGCACGGTGCAGTCCCAGGGCCGCCGACCGAACGGCGATGCCGCCGGCTTCGCGGCCCTGGTCGAAAGCTGGGGCGGTCGCTTCGTTACGGAGGAGATGCGGCCCGCTCCCGCCGATCCGGCCGAGTTCATCGATCGACGGGTCCGTGTCGGGGTGATGTCCGGTCGTTGGTCCCATGGCGACGGGCTCGACCTGATCGTCCCGGTCATCGAATTGCTGGATCGCCGCGGGGTAGAGCTGTTCGTCTATGCCGATGGCCTGGTCGACGCGCCGCTCGCCCGCCGGCTGCGCACGCGCGCGAACGTCTGGCAGGACCTGAGCGATCTCGACACCGAGACGGCCGGCTTCGTCGTGCGCAACGATGCGCTCGACGTGCTGATCGATCTCGACGATCCGCTCGTCACCAACCATGCCCCGGTCATCGCCCAGGCCCCCGCCCCCTTCGTGCTCGCCCTCAACGGCGATCTGTCGACGGCGCTGGCCATGGGGTTCACCGGGGTCGTCGGCGATCGCGCCGCCTATGCGATCGCGGATGCCCGAATTATCGGCATCGAGGGCGGCATGGTCGGCCAGCCGGTCGATCTTCCGCCGCTTGATCCGGCAACGCTCGGCACGCCGCACGTCCCGGCCGCCTTCGGCACGCTGGCCGAGGGCTGGCAGATCGGCGAGGCGACGCTCGACGCCTGGCGCGATATTCTGACGGCGCTGCCGGAGGCCATCCTGATCCTGGACGATATGCGTCTTGGCGGCGCCGAGGCGACGCAGCGCCTGGTCGGCCAGTTGCCTCAGGGGCAGCTGCGCCTGCGCGAGCCCGGCTCGGATCAGGACTATCTGAGCTCGGTCGATCTGCTGCTCGATCCGCTCGGCAATCCGTTTGCGGACGGCCTGGTCGCCGCCGCCGCCCAGGGCACGCCGGGCCTCACCTGCCGCGCCAAGCGCGTCCGGGCCAATCTGGCAGCCGGCTGGCTGGATCGCGTCGGCGTGCCCGGCTTGGTCGCCGATACCGCCGAGGACTATGTCCGCAAGGCGGTCGACGCCATCAAGACCGGCGATGTGCGAGCCGGGTTTGCCCGGCGGATCATCGCCGACCGGGAGAGTGCCGCCACCGCACAGGCGGTCCGCCTGGTCAAAGCCCTTGCCACCCTTGTGAATTCGACCGCCGTTCCATGACCGAAAATTCCGACGATCTGTTCGAGCGCAATATGGAAGCGCTGATGCGCTTCGATGCCGGGCTTCATCAACAGATGGCGGCGATCAAGGAGCCGGTGGCCCGGGTCGTCGGCAGCATCGCGGCCGGCGACATCAACATCGACCTGGGCCACACGCTGCTCTACCCCGTCGACGCTCAGAGCCACGCCGAGCGTCAGCTGGCCGAATTCCGCGCCAGCCCGCATCGCTTCTACATGAATCCGCCGACCCATCACGTCTCGAGCAAACCCTACCATCATGACCATATTTCGGCAGCGATCTATGACTTTGCCAAGGCCCAGGGGATGCCGGGCCTGCCGAACCTGCCGACGGCGGACGCCGGCTTTCTGGTCATCTACGGCATCGGCCTGGGATTCCATCTGCCCGCCCTGTTCGACGAAATCGACGTGCGCCATTTCATTCTGGCCGAAGAATTCATCGAACTGATGTACCACACGCTGCGGCTGATCGATTGGGCGGCCATCTTCGCCAAGGTCGAAGAGCGCGGCCAGACGGTCAATTTCTTCTTCAGCCGCGAGCCGTTGAATTTGGCGGAGCGGATTCACTGGACCATGCGCGGCCGGAATTTCGGCCTGCTCGACGGCTCCTACCTGTTCCGCCACTACTCTTCGATGGTGCTCGACGAGGCCTATGCCGAGTTCCGCGAGAAGCTGCCGCTGCTGCCGATCTCGATCGGCTTCGTCGAAGACGAGTGGCATATGCTGGTCCACTGCGGCGTGAATCTGCTGCAGAACGACTTCAAATTGCTGGAAGATCGCCCGAGACTGGAAAAGAACCTGCCGGCGTTCATCGTCGGCTCGGGCCCCTCGCTCGATCAATCGATCGAGACGATCAAGCGCCTGCAGGGCCAAGCCGTCATCTTTTCCTGTGGCACCGGGATTCTGCCGCTGCTGCGCAACGGCATTCGTCCCGATTTCCATTGCGAGCTGGAGAATGGGCTAACCTCGTATAACCACCTGAAACAGACCGCCGATCAGTTCGGCCTTCAGGGCATTACGCTCATCGGCTCGACCACCGTCCACCCGTACATGCCGCCGCTGTTCGATAACAAAGTATTTTATTTCCGCGACTCGGTCTGCTCGACCGGTCTCTGGGCGCCCGACCGTATCGGGCTCTATGGCACCGCGCCGACCTGTACCAATTTGGCGATCCGGGCATCGCTGCTGCTGTGCTTCCGCCAACTCTATCTATTCGGCGTCGATCTCGGCGCCCGGGATGCCGCGAAGCACCATTCGCGCGATGCGATCTATTACAACTCCAACGAGTGGGGCCAGACCTACACCCAAAATCAAGACACGATGGACATCGAGATGCCGGCCAATTTCGGCGGCAAGGCTTATACCAACGGGACCTTGCACTGGACGCGCATGATGATGGCCCAGGGGCTGGAGATGTATTCCTCCTACTCCAAGATCTATAATTGCTCCGATGGCGTGCAGATCCCCGGAACGCTACCCAAGTTGTCGCGCACGCTGAAGCTCGACGCGCCGCCACACCGCAAACCACTGCTGTTGGAACGACTGGGCGCCGAACTGGTCGACAAGCGTGCCGGGGATATGGTGACGCCAGCCGGTCTCGCCGAGATCGAGCGCGTGTTCGGTCGGTGGTACGAGGAGGTCTTCGCGCTGATTTCGGCGGCCCGGGGCACGGACATGCCCTATCTGGATTTCTACGAGAAATTCTTGCCCTTCCTCGCAGAAACCGGCGAAAACCCGTTTCAGCGGGCGCTTCGCTCGGTTCATGTCGGCACGCTGATGATCTGCTTCCAGATGGGCTATTTTTTCATCCGCCGCGTCGACCCAGAGCTTCGCACCAAGATGATGCACGCGTTTCTCGATGCGGTGCAGGAAAGGATAGAACTGATCCAGCGAGACTTCGGGATCTATCTGGGGAAACTGATAGCCCTGCCGCCGGTGGCCGCCTGACTAGTCGTCCGTGAAGAACCCGCCTGAGGGATAAATCAGACGGGATTTGCGTATGGGCCTTTGACGAGCCATGCCCTGATCCAGGGGCACAAAAGGGCGGCGAACCACCTCAGCAGGAGGTCGGCGAGGACGGCGTTGATGCGGTCGCCGTCTCGGCCCTTGAGGTAATTGCGATCCATGCGATGCTCGGCCTTCAGATGGCCGATGATCGGCTCGATCGCGGCACGGCGTTTCATCTCCCGTTTGATGGCGGCGGTGGTTCGCCGGACCTGTCCGGTGATCAGACCCGGAACTTCTCCGGATGGCTGTGACCCTTGTAGCCCTTATCGACATGGATGCGTTTGGGCTCGATGCCGGTCAGCTTGGTCAGGTCCGCGATCACGGGACCCAGCGTGTGGCCGTCGAGCGGATTGCCGTGCAGCGCGGGTGCGCAGGAACTTCAGTTCCCGGTTGGCGCGCTTGAACTGGTGCGCGTGGGTATAGCGTCCGACCATGATCGCGGCGCGCTTGGCGAGCCGCAAATAGCTCTGGCGCAACACGATGCCGTGGCGCTTGGCGAAGGCGACCAATTTCTCGATCGCCCGGTGGGTCAGCCTTGCGTCGGTCGGACGCGCGATCGCCTTGGGCTGGACGGTCGTATCGACGGCGACGCGCTCAAGGTCCCTGGTGGTGAGCGCTCCGGTCTTGGTCGCGACCGCCAGGCTCTCCTGAGTCAGCGCCGTGAGCCGCTCCTCGCCGAGCCGCTGGCGCCAGCGGATCAAGGACGAGCGGTCGAAGCGCAACTCGTGCCGGAACACCGCTTCGCCGCAGAAGAATTGGAAGTACGGGTTCTCGACTCAGCGGGCGCACAGGGCCTCGTCGCTCAATGAATGCATGTGCTTCAGGATCAGCAGCCCGGGACGGCAAGGACGGATCGCCGGCGCCGGGCTGATAGATCCCGCCGAGCTGCCGATCGAGAAAACCCCAATCGATCTGCTGCGCCAACCGGACCAGCGGATGGCCCAGGTCGATGATCTGGTCCAGCATCGGCCGGAACAGCTCCTTCTGACGATCGTCCCGAGGCTGCGCCATGGCGTCACCCAAGCGGAAATCCCTCGGGAGAGAATCGAATCAGAAAACGCTCGAAACGGGAATCGGAAAACGCAGGAAAACCGATGCCTCGATGCGGCTTTCCTGCAAATGCGATTACTTCGACAGTCCGAAAAATCCCGCCAGATCAAGGGCCTATCGATTGATCACGGACGACTGACTACAGATACAGCGCCGGCCGATAGAGCGCCGGATCGGCCAGGATCGGCGCGAAGGCTGTCTCCAGATAATCCGCGTACCGCAGCACGCCCGCGTCGGTGCCGACCTCGTCCTGACGCATTTCCAGGAGCACGTTGGGCAACCCGCGCGGGATGGCGTGATGGCGCAGCGTGAAACCGTGGGGATCGCGTGCCGAATAGGGCTCGTTATCGCCGACGGTAAGCCCATGCAACCGTGCCAGATTCGCGATCAGCGGGACGGCCAGACGCGGGTCCTGGTCCCAGAGCACGCCGATTTCCCACGGCCGGTCGAATCCGTTCATCCGCGGCGTGAAGCTGTGCATGGAGATGACCGCCGGGGCCACGCCGGCCGCGGCGAACCGATCGAGCGCCGCCGCGACCGCGCCGTGATAGGGCCAATAGCATTCGGCCGCGCGGGCATCGGCCTGCCCGGCCGGCAGATCCTCGTTGGCCGGGACCCGGATGCCGTCGCTGACCGCCGGCATCGACGTCGCTTCGCCCAGCACCCGATTGCAATCGACCACCAGCCGGGAATAGCCGGACAGCACGGCCGGCGCGTCCCAGCGCCGTGACAGCTCATGAGTCAGCGCCGCGGCGCCGATGTCCCAGCCGACGTGCCTGGCCAGATCCGAGTCGTCGAGCCCCAACCCGGCGAGCGCCTGGGGCACCGCCCGGCTGGCATGGTCGCAGACGAGCAGAACCTTGGCCCGTCCCAGCGGATTCAGCACCGTGAACGGAGCCGGATCGCCTGCCCGCAAAAGTTTGGTCGGCTTGATCGTCTCCACGTCCCGCATCGTCAGATCACCATTCCCAAGTAGGCCGCTTTCTCTATAAACCCAATGACATCCCATGCAAAATACAGCCGGCGAACCGTCCCGGCGGCCATACAGCCATACCGAGAAATTTATTGTTCGTTAACCAATATTTGCGCTATTTATTGTCGAATTTTAACCATATCCCTCGCTTCGCGACATCGCATCCTGGCCCGTAATGGTGCAAGATCCGACCCGGTCCCGGTTATCCCTTTCCTGATGGCGCCTGCGATGGAGCGAGCGTGACGATTGCAGAATCCGAGATAGGGCCGTTCCGGTCGGAGCCGACGCGCATGAATCCGATCACGCTGCGCTTCGCCGACACGGCGCTCGAAGAGCGTTTCGTGCGGGAGAGTCTGCGCTCCGCGATGCCGGTCATCCGGCTGTTCCTGCTCAGCGCCGCGGTGCTGTGCGCGCTGTTCGGCCTGCTGGATCCGTTCGCGGCACCCGATGCCTATCAGCGCTTCTGGGCCATCCGCTTCGGCTTCATCGTCGCGTCGCTCGTGATAGCGCTGGCGCTCACCTATACGCCCGTCTTTATCAGGCACGCCCAGTTGATCATGAGCGGCGGCATGTTGTGCTCCGGCGGCGGTATCCTGGCGATGATCGCGATCGCGGCGGGGCCGGCCAAGGAAACCTACTACGCCGGCCTGATCCTGGTGGTGATCTACGGCTCGAGCCTGGTCCGGCTGCATCACCTGAACGCGCTGCTGGTCGCGGTGGCGCTGTTCGTCAGCTATCAGCTGGTGGCACTCGAGATCAACCCGATGCCGCTGCGCACGGTATTCAGCAACGATTTCTTCTTCGCGATCTCGATCCTGGTCGGCGCGTTTTCGAGCTTCTTCCAGGAACTCTACATCCGGCGCAACTTCATCAGCCGCGAGATGGCGGTCGAGGGCAAGGCGCGCGCGGAACGGCTGCAGGAAGCGGCGGAGGCGGCGAACAAGGCCAAGAGCGAGTTCCTGGGCATCATCAGCCACGAGCTGCGCACGCCGCTGAACGCCATCATCGGCTTTTCCGACATGATGCGGCAGCAGATGTTCGGGCCGCTCGGCAATGATCGCTACAAGACCTATGCCGACGATATCTACGACAGCGGCAATCACCTGCTCGAGGTCATCAACACCATCCTCGACCTGACCAAGGCCGAGGCCGGACGGCTGGGGCTGGACGAGGCCGAAGTCGATCTGGTCCGCACGGTCGAAAGCTGCCTGGCCCTGTTCCGCGACGAGACCGAACAGGCGCAGATCAAGCTGCGGATCATCCCGCCTGCGCAGCCGCTGCAGCTCTCCGCCGACGCGCGTCTCTGCCGTCAGATCGCGATCAACCTGCTGTCGAACGCCGTCAAATTCACGCCGCGCGGCGGGACGATCAGCGTGAGCTTTCCGGCCGACGACCTCGGACGCCGGGGCCTGGAGATCCGCGATACCGGCATCGGCATCGCCGAGCAGGATCTGGAGCGGGTCATCCTGCCCTTCGTCCAGGTCGAAAGCTCGTTGAGCCGCAACCACGGCGGCACCGGCCTGGGGCTGCCGCTGGTCAAGAAGATCGTCGAACTGCACGACGGAACCTTCCTGATCGACAGCCGCCTGAACGTCGGCACCGTCGTGACGGTCTGGTTCCCCAGCCGACGCATCCTCGACGCCGCCTCTGCTTCGGCGATCAAACTGGCGGTTTGAACGGCACCGACCCCGCAGCGGCTTTCACGCGGCGGGGTCGGGTCTTGACGCGGCCTTAGCGCGGCTTGCGCACGTACAGCATGCATACCCGGCCCGAGCTATCGTCCCGGACGTCGATCTCGGCGCCTTCGAGGCCGAGGGCCAGCGCCCGCATTTCGTCGGCGGTGCGATAGACCACCGTCCAGTCGCAGATGAATTCCATCGGCCAGAAGCAGCTGATGTCGGTATCCTTCATGTTGCCGATGATCAGCAGGCCGCCGGGCGTCAGATGCTCGTACAGCGCCGCGATGAAGCTCCGGGCCCGGCGCGCCTGGAAATAATCGACCAGCCCGACGCTGTAGATCAGATCCTGCGGCGGCAGCTTGCCGAACAGCTCGCCGGTGCGCAGCAGCTGGATGAAGGACGCGTTCAGGCATTGCACGTTGACCTGCCCGCCATGGCGGATCACCGCCGGGTAGGTGCGCTCGTAGGCATAGGTCAGCGCGCCCTGGTCCTGGTCGATCAGCGTGAAGCTGGCCCGGCCATGGATCCGATTGGCATCCAGATAGCCGATGACCTCGCGTGCCGAGCCGCAGCCGAGGCTCGTCACATGGGTCACCTGGTCCGGCTGCCGGCAGATCTCTTCATCCATCGCATCCCGCACCAGTTCGGCGCGCGAGGCGACGCAGGCGGCGATCTCGAGTCCGAGGCGATGCTGCAGCTTGTCATAGAGCGTGGCCCCCACGCGCTGCCAGTCGTAGACTTGGTTCATGATCTGAAAATCGCCGGGATAGCCCAACGGCTTTTCGTACGAGCGGCGGCAGATGGCGCCGCCCATCATCTCGGGCGTCAGCACCCGCTCGGTATAGAGCTTGGTCGCGGCCAGCGCGTCCGCATCGTGGCGGATCGGCTCGACCAGTGCATTGGCCTGGGTCCAGAACGCCTGCCAGGCCGGCACCAGCCGCGCCTCGCAGCGGGTGAGGAAATCCTGGGCCTCCGGGCCTTCCAGATCGCCGCCCTGGGCGCGGATGCGCGCCTCGGTCCGGTCGGCGATGGTGCGAAACTCGCGGAAGGTGAACAGGATGTCCGAGAGGTGACGGCGATAATCGGCCGGCACCAGCGCGTCGTCGGGCACGATCGCCCGGTCGAGATCCCGCTCGAGCATCAACTCCTGATGCCGCGCCACCAGACGCGGCACATCGAGATAGCCCGAGTCCATCTGCATCGCCATGCGTGGGCCCGCCGGAGTGGCATCGATGCGGCGGATGCGCGCCGCCCCCTCATGCAGCAGCGCGTCGCCGACCCGCAGCCGAACGACGATATTGGCGCCCGGCGCGTGGTCGTCGTGGGCGCCGACCACCGACAAGCCGGTCATGCTCAGATCATCGAGCACATGCGACCGATCGCCGATTTCGACGGTCGGCAGCACGGCCCCGAAAGCGTCGCGGGCGGCAAAGCGCTCGGGGCGATAGAAAATCCGACGACCTTTGGCACCGGGAAGTTCTTCGTAAGCTCGCATGAGGACCCTCTGGTTCGATGGAATCATATGGTCGATCTCATAGCGAATGCCGTGCCACCCAAAGAAACCGTCACTAAGTCATTGTTTTTATGATAATCTTTCATTTTAGCGGTGACGCGGCCTGGCATCCGGCGCCTTACCTGGACACCGCTCGGCAATTTCTGCCGGCAAAAAAGAGTCATGCAGTCAGCGACTTAAGATTAGCGCCGCACCACCCCCAGTGCGGCGGCGATATCGGCCGCGGCCGCGGCGACCAGACGGCCGAGCGGGGCGACCCGATCGACCGTGACGCGCGCGGTCGGTCCGGAGCAGGAGATGGCGGCGACCGGCTCGCCATATTCGTCCCGGATCGCGGCCGCGACGCAGCGCAGACCGAGCGCGAATTCCTCGTCATCGATCGCGTAGCCCTGCGACGCGACCGGGCGCAAGGCGCGTTCGAGCGCCGCCGGCTCGGTCAGGGTATGGTCGGTGTAGGGAATGAAGTCGATGCGGGCGTAGAGCGGCGCCCGCTCCGCCTCGCCGAGCGCCGCCAGCAGCGCCTTGCCGACGCCCGAGCAATGCAGCGGTGCCCGGCCGCCCGGACGGGCCAGCGCCCGCATCATCGCCCGACATTCGATCTGGGCCAGATAGACCGCGTCGGCGCCGTCGAGCACCGCGAGACTGACCGATTCGCCGGAATCCTCCATCAATTGCCGCATTACCGGGCGCGCCGCCGCGACCACGTTGCGGGTCCGCAGGAAGACGGCACCGACCGTGAAAGATTGCACGCCGATGAACCACAGCCCACGCTCGGCATCGTGGCTGACATAGCGTCGCTGCTGCAGCGTCTTCAGCAGGCGGTGCGCGGTCGACGGCGCCAGCCCGGTGGCCTTGGCCAACTCGGTCAGACCGGCGCCCTGCTCCGCCATCGCGACGGATTCCATGAGGTCGAGCGCGCGACCGAGCGATTGCACCGCGCCGGGCGCACCGACGGCACCGGGGTGCGCGGGACGTCCCCGTTTGCGCTGGGGACCTGTGGGTTCTGGCACGTGCTTGGCGTTGGGCATGTTTTGGGCTTATTTTCCGTTGGTCGGAAATTTTTCCTCTTCCGCAGCCTTTTGTCGACCTTCATCGACCAGCGAGACAAAGAAACATGAGGCATCGATCGTGAAGGGCGCCATTGACCCCCGGGCCTTCCTCGAAGGATTGTTCCATACCGCCTGCGCCGCCGCGGACCCGATGCAGGTGCTGCCGCACCATCTGCCGCCGCCGCCGAAGGGCCGGACCATCGTGGTCGGCGCCGGCAAGGCTGCCAGCAAGATGGCCCAAGCGGTCGAAGCCCATTGGGCAGGATCGCTCGACGGCGTGGTCGTAACGCGCCACGGCCAGCGCCTGCCGTTGAAGAAGATCGAAATCATCGAATCGGCGCATCCGGTGCCCGACCAGAATGCGGTGACGGGCGCCCAGCGGGTCCTGGCCGCGGTTCGCGGGCTGACCGCCGACGATCTGGTGCTGTGTCTCATCTCCGGTGGCGGATCGGCCCTCATGACGCTGCCGGCCGAAGGGTTGAGCCTGGATGACAAGCAGGCGGTGACCCGCGCGCTGCTGCGTTCCGGCGCCACCATCGGCGAAATGAATGTCGTCCGCAAACATCTGTCGGGCATCAAGGGTGGGCGCCTGGCGGCGGCGGCCTTTCCGGCCCGGGTCGTGACGCTCGCGATTTCCGACGTGCCCGGCGACGACCCGGCCATCATCGCATCCGGCCCGACGATCGCCGACCCGTCGACCTTCGCCCACGCCCGCGCCATCATCGACCGCTATGCCATAGCACTGCCCGAGAATGTCGCCCGCCATTTCGGGGCCGCGACCGACGAATCGCCCAAACCGGGCGATCCGCGATTGGACGGCAATCGCCTAACCATGATCGCGACGCCTCAGATGGCGCTGGAGGCGGCGGCCGCCGCCGTCAAAAAGGCGCAACGCAATGCTATTATCCTGGGCGACGCCATCGAGGGCGAAGCGCGCGAGGTGGCGAAAGTTCATGCCGGAATCGCCCGGTCGATCGCACGACACGGCCACCCGGTCCGCTCGCCTGCGGTCATCCTGTCCGGTGGTGAAACCACGGTCACGGTCCGCGGCAAGGGACGGGGCGGGCGCAACGCCGAATTCATGCTGGCGCTGGCGATCGCGCTGGAGGGCCAGCCCGGCATCTTCGCCATCGCCGGCGATACGGACGGGATCGATGGGACAGAGGACAATGCCGGTGCGCTGATCGATCCGACCACGCTCGCCCGAGCCCGCGCGATAGGGCTCGATCCGCAGGCGATGCTGGACAATAATGACGCTTACAGTCTGTTCAAGGCGTTGGGCGACCTGGTCGTGACCGGGCCGACCTACACCAACGTGAATGATTTCCGGGCGATTCTGGTCCACTGACCCAGCATCACTGGCCAACAATGCCCCCGAAGGGATCCGCCTATCGTGAAGCTCACCGTCCGCCGCCAACGCAGTGCCAAGATCGTCGCCACCCTGGGCCCGGCAAGCTCGACCGACGCCATGATCGAAAAGCTGTTCCTGGCCGGCGTCGATGTCTTCCGCCTGAATTTCAGCCATGGCAGCCAGGATGACCACCGGGCCAACGTCGACCGGATCCGGCACATCGAAAAGCGCTATTCCCATCCGCTGGGCGTGATGATCGACCTGCAGGGCCCGAAGCTCAGGCTCGGCACCTTCGACCAGGGCCGCGTCAATCTGCCGACCGGTTCGAAATTCCGCCTCGACCTCGATCCGGCCGTCGGCAACGAGCAGCGCTGCACCCTGCCCCATCCGGAGATTTTCGCGGCGATCACCGAAGGTACCGATCTGCTGGTCGACGACGGCAAGGTCCGCCTGCGCGTCGATCGCTGCGGCGCCGATTTCGCCGAGGTCACCGCCACGGTCGGCGGCGTGCTGTCGAACCGCAAGGGCGTCAACGTCCCCAACGCCGTGCTGCCGATCTCGGCACTGACGCAAAAAGACCGGTCCGATCTGGCTTTCGCGCTGGATCTGGACATCGACTGGGTCGCCATGTCCTTTGTCCAGCGGCCGGAAGACGTCGCCGAGGGCCGCAAGCTGATCGCCGGTCGTGCCGCCTTGCTGGCCAAGCTGGAAAAGCCGAGCGCGCTCGAACATCTGGAAGCCATCGTCGAACAGTCGGACGGCATCATGGTCGCGCGCGGCGATCTGGGCGTCGAAACCCCGCCCGAGGATGTGCCGGTCGCCCAGCGCCGCATCGTCCATGCCTGCCGCCAGGCCGGCAAACCGGTCATCGTCGCGACCCAGATGCTGGAAAGCATGATCAAGTCGCCGACGCCGACCCGCGCCGAGGCGTCCGACGTCGCGACCGCGGTCTATGAGGGCGCCGACGCGGTCATGCTGTCGGCCGAAACCGCCGCCGGCGATTTTCCGATCGAAGCGGTCGATATGATGAACCGCATCATCACCCGGGTGAATGCCGACCCGCTGTTCCAGGCCGGTCTGGATACCGACCATCCCGACCTGCAGGAAACCGCGTCGGACGCCATCACGGCCGCGGCGCGCCAGGTCGCGACCACGATCAAGGCGGCGGCGATCGTGACCTATACGACCTCGGGCTCGACCACGCTGCGCGCCGCGCGCGAGCGCCCGCCGGTGCCGATCCTGTGCTTGACGGCAAGCCCGCAGACCGCCCGTCGCCTGTCGATGGTCTGGGGCGTGCATCCGGTCGTGACCAAGGATATTTCGACCTTTTCCGACATGGTCCACAAGGCGAGCCGGATCGCCCATACCCATGGCTTCGCCCAGGAAGGCGCCCGCATCGTCATCACCGCCGGCGTGCCGTTCGGCACGCCCGGCGCAACGAATATCCTGCGCATCGCCTGGGTTCAGGCCCAAGGCTGAACAATCAGGTCGATCCCGATCAATCTTGATTGTATCCCCCTCATCCGCGAAAATTCCCCAGATTGGGTGGAGATGTCGGTGCGGAGAGCCGGACTAGCCTTTTTGGCGGTGATGACGGCCGGATGGTGTGCGGCCGCGGCCGCGGCCGACGACCATGTGCTGCGCCTGGTGACCCCGCTCGAGATTCGGACGCTCGACCCGCATCTGCGCGTCTGGGCGGCCGAACGCGTCGTGACGACCATGATGCTCGACGGCCTGACCCGGGAGGACGCCAATGGCGATCCCATACCGGGCGACGCCGCGTCGTGGGACATCTCCTCCGACGGGCGCCAATATGTTTTCCATCTGCGGGCCGATGCCCAGTTCAGCGACGGCCGGGCGGTGACGGCGAATGATTTCGTCTATGCGTTCCGCCGCTACGTCGATCCGAAGACCCATAGCCAGTCAACCAGCACCATCGAATCCGTGCTGCACGCGCGCGATTGCCTGAATGGCACGCTGCCGCCGGAAGCGCTCGGCGTGGCTGCGACCGACAGCCAGACCCTGACGGTCACGCTCGCCCATCCCTCGCCGTTCTTCCTGCATTGGGCGACATTGCTGGTCCCGCTCGAGCGCGATCTGGTCGAGCGGTGGGGTGACAAATGGACCGAGCCCGGCCACATGGTCTCGAACGGTCCCTTCATGCTGGCCGCCTTCGACAGGACCGGCGCGATCGAGCTGGTCAAGAACCCGCGCTACTGGAACGCGAGCGCCATCCATCTCGATCGGATCAAGTTCATCCCCGTCGCCGATCACGCCTTGCAGCTGAAGATGTTCGCGGCAGGCGAGTTGGATGTCATCAATCTGACCGACGATCAGGTGAACGAGCAGCGCGCCAAGCTCGGCGATCGGTTGACGATCCAGCCGCTCAACCGGGTCTCCTATTACTTCTTCAACATGGCGAGCGGCCCGTTCGCCGATCAGCCCAGCCTGCGCCGGGCGCTGGCGTTGAGCTTCGAGCCTGAGATGATCGCGCGCAAGCTGAACGCGCCGACCCTCGAACCGGCGAATTCGCTGATCCCGCGCAACTTTCCGGCCTATGCGCATCCGCGCCTGGATTTCGCCGCCCGTCCCATTGCCGACCGGCTGACGGAGGCGCGCCGGCTTTATGCCGAAGCCCATTACGGACCGCAGCGGCCGCTTACGGTCAACTTGGTCGATAGCGTTCATAATCGATGCCAGATCATCGCCGATATGTGGAAGGCGGCGCTTGGCGCGCGGGTCAATTGCACGATCATCGAAGATAGCCAAGCCCGGTTCGATGCCAGTCGCCGTGGCGACTTCGACATGGGCCTGATGAGCGAGGGCGCGGCCGCGCCCGATCCGCTCGAAATTCTGGAAAGCTTTCAGAGCACGCCGGAGAATATCGGCAATGTCGGGCGATACCGCAGCGCCACATTCGACGATCTGCTGCGCCAGGCCGACGAAAGCGCCGATTTCCTGGTGCGTGCGGAAAAGCTGGCGCGGGCCGAACGGATCCTGCTCGACGATCTCCCGGCGCTGCCGCTCGCCTACGGTCGCACGGCCTATCTGGTCGGCCCGCGCATCAAGGGCTTCCGCATGTTGCCGTCGAACGGCATGTTCGTCGATGGGGTCGCGACAGGGGAGCCGTCCGAGTAGATCTCGCTATCGACACATGAGCGGAAACCCGCCACTTTCCGGCACATGAACCTGGAAACCCCGTCGGTCGAGACCTGCCCGCGCTGCCTGAAGGCCGCCCCGCTGTGCGTCTGCGCCAAGATCGAACCGATCGCCAATCGCGTCTTCGTGCTGGTGCTGCAGCATCCGCAGGAGCAGGACCGTGACCTCGGCACCGCGCGGCTCGCCTTCCTGCATTTCAGCCAAGCCGCGTTCAAGGTCGGCCTGAGCTGGCCCAATCTGTCGAAGGCGGTCGGGCGCCCGGTGGCCGATCCCAAGCGCTGGGGCGTGCTCTATCTGGGGCCGGCAATCTTGCCGCCCGAGGCGCAGGGGCGCGACATCGTCGTGCTGGATCGCAAGGGCGCGCTCGATCCGGCCCAGGACAAGGCGCTGGACGAGCTCGATGGCGTCGTCGTGCTCGACGGGACCTGGAGCCAGGCCAAGGCGCTGTGGTGGCGTAATGCCTGGCTCTTGAAGCTGAGGCGCGTGGTGCTCGATCCCAAGGCGCCGTCGCGCTACGGCAAGCTCCGCAAGGAGCCCCGGCGCGAGAGCGTGTCGACCCTGGAGGCAACCGCCATCCTGATGAGCCGGCTCGAAGCCCGTCCCGACCTGCAGCCGCGCATGCTCGCCTGCTTCGATGCCCTGCTGCAACGCTACCGGGACAGCCGAAAGAAGCCGCCGCCGGCCTAAGTCCGGAACGAATCGCCGCCCCGCGCAATTGATGCCCGTGAACGGAGGACTGTCTTCCGTGCAACAGGATCGGGGACAGACATGTCGATCATCGGTTGGATTGTTCTAGGCCTCATTTCGGGCTTCATCGCGAGCAAGATCGTCAATAAGTCGGGTGAAGGCGCCGTGCTGGATATCATCCTCGGCATCGTTGGTGCGATCGTCGGCGGCGTTCTATTCAACCAGTTCGGCGCCGCAGGCGTCACCGGCTTCAATCTCTACAGCATGGTCGTCGCCGTCATCGGGGCCATCGTGGTGCTGATCATCTATCACGCCCTGTTCGGTCGACGGACCATCTGAACATCGGCGTCGTGGGCGGCCGGGGCGGGCTCCGGTCCGCCCCGATGCCTTGATCGCGAAAAGTGCGCGGCACGCACGAAGTTCATTGATTCCCCCTCGCCCCAGGAACCCGTCGCGTTCGCCCGGGTTGCTTTCTCACGCCAGGGGAACCCCGGACATTTCATCATCCGGCGGCTGGAGAGCGCTCCAATGCCGAGCGCTTCGTCCTGCCCTGGGGTGTCATCCATTTATGAGGAGCGATTGCGACATGAACACCCTCGACGAAATGATCCAGCACTTCATGCAGGACATCTACTATGCCGAACGCCAGATCATGAAGGCGTTGCCGAAGATGGCAAAGGCGGCGCAGAGCCCGGAGCTGAAGCAGGCATTCCTGACCCACCGTGAGGAAACCCAGGGTCAGATCGAGCGCTTGCAGCAGGCGTTCGAGGCCATGGGCCAGCGTGCCAAGGGCGTCACCTGCGAGGCGATCAACGGGCTGATCGAGGAATGCGAGGAGTTGCTGGCGGAGGCAAAGGAGCCGGGCCCGGTCCGCGATTCCGGCCTCGTCGCCTGCGCCCAAGCGGTCGAGCATTATGAGATCGCCCGCTACGGCACCCTCGTCGCTTGGACGAAAGCCAAGGGATTTACCGAAGCGTCCACCCTGCTCCAGCAAACGCTCGATGAGGAAAAGAAGACGGATATGCTGCTGAGCAAGCTCGGCAACAGCGATCTCAACAAGCAGGCCGCGAAGGCCGCCTGATCGGGGTTCCGGCGGCCTGGGTGCAAACCTCCGGCCGCCGGCCTTGCATCGGCGCCGGCAGCGGCAGGCCTTCGAGCGGTGCCGTCGTCGCCTTATCACGTCGAGCAGGATACGGACTCACATGAAAGTCCGACGCTCTAAGTCAAATATTTAGAGACTGATTCACCGATCAAGCCGAGCAGGCTTGATCGGATCAGGCTCTAGACCCGCACCAACCCGCCCATCGGCCTAACGCCGGCGCTGTCCGGAAACACGGCGCTGTCGAGATGCGCCGGCGCCACCCCCATGTGATCGCGCAGCACGCCCTTGGCCACCGCACGCAGGTCGGTCGCCATGCGCAGGTCGCGATTTTCCTCGAGCTGGCCCAGCCCCGGCCAATCGCCGGCGATGCGGCCGCCCTTGACCGCGCCGCCCAGCAGCAAGGCGACCGAGGCCGTACCGTGATCGGTGCCATTGGTGCCGTTCGGTGCCACGGTGCGACCGAATTCGGTCATCACCAGCACGACCGTCCTGCTCCAGGCCGGACCGAGGCTGGTCTTGAGCTGTGCCAGCCCATCGCCCAGGCCGCGCAGATTGTCGGCGAGCCGGCCTTTGACCGTGCCCTGGCCGACATGGGTGTCCCAGCCGCCCATGTCGATCACCGCCACGCGCGGCCCGCCGGCGGCGGCGAGCAGTCCGCCCGCCGCCTCGGCCATCGGCCGGAACGCGCCCGGTCCATAGCCGCCGGCCTTGGCGAAACGCGGCTTGCCGTCGGATCCCATGCTGTTGGCGCCAAGCACCTCGTCGTCGAGACTCTGCGCCTTGACGCCGTCGGCCAGCGCCGGTCCGAACAGCTTGTCGCCGGCATACATCTGGGTGAGCGACGCCAGCAGGGTCGGATCGGCCGCCTTGAGGTTCGGCGGCTCCCACGAGGCGACGGCGACGCCGCCGCGCAGCATCAGCGGGATCGACGGACCGACCGCGAGGCCGAGCCGGCGATTTCGATCGTTGCCCTGGATATCGACCAGCGCCCGATTGAGCCAGCCGGTCGGCGCGCCATGGCGCTCGACGAGCCCCATCTCCAGCAGATCCTGAGCATCGAAATGCGAGCGGGTGTGATAGCCGCCGGCGGTCGCCGGAACGATCAGCAGCTCGCCCGCCCCCCACATCGGCTGGATCGCGGCGAGGGCCGCGTTGAGGCCGAACGTATGGTCGAGCGGCAGGATGCCGTCGGGCTGGCCCGGCATGGGCAGCGCCAGCCCGTTCCGCCGCTCGGCATAGCGCGGATCGCCATAGGGCGGCACGGCGGCGAGACCGTCGAGCGCGCCGCGCAGCAGAATGACGACGAGACGGTTGTCCGTGGGGGCCGCGGCATAGGCGATGCGCGGCAGTCCCAGGATGGCGAGACCGGCACCGAGGCCGAGGGTGCCGCCGAGGGTCCCCAGGATGCGGCGGCGGCTGGGCAGCGTGTCGTGCGGGTTCATGACGATCACCGGCGTTGGAAGGCGGGACTGGCGAACAGCATCGCCAGCGCGGTCGGGCGGCTTTCGGCGCGGGCGATCGCCTGGCGCTGGTCGGGCGCGATCGTGTCGCCCAGCACCGCATCGGTCAGCATGACCGGATCGACGTCGTTGCCGACCTGATCGGCATAGGCCTGGGCCCATTCGACCCGGCGCAGCACCGCTTCGGGCCCGATCCAGGCGGCGGCATCGTCGGGCCAGCCGGCCGGCGACGGCGCCATATGCAGCCCCTGGCCCAGCCGATCGAGGGTCCCGACCGCCTGTTCCGGCGTCAGCGACCTGCCGGTCGCGCGGATCGCGGAGACGACCAGATCGAATGGCGATTTGATCTTCTGCTGATAGAGGCTCCAGGCCTCGGGCTGATCGACCAATGCTGCCGAGACGGCATGCAGATCGCCGCCGGTCTGCATGAAGACCTGGGCCAGGCGATCGACCGCGGCCCGGGGCGGCTGGTCGGCGATGAAATGCACCGCCAATCGGCGCGCGACATGACGGGCGGTCGACGGGTGATGCGCGATGGTGCGGATCGCCGCCAGCCCTTCGCCCATGCCGGCCTCCGGATAGGTCTGCCCGAGGAAGATCTTCAGACCGGGCTGATGGATCTGGGGCACGAAGGTGAAATGGCCCGGATCGCCCACACGGGGACCGCCGATCGACCAGCCGGTCAGGATGCGGGCGAGCGCGCGCACGTCCTCTTCCCTATAGCCGCCGTCGACGCCCAGCGTATGCAGCTCCAGCAGCTCGCGGCCCAGGTTCTCGTTCAGCCCGCGCTTGCCGCGCAGCCCGACCTTCGAATCCGGTCCGACCGAGACCCAATTGTCGAGGTAGAGCCCCATGGCCGGATGCTGGACCACCGCCAGCACCATGTCCTCGAACCGGCCGTTGATATGCGGCCGGATCGCTTCGCGCTCGAAGCTGCCGGCCAAGGGGCGCACCACCGGGCGGATACCCGAGACGGTGAAATGATTGGCCCAGAAGCTGACCAGCCGTTCGGCGAACGGCGTCGGGCTGCCCGTGACCGCGTCGAACTTGGCGCCGGTCTCGGCCAAAACGGCCTGGCGCAGGACCTTCTGCTCCGGAAACCGCGGCTGGCCCCTTTGCGGGTCCGCCATCGCCGGCTCGGCCGCCGCCATCTCCTCGGGGCCGCCGCGCGAATCGGCGCCTTGCGGGCTCGGGTCGAGCCGCGCCATGCGCACGGGACGGGGCGGCGGGTCGCCATCGGCCTTGGCCTGCCGGCGCTGCTGCTGAAGCTGCTGGTAGGTGACGATCAGTTCGGCCGACGGCGGCAATGCCGCGAAATTCGATGGGATTTGAGGACGGCCGAGTTGCGCCTTGAGCCATCCCCGCGGATCGCCCCCGATCGCCGCCGTGCCATCGGGTCCAGCGCCGTAGCCGAACCGCGATGCCGCAATGATCGCCTGATTCATTACAGAACCTCAAAAGGATATGCTCGAGCGATACTTGCCAAGATTGGCAAGCGGTGCCGTCATGGGAAGTAATACGCCGGCCATGCCCGCCGCATCCCCGGCGCGCTGACCAGGATTGTCCGACGGTCGGGGCGAAGCCGGTTGGTAACGATCGGAGAAACGTGGTACACGCCGCCGCTTCCCCCGTGAATTATCGACCAGCACAGGACCGGCCCCGCCTTGGATCTCTCCGTCGTCATCCCCGTCAAGAACGAGGCCGAGAATCTGGCGCCGCTCATCGCCGAGATCCATGCCGCCCTCGATGGCCTCGTCCCGTTCGAGATCGTCTATGTCGACGATGGCTCGACCGACGACAGCGCCCAGCGGCTGAAGGCGATCCAGGCCGGCGACCCGAGCCTGCGCGTCGTGCGCCACGCCAAGAGCTGCGGCCAGAGCACCGCTGTGCGCAGTGGCGTCAAGGCGGCGCAAGGGCGCTGGGTCGCGACGCTCGACGGCGACGGCCAGAACGATCCGGCCGACATCCCCGCGCTCTGGCGGATGGCCCAGGCCGCCGGCAGCGGCGGCCCCGCGATCTATTGCGGCCACCGGGCCAAGCGTCGGGACACGGCGATCAAGCGCATTTCCTCGCGCTTCGCCAACGGCCTGCGCTCGCGCCTCTTGGGCGATGCGACGCCGGATACCGGCTGCGGCCTGAAGCTGTTCGAGCGCTCGACCTTCCTCGAGCTACCCTATTTCGACCATATGCACCGTTATTTGCCGGCGCTGGTGCTGCGCGCCGGCGGCACGGTCGTTTCGGTCAAGGTCAACCACCGGCCGCGCGAACGCGGCAAGTCGAACTACGGCACGCTCGACCGCGCGCTGGTCGGGATCGTCGATCTGTTCGGCGTGATGTGGCTGCAGCGACGGGCCAAGGTGCCGGTGCTGCTCGACCCGACGGTCTGAGCCCCATGCCGAAACAATGGGGCCGTTTCGTCCGCGTGTTCCTGCTGGCGCTGGTCGTCCTCGCCGTCGGCATGGTCTGGCGGGAGCGGACGGAGTTTCAGCCGGCCCATCTGCAGGCGCTGATCGCCGGCAATTCCTACGCCCCGTTGATCTTCATCGCCGTCCATATCGCGGCCAGCCTGCTGTTCGTGCCGCGTACGCCGCTGTCGATCGCGTCCGGCCTGCTGTTCGGCCTGTGGTGGGGCACGCTGTGGGCCGTCTGCGGTGCCATGGCCGGATCCTTGGCCGGCTTCGCGCTCGCCCGCTATGTCAATGCCGGCTGGATCAAGCCGGAGCGCCTGCCGAAATTAGGCGAGTTGCTGGCGCGGGTCGAGCGCGGCGGCTGGCGCGCCGTTGCGCTGATCCGCGTCGTGCCGATCATGCCGCACACGCCGGTCAATTACGCCTTCGGCCTGTCGCGGGTCTCGATCGGCGACTATATGCTGGGCTCGTTCATCGGCCAATTGCCGATCACGGTGTTCTGCGTCGATGTCGGCTCGGCCGGCGGCCAGGCGCTGACCGGTTCGATGAACTGGCTGGAGCCGACCCTGGTCGGCGTCGGCGCGCTGGCGCTGTCGCTCATTCTGCCCAAGCTCGCTTCGCTCCGCCGGGGTTCGCCATGACCGAGATCTATCGCTTCACCGAAGGCCGGGTGCCCGTGCTGGTCAGCATGCCCCATGTCGGCACCGCGCTGATGCCCGGCCTGGCCGAGCGCCTGTCGCAAGCGGCCCTGCCGCTGGGCGACACCGACTGGCATCTGCCGGAGCTGTATGATTTCCTGGGAGGACTCGGCTGCGGCACCCTCGCCGCCCGGCACTCGCGCTTCGTGGTCGATCTCAATCGGCCGCCAGACGACAAGCCGCTCTATGCCGGCGCCACGACCGGCCTCTTTCCCGACATCACGTTCGACGGCACGCCGGCCTATCGCGCCGGCGCCGAGCCGGACGCGGCCGAGCGTGCCGACCGGCTCGAGACCTACTGGCGGCCCTATCACGACCGGATCGAGGCCGAGCTGACGCGGATGGTCGCCCGCTTCGGCAAGGCGATCCTGCTCGACGCCCATTCGATTCGCGGCACGGTGCCCCGCCTGTTCGAAGGCCGCCTGCCCGACTTCAATCTGGGCACCGCCGACGGCAAGAGCTGCGCCTCCGAGATCGGCGAGCGCTCAGCGGAAATTCTAGGATCGGCAGAGGGTTACAGCCGGGTCCTCAACGGAAAATTCAAGGGTGGCCACATCACGCGCCACTATGGCGACCCCGCCCGCGGCCGTCATGCGATCCAGCTCGAACTGGTCCAGGAAACCTACATGGACGTGACGGCGCCCTTCGGCTTCCGCCCGGACCTTGCCGCCGGGGTCCGGCCGCATCTGCAGCGCTTCGTCGAGGGGCTGGTGGAGTGGGGTCGTAAATAACCGTCATTCCCGTAGGTTACCCTAACACTCCGTCATGCCCGGGCTTGACCCGGGCATCCACGCCCCTCCGCCGGAGCCCTGTTTGGCCGTGAAATCGGCTTGCCCAACCACGTGGATGGCCGGGTCAAGCCCGGCCAT
>JAQGIC010000001.1 GCA_028288725.1 Rhodospirillales bacterium
GGTTAGTCTTTTACATCGTCATGGCCGGGCTTGACCCGGCCATCCACGTGGTTGGGCAAGCCGATTTCACGGCCAAACAGGGCTCCGGCGGAGGGGCGTGGATGCCCGGGTCAAGCCCGGGCATGACGGAGTGTTAGGGTAACCTTTTGATTTCAAAAGGCGAAAACAGATATGTACATAGCCTAGCGCGAAAGCGGGAATCCAGAGTGGCAGAGATCTATCGCTTGCCCTGGATTCCCGCCTGCGCGGGAATGACGAGAGAGGTAGCTCAGCCGACCCCGTTCGCCCGCATCCAGGCGACGCAGCGGCTCATTCCGTCCTTGGCGTCGGCCTCGTTGTAGCTCGGGCGGTAGTCGGCATTGAAGCCGTGCTGGGCGTCGGGATAGACCACGATCTGCGACTTGGTATTGCCGGTTTCCTGCAGCTTCGCCCGCATGGCGGCGACATGGTCGGCCAGGATGCCCTGGTCGAGACCGGCGTAGAGACCCAGCACCGGGATCTTGACCTGGCCGGCGATGTCGACCGGGTTGGTCGGCATTTCCGGCGTGGGCGTGCCGACCAGCGGGCCGTACCAGGCGACGCCGGCCTTCAGGTTGGGATTATGAGCGGCATACATCCAGACCGTCCGGCCACCCCGGCAGAAGCCGGTGATGCCGAGGCGCTTGGTATTGCCGCGATTCTGGGCGGCCCAGGCGACGGTCGCGTCCAGATCGCTCATCATGGTCGCATCCGGCGCCTTGTTGACGGTCGCCATGACTTCCTTGATGTCGGTCATCGCGACGACATTGCCGACCCTTGTATAAAGCTCGGGCGCGATCGCCAGATAGCCGAGCTTGGCGAAGCGGCGACACACGTCCTTGATATGCTCGTGCACGCCGAAGATCTCTTCGACCACCAGGATCGTCGGATAGGGGCCGGAGCCGACCGGCTGGGCCCGGTAGGCCGGGATCGTGCCGTCCTTGACCGGAATCTTCACCTCGCCGGCGATCAGATCGACCGTGTCGGTCGTGATCGTGCTGGCCTGGACCGGCTGGACCGTCAGGGCGAAACCGGCGGCGAGCGTGGTGACGACGAAACCGCGACGGCTGAGGTCCATCGTGGGAAACAGGCCGGCGATATCGGATGCGACGTTACGCATGATGTGCGATCCCTCCTTGAGACATGGTTGCGGCCGATGCTACGCCCGCCCGGCCCCCGGCGGCGATCAAACTTACGCGAGCAATAGCCTGATCAATAATCGAACTTATAGTTTACCCCCAAACTGGTCGAATCCGAGCCTGCGCCGACTGTCGCATCGACCGTGACGCGCGGCAGCACCTCGATTTCGACCCGGGCCTTGGTCGTGCCGACGCCGGCGCCCTGATCGACGCCCAGGAACACGCCAGGCGCGACATATTTCCCACCGCTGACCGAGGCGCCGCCGAGCGCGCCCTTGGAATTGTTGCCGTTGGTCGAGCCGCTGGAGGTCGAGGTATTGTCGGAATTGAGCGTCAGCCTGTCGAGGCCGGTCGCGTTCCGAAGCCGGTCGAGCACGCCCGGGCCGCCGCCGGTGGCGAGCGAACCCGCCGCCGCCGCGAGCTGCAGCCCCTGTACCGCCGAAATCTGGCCGACCGACGTGCCGAACAGCACGCGCGACAGCACCTCGTCCTGCGGCAGATCCGGCGTCGAGCTCAGCTTCAGGCTGGGGCTGGAGGGCGAGCCCTGGATGGTGATGTTCGCAGTGATGTCCGCCGTCTTGGCGGTCGCCAGCAGATCCAGTTCCGGATCGGTGGTGCCGGCGAAGCCGATCACGCCGCGCTCGATCGTGAAGCTGTGGCTGAGGATATCGAACGTGCCGTTGGCGACCTCGAAATTGCCGGTCACGACCGGCGCCGCACTGGTGCCATGGACATGGATCTTGCCGCGCCAGGTGCTGTCGAGCCCGCGTCCGCGGATGAAGCATTGGCCGGGCGAGGTGAAATCGACATCGAGCGTGGCGGCGAAGGGCGGCGCTGCCGCGACGTTGCTCTGCGGCGCATCGCGCTTGGGATATCGGGAATCGATGCGGACGACATCCAGCTTCGCCACGTTGGGCGGCAACTGATCCGGGATATTGATGTCGGCCCGGTCGAGCGTGATGTCGGCCTTGACCGCCGGCGCGGACAGCGGACCCGTGACCGCGGCCGTGCCGCTCAACACCGCCGTCGCCGTATCGCCGCGCGCGGCGGTGAAGCTCTTCAACTCGGCCTTGAGATCGAGCGTCGGACCGTTCGCCGCCGCCAGGTCGACCCGGCCGGACGCGCCGATCGTGCCATGGCCGCCGTCGTTGCCGGCGAGGCTCTTCAGCACGAAGCTCTGCTGCGTGCCGTTGACCTCGACCGTCAGCGCGCGGAGCGTCATGCCCGAGGCATCATTATCATATTGCCCGTTGCTGATCGCGAGGCGCCCGCCGGCATCGGGATGGGCGACGGTACCGCCGACCGACAGATCGATGGTGAAAGTGCCGCTGACCCGATCCTCGCCCAGCGGCAGGATCTCGCTCAGGGTTTCCAGCCGCCCGTCGCCCTCCAGCTTGAACTGAATGCCACCGTCGGGCGGGATCGTCACGCCGCTGAGGTCCGGTTTGATCTGGAGGGGGCCATGGCCATAGAAGCCGATCGCCTGGTCCTGCAGGCCATCGAGCTTGCCCTTGAGGTCGATGCGCCCCGGCGCCAGAGCGGCGGTCACGGCAAGGCCGACCGGCGGCAGATCCGGATGGGTCGCCGCCGCCAGTTTCAGATTGGGTACGGCGAGCGTGATGGTCCCGGCCGGCTTCGCCGCCGAGCCGGACACATGGACGGCCAGGCCCAGCGTGCCCTCGGTGCCGACCTGACCGGCCAGCGCGCTCAACGCCCCGATCGACAGGTTGCTGCCGTCGAGATCGAGCCGCAGGGTCTTGTTGTCGGCGACGCCGCTGCCGGTCAGATTGCCCTGGCCGACCCCGAGCGCCAGATCGGTCAGCATATAGCCAGAGCCCTTGCGCGCGAGCGTCAAGGGGCGGCGGAGCGTGAGTGGCAGCTCGGCGAGCTTGCCGTCGAACCGGGTGAGGCGCAGCGTCAGATCCTGGCCGGTCCCGAGGGTCAGCGTGCCTGCCGAGACGAGCTGGAACGGCTTCTGCGCGATGCCGGCACCGTCGAGCGTGAAGCCGAACGCACCGGCCTTGTCGCTCGCCACCATCAGCTTCGCCTGGGCGACCGAAGCGCCGGCGGTCGCGAACCGGGTGAGATCGAGCGCCAGCTTGCCGCGCGGCTTGGTCCAGATGTCGCTGAGATCCGCCTTCGCCGTCAGATGATCGAGCGTCGTGCGCTGATCGGCGGCGCCGGCGCCCAGCGAGAATTTGGCAATGTCCGCGTCGAGCGTCGCCGTGGCACCGGACAGCTTGCCGGAGAATTTAACGGCCCCGCCCAGCGGCACGCCGGCGAGCGGCGCCCAGACGACCAGATCGTTCACCGCCCCCGTGACCGTGCCGGCGCCGCGCCGGGTCGCGGTGTCCAGCGTGACATCGGCCGCGAGCTTGGTGCCCGGCCCGACCAGCCGCAGATCCTTGACCGCATAGGCGGTGTCGCCGGTCTGGGCGACCGTGCCGTCCAGCGTGGCCGACAGGGTGCCGGCGGTGAGCTTGGCGGTGAGCGCCACGGTCCGCTGAACCAGGCTGGCGAGCGTCGCGGTCAGCGACAGGCGATCGATCCGCCGGCTGCCGGCCGCGATGCCGCTGCCGTCGACCTGCAGGATCACCGCCGGGTCTTTCGGCCGGCCGGTCGCGGCGGCCGTGATGGTCGCCTGGCCGGCATAGGCGGGACCGAGGGCGGCGAGCCGCGGCAAGCTCAAGGCCAGCTTGCCGTCGAGCTTCTCAGTCGCCGGATCGAACGTCCCCTTGCCGGTCAGGCTGACGTCGGCGCCGGTCAGTTTCAGATCGCTCAAGGCAAATCCGCCGGTCGCCGACCGGCCGCCGGCCGCGTCGAGCGTGACGCCCGGGCCGAACAGGCCGTCGGCCTCAGCGATGCCGGTCCTGAGTTGGGTGAAGCGACCGGTCAGCTTGGCGTCGATCGCCTTGCCGTCCGGGCTGGCGACGGTGCCGTCGAGCGTCGCGCCGCCGCCGAGATCCATCCCGGCCAGACCGGCGAAGCGCGAAAGATCGGCCGCCGCCAGATGCAGCCTGCCGTCGGCCGCGACGCCATCGAATTTGCCCGAGGCATCGAACTCGATACCGGCGCCCGACGCGGTCGCCTTGCCGAGCTGGATCTTGCCGCCCTGGCGGTCGCTGGTCAGATCGATCGTCCAATCCAGACTGTCGCCCAGCGCGTCGGGCGGCGGGGCGCCGGCCGCCTTGATGCCGTTGAACCGGCCGCCGCCGGTGACGTGCAGCAGATCGTCCGAACCGGTAGCGAGATCGAGCTGGGCGGTCGTGTCGCTGACGCCGTTCTCGCCGGCCGCGACCGCCCGGGCCTTGAACAGAATCGAGGCGGCAGGCCGGGCGATCGCGTCCCTCAGGCTGAGGTCGAGCTGGAAATTGCCCGCGACCGGCTGGCCCGCCAAGCCTTCCAAGGCATGGAGATCGCCCGCGACCGTCGCCGACGCATCGATGGTCTGGCGCGCCGGATCGAACCAGCCCCTGGCCGCGATCGTGCCGGCGGCCAGATGGATATCGGCATGGTCGAGCGTCATCGGCTTGCCCGCCGGCCCGGCCGCGGCAATGTCGAAGCCGACGGAGTCGCCGACCGCCGGCTTGACCTGATCGGCCAGCAGGGAGGCGACCTCGGCCGTGCCCTTGATCGACGCGGCCCAGCCTTGGTCGAGCCCGAGCGTCAGGTCGGCGCCCAGCCTGGACCCGCCGCCGGTCTCGCCATCGAGCCGGCCCTGCCAGGCAGCGAGCGGCCCGCGCCCCTTGAGCGCCAGGGTCAGCGACTGGCGCCCCGCATCGGGATCGAGCTTGGCCAACAGCTCGCCCGAGCTGTCGATCGCCGCCAGATCGAGATCCAGCAGCTTGTCGTCCAGCACCAGCTTGACCGTCAGCGTTCCCTGCGCGGGTCCAAGCCGGACCAGCGACAGCGAGGCTCCCGCCTGGCCGCGGTGCAGGCTGGCGGCACCGGCCAGCGTAAAGCGCGCCGGTTCGCCCAAAAGCGACGGTCCCAGATCGATCGACGGCACGGTCAGCGTGCCCACTTCCAGGGCAACGGGCAGCTGCGGCAATTTGAAGGTCGCGTTCGAGGTGGCCGGCGCCGGCTGGGTCGGCGGCAACGGCGCGCGGGCGATCAGGATATGGTCGGCGGCGATCCGGTCGACCCTGGCCGTGCCGCGCAGCAGTGCCATGACGTCGAGATCGATCGCCGCATTCTCGACCGTCAGCCAGACGCCGTCGCGATCGGCCAGATCGAGCCGGGCCAGGCGGATATGGAACGGCACGGCACCCTCGACGCCGGTCACGGCCGCCTTGGTGTCCGCATCGGTCAGCGTCCGGGTCAGCGTCGCCGTCAGCCAGGAATGGCCAAGGCTGCTGCCGAGCCATAGCAGGCCGCCGCCCAGGACGACCAGGATCAGGACAACGATCCCGGCAAGCCCGAGACCGATCCAGCGGAGTGTGCGGGTCATGACACCTCCCCTCTCGTCATTCCCGCGAAGGCGGGAATCCAGGGTGGCCAGGTGACGACCGTTCGCTTACTCCAGCGTGGGAGAGAGATGGTTCGCATCCTAAAACGCCTGTCCGAGGCTGACATAGATCTGGATCGGCGAGTCCACGCCGCCGCCGCGCGGGTTGAGGGGCGTGGCGATATCGAGGCGGACCGGGCCGATCGCGGTGTAGTAGCGCAGGCCGATGCCGGCACCCAGCGCGATGCGGCCCTTGAAATCCGGCACCTCGCTCGCATAGTTGGAACCGGCATCGAGGAACGGCACCAGGCCGATCGTGTCCGTGATCTTGGTCCTGAGTTCGGCGCTGACCACGGCGAGCGACCGGCCGCCGATCGGATCATTGAACTTGTCGAGCGGGCCGGCCTCCTGAAAGCCGAAGCCGCGCACCGAGCCGCCGCCGCCGGCGTAGAAGCGGTGGTCCTTCGGCAGCGCGCTGAGCGCGGTGCCGACCGTGGCGCCCAACGTACCCTGCAGCGCCAGGATATAATGCCCGTCGGGGCTGAGCTGATCGTACCAGCTGCCGGTCAGCTTGGACTGCAGGAACGTGAGGTTGGAGCCGAGTGCCCGCGAATAGGGCGTCGCCTCGATCGCCGCCCGATAGCCCCGGCTCGGGTTCAGCAGATCGTCAGTGCCGTCCTTCTTCAGAAACACCGGCGTGCCGACCAGGACATAGGTGCGGAAATCGACCTTTTCATTGACGCGCGCATGCTCGGCCAGGATCGAGGCGCCGGCGCTCAAGGTCGGGTCGAAATGCCGCTCGAAGCCGACCTGGCCTTTTTGCTCGATCGAGGAATAGGCCTTCACGTTTTGATCGTCCAGGATCAGCGACGAGACGAAATCCTGATTGTCGCTCCAGAGATCCGGCAGGCGGAAGATCGTCGCCAGGCTGTTGTCGGACGTGCCGCCGGTCGCGGTCACTTTCAGATCCTCGCCGCCGCCGAACAGGTTGCGGTGCTCCCAACCTACGTTGGCGGAGATGCCTTGGGTCGTGTCGTAGCTGCCGCCGACGCTGAGCGAGCGCGACGCGCGTTCGATGACATAGACCTGCATCGGCACGGTGCCGTCGGGCCCGACCGGTCCGTTGGGCGCCACCGAGACCGTACCGAACAGCGCGCTCGATACCATCGCCTGGCGCGTCGCCTCGACCTGAGCCTGATCGAACGGCGCGCCCGGCGCCCATTTCACACGGCGCCGCACCCAGCTTTCGTCCAAGCGGGCCAGACCATTGACCACGGTCGAGCCGAACCGGGCCTTGGCGCCGGCATCGAGCACGAAGGTGACCTCCATGGTCTTGGTCGCGGCATCGATGATGACATGCTTGTCGACGGTCCGGGCGAAGGGATAGCCCTTGACCTGGTAGAGCCGCGCGATGCGCGCGTCGGCATCGACCACCGGCCCGGAAACGGCGGGCCCGCCGACGATCAAGCCGACGGCGGCCGGATCGAATATGCCGATGTCGGGCGGCGCCGTGCCGGCCTGGTTGGTCAGCGCCACCTTGGCCAGCGTATAGCGCGGCCCGGGCGTGATCTTGACCTCGACCTGGATCGGCGTCGCCTTTTCGTCGATCACCGGCTCGATTTTGGGCTCGTAATAGCCGGCCGCCTCGACGACCGAGGTCAGCCGGTCGGTGTCGTCGCGCGCGCGGCGCGTCAGCGCGCCGACCGTCGCCGGCGGCTTGTCGCTTTGCAGTTTGACCAGTTGGGAGTTCGCTTCGAGATCGGTCTGCAGCGCGCCGTCGTCGATGCCGGTGATCTTGACGTCATAGGCGATGCCGTCCGCCCGGGCGGCGGTCGCCGACAATGAGAGACCGACGAGCAGACTGGCCAGGCAAAGGCGGGTGGACACACGGATCATGATCGCAAACGCCGCGCGCGCGCGCGCGTTCCCGCTCACGTCGTCCCGAACCTGTTCGGTATCACTTGGTGCCGAACAGACGGTCTCCCGCGTCGCCCAGGCCTGGAATGATGTAGGCGTCCTCGTTCAGCCGTTCGTCCAGCGCCGCGCCATAGACCCGGACATCGGGGTGCGCGCCGGCGAATTTCGCCATGCCTTCCGGCGCCACGACCAGGGCCATGAAGCGGATGCGCGCATCCTCGATACCGCGCTTGTTCAGGACATCGACCGCGTGGATTGCCGAATTGCCGGTCGCCAGCATCGGATCGACCACGATGAACAGACGGCCCTCCGGCTCGGGCAGCTTGACCAGATATTCGACCGGCATATGGGTGTCATGGTCGCGGTAGAGCCCGATATGACCCGTCCGCGCCGACGGCATCAGCTCGTGCAGCCCCTCGGCCATGGTCAGGCCCGCGCGCAGGATCGATACGATCGCGACCTTCTTGCCATGGATGCGCGGCGCATCCATCGCCACCATCGGCGTCTCGATCCGCCTGGTCGTCAGCGGCAGGTCCCGCGTCAGCTCATAGCCCATCAACAGCGCGATCTCCTTCAGGAGCTGGCGAAACTGGATGGTCGGCGTCGTCTTGTCGCGCATCAGGCTCAACTTGTGCTGGATGAGCGGATGGTCGACGAGGTGGAGCGAAGGGAAGGCGGCGGTCAAGAGACGGGTGGCTCCGGGATCGAGAGGGCGCTGGTGCATTTATAGTCCGGGATGCGCGCAGACCGCATGATCGATCTTATTTTGTAATTTAAAATAGATTGACGAAAGATACACGTGAAACTGATGATCGCGCCACCGACCCGCTCTGGGACGGTTCTAGCCGAGAGGTCCGATCACCATGGCCACCTTCGCGATCATCGGTGCCGGCTTCAGCGGTACCCTGCTGGCGCTGCATCTGTTGCGCCGGACGCCGACGCGGGTGCGGGTCGTTCTGATCGAGCGGCAGAACCGCTTTGCCCAGGGGCCGGCCTATGCAACCGGCAATCCCAGCCACCTCCTGAACGTGCCGGCCGGCCGCATGAGCGCGTTCCACGACCGGCCGGAGGATTTCTTCGAATGGCTGGCGCGCCAGCCCGATGCGCCGGCCGATTTCGGCCCCGGCAGCTTCGCGCCCCGCCGGCAGTTCGGCGCCTATATCCGCCAGCTGCTGCATGAGGAATTGAAGCGGCCGGGTGCGGCGGGTCGCCTGGAGCTGGTGCGCGGCGACGTGGCCGCGATCGAAGCGGAGCCGCACGGACCGCTGTCGCTCTGTGTCGGGACCGAGCGTCGGATCGAGGCCGATCTGGCGGTTCTGGCGATCGGCAATTTTCCGCCGGAGCCGCCGACCATCGCCGATCACGCTTTCTTCGACACGCCGCTCTACCGGCCCGATCCCTGGGCCGGCGACGCGCTGGGCGGGCTTGATCCCGACGCTGCGGTCCTGCTGATCGGTACCGGATTGACCATGGTCGATACAGTGACCTCGCTCGAAGATGCCGGGCATCGCGGCGCGATCCATGCCCTGTCGCGCCGGGGATTGACGCCGCGGTGCCACGCCGCCGCCGCCCGACCGCCGCTCCGTCCGGGGGCGGCGATCCCGGACCACCTGACCGATTGCGTCAAGATGCTGCGCGCCGAGGCCCGGCGCGCGGTCCGGGAAGGCAGCACCTGGCAGGCGGCGCTCGATGAATTGCGGCCGTTCGGTCGCGACCTGTGGCAGAATCTCTCGGTCGAGGACCGATCGCGTTTCCTGCGTCACCTGCGGCCCTGGTGGGATGTGCATCGCCATCGCCTGGCACCCGAAGTTTCGCGCCGGATCGATGCCGCCGGAGCGCGCGGCCAGCTGACGGTCCATGCCGGCCGCATCGACAGCATCCTCGCCGGGGATGACGGGGCGACGGTGACCTATCGTCCGCGCGGCACCGGCGAGCAAAAGACGCTGCGCGTCGCCCGCGTGGTCAATTGCGCCGGACCGGCGTGCGATTTCGACCGGATCCCCCATCCGCTCGTCCGCCGGCTGCTCAGCGACGGCATGGTCCGGCCCGACCCCCATCGGCTGGGCCTGGACGTCACCCCGTCGGGCGCGCTCAAGGACCGCCGCGGCGCCATCTCGCGGCAATTGTTCGCCGTCGGTCCGGTCACGCGCGGCGCGTTCTGGGAAATGACCGCCGTGCCGGATATCCGCCGGCAATGCGAGCTGCTGGCCGCCCAGCTCGCCATGCTCGTCTAGAGCCTGATCCGATAAAACCGGCTCGGTTTGATCGGTGAATCAGTCTCTAAATATATGATTTAGAGGGCGATTCAGACATGAGGTCGGTCGGCCTCATGTCATCGCGCTCTAGTGTTGCAAGGCGTCGGCCTTTTCGTTCAGCACCGCGATCAGCTTGTCGATGCCCTGGCCCTTCATGATCGACGCGAATTCCGAGCGGCGGGTCGCGAGCTGGCTGATCGTCCCGGCCAGATAGATGTCGCGGATCTGCCAGCGCTGGTCGTTGTCGTGCAGCAGGTAGTTGATCTGTATCGGTTCGCCGTTCGACTTTACGATCTCGCTTTTGACCAGGGTGGCGTGCTTGACCGGCTGCTCGCCATCGACCTTGAGCTGCTCGCCCGAATAGCCGTCGAACTGGGTCGCATAGGTCGTCGCGATATAGCGGCCGAATGCCTTGACCAGCTCCTGCTTCTTGTCGGGCGTAAGGCCGCTCCAGGACGTGCCGACCGATAGACGAGACATGAACGGCACGTCGAAGCTGGTGAACACGACCGGCTCGAGCTTGGCGTAGCGGCCCTTGATGCCCAGCGCCTGGGCATTCTTCATATTGTCGAGTAGCACGTCATAGAACGTGCGGATCACCTCCGACGGACCCGGCGCCGCCTCGGCGCGGCCGGCCATCAGCAGAACGAGGCCGAAGACGAAGCCATAGTGCCGGAATAATTTCATCGGAACCTCTTCTTAAGGATGTTTTGCGCCACCCTAGATCAACGAGGCGAGGCCCGAAAGACGAAACGGCCGGTTCCTCGTGGGAACCGGCCGTTCTGGTGGGTGCCGAGATCAGATCTCGGCCGGAAGCTTGTGGCGAGCCGCCGGCCGCAGGGTCAGGAAGCCGGTCAGCTCCCCATAGACCCGCAGGATCCAGGACGACATGGTCGGATACTCCTCATCTGGGTAGCGGCATTTCACCCGGTCTCGCCAAGCGCCGCAAACGGCGATATCTTGGGCTCTGCATAACGGCAGGTTATGCTGGAATGGGAGCGTCCCATGGTCCGGCGGTTACCGTCCCTGACGGCACTCAAGGCCTTCGAAGCGGCGGCGCGGCACCAGAGCTTCACCCGCGCCGCGGACGAGCTGTTCGTGACCCAGGCCGCGGTCAGCCGCCAGATCCGCGAGCTGGAGGAGGCCCTGGGCCGGCCGCTGTTCCATCGCCTGCATCGCAGGGTCGAACTGACCGAGGCGGGCGCCACGCTGGCTGCCGCGACCGCCCATGCGTTCGAGGGGATCGAGGCCGCCGTGCTGCGGATCGGCGGGGGAATGCCGGAGAGCCTGCTGCAGATCAGCGTCGAACCCCCGTTCGCCATGCAATGGCTGCTGCCGCGGCTGGGGCGATTCAACCAGCGCCATCCCGAGATCGACGTGATGCTGGATCCGGATTTCGCCATCGTCGATCTGACCGGCAGCGGGGCCGAGCTGGCCATCCGCTATTCCGACGATCAAACCAGCTGGCCCGGCACGGAAAGCCATCCGCTGGCCGAGATCTGGGGCGCGCCGGTGCTGGCGCCGGGCCTGCTCAGCCGGGGGCCGCCGCTCGAAGGACCGGGTGATCTGGTGCATTACACGCTGCTGCACGAGGAGGACCGGGAATATTGGGCGCGCTGGTTCCGCGAGGCCGGCCTGCCCGATCTGGCCGTGCGGCGCGGCCCGGTCTTCACGGATGCGACGCTCGCGATCGAAGCGGCCGTACTCGGGCAAGGTGTGGTGCTGGGTGACCCGATTCTGACGGGTGACGATGTCGCCGCCGGGCGGTTGGCGCAGCCGTTACCGCAAACCTCTTGTTTCGGAGCCTATTGGCTGGTAACGCCGGAGGGGGGACCGCAAAGCCCCGGTGCCATCGCGTTCGCTCGGTGGTTGTTGGACGAGATGGCGGCGTTCCGCATGGCGCGGGGCATCGCCCTTCCGGCCGCGTGAAGGAAAACCCTTGCCGTGGTCTTCGGCACGGGCGACCCTTTCGCACATGCACATAAGGCCAAGTGCCGAGGACCTGAGCTTATGACGGAGTCCAAGACCACGCCGACCCTGCCGGCCGGCGTCCCGATGATCCGGACGATCGCCATGCCCGCCGATACCAATCCGGCCGGCGATATCTTCGGCGGCTGGCTGATGGCGCAGATGGATCTGGCCGCCGGCAACGCTGCCGCCCGGCGCGCACGGGGCCGCTGCGTGACGATCGCGGTCGACGGCATGGCATTCCTGTCGCCGGTCCATGTCGGCGACGAGGTCAGCCTCTATGCCCGCGTGCTGTCCGTCGGACGGACCTCGATGAAAATCCTGGTCGAAGCCTGGCGCCGGCCGCGCCATGATTTCGACAGCGTCCAGGTCACCAAGGCGACCTTCACCTTCGTCGCCATCGACGAGAACGGGCGCCCCCGGCCGGTCCCCGAACCGTCCGATCCGTTGGACGCCCTGACGTGCGACTATGCTTGAACTCGCGATCCTCGACGATTATCAGCGCGTCGCCTTGTCGCTGGCCGATTGGGGATCGCTCGGCGACCGGGTCAACATCACCGTGTTCGACCGGGCGTTGGGTCCCGATGCCGCGGCGAAGCTGGCGCCGTTCGACATCGTCTGCCTGATGCGCGAGCGCACGCCCTTCCCCGCCACGCTGTTCCAGGCGCTGCCGAAACTGAAATTCATGACGCTCACCGGGGCGCGCAGCCCGTCGCTGGATCTGGATGCGGCGAGCGCCCGGGGCATCGTCGTCAGCCACACCGGCTATGGCAGCCAGCAATCGACCGTCGAGCTCGCCTGGTCGCTGATCCTGGCGTCCGCCCGCCAGATTCCGACCGAGACGGCCGGCATGCGGGCCGGCGCCTGGCAGACCACGGTCGGCCGGGTCGTCGACGGCAAGGTGCTGGGCCTGCTGGGCCTGGGCAAGCTCGGCAGCAAGGTCGCGGCGATCGGCAAGGCGTTCGGCATGGAGGTGCAGGCCTGGAGCCAGAACCTGACGGCCGAGATGGCCGAGGCCGCCGGCGTCCGCCGGGTCGACAAGGAAACCCTGTTCCGCACCAGCGATTGGGTCAGCATCCATCTGGTCCTGTCCGAGCGCAGCCGCGGCCTGGTCGCCGCACCGGAACTGGCGCTGATGAAGCCCGACGCCTGGCTGGTCAACACTTCGCGCGGGCCGATCATCGACGAGGCGGCATTGCTGGCGGTGCTTGAGGCCGGGACGATCGGCGGCGCCGCGCTCGACGTCTATGACCGGGAGCCGTTGCCGGCCGACCACCCGCTGCGCCGGGCCCCTCGCACGGTGCTGACGCCCCATCTGGGCTTCGTGACCGAGGATACCTATCGCGTGTTCTATCGGGACACGGTCGAAGACGTCGCCGCCTGGCTCGCCGGCAGTCCAATCCGGGTGATGAACCCGGCGGCGCTCCTCCGATCGTCATGACCGGCAACGGCATCCGCATCCTGGGCGAAGGCGACGAGCCGCGGCTCGATCGCTTTCTGATGCGCCATGCCGATAGTTCATTGTTCCTCCGGTCGAACCTGCGGATCGCCGGCCTGGTCGATCGCGGCCAGGCGCTGCAGGGAACCTATGCCGCGGCGCTGCGCCAGGGCGAGGTCGTCGCCGTCGTCGGTCATTTCTGGAACGAGAACCTGATCCTGCAGGCGCCGGAACAGGCGGCGGAACTCGCGATCGCCGCGGTCAAGGCCAGCCGCCGCCGGCTGGGCGGCCTGATCGGGCCGCATGAACAGGTGATGGCGGCCCGGCGGGGGCTGGGCCTGATGGGACGCGCCACCCATATCGCCGAGGAGGAGATCCTGTATGCCCTGCCGCTGGTCCAGCTGAGCCTGCCCGCGTCCCTCAGCGACGGCCGGGTCTGCTGCCGCAACGGTCGACCGGCGGATTTCGATCTGCTGACGGACTGGCGTGCCGCGTATAGCGCCGAAACGCTGGGCGAAAGCGAAACGCCCATGACGCGGCAACGGAACCGCGAGACGATCCAGCGCTACGTCGCCCAGGCGGAGCAATGGGTGCTGGAGACGGCCGGCACGCCGGTCGCAGCCTCGACCTTCAACGCCCGCCTGGCCGATACCGTGCAGATCGGCGGGGTCTGGACCCCGCCCGAGCTGCGCAGCCGGGGCTATGCCCGAGCGGTCGTCGGCGGCTCGTTGCTGGCGGCCCGGGACGCGGGCATCTCGCGCGCGGTGCTGTTCACGCCCGAGCGCAATATCTCCGCCCAGCGCGCCTATGAAAGCCTGGGATTCCGCCCGGTCGGCGATTACACCGTGACGATTTTCGCCGGCGATTGAGCGGGACCGGCCCGGTCCGGCTCAAGCGACGGCGCGATCGGTCTCCGCCCCCTGCACCATCAGCCGGTAGATCAGCGCGTCTTCGAGCGCCTGATAGGACGCGTCGATCACATTGGCGCCGACGCCGACCGTCGACCAGCGTTCACCCGAACCGTCGCGGCTTTCGATCAGCACGCGCGTCACCGCCTTGGTTCCGGCCTCCGGCGTCAGGATGCGCACCTTGTAGTCGGTCAGGCGCACGCCGGCGAGCGCCGGAAAGATCGGTTCGAGCGCGCGCCGCATGGCGGTATCCAGCGCATCGACCGGACCATTTCCCTGGGCCACGACCATGACCGGCCGGTTGCCGATCTCGACCTCGACCTGCGCCTCGGACAGGGTCTCGATGCTGCCGTCGGCGGCGCGGCGGCGCTCGTCCACCACCCGGAAACCCGCCAGGCGGAAGAAGGCCGGCGGGGCGCCGATATCCAGCGCGCGGCGGACCAGCAGCTCGAAGCTGGCACCGGCCCCGTCATAGGCGAAGCCGGCCGCCTCGCGCTCCTTCACCTGGGCGACCAGCGCCGCGAGTTTCGGATCGTCGGCCGCCAGCCTCAGGTCAAGCTCGGCCAGACGCATCATCAGGGTGGCGCGGCCGGCCTGGTCCGACACGACGATATGACGTTCATTGCCGACGAGCGACGGCTCGACATGCTCGTAGCTGCGCGCGTCCTTGGCCACGGCCGAGACATGCAGACCGCCCTTGTGCGCGAAGGCCGCGGCACCGACATAGGGCGCCCGCGGATCGGGCGCGCGGTTCAGCCGGTCGTCGACCTGGCGGGACAGCGCGGTCAATTCGCCCATCGCCTCGGCCGTGACCCCGGTTTCATAGCCGAGCTTCAGGGCGAGCGTCGGGATCAGGCTGATCAGATTGGCATTGCCGCAGCGCTCGCCCAACCCGTTGAGCGTGCCCTGGATCATCCGCGCGCCGGCCCTGACGGCGGCCAGCGAATTGGCCGCGGCGTTGCCGGTATCGTCATGGGCATGAATGCCGATCCGGTCGCCGCCCAAGAGGTCGGCCATGGTGCCGACGATGCGATCGACCTCGTGCGGCAGGGTGCCGCCGTTGGTATCGCACAGCACCAGCCAGCGGGCACCGGCCTCAGCCGCGGTGCGCAGGCAGTCGCGGGCGAACGGCGCGTTGGCTTTCCAGCCGTCGAACAGATGTTCGGCGTCGAACACGACTTCGCGCCCCTGTTCGACCGCGTAGGACACCGTGTCGGCGATCATGTCGATCGCCTCGTTCAGGCTGACGCCCAGCGCCGAGGTCACGTGGAAATCCCAGCTCTTGCCGACCAGGCAGACCGCCGGGGTCCCGGCGGACAGCACGGCGGCGAGACCGGGATCCGCGGCGGCCCTCAGGCCTGCCTTGCGCGTCATGCCGAAGGCGGCGAAACGCGCGTGCCGCAGCTTGGGCAGGTCGGCATAGAGCGCCGTGTCGGCCGGATTGGCGCCGGGCCAGCCGGCCTCGATCGTGTCGACGCCCAGCCGGTCGAGCATCAAGGCCAGCGCCCGCTTGTCGGCACCCGAGAAATCGACGCCCCGGGTCTGGGCCCCGTCGCGCAGAGTCGTGTCGTAGAGATGGATACGCGTCATGGTCCGTCCCCCAGGGCCTTAAGCGACGCGCGCCGGCAGAACCTCGGCGGTGAGCACGCGCTCGACCACCCAGATCTGCCGCAGGGTCTCGGCGACGATTTCGACCTGAGCCGGGTCCATGCCGGTGACCTGCAGGTCGACCGACAGAGCGGGTTCGGCATCGCTCGTCAGCCGCGCCTGGACGCTGGAGGGAACCAGGCCGCGCTTGGCGAAGATTTCGAGGATGCGCGGCAAACTGCCCGGATCCGCGGCGGCGCGGACGGCGAAACAGGCTCGGAACGGCAGGGTTTGTTCGGCAGGGGCGACGCGATCAGCGTCGAGACGGACGGAATCCGTAGACATGATGAGGCAACTCACTCTGGGCATAAAGGCGCAACAACTCGACCCGATCCTCTTAGAGGACCGGGCGAATAATTCGCCGAATGGCCAGAATGGTCAGGTGCCGGTTCATGTTGGGCCGGACGCTAACCCAAGCCGCGGCCCGCGGGCAAGAAGATATTTGCCTGCTCTTGCGCGAAGTCCGTTACGCGCGCAACATTCAGAAAGGAGAATTCGAATGAATCCCTGCGCGCTCGACCTCGATGCCTATCTCGCCCGTCTTGGCCGCGACCGGCCGCTGGCCCTCGATGCCGCCTGCCTCGCCGATCTGCATGAGGCCCATCTGGCGGCGATCCCGTTCGAAAATCTCGATATTCTGCTGGGCCGGCCGATCCGCCTCGACCTGGCTTCGGTCCAGGCCAAGCTGGTCGAAGGCCGGCGCGGGGGCTATTGCTTCGAGCACGCCACCCTGTTCAAGGCGGTCCTGGAACGGGTGGGATTTTCCTGTCGGCTGCTGGCCGCCCGGGTTCGGATGAGAACGCCGCCCGGCGTGCTCCGCCCGCGCACCCATTTCCTCCTGGAGGTCGATACGCCGCAGGGCCAGTACCTGGCGGACGTCGGCTTCGGCGGCGACGGTCCGCTGCAGCCGATGCCGTTGCTGCCGGGCCTGATCAGCCATCTGCCGGGCTCCGCCCACCGCCTGCGGCACGAAAGCGGTCTCTGGGTGCTGGAAAGCGATCTGGGCGACGGCTGGAACGACCTCTATGCCTTCACGCTGGAACCGCACCATCCGATCGATATGGAGGTTGCCAACCATTACGTCTCGACCCATCTGGACTCCCCGTTCCGAGCGACGCCGACCGTCCAGCGGATCCGGCGCAATCGCCGGGCGATCCTGCGCGATCGGACGCTCGAAATCCGCTCCTGCGGCGAAACCGAGCGGCGCGAGATCGAAACGGACGAGGCCCTGTTGCGCCTGCTGGAGACCGAGTTCTCGCTGGTCTTCCCGCCCGGAACGCGCTTCACTCCGCCGGAGATGAGCGAGTAGGCACATGAGTTCCGAGAGCGTCAGCCGTCCCCGCGCCCCGATTTCCCAGACCGAACTGGATGAGGTGATCCGGCGCCACGCGCTGTTTCAGGCCGGTCGCCATGGCGGTCAGCGCGCCATGCTGTCCTATCGCGATCTGAGCGGGCTCGATCTCAGCGGCAAGAACCTGTCGGACGGCGACCTGACCGCCTCCATCCTGATCGGCGCGCGTTGCGCCGGCACGCTGCTGAACAGCGCCATCCTGTTCGGCGCCAATCTGGCCCATACCGATCTGCGCGCGGCCAAGCTGATCCGCGCCGACCTGCGGGGCGCGAGCCTGCGCGGCGCGGATCTGACCGGGGCCGACCTGTTCGATGCCGACCTGCGCGACGGCGCGCTCGCGACCCGGCTCACCGGCGGCGAGATCGTCAATGTGCGCATCGACGAGGGGGCGAGCGATCTGGTCGGCGCGCGCATGGTCAATGCCAACCTGACCCAGGCCCGCATGTCGGGCATGGTCGCGAACCATACGGATTTCAGCGACGCGATCATGCGCAATTGCAAGCTGGTCCGCGCCGATCTGCGCAATGCCAACATGACCGGCGTCAATCTGGAGGGCGCCGATCTGAACGGCGCCGACCTGCGCGGCGCCTGCCTGAAGGGCGCCATCCTGGTGTCGGCCGACATGAGCCAGACCGAGATTGCCGGCGCCGACATGAGCGGCGTTCTGACCGACCGGGCGTCCGGCAAGCCGCTGTCCCAGCTGCCGATGCCGCTCGAGGATCTGATCCGCCGGCACGAGGAATGGGCGGCAACCCACGGCGCCAGCGGCGCGCCGCTCGACGTCAGCGGCTTCGATCTGCGTCATGCCCGCATCCGGCGCGGCGCCCAGTTGGCCGCTCTCAAGGCGAACGGCGCCACCTTCGTCTCGCTCGATCTGGAGGGCCTGGGCCTGCAGGGCGCCCAGCTCGAAGGGGCCGATCTGCGCTCGGCCAAGCTGGTGCGCGCCGACCTGCGCGGCGTCAATCTGAAGCACGCGAAGCTGAATTACGCCGACCTGCGCGACTGCAATCTGGGAGCCTTGGTGCTGGGCGCCAGCCGCTACCTGCCGGCCCGGCTCGACGGGGCGGAATTGCGCCATGCCGACCTGCGCGGCGCCGATGTCCGCCGCGCCAATTTCACCGGCGCGGATCTGTCGCTGGCCAACATCACCGGGGCGCATACCGAGGAAGCTGATTTCATGAATGCTCGGCTTTCCGACATGATCGGAATGGAAAGCTGACCTGAACAATCCGCTTATTGCGCGGCAATCGTATTTCGTGCTGAGTGTCGCGCCCCCGTTCCTGCTCTCGAGTTGCGCCCAGCCATGGCCGAGTCCGAATTCCATCGCATCCGCCGCCTGCCGCCCTACGTCTTTGCCGAGGTCAATCGGCTGAAGGCGGCGGCCCGAGCCGCCGGGCGCGACGTGATCGATTTCGGCATGGGCAACCCGGACATGGCGACGCCGCCCCATGTCGTCGCCAAGCTGATCGAGACGGTGCAGGACCCGCGCACCCACCGCTATTCCAATTCCAAGGGCATCACCGGCCTGCGCAAGGCGATCGCGGGCTATTACAGCCGCCGGTTCGAGGTCGATCTCGACCCGGAGTCCGAAGTCATCGTGACCTTGGGTTCCAAGGAGGGACTGGCGAACCTGGCCCAGGCGATCACCAGCCCGGGCGACGTGGTGCTGGTGCCGAACCCGTCCTATCCGATCCACGCCTTCGGCTTCATGATCGCCGGTGCCGCGATCCGGCATATTCCGCCGACCGAACCCGATCAATTCCTGGCGGCGCTGGAGCGTGCCTACAAGCATTCGGTGCCGGCGCCGATCGCGCTCATCGTCAACTACCCGTCGAACCCGACCGCCGAGGTGCGCGATCTGGACTTCTACGGCGAGATCGTCGAGTTCGCCCGGGCGCGCGGCATGTATGTCCTGTCCGACGTCGCCTATAGCGAGATCTATTTCGGCGACAAGCCGCCGCCGTCGATCCTGCAGATCCCCGGCGCCCGCGATGTCGCGGTCGAATTCGGCAGCCTCAGCAAGACCTATTCGATGCCCGGCTGGCGCGTCGGCTATGCCGTCGGCTGCCGCAAGCTGGTGACGGCGCTGGGCCGGGTCAAATCCTATTTGGACTACGGCGCCTTCACGCCGATCCAGGTTGCCGCCATCGCCGCCCTGAACGGCCCGCAGGATTGCGTCGCCGAATTCCGCGCGACCTACAAGCGCCGGCGCGACGTGCTGATCGAGGGGCTGGCCTCGGCCGGCTGGCATGTGCCCTCGCCCGAGGCGTCAATGTTCGCCTGGGCGCCGATCCCCGAGCCGTTCCGTTCGCTTGGCAGCCTGGAGTTTTCCAAGCTGCTCCTGGAAAAGGCGAATGTCGCCGTCGCCCCCGGCATCGGCTTCGGCGAATATGGCGATGGCCATGTCCGCCTGGCCCTGGTCGAGAATACCGACCGCATCCGCCAGGCGGTGCGTAACCTGAAGCCCCTGTTCGGGGACTGACGGCATCCCCATCTAACCCACGGATCTCCCGCGACGAGGTCGAGCGTTCCCGCAATCCAAACCGTTTGTTCGAGTTGCCGTATGTCCGCACCCCGTCGAGAACCGTCCGTCGCCGAGATCCATCTTGCCAACGAGACCGCCGATCTGATCGCGCTCGAGAAATATCGGTCGCTCGGCGGCGAGTCCCATCGCGTTCTGCGCTGCCTGGAGACGATCCTGGCGACCGACCGGTACGAGATCGTCGATACCGGCCAGATCGCCCGCTTCCTCGGCATCAGGTCCCAGGCGGTCAGCCGGGCGCTGAAGGTGCTGGTCGATCGGTCGATCATCGAGCGCGGCCCCAGGATCGGGCGATCCCATGCGTTCCGCCGGCTCGACGGTGCCATGAAGCCCGCGGCCGAGGACGGCATCCTGCGGCTCGACGCCGCCCAGGCCAAAGAAGTTGCAAAGGTCTGGCACTTCCTGCAGCGCACCGATCCGGGCTTCGACGACGCCGTCGCGCGCCGGCACCTGAAGTTCGGCATGGTGCTTTATTATGTGCACGATGGCCTGGTCGCCGGCGCGGCGCTGATCGACTACAACACCGTCATCGACAGCGGCCCGACCATCGTGCATCTGATCGTCGACCGGCAGCTGCGCCAGCTCGGCCACGGCCGGAAATTCCTGGTGCAGATCGAACGCCATTTCCGCGACAAGCGGATCTTCGCCCATGCGCCGGTCAGCAACAAAGAGCTGATCATCACCCTCCTGAAGCATGGCTTCGATATCGTCGGCCAGCAGGTGACCGACGGTGACATCGCGCTGGTCTTGAGGAAGACGGCGGGACTTTAGCTCTTCCGATCCGCCGCCGGCACTTTCGTCGGGAAATGGTAGCCGCAGGTCGGCGGGAACCGCCAGTCGCCGGGGAGCTCGGCCAGCGACGGGCCGCCCGGGTTCTGGGCCGCCTGATAGGCGCGGACGCCGGCCGTCCAAGTGCTTTTGATGAAGGCGAGCGTCGCGTGGATCTCGGCCGGCGTCAGCCTGCCCTCGAACGCCGGCATTGCCGTCCTGTAGCCCGCCGGCGCGATGATCGCGGACCGGCTCACGACGCGAGCGACATCAGCTTGGCAGCCATCTGGTCCGGGTCGGTCTCGTGGGTGAAGTTGGTGACGAAGCGGCCCGACGGATCCATGACATAGATGATCGAGCTGTGATCCATGTCGTAGCCGCCGTCCTTGGTCGGATGCTTGGCGGCATAGACCCGGAATTCCTTCTCGGCCTTGGCGATCTGCTCGGTCGAGCCGGTCAGCCCGACGATGTCGGGGGCGAAGCTGGCGGCATAGTCCTTCATCACGTCGGCGGTATCGCGCTCGGGATCGATCGTGATGAACAGGGGCGCCATGTCCCGGCGCCTGTCGCCCAACTTGTCCAGCGCCAGCGACAGGTCGTTGAGCGCGGTCGGGCAGGCGTCGGGGCAATGGGTATAGCCGAAATAGATCAGCAGCCATTTGCCCTTGTAGTCCTGGTCGGTAACGGTCTTGCCGTTGCGCGCATCGACCAGTTCGAACGGTCCGCCGATCTTGGCCGTCGGCGCGCCGTCGTGCCATTTCTCCCAGGCGACGCCGCCCGCCAGCAGGATGCCGGCCAGCAGCAATCCGGCGAGCACGACCAACCCGCCGATCTGGAAATTCTTCGCGCGGCTCATCCCTTGTGACCCGCCATGGCGCCCATATCCATATGATCCATGTTCATGTGATCTGCGGCGCCAGCGGGACCGGAGGCGCCGACGCCGCCGACCGTGACATTGGTCTCGACCGTCCCGGCCTTTTCAAAGGTCAGCGTCAGCGGAAAGCTCTGGCCGGCGACGAGCGGCGCCTTCAGATCCACCAGCATGATGTGATAGCCGCCGGGCGACAGGGTGACGGCCTGACCGGCCGGCAAGGGCACCGCGTCGACCTGGCGCATCTTCATGACGCCGTTGTCCATGGTGTGCTGATGCAGCTGGGCAGCGCCGGCGACCGGCGTCGCCACGGCGATCAGGCGGTCGCCCGCCGAGGCGGTCACCGTGGCATAGGCGGCGCCGATGGTGGATTTTCCGGGCGTGGCCCTGGCCCAGGCCTGGGTGACGGCGACCTTGGCGCCAGTCTGCTGGGCCTGCTGGGCGAAAGCGGCGCCGCCGACGGCGATGAGCGCGGCAAGCGCGCTGAACAGAAAGCGACGGAATTGCATCGGGGAAAAGATCCTTGATCGAAAGACTGACGGCCTCGGGCGCAGCGCTGGGAATTCCAGGGCGGCGGAGGCCAAACCGGGGCGGCTGGATCAGGCCGCGACCGGCGGTCCCCGGGCGCGCAGGCTCGCGACGGCGGTAGGGGCGATGGTCGGCGTTTCCTGTCGCCAGATCACACCGACGCGGCGCTGAGGTCCCAAGACGAAGCTCTGAACGGGTGGGACGAAGCTCCAGGCGACGGAGTGGGCCTGGCACAGCGGGCAGACCGCGTGCAGTGCCTTGTGCGGGCCGTCGGGCCCACCGGTATGGTGCGCCCCGGTGGTACAGATCGGTGCTGAGCCGAGCGGATCGCCCATGGCAAAGGCGGCGGCGCTGGGCAGCAGCAGCTGTATCAGCAGCGCCACCAGGGCCGGCACCGCGCCGAAGCGGTGCGGACGAACCCGGAAGGAATTGGCGAGAGGCCGGCGCATGGGCGCGATCCTAGCCGATATTGTCGCACCGCGTCAGGACATTCCGTCGCAGGCGTTCCGCTCGGCAATTGACCGGCGGCCCCGCGGCACCGAGACTGCCCTCCTGAGGAGGAACCCGAGATCACATCCGTATCGAGACGTGCCGCCCAGCGCCTCCGGCGCCCCCAGACCTTGTTCTTCTCGCGCCGGCTGTGGCGCCGTCGCCTGGTGTTCTGGGGCGGGGCGATCGCGACCGGCCTGATCGGCGCCGGCTTCGCCACCGCCGCGAACCGGGCAAGCGACCTGTTCGATCTGGTCATCGCGTGGTCGCCGTGGGCGCCGCTGGTGCTGACGCCGGTCGGGTTCCTGGTCTCCGCCCTGGTCTGCCGGCGGGTGTTCCCCGGCGCCCAGGGCAGCGGCATTCCGCAGGCGATCGCCGCCCGCCATGTCCGCGACCCGGCCGGGCGCGACCGGCTGCTGTCGATCAGGCTGACCATCGGCAAGATCCTTCTGACCCTGTTCGGCCTCGCCTGCGGCGCGTCGATCGGGCGCGAGGGACCGACCGTGCAGGTCGGCGCCTCGATCATGCTGCAGGCGGCACGGCTGGGCGGCATGGGACGCGAGCGCGGACTGATCCTGGCCGGCTCGGCCGCCGGCGTCGCCGCCGCCTTCAACACGCCCTTGGCCGGCATCGTGTTCGCGATCGAAGAGATGGGCCGCAGCTACGAGCATCGGACCAACGGCCTGATCCTGTCGACCGTGATCCTGGCCGGCATCGCCTCGGTCGCCCTCCTGGGCAACTACAGCTATTTCGGCGTCACCACCGCCGGCATCGGCGCGCTGGCCGACTGGCCGGCAGTGGTCGCCTGCGGCCTGGCCGGCGGTGTGGGCGGCGCCTGTTTCAGCTGGCTCGTGCTCGGCTGCACCACGCGCCTTCGCGCCTTCGTCATGCGCCGGCCCGACCGCAACACCATGATCGTGGCCGCCGTCGCCGGGCTGATCGTGGCCGCGCTCGGCATCGCCAGCCATGGCGCCACCTACGGCACCGGCTACGAGCAGGCGCGGGGCGCGCTCGAAGGCGCGCCGCTTGGCCCGGCCTATGCGCCGATGAAGCTGCTGGCGACGCTCGCCTCGACGCTCTCGGGCATTCCGGGCGGCATCTTCGCCCCGTCGCTGTCGGTCGGCGCCGGGCTCGGCAGCGCGCTCGCCCCGCTGTTTCCGGCGACCTCGGGCGGGGCGATCGTCGTGCTGGGCATGGCCGGCTATTTCGCCGGCGTCGTCCAGGCACCGATCACCGCTTTCGTCATCATCGTCGAGATGACGGCGGACCATGGCATGGTCATCCCGTTGATGGTCGCCGCCGTGATCGGTTTCGGCACCTCGCGGCTGATCTGCCCGCAGCCGCTCTATCACACGCTGGCCGAACATTTCATCGCCACGGCCCGGGCGACCGGGCCACAGGAGGAAACAGCATGAGCATCCAGAAAACCGCCCTCGTCATCGCCGCCGGCCAAGGCATCGGCGCCGCCTGTGCCCAGGCCCTCGGCGCCCAGGGCTGGCGGGTCGGGCTGATGTCGACGTCGGCCGCGTGCGAAAGCCTGGCCCGGGACCTGGGCGGCTTCGCCCGGCGCGGCTCGGTCACCGAGACGGCGGACCTGCAGGGGCTGGTCGATCTGGCGCTGCAGGAGACCGGCCGGATCGACGCCGTGGTCAACAACACCGGTCATAGCGCCGGCTCCAGCAACGTGACCCAGGCCTCGAGCTATGATCCGAACGGCGATCACCATCTGCTCGACATCCCCGACGAGGCATGGCACCACGGGCTCGACCTCTATCTGATGAATGTCATCCGCATGGCCCGGATCGTGACGCCGGTCTTCCAGCGGCAAGGCGGCGGCGCCATCGTCAATATCTCGTCGCTCGGCACGGTCGAGCCGCGGCCGGAATATCCGTTGAGCACGCTCAGGCTGGCGCTGCATGGCTTCACCAAGCTCTATGCCGACCGCCACGGCCGCGACGGCATCCGCATGAACAACGTGCTGCCCGGCTTCGTCGAGAACTGGCCGGTCGCCGACGCGGTGCAGCAGGGCACGCCGATCGGCCGGACGGTAAAGCTGACCGAGATCGCCGAGACCGTCGCCTTCCTGCTGTCCGACGGTGCCGGCGCCATCACCGGACAGAACATCCTGGTCGATGGCGGCATCAATCGGGGCCTGCGATAATGGCGGGATTACCCGGAATATTCCTCTGATTATTTATGCAGAACCGCCGCACATATAGGTTGTATTAGAAAACACCCCTGCATAGAGTGCGGCCGGCCCGTCGACCCTTCCGCGCGGCCGTTTCCAGGGCCGGGCGTGTTTCGATGGGTTTTGCCGAATCTTTATCCGATCAGCGTCTTTTGACGCTGTATGCCTACTGGTCGGCCAAGCGTGGACAGCGCGCGATGCCCAGCCGCGCCGATATCGACCCGGGCGACTTCCGGGCGCTGCTGCCGCATATCCTGCTGATCGACGTGGTCGAGGGTGGCGCTGAATTCCGCTATCGGCTGGTCGGCACCGAGATCGAGCATAATATCGGGCGCACCGTGACCGGCCGGCTGTTCGGCGAGGTGCTGAGCGGCGACTATCTGGCCTATATCCAGGCGTTGCATCGGCGGGTGATTGCCGAAGCGGCGCCGATCTATGCCGAGAACAACATCAACGAACGGCACGGCGACTTTACGGCGATCACCGATTTCAAGCGCGCTTATCGCCTTATGCTGCCGCTGTCCCGCGACGGCACGGCCGTCGACATGCTGGTGGGCGTGCAGCTGTTCAAACCAATACGCGATCGGAACGAGCCGGAGATTCTGCTGGTGGACAGGGCCTGAATTTTTCCGTCATTCCCGCTTTCGCGGGAATGACGATAAAGAAATCAGCCGATGACCGCCCTAATTCGGCGGACGCCGGCGGAGGACGATTGTTCCTTCTGGATCTTGAACTTGCCGATGTCGGCCGTGTTCTGGACGTGCGGGCCGCCGCAGAATTCCATCGACTTGTCGCCGATCGTATAGACCGAGACCTGGTTGCCGTACTTGTCGGAGAACAGGCCGATCGCGCCCTTCTTGCGGGCGTCCTCCAGCGACAGCACCTCGTTCGTCACCGGGATCGCCGCGTCGATCGCCGACTGCACCCATTGCTCGGCCGCCGCAACCTGTTCCTTGGTCATCGGCGCCGGGTGGGAGAAGTCGAACCGCATGCGCTCCTGCGTGATGTTCGAGCCCTTCTGCATGACATGTTCGCCCAGGATATCGCGCAGGGCGGCATGCAGCAGATGGGTCGCCGTGTGATAGCGCACGGATTCCTCGGACAGATCGGCGAGGCCGCTCTTGGCCGCTTCGGTCTTGGACGCTTCGCGATGCTCGGCGAAACGGCGCTCGTAGCCCACCATATCGACCGAGAAGCCCTGCTCGTCGGCCAGCTCGCGGGTGAACTCGATCGGGAAGCCATAGGTGTCGTACAGCTTGAACGCCGCCTCGCCCGGCAGGATGTTCTGACCCTGCGCCTTCAGATCCTCGATCTCCTTGCCGAGCAGGCGAATGCCGGTCTTCAGGGTCGTATCGAAGCGCTTGTATTCGAGCGTCAGCTCATGCGCGATGCGCTCCGCGTTCTGACGCAGTTCGGGGTACGCGTCGCCGAACAGGCCGATCACCACCTTGTGGGTCGCAACCCAGTCGGTCGGCTGAATGCCGAGCGTGTCGCAGAAGCGGATCGCGCGACGGATCAGGCGGCGCAGGACATAACCCGCCCCCTGGTTCGACGGCGCCGTGCCGCGCTCGTCGCCGATGACGAAGACCGACGTGCGCAGATGATCGCTGATGACGCGCAGCGCGCGCAGCAGGGCGGGCGTCGCACGGATCTCGCTCTCACTGTACTTGCCCTTGGCGATCAGCGCCTCGACGATCGGCCGGAACGACGAGGTCTCGTAGACCGTCTCGACCCGGTTCAGGACCGCGAGCGTGCGCTCCAGGCCCATGCCGGTATCGACGTTCCGCTTCGGCAGCTCCGAGATCTGGCCGGCCGAACGGCTATAGGCCATGAACACGTTGTTCCAGATCTCGACCCAGCGATTGCACGGGCAGCCGGGACGGCAGTCGGCGCCGCGCTCGCAAGTGCCGCCGATCGGGTTGTAAAAGATCTCGGTATCGGGGCCGCACGGCCCTTCGTCGCCGGCCGCCCACCAATTATCCTCGACGCCCAGGAACGCGATGCGCTCTTCCGGCACGCCCAGCTTGCGCCAGACCTGGTACGACACCTCGTCGCGCTCGACGCCCAAGCCCCCGCCGAAGCAACTGACGGCGATGCGCTCCTTCGGGATGGCAAGCCAGTCCGGGCTGGTCAGGAACTCCCAGCTCCAGGTGATCGACTCTTCCTTGAAATAGTCGCCGAGCGACCAATTGCCGAGCATCTCGAAGAAGGTCAGATGCGTGGCATCGCCCACTTCCTCGATATCGTTGGTGCGAATGCATTTCTGCGTATCGACCAGGCGCGTGCCGGCCGGATGGGGCTGGCCCATCAGATAGGGCACCAGCGGATGCATGCCGGCGGTGGTGAACAGCACGCTCGGATCATTCTCCGGGATGACGGAGGCGCTGGGGATCACGGCATGGCCACGCTCGGCGAAGAACTTCAGAAACAGGGAGCGCAGGCGGTCGCCGTCGATCATCAAGCTGCCAGGAGTATGTCCGGTATCCAAGGCTGAGAACCTTCATCAAGAGCGTGAACGGGCTTTGAAGCCAGAAGTTGGGCATTCGGCCTAGGCCTGTCAAACGCTTCTTCGGCGGGGGGCGACCGCGCTTGCGGACTTGTCGCGAGGCCGCCCCATGCCGATTGCCGGGCCCTCCCGTCGTTCGATAGACTTTTGGGCGTTCGATCCGTATCGGGGCCCGCGACCCACCGATCGTTCCAGGAGAAGAAGATGAAGGGTTCCCCGGGCTCCGTCCCGTTCCTCGCGGGCATGGCACTGCTGTCGGCCGCGCTGTTGAATTTGGGCGATACGCTGCATCCCGCCTGGTGGGCGATGTGGCTGGCGCCGATCCCGATGTTGCTGGCGAGCTTCCGCTGCTCCGGCCGCGGCGCCGCCCTGCTGATCGCCGTCGTGGCGCTGGCCGGCGCCATCGGTGTGGCCACCGGCCTGATGGCGGTCGGCATCGTTCCCTCCATCCTGATCACGGTCGGCCGGCTGCTGGAATGGCTCGGCATCGGGCTCGGCACCCGCCGGCTGGTGCTGAAATCGCGCCATTGGGCGGTGCCGTTCGCCTATCCGATCCTCTGGGCCGCGGTCGACACGGTGCTGACCCGGAACCTGCCCGACGGCGCCAGCGGCAGCCTCGCATTCAGCCAGATGGACGCCCTGCCCGTCATCCAGATCGCGGCCGTCGCCGGCCAGGCCGGCATCGTGTTCCTGATCGCGCTGTTCGCCTCGACCGTCGCGGTGGCGCTCCATCGCGGCCGGGACATCGAGCGCCCTGCGCTCGCCTATGGGTTGCCCGCCGTCCTGCTGGTCGCGGCGCTGGGTTACGGCACCTGGCGCCTTACCGGCTCCGAGGGAGGCGAGACGGTCCCGGTCGGGATGGTGGCGCTCGATCGCTCGATCAAGGAATACGTCAGCTCCGGCACGCCGGCGGCACCGATCTGGGCGCGCTACGAGGCCAAGGTCGCCGCCTTGGCGGCCCAGGGCGCCCGGATCGTCGTGCTGCCGGAGAAGATCGCGCGGGTCGACGCGGATACCGCACCGGCGCTCGAGGCGCGGCTCGGTGCCATCGCCAAGGCCCAGGCGATCCATCTGGTCGCGGGCCTGTCGATCGATGCGCCCGATCATGGCGAGAATCGTTCCTGGCTGTTCGGCCTGGACGGCACGCTGGAGGGCGACTACGCCAAGCAGCATATGGTGCCGCATCTGGAAGACGAATATCGGCCGGGGACCGAGGCAGTGCTGCGGATGATCGGAGACGCCCGCTTCGGCCTGACGATCTGCAAGGACATGGATTTCCCGCCGCTGGGCTGGCGCTACAGCCTCGAGGGCGCCCAGGCGTTGCTGGTCCCGGCCTGGGACTTCGATGCCGACGGCTGGTACCACGACCGGATGGCGGTGCTGCTGGGCGTCGAAAGCGGCATTCCGGTCATCCGCTCGGCCGTGCAGGGACTGATGACCGTCAGCGACCGTTACGGCCGCGTCTTGGCCGAAGCCCCCAGCAGCGCCTCGGACGCGGGCGGCACCCTGTTCCTGGCCGCGGCCCCGCTGGGCGACGGGCAGCCGACCTTCTATGCCCGGTTCGGCGATTGGTTCGGCTGGACCTGCGTCGTGCTCTGGGTCGGCATGCTGTTCGGCCGCCGGCTGCCCGGCCGCCGCTCGGCCATAAAGTCGCCGGAGCTGCTCCAGATTGAGTGAAACATTAACGTCTATCGCCTAGGACTGTTCGCCAGCCTTGGCGGTAGGACGACCCGATGGACCCGAAATGGGCGCCATACGGCCTGATGGCCGGATTGCTCGACAGCCTGAACATCGGCGTCTGTCTGTTCGACGACGCCGATCTCACCATGCTGTGGAATCGCAGCTTCCTGCGGCTGTTTCCCGAGCACGACGGCCAGATACAGGAAGGCGAGCATTACAGCGGCAATCTCTATCGCTTCTACCGGTTTCGCCTTGGCCCCGACGAGTTGCCGCACATCGATCAGTACGTGCGCGACGGCGTCGCCCGCCATCGCGCGCAAAGCCGGCCCTTCGTGTTCGAGCATCGCGGCAAGTGGCTGCGCGTCGGGTCGCAGCCTTTGCCCGGTGGCGGGCGGATCCGCGTCTGGACCACGATCGCGGCGCCGAATGTCGATGCCGGCATGGCGCGGGCCCTGACCGGCGCCTCGACGGTCAGCGACAGCGCGATTATGGAAAACGTCGCCGACGGCGTCATGCTGCTGAGCGCCGACGGCCGGATCAGCCAGATCAACGACCAGTGCCTGCTGCTCTACGGCCTGACGCGCGACGAGGCGCTGGGCCTGCAATACGAAGAGCTGCTGGCGGCGGCCTGGATCGCACGATCGCCGTTCCCGACCCCGGCGGGCACCCGCGAACATTGGACCCTGAAGCTGGCCGAGGATCGGCGCTTCGCGGGCGCGCCATTCGAGGTGCAATTGCCGCGCGACGTCTGGCTGCGCGTCATCGAGCAGCGCGGACCGGACGGCGTCGCCTACAGCACCCATGTCGATATTTCCGAGATGAAACGCCAGCAGCGCGCCGTGAACCTGGCAAGGGAAGCGGCCGATCGCGCGAACGCGGCGAAATCGGCCTTCCTCGCCATGATCAGCCACGAGATCCGCACGCCGATGAACGGCATCATCGGCATGACCCATCTGCTGCTCGACGGGGCGCTCGACGATCGCCAGCGCTTCTATGCCGAAACGGTCGAAACTTCCGCGAGCACGCTGCTCGGCATCATCGACGACGTGCTGGACGTCTCCAAGCTCGAAGCCGGCAAGCTGACGATCGAAACGATCCCGTTCGATCTGTCGGAACTGATCGACGAGGCGATCCGGCTGATGGTGCCGCGCGCGCGCGAACGCAACCTCAGCCTTGAATGCATTCCGCCGGACGACAGGATCGGCCGCCGGCTGGGCGACCCGACCCGTATCCGGCAGGTGCTGTTGAATCTGCTGTCGAACGCGGTGAAATTCACCCCGGCCGGCGGCGTGACGATCGAGGTCGAGACGGCGTCGCAGAATGCGGGCCTGGTCACGATCAAGGTCAGCGATACCGGCATCGGCCTCGACCCGACCGCGATCGGCAAGCTGTTCCAGCGCTTCGAACAGGCCGACGGCACCATCACGCGCCGCTTCGGCGGCACCGGCCTGGGCCTGCATATCTCACGGCAGCTGGTCGATCTGATGGGCGGGGAGATCGGTGCCGAGCCGCGTGCCGAGGGCGGCAGCCTGTTCTGGTTCACCCTGCCGCTCGACCCGGTGCTGATGGATGCCGCCCCGGTAGCACTGCCGGTCGAGCCGGAGCCCATCCGGCGCACCGGCGGCCGCGTGCTGGTGGTCGAGGACAATCTGATCAATCAATTGGTCGCCGAGGAAATCCTGTCCCAGGCCGGCTTCATGGTCGAGATCGCTTCCGGCGGCCAGGCCGCGATCGAGATGGCGACCGCGAGCCTGCCCGACCTGGTGCTGATGGATATCCAGATGCCGGAGATGGACGGGTACGAGACGACCCGCCGGATCAAGGCCCTGTCGCCCGCCGCCGCCCTGCTGCCGATCGTGGCGCTGACCGCCAACGCCATGGAGGGCGACCGGCAGCAATGCCTGGCCGCCGGCATGATCGACTATGTCGCCAAACCGTTCGATCCGCGCGGCCTGATCCAGACCGTCGACCGCTGGATCCTGGGTTCAGCAGGATAGGCCCTTGCGGGCACGCCCGCTTCTTCGTATTCGATCGGGTGACATGATCGCAGATCTGCTGCTCTTCGTCGCCGCGTTCGGCGCCGGCATCATGAACGCGGTCGCCGGCGGCGGCTCGTTCCTGACTTTCCCCGCGCTGGTCTTCACCGGCGTGCCGTCGATCGTCGCCAACGCGTCGAGCACGGTCGCCACATTTCCCGGCAGCTTCGTCAGCGCCTGGGCCTATCGCAAGGATTTCAAGCCGTTCGACGGCGTCGGCATGGGCGCCATTCTGGTGGTCAGCCTGGTCGGCAGCATCCTGGGGGCGTTGTTGCTGCTCTGGACGCCACAGCGGACTTTCGATGCGGTCATCCCGTGGCTGCTGGGGGCGGCGACGCTGCTGTTCGCCGTCGGCAAGCATGCGACGCCCATCCTGAAGCGCATGTTCAGGATCGGCCCGGCGGCGCTGCTGTCGGTGCAGTTCCTGATCGCGATCTATGGCGGCTATTTCGGTGGTGCCATCGGCATTCTGATGCTGGCGATGTTCGGGCTCTACGGGCTCGACGACATTCATCGCATGAACGCGGTGAAGACGCTGCTGGCCGGGGCGCTCAACGCCGCTGCGGTCGTCTGCTTCATCATCGCCGGCAAGGTCTGGTGGGACCAGACGGCGATCATGTTCGTGGGCGCCATCCTGGGCGGCCTCGCCGGCCCTATGGTGGCCAAGCGCATGAAGCAGAGCCATCTGCGCCTGGTCATCATCGCGATCGGCGTCGGCATGACGACGGCGTTCGCCCTTCGAGGCTAGAGCCTGATCCGGCTTAGTGCGGCTGTTCGCCCGGCTCCCGATGTTCTTCGGGCGGATGCGGTGCCGGCTGCGGGCGCGGCTCCGGCGGACGAGCGGCCGGGGGCGGCGGTGCCGGACGCGGGGCCTGCGGAGCCACCTGGGGACGCGGCTCGGGCGGACGGGCCTGGGGCTGCGGATGCGGCTCCCCCTGGGGATGAGGCTGCGGCACGAATTGCGGACGCGCTTCGCCCGGACGCTGTTCCGGCGGGCGTCCCACGGGTTCCGGACGGGGTCCCGGCTGCGCATGATCCTGCGGGCGGCCCTCGCCCGGACGACCTTGCCCGGGTCGGCCTTCGCCCGGCTGCGCATGATCCGGAAAGCGCCCCTCGCCCGGTCGGCCTTCCCCGGGTCGGCCTGCGCCCGGATGCCCCTGGCTACGCTCCGGCAATGGCGGCGGGGCCTCGCGACGGGGCGGCGGCGGCGGCGGTTGGTGGTGTTCGTACCGGTTGCGTTCGCGGAAGAACGGCCGGTCGTGATAATGATGCTCCCAATAATCGTCGAACGAGAAGCTCACGATCGGCAGGCTCAGTTCCGGGCCATAGACGGCGATCGGCACGCGCTGATCCTCGTAAGGATAGGCCAGCGCCTGGCCGTCGACCCAGCCGCGCACGTCCTGGTAAGATACGTCGCACCAAACATAGCCGTCGAGGCAGCCGTAGAGCGTCAAAGGCGTCCCGGCACCGAAGGTGCCGACGATCGGATAGTCCGGCGCCGGGCCGGCCTCGAGCGCGACGGTGGTGGTGGTATAGACGGTTTCCTGGGCCATCGCCGGAAGGGCGAACAGCGATACCGCCAGCCCGCCGAGGATCGAAAGTCGTCTCATTTTCTTGGTTCTCCGATGGTCTTCAGCCGTGCGGGCTGTCTGGCTCGCCTTGAGGGAAACAACGGAAAATACCGCGATTTGGTTCAGAGACGGGTTAGTGTCACAAGGTCACACCCGCCCGCAGGAAGCCCATGATCAAGACCATCTCGTCCAAACTCGTCTATCAGAATCCCTGGACCAAGGTGCGCGAGGATGTGATCGAACGCGCCGACGGCTCGCGCGGGCTCTATGGCGTGATCGACAAGATCGACTTCACGCTGGTCATCGCGCGCGAGGGCGATCACCTGTGGCTGGTCGAGCAATATCGCTATCCGGTCCAGGGCCGCTTCGCCGAATTCCCGCAAGGCGCCTGGCACGACCGTCCCGACGCCGACCCGGCCGAGGTGGCGCGCGGCGAGTTGCGCGAGGAGGCGGGATTGCTCGCGGCCGAGCTGACCCCGCTCGGGTTTTTCTACTGCGCCTATGGCATGGCGAGCCATGGCTGCCACGTGTTCCTGGCAACCGGCCTGAGCGAGACCGAGCGCGCGCCCGAACTCGAGGAACAGGACATGACGGTGCGCAAGGTCACCGTCGGCCAGTTCGAGGACATGATGCGGTCCGGCGAGATCCGCGACAGCAACTCGATGGCGGCGTGGAATCTCTATCGGCTGAAATC
>JAQGIC010000051.1 GCA_028288725.1 Rhodospirillales bacterium
CCAGCTGCGCCCGCTGTCCTCCATCGCCGAGATCCTGGTGGCCCTCGCCGGCGCCTCCCTCGGCGTCATCCACTCGCTCCGCGGCCGACAGTTCCAGACCTGGACACCCGCCTCCTCCATCCGCCGGGCCAATTGATCGGTCCAGTGACCGATTGATCGATCCGGTGGACCGATTGACCTGCCCGCTTTCGGCCGCGCTCCAAATCCAGGGCGCGCGCCGCGCCGCGTCGGGCTATGATCCCCACGCCGCGGCCGGCTCGGCCGCGGCCAACCAGGAACGACGGATCGCCTGAGCTTGACCTTCGGAACGCCAAATCGCCGCGACATTCTGATAGGGGCCGCGGCCCTCGCCGCCTGTCGTCCGACCCTCGGCTGGGCTGCGGAGCCCCCGGCGCTGCTGGCACTCGATTTCACCCAAGGGACACCGGCCGGCGCGACGTTCGACCGGGCCGGTCCGGCGATGGCCGATGGGCCGAACGGCACGCTGACCCTGGCGGCGGCCCATGTGCCGCGCCTGGCGCTCGATCCGACGACCGGTCGCGCCCAGGGCCTGTTGATCGAGGGGGCGGCCACCAACTTCGCCCGCAACTCGATGGCGCTGTCCAGCCATACCTGGCAGTTCAAAGGTGCTGCCACCTCGGGCCTGTCCCAGGATGTCGTCTCGCCGGACGGAACCCACAGTGCGACGCGCCTGCGCATCCGCCAGCAGAAGGGCGATCTGGGGGTGGTCGGCGGCGGCGGTGTGGGCGGCGCCGGCGAGATCTGGACCTTTTCGATCTATCTGCGTCAGGTCGGCGACGAAACCCCCGAATGGGCGCTCAATCTGTTCGACTACGGCACCTATCACGGTCATTTCGAGCGGGTCCAGCTGACACAGGCGTGGCAACGCATCAGCTTCAGCCTGCACTGGGATGCGCGCGACATCAGCAACAAGGTGATGAACATCGCCGCCGGCCGTCCGGAATGGACGGCAGACTCGATGCATGAGGCCTTCGCCTGGGGCTGCCAGCTGGAACTCGGCCGATCGCCCACCTCTTTGATCGCGACCGATACGCTGCCGGTCTCCCGACCGGCCGATATCGTCACGATCGACGCCGCCGCCCTGTCGCGTCCTTCCGGAACACTGCGCATCGGGCTGCCGCGCGGCGGCGTGCGCGCCGGCACGATCCTCGATACCGAAGGCGGCGGTATCCGCCTCGGCTATACCGACAGCGGCTGGCTCGAAGCGACGGTCGGCGGATTGACCGTCAGCGGCGCCAACGACGCCACCGGCGACACGACGGTCGAGCTTGGCTGGAGCCCGGCCGGCGTCACGTTGAAAAGCGGCGGGGGGACGACCCCGGCGGTGCTGCGTGGGGCCGCCGCCGGCAAGACCGGCCCAATCGCCTGCGGGACGACGGCGCGGCTGTTCGCCCGGATGGACGGGACCGCGCCCTTGAACGCAGTGTTGGGCCGACTGGTGCTGGAGCCCGGTGCCGGGGTTCAGAAGATCGCCGCGATCGTGACCGCGCCCAGCTTCGTGCCGGCCGGCTATCGGCTGGCATTCGGCGACGAGTTCGATGATGGCGACGTGGCGCGCATCAATGAGAATGCGACCGGCGGCAAACCCGGGGCGCCGGCCTGGCGCAGCCGCTATCATCAGGACCGCTTCACGGTCATCAATCAGGAAAAGCAGATCTATATGGATCCGACCTTCGCTGGGAAGGCCGGTCATCCGCTGGGCGTGCAGCCGTTCTCGATCAAGAACGGCATTCTGACCATCGCGGCCGAACGGGCCGATCCGGTCGCGGTCAGCCCCCATATCCTGAATTTCAAATATACCTCCGGCTGCATCACCAGCGAGCTGACCCACTGGCAGACCTACGGCTATTTCGAGATGCGCGCGCGCTTGCCGGTCGGTAAGGGTTTCTGGCCGGCGTTCTGGCTATTGCCCAAGGCCGCCAAGTGGCCGCCGGAGATCGACATTTTCGAAGGCGCCGGAACGCGCCCCGGCGCCGTGCATCTGGGCGTGCTGGTCGGCAAGGGCCAGACCGCCGACAAATGGATCGAGGACGTGATCAATGTCGGCGATGGCTTCCATGTCTACGGGCTGGAATGGACCCGCGAGCAATTGACCTGGTTCCTCGATGGCAAGCCGGTCTGGCGCCAGCCGAATGGGATCAACGAGGATATGTATATTCTGGCCAACCTGGCGCTCGGCAGCCACGATCCGAAATTCATCCCGGACCCGGACGACACGACGCCGTTTCCCGGGCGCTTCGAGATCGACTACATCCGGGCCTATCGCAAGGCCTGAAAACGTAAAAAGGGCCGCCGGACGTTCCCGCCCGGCGGCCCTTTTCGAAATCGATCTGCCGACGAGCTCTGCTCGCGGCTGATCAGACGGTGACGCCGACCGAGCCCAGGATGCTGGTGATGCTGGAGACGGTGCTTTGGAGCGCAGCGGTGTTCGACGTGCTCGACGCGGTCGTGCCGTTCGTATCTGTGCTGGTCAGCGCGGTCGTGGCGGCGGCGCCGACCCTGCCGCCGCCGGTGCGGTTGTTTATCAGGGCACCGAGCTTGGTCAGCTCGTAGGTGGCGCCCGACGGCTTGCCGTTGGTCAGAACTTTTTGGTCGAGCTTGATCCATCCGGCCGTCCGCAGGGACGCGACGGTCGTCGGCTCGGTTCCATTTGAGTTCCAGGGAATGCTCAACGGACCGGTGCTGCTGCCGATGGCGGAAATCACGCGCTGCTGGCTGGGCTTGATCAAGCCTTCCAGCGCCAGCGTGGTCGACGGTGTGGCCGACGAGGATTTGTTCAGGAGCGCGGTCAGGGCACCGCCGTTGTTGCTGGCAGAGGAGCCGCCCAGGAGGGTGGCCGCATTCGCCGAGGTCGTGGTGTTGGCCAGCCAGCTGCCCAAAACGCCGCTTGTCGCTGAAACGTTGAAAGAACTCGGAACTGACATCGCACTAACCCCTAGGTGTTTCCCCTGGGAGGGACGGACCAATATATCTATCGACTTGGTTCAACCATTCCGGAGTCGACGGGCCGGTGCCGTTTGGCGGGTGCGTTTACACCGTGCATGCAGTGAAGCATCGAATCGTTAACGAGTCGAGAACAACTCGGTAACGGTGTGTTGTGAACCGCCAAATCCGTCCGTCCGAAAACCTTCCGTTAGCATGTTGCCACTAGTGCTGGCGTCCGGATGGCGCGGGCGCTAATGCTTGCCGCCAGGGCTCCCGGGACGGGCGGCGGGGATCTCATCCGTTCGAACTCGACACTAGATCGAAAGAGGAATTCATGACGGCGACTGGTCCGGTATCCGGCGACGCACAGGCGGCAAGCATTCCGCCGACCCTGCCTCTGTTTTTCAAGGAAGTGGCCGCCCTCGACGCAGGCACCCATAGCGCGCTCAAGCTCGACCGTTCCAAAGGCTTCGCCTATGCCGCCGTTGCCAACGCGCTGCCGCTCGGTTTGAGCGAGATCGCGCTTGCCGCGCAATATTACCCGATCGTCATCACCGGCGGGCCGAACCCGATGGCGGTCGCGATCCTGGGCTATCGTGCGGAAGAGAATCTGTTCGTCGATGCCAAGGGCGTTTGGCAGGGCGACACCTATATTCCCGCCTACGTCCGCGCCTTTCCGTTCATTCTGATCGAGCCGCCCGGCGCCGACACGATCTATCTGGGCATCGAGACCAACGCGCCGCTGCTCGGTAAGAAGGGCGATGCGCTGTTCGCCGACGGCAAGCCGACCGAGCTGGTGACCGAGGCGATGAGGTTCGCCATGGCCTATCGCGAGGATCTGAAGCGCGCGGCGGAATTCGCCAAGGCGCTCGACGGCTTCGCCTTGCTCCAGGCGAACGAGGCTCGGCTCAATTTCAAGAGCGGCGGCATCGCCCGGCTGGACGGCTTCCGCGTCGTCGATCCGGTCAAGCTCGAGGGGCTCGATGACGCGACCTTCCTCGATTGGCGCAAGCGCGGCTGGCTGAACTCGCTCTATGCCATCATGCAGTCCAGCACGCGCTGGGGCCAGATCGTCAATCTGGCGAACGGTCGCCGCGCCGAGGGCGTGAAGCCGGAATAGTCCCGACCCCGCCCGCCGGAGGGGGCAATCCCCCCGGCTTTTTCAGTCTGCGGCTCGAGGAAAGTCCGACAAACGGCAGACCCAGGGCCGCGTCGGCGCGATTCTGCCATGTGGCACCGGCATTTGTTGATTGGCGGGGGCGGGCGCAATTTTTACTTCGCGATCTTACGGACTGCGCCGGGGCGGGGCGGCCCGCACCAGTAAGATTTGGAACGGCGAAGAATGACTGTGCGCGTGTCGAGGCCCATTCTGGTGGCACTGATCATCGCTTGCGCGATGTTCATGGAGAATCTGGACGGAACGGTCATCACGACCGCACTGCCCGCGATGGCGCAATCCTTCGGCACCAACCCGGTGCGCCTGTCGCTCGGCATCACCTCCTACATGCTCAGTCTGGCGGTCTTCATCCCGATCAGCGGCTGGATCGCCGATCGGTATGGCGCGCGCAGCATCTTCAGCGCGGCGATCGCCGTGTTCACGCTCGGCTCGATCCTGTGCGGCCTCAGCCAGAACCTCCCTGAATTCGTCGGCGCGCGCGTGCTGCAGGGCATCGGCGGCGCCATGATGGTGCCGGTCGGTCGGCTCGTGCTGCTCCGCAGCTGCGAGAAATCCGAACTGGTCCGCGCCATGTCCTACCTGATGGTGCCGGCGATGATCGGCCCGGTCGTGGGGCCGCCGCTCGGCGGCTTCATCACCACCTTCGCCTCCTGGCACTGGATCTTCTTCCTGAACGTGCCGATCGGCGTGCTGGGCATCGTGCTGGTGCAGCGGTTCATCGAGAATTACCGCGAGCCGGCCTTGGCGCCGCTCGATTGGCGCGGCTTCGTGCTGACCGGTTTGTCGCTCGCCTGCCTGATGTACGGGCTGGAGCTGGTCGGCCGGGTCGAGGCCAACCCGGTACAGGCCGTAGGCTTCCTCGTCGGCGGTCTCGTCATCGGGACGCTCGCCGTGCGCCATGCGCTGACCCATGGGCAGCCCCTGGTCGATCTGACGCTGTTGCGCATCCCGACCTTCGCCGCGACCGTGGTGGGCGGCTCGCTGTTCCGCATCGGCGTCGGCGCCATTCCGTTCCTGGTGCCGCTGATGCTGCAGGTCGCGTTCGGCATGAGTGCCTTCACGTCCGGTCTCCTGACCTTCGCCGCGGCGGCCGGGTCGCTGGCCATGAAGATGTCGGGCCGTCCGATCCTGAAGCGCTTCGGCTTTCGGACCGTGCTGGTGGTGAATGGCGCGATCAGCGCCATGTTCATGATGGTCTGCGCGCTGTTCACGCCCGCGACGCCGGCCGTCAGCATCTTCGTGCTGCTGCTGGCCGGCGGCTTCTTCCGGTCGCTCGAATTCACCAGCCTCAACACGCTCGCCTTCGCCGATGTGGCGAAGCCCAAGATGAGTGCCGCTACCAGCCTGTCGAGCATGGCGCAGCAGGTTTCGCTCGGGGCCGGCGTGGCGTTGGGCGCCATCCTGCTGCATCTGTGCCTGGGCCTGCGCGACGCGCCGCATGGGCCGCTCGTCACCGGCGATTTCCAGATCGCCTTCGTCGTGATCGGGCTGATCTCCTTCGCCGCGGTCGGCCTGTTCCTGCGCCTGCCGCCCGATGCCGGCTGGGAAGTCAGCGGCCATCGCCCGCGCGGGGCGGTGCCCGTATCGGCTCCCGCTCCCGGCGACGATTAGACGTTTCTAGTCGAGAAAGGTCCAGGTATCCGCCCCGTCGAAGTGCCGGACCGGGATGCCGGCGCGGTCTTCCGGAGCGAACAGGCGGGCGTTGACGGCGACCCGATCCGGATTTTCCGGACCGAGACCGCTCCAATGGGTCGTGCAGCCGCAGGTGCGGCAATGATGGGTTTCCAGCGTCTTGTCGCCCTGGGCATAGCCGACCGTGGCGTCCGGTGCCATGTCGAAGACGATCTGATCGCGGGTGTAATAGGCCCAGAGCGCGCCCAGCCGCCGGCAGATCGAACAATTGCATTCGGTCAGACGCTTCGGCGGCTCGGCGATTTCGATGCGAACCGCGCCGCAATGACAGGATGCCGTGATCATCCCGCGAGGATAGCGCAGTTTTCCAGCCCGGCCAACCGCCGCTCGAGCCACAATCGTTCGGCCGGCGCGGGACCGAGCGCCAGCACCGCCGCATAGGCCGCGCGGGCATCCTCCGTCCGGCCGGTCCGGCGCAACAGGTCGGCGCGGACGGCGTGGTAGGGCGCGAACGAGGCGAACCGGTCCGCGTCCAACAGCATGACCTGGTCGAGCGCCGCCTGCGGCCCGGCGACTTCCGCCAACGCCACCGCGCGGTTCAGGCGCAAGACCGGATCGTCGCCGAGTGCCCGCAATGCTTCGTCATAGAGCGCCAATACCCGACCCCATGGCGGTGGCTCCGCCAGGCTCCGGCGCGCGCACCAGAGGCCGTGCAGCGCCGCCTGCCGGCAGCGACGGCCGCCGCCGTCGAGCGCCGCGGCCTGACGCAGGTACCGCTGCGCGGCGTCGATCAGCGGGCGGCGCCACGCCGTCGGGTCCTGGTCGGACAAAGGCACCATCGCGCCGTCGCCGTCGAGCCGGGCAGGGCGCCGCGCCTCGGCATAGCGGACGATGGCGGCGAGGGCCAGGGCCTCCGGCTCCCGCGGCAGCAACTCGGCCAGGACGCGGGTCAGCTCCAGCATTTCCTCGGCATAGCCGGCGTGAGGGCCGGCTCCGGCGGCATCTTCATGGGCCTTGGCATAGGCGATCTCGAGCGTCGCCAGCACCGCATCCAGCCGCTCGGGCCAAGCCTCCGGTCCGGGGATCTCGAACGGCACGCCGGCTTCGGCGATCTTGCGCTTGGCCCGGGTCAGCCGCTGGGCCAGCGTCGGTTCTGCGACCAGAAAGGCGCGGGCGATCTCGATCGTGGTGAGGCCGCAGACCAGCCGAAGGGTCAGGGCGGCGCGCGCATCGGGCGCCACGGCCGGGTGACAGCAGACGAAGATCAGCCGCAGCCGCTCGTCCGGGATCAGATTGATGTCGTCCGCCATCAGATCCTCCACGGTCGGTTCGGGCGGCGGTGGTTCCGGGACCAGGCGCGCGCGGGTCCGGCGCCGGCGCAGCGCGTCGAGCACGGCCCGATCGGCGGTCCGATAGAGCCAAGCGGCCGGATCGTCGGGCGTGCCGTCGCGCGGCCAGACCTCGGCCGCCCGGGCGCAGGCCTCGGCGAAGCCATCCTCGGCCAGATCGAGGTCCCGATAGCGGGCGGCGAGGGCCGCCGCGACGCGAGCCCCCGCCACCCTAACCGCGCGATCGAGCGCGGTATTCGTCATGCCCGCGTCATTGCGGCGGTGTCGGTATCACCGGCCGGACCTCCACTGCGCCATCCCGGCTGATCGGCACCTTGCGGGCGATCGCGAGCGCCGCGTCCAGATCGGGCACGTCGATCAGGTAGAAGCCGCCCAACTGTTCCTTGCTCTCGGCGTAAGGGCCGTCATGGAGACTGACGGTGCCGTGCTCGGTGCGCACCGTCGTCGCCGTCGCGGTCGCCTTCAGCCCGTTGCCGCCGATGCGCACCGGTCCCAATTCCTGGACCAGCGCCATATGACGGGCACGGATCGCGTCCATCGCCGGTCCGCTCTTGTTCGGACCGTAGATCGTCTCGTCCTCGTAGATCAGCAGGGCATACAGCATCGGTTTGGCTCCTCGCTGGTTCGCGCCGTCGCGAACCTCCGCAGCAAAGACGCGCCAGGGTGCCTCGATTCGACACGCGGGCGAAGTTTTTCTACAGATGCCAATGCGCTGCCGGTGCCGACGACCAATCATCATGGCGGCCGTCCTCGAAATCGATCGGCGCCGCGGCCAGTTCGCGCGACGGGACATCGTCCAGGCAGGCGATGTTGACGGCGAAGAAATCGCCGATGCCTTCCAGATGCCCCTGACCGAACGGCTTGATGCCGCAATGGCGGCAAAAGCGATGCTGGATGCTGCGGCTGCCGAAGCGATAGATCGAGAGATCGTCGGCACCGCGGCGCAGGCGGAAGCCGTTTGCCGGGACGATCGCCTTCCAGAACCGGCCCTTGGCGCAGATCGAGCAGTTGCAGCGGCTGGTGCCGGCGGCCAGATCGATCTCGGCATCGAAATGGACCGCCCCGCAATGGCAGGAGCCGTGATAGGTCCGCCTCACGACGCGCCCGTTTCGGTCCGGGCTTGGGTCCGTACCAGATCCTGCAGCCGATCGAAGCTGCTGTTCCAGCCGGTGCGGTGGCCCTCGCGGCGTTCGGTGGTCTCGAACGGGGTCTGGGTGAAGATCATGCGGGTCTTGCCGTCGTGGGCCAGGAAATCGACCGTGATCAGCGTCTGCGGACTGTCGTCCCAGGCGAACGTGTAGGCGAGCCGGGTCGGCGCTTCGATCTCGCGATAGACCCCGCCCTGCCACAGCGTGCGGCTGCCGTCGAGCGAGTGCAGGCAGCCGCGCCATGCGCCGCCGATCCGGAAATCATGCTCGAACGACACGACCGGATAGTCGCGGGGACCCAGCCAGTTCAGCACATGAGCCCGGTCGGTCCAGGCCTGGAATACCAGCGCCGGCGGCGCGTCGAACATGCGGGTGATGACCAGCGTTTTTTGATCGGCCTCGGCGGCCATGCTGGCCTCAGGTTCCAGAACCATCTTCCGTCTCCTTCCGTTGCAAATCCTTCAGATAATGGTCGAGTCGATCGAAGCTGCCGTCCCAGAAGCGACGATAGGATTCGACCCAGTCGGCGACCGCGGCGAGCGGCCCCGCCTCGATGCGGCACGGCCGCCATTGCGCCTCGCGGCTGCGCCGGATCAGCCCGGCGCGCTCCAGCACTTTCAGATGCTTGGACACGGCCGGCAGGCTCATGCGAAAGGGTTCGGCCAATTCCGTGACCGACGTCTCGCCCAGGGCCAGCCGCGCCATGATCGCGCGCCGCGTCGGGTCGGCGAGGGCGGAAAGGGTCACGCTCAGGGGGTCGGCAGCCATGATTAATCATCCAGTTAAATAACTAAATGGTTTAATACGGCTCGCAGCAAGGGATGTCAAGCCCGTTTCGGGCCGATCAGGTGGGCCAGCCCCGGCAGCCGACGAGGAACAGACGGGTGGTGCGGCCGACCCAGTCGGCCTGTTCGCCGGGGAGCATCGGTCCGGCGGCGCCCAGCGCACAGCGCTGCGGCCAGGAGACCACCATCTGGATGAATTGCCCGGCGGCGAACTGGGCGTCGTCGTGCGCCATCGGCGGGTCGAGGCGGGAGGCGAGCAGCGAGGCGATCAACATCACCGCCTCGGGCCGGCCGCGCTCGCCGCCGAGGCCTGCCAGCAATTCCGGAAAGCGCGCAGATTCCGCGATGATCAGACGGCTGAGCGCCAGCGCGCGCGGCGAGAGGGCGGCGCGCAGCATCAGGCCGGCCAGCCGCTCCAGGATTTCATCGAGGGTCGTGCCGGCCAGCAGCGGCACCTCCGGCGGCGGGCGGATCTGTTCGACGATGCGTCCGACCACGGCGGCGAACAGGTCGGGCTTGCCGGCATGGCGGGCATAGAAGGTGCGCTTGGAGATGCCGGCGGCCTGGGCGATCGCCTCGATGCTGGTGCTGCCGTAGCCGTCGCGCAGGAACAGTTCGGTCGCGATCTCCAGAATCCGCTCGCCCAGTTGTTCGGCTTCCGCGCGCGACGGTCGTCCGCCGCGGCGCGATGCTTCCGCCAAACTCACCGGGGGTAATAGCCGCCCGGCTGCGGGGCGTAATACACCGGCGGCTGCGCGTAATAGACCGGGCGCGGCGGCGGGGCATAATAGACCGGCGGCGGCGCGTAATAGGCCTGTTGCGGCGCGTAGTAAGCCTGCGGCGGCGGGGCGTAGTAGACCGGGGGCGGGGCTGCATAGACGGGAGCCCCCGCGATGGCGCGGAACGGCGCGGTCGCGATGAAAGCCGCAGTGCCCAACACGGCGGCGGCCAGACCGAACACCAGGCCGGGGCCGTGCCAATGATCATGGTCATGCGCCGAGGCTGGCGAAAAAGGCGCCGCGGTCAGGGCGACGGTGGCGAGCACGCTCAGCGAAACGACCTTGTACCGCATGACTGCCGAACTCCCCCTTAGGGACGATCGCCGGCGGAAACGCCGACGGAAGCCCATGGGAAATATAGAAGACCCATAAACGAAACGCAACGGTGTCGTTCTATTTATCCCCGTCTTTTCCGCCGCACCCGGTCCCGATGGTCCGGGCGGCCTGCTGATCCCGGAACGCCGCCCCAAGGCCACATGCTGCTGGCGGCACAGGCGCGGACCATCATGGGGCGCTAAGGCACCGGCGGCGTATCCAAGTACTCAATAGCTTCTACTCCCCCTGGTTTTTCGTAACAGATTGTTTCATCCGTCTCATCCGGGATGAATATTCTGCCGATCCTCTACGGCAATTAATGCCGTGCGGCATCTCGCTTTGCCACCGGACCATTGTCGACATGAGAGATTCCCTGATTCTTACGAAGGGCACGAATTTTGCTCGTCTTTATTGTGACGGTATCGGAACGGTACTTGGGTACTGTCGTTCGAATCGATGAGCACAGAGAGAAAAAGGAGCAAGGACATGTCGATCAATTCCATCGGAAGCACCGTCGCGCCGGTCACGCCGCCGCCCGCCGAAAAGACCAAGGGTGCCGGCGAGAGCAGCAGCAGCAGCGCTTCCTCGACCAGTTCGTCGTCCTCGACGACGATCACCAATACGGCGGCGACGACCAACGCCGACGGCTCGATCACCACGCTCACGACCTATGCCAACGGCTCGACCTCCAGCAGCACGACGGCGCCATCGGCGAAAAGCGGCCCGGGCGGTGTCGGCCGGCTGCTCGACGGCAGCAACGCCGCTCAGGGCAACACCCTGCTGGCGGCGCAGGCGCAGAACACGACCGGCACGACCACGGGCGCCGCGGGCTGATCTGCAACGGCCATCCGGTCCCTTAACGGGGACCGGATCAGGCCAGCACGCCGCCCCGGGCGATATCGCCGACATCGTTCAGCTTTTCCACGCCCCAGCATAGATCCATGACCCGGCGGGCCTGGGCGGCCGGAATGATGCCGTCGGCCAGATCGCCGAACTTTTTCTCCAGCGCCCTGTCGCTCATCGGTACTTCCAGGCTGCCGATCGCGTGTTCGATATATTTGTGCAAGGACCGCCCGTCGTTCAGCACGATGGTCATGTCGACCTGCTCGGGCTTGATGTTGGGCGTGATCGTGGGGATGACCCTGGCCCGCAGCGCCACGATGACCGGGTCGCGCACGGCCTGGTCGCTGAACTGCTTCTCGCCGCCGGCGCCCTGCACCAAGGCGACCGCGACCGCGTGATAGATGCTGAACTTGCCCTCCAGCCCTGCGTCGGGCGTTTTCTTGCCGGTCAGCTCCAGCACCAGCGGATGGACCTTCAACTCGATCCGGTCGATCTGGTCGGGCGTGATTTTGTTCTCGTTCCTCAGCTGGATCGCGGCGTCGATCGCCGGGTGCATGACGATGCCGCAGGCGAACGGCTTGTAGGTGTTGAGCGCCGCCTCGTAATGCTGGCCCAGCCCGTCGGTGATCTCGCCGTAATCCTGTTTGGTGCTGATCGTATTGGCCCAGCCTCGCTTCGCCTCGATCATCTGGTCGGAACTGGTGAAATTCTTGGACGCCAGGATGGCCGCGAACAAGCCGTTGCTGGCGGCGCGGCCGGGATTGAAGCTCTTGTTCATCGAGCCGAAGGATTCGCGCAGGCCCACCGGCTGCGAGGCGGCCAGGCCGATCGCATAGACCATCTGCTGTTCGGTCAAGCCCATCAGCTTGCCGACGGCGGTGACCGAGCCGAACACGCCGGCCGTTCCGGTGATGTGCCAGCCGACATCGTAATGGTTCGGATAGACCGCATTGCCGATCCGGCATTCGGTCTCGACGCCCAGCACCAGGGCATTCAGAAACTCCTTGCCGCCGACCGGATGCATCTCGGCATAGGCGAGGATGGCCGAGGCGACCGGGCCGGCCGGGTGGATGATCGTCTTCAGATGCGTGTCGTCATAGTCGAAGATATGGCTGGAGACGCCGTTCAGGAATGCGGCGTTCATGATGTCGAACCGTTCGCGCCGGCCGAACAGGCTGGCCTGGGCCGGTCCGGAAAACGGCGTCAGCGCGGAGACCGCGATATCGACCGTCTCATGGTGCGAGCCGCCGATGGCGACGCCTACCCAGTTCATCAACGTGCGCACCCCCTCCTTGCGCACTTTCTCCGGCAGATCGTCGTATTTCGCCTGGGTGACGTAGCGCGCCAGCGTGTGGGTGACGCCCTTGCCCTCGGTGGGAGCGGCCACCTTCGCCGGCACCGGTTCGGCCGCCCGGGCCGGTCCGCCGCCGGCCCCGGCGACGGCCATGACGAGGGGCGCGCTCGCGGAGGCGAGCAGCAGTGAACGGCGGTCGATCGGGGCCATGGGCGGTTCCTCCAAGGATATTTTGTTCGATTATGTCCGACCTATCGTCGCCCCAGAGCATCGCCCGCGTCCAGAGGCGAAAGCGCGCAACCCTTGCTGGCCGCAGCCTCCGATTGCGGGTAGAGGCTGGAAAAATAGGCGCGTGGATGGTCGATGGACAGACTGGGCCGAATGCGCTCGTATGCGACGGGAAGACGCGATCGGAACGAGGGCCAGGCACGCCGATGACGGAGCGACAGCATCGCGCGGTGCAGCACCGATCGGCCCTCGCCGGGATCGAGGCGATGACGCTCGCGTCCAATCATGTCTTTCCCCGCCATGCCCATGATCATTTCGGCGTCGGCGTCATCGATTTCGGTGCCCAGCGGTCGTGGAGCGGAATCGGCCAGGTCGATGCCGGTGCCGGCGACATGATCGCGGTCAATCCCGGCGAAATCCACGATGGCGCGCCGCTGGGGGACCGCGTGCGCGGCTGGCGCATGCTCTATCTGGATCCGGCGCTTCTGGTGGACCATACGTCCGACGAGAGGGTGGGACCGATCGAGATCGCCCGCCCGGCGATGCGCGATCCGATCCTGGCAGCACGCTTCGAGCAGCTTTTCACCCGGCTGACGGCCCAAGTGCCCGATCATCTGGCCATCGAGCAAGGGCTGCTGAGTACGCTGATGCACATCCTGGGTCGGCACGGAACGGGCCGGACCCGCGCGGCCGGTCCGGCGCCCGCCGTGGCGAAGGCGTTGCGGCGCCTGGACGAGGCGCCGGAAGCGCCGGTATCCCTGGCCGAACTGGCGGCCTTCTCGGGTGTGAGCCGCTTCCAGCTGCTGCGCGGCTTTGCCCGCGACGTCGGCGTGACGCCGCATGCCTATCTGCTGCAGCGCCGCGTGCGGCTGGCCCGTCGGCTTCTGGCGGACGGCCACGCACCGGCCCAGGCGGCCGGCGAGGCAGGCTTTGCCGACCAGAGCCATATGACCCGCGCGTTCGTCCGGCAGTTCGGGGTCACGCCCGGACGCTACCGCGCCGCCTTGGCCTGATCGTCCCAAGAGTCCGCAATTTTATTCAATACGCCCGGGACGTCCGTCAGGCATGACCGAGCGGCGGGTAGGGATGAAAGAGAGCGGACGATGGCGAGCGAGCCCTATGTTCATGGGTATGACCCACGCGAGACCGAGCGTTTGCAGAGGCAGGCCGGTACGCTCGTGGAGCTGTTGCACGCCGACACGCACTACTTGCCCGGCAGCCTGGTTCTGGAGGCGGGCTGCGGTGTCGGTGCCCAAACCGTCACGCTGGCCCGGCAAAGCCCGGATGCCCGGTTCACGTCGGTCGACATCTCGGCCCACTCGGTCGCGGCGGCCGGACGCGCAGTGGCGGCGGCGGGTCTCACCAACGTCGCGTTCCGACAAGCGGATATCTTCGCCTTGCCCTTCGCTCCGGAAAGCTTCGACCATGTCTTCGTCTGCTTCGTGCTGGAGCACCTGGTGCGCCCGGCCGAGGCCTTGGCGGCCCTGGCCCGGATGCTCAAGCCCGGCGGCACCATGACCCTCATCGAGGGCGATCACGGATCGACCTGCTTCCATCCCGACAGCAGTGCCGCGCATCGGGTAATCCAATGTCAGGTCGAACTCCAACGGCGGGCCGGCGGCAATGCGTCGATCGGTCGGCAACTCTATCCGCTGTTGGTCGCGGCGGACCTGCAGGCCGTCCACGTATCGCCGCGCCTGGTGTATGCCGATGCGAGCCGGCCCGATCTGGTCGACGGGTTCACCCGGCAGACCTTCACCGCGATGATCGAAGGCGTTCGCGATCTTGCGATCGGGGCGGCGCTGATCGATGCCGACGCCTTCGATGCCGGCGTTCGGGCCCTCCTTCGAACGGCCGAGGACGATGGCGTGTTCTGCTACACTTTCTTCAAGGGTGTCGGACGCAAGCGGCCGCGCGTCTGACCGCCGGGCCCGCACGCAGCCGGGGCTAAAGCCCGGCCTCCAGCCATACCCGCAATTCCGTCGCCACATAGGCCGGCGCGAATCCATGGCGCTCCGCGGCCGCGATGATCGCTTCCAGATAGCCGGGCTTGGGTGGGCCGGGCTCGATGTCGCCGGCGACATAGACCAGCGCGTCGCTGCTGCCGACCGGGATCTCCCGCTTCAGATAAAGGCCGCGATGGACGCCCTCGTAGCGGTCGAGCGCTACCTCGCACACAGGCGTCAGCGCCCAGAGCACGCCCAGCACGTGGGATGCGGGGTCGGGCAGGATGGTGGCGAAGCCGCGGGTCGTGATGCGAAAGCGCCAGCCGTCGAGCCGGGCCAAGCCCACCGCGCGGGCCGCCGGGCAGCGATGGGTCATCTGCGGCGCGACGATGTTCGAGCCATAGGCGAAATAGCGGCGGGGAGCGTCCATGATGGTCGGGATCTGATCCGTTGGGGAAGGTGCGACACGGCGACACAATTAGGGATTCCGGAGCCGCTTGCCAATGGCCGCGGCTTGACAGTTGCGTGACCGCCCTCGATATGCTCGCGGTATCATGATGGTGGCGAGGATCCATGGATAAGGTCGCAACGGACAAGCCCGCCCCTTCGCGCAAGGCCGAATGGCTGCGCACCGTCAAGCTGCTGATCGTGACGCTCGCCTTCGTGCTGACGATCCGGACCGTCGCGGCCGAGCCGTTCGTGGTGCCGTCCTCCTCCATGGTGCCGACCCTGCTGATCGGCGACGAGCTGCTGGCGGCGAAATACCCCTACGGCATCGGCAAATATTCCTCGCCCATCGGCCTGATGCCGGATTTCCCGGGCCGCTTCGCCGGCCATCTGCCCGACCGCGGCGACGTGATCGTGTTCCGCCTGCCGCGCGACCCGTCCGAGACCTATGTGAAGCGGCTGGTGGGATTGCCCGGCGACCGCGTCCAGATGAAGGCCGGCCGTCTGATCATCAATGGCGCGGTCCTGCCGCGTCGGGCGACCGGCGTCTATGTCACCGTGCTCGACGGCCAGTCCCAGCGCTTCCTGCGCTACGTCGAGACCCTGCCGGGCGGGCGCGAGCATCCGATCCTGAAGCGCACTGCCGGCTCGCAACTGGACGACACGCCCGAATTCATCGTGCCGGCGCACCATTATTTCATGATGGGCGACAATCGCGACATGTCGCTCGACAGCCGCGTGCCGGCGGCCGACGGCGGCGTGGGCTGCGTGCCCGAGGAAAACCTGGTCGGCCGCGCCGATCGGGTACTTTATTCGCGCGATCCGGAAGTGGCCGCCTGGGACCTGGCCGATTGGCGCGAGATCTTCCGCGCGGACCGGTTTCTAGGCCGGATCGACTAGAGCGCGATGATATGAGGCCTGCTCGGCCTCATATCTGAATCGCACTCTAAATCAAATAGTTAGAGACTGATTCACCGATCAAGCCAAGCAGGCTTGATCGGATCAGGCTCTAGCCGTCTTCGCCCAGGGCAGATGCGGTCTAACCGCTGTGCGAGTTGCCGACGAACCGAGTGAGCAGGACCACGGCCAGCACGAGACCGGCGATCGCCAGCAAGGCGCCGCCGACGCTGCCGGCGTCGTCCTCTTCCGGGGTCACCAGCTGACGCGAGGTGCGGTCGCCGGCGGCGAGCGCCCGGCTGATGCCGGCGGCATCGGTCGAATCCGGCTGCAACAAAGGCGTGGCGGAAGTGCGTGCGGCGGGATTGCGGTCCTCCGGCCGGCTCAAGCCGCGCAAGGCCGACGGATCGGCCGCCCGCGCCGCATCGGACCCGGAGAGCGCGCGCAATTGGCTGTCGGTGCCGGGCGGCGGGTCCGCGGCCGAAGCCGGGCTTGCCCCGGCGAGCGCGCCCAGCACGATCAGGCCGAGCGGACGGGGCAGGAGGCGGGCCATTCGGTTCCTATGGGTCACGGGCGCCAGGATGCGCCGAAGGTTCTTAAGGAATCGCGCCACAATCGGTCGGTCAGGTCAAGGGAGGCGATCCGGCGCGCGGAGCTTGCGGCGAGATGGCGCTTGCACCTGTCATCGGAGCGTCGGAACATAATGCGTCCCACGCCCGTTCGCCTGTCCGTTGGAGGGTTCCGATGAGTTCCAGCTGGTTCGATCGTTTGCTGTCCTCGATTGCCGATCGCGGTCGGGCCTGGGTCAAGATTCCGACCGGCGTGCCGCCGCTCGAACAGGTGGTGCAGCTGAGCCGCAGCCTGATCTCGGAACGGGGCGAGGCGTCGGGCGCCGCCCTCGCGCGCGCCCTGCTGGAACGCCTGGGCACGCTGGGCGAGGCCGATCGCCTGACTTACTATCGTTTTCTCGCCAATGATTTCGCGCCCGATCCGTCCAAGCTGAAGCTGGCGGCCGAGGCCTATCTGGCGGCGCCGACGCCGGCGACGGCCATGGTGCTGGGCGAGGTGGCGGAGCCGCCGCGGCAGGAATTGCTGCGCCGGATCAACATGGCGCCCGGCGGCACCGCGACGCTGGTGCGCATGCGCGAGGGGCTATTGCCGCTGTTGCGCGGGCATGACGAGCTCATCCCGCTCGACGCCGACCTGCGCCATCTGCTGGGATCCTGGTTCAATCGCGGCTTCCTCGAACTGCGTCGCATCGATTGGCACCAGACGCCGGCGGCGATCCTGGAAAAGCTGATCCAGTACGAGGCGGTGCACGAGATCAAGGGGTGGCCCGATCTGCGCCGCCGCCTGGCGCGCGACCGGCGCTGCTTCGCCTTCTTCCATCCGGCGCTGGCCGACGAGCCGCTGATCTTCGTCGAGGTGGCGCTGGTCAACGGCCTGTCCGCCGCGGTCCAGCCGTTGCTGGAGCAGGACAATATCCAGGAGCTCAAGACACCGGACACGGCGATCTTCTACTCGATCTCGAACTGCCAGAAGGGCCTGCGCGGCATCTCGTTCGGCAATTTCCTGATCAAGCAAGTGGTCGAGGATCTGAAGGCCGAGACGCCGAGCCTGACTCAATTCGCCACGCTGTCGCCGGTACCGGGCTTCCGCCGCTGGCTCGATGCAAGGTTCGACAAGGGCGCTCAGCATCTGCTGATGGCGGAGGAGCGCGTCGCCATCGCGGCACTCGCCGACATGAAGGGCGCCAAGGGAGCCTTCCGCCGTCTCTTGCAGACCCCGGGCTGGCATGAGGACGCGGCGACAGCGACGGCGCTCAAGGGGCCGCTGCAGCGGCTGTGCGCCGAATATCTGACCGCCAGCAATGGCGGCAAGGGCCCGACCGATCCGGTCGCGCGCTTCCACCTGGGCAACGGCGCCCGGCTGGAACGGGTCAATTACCTGGCCAATACGGCACCGCGCGGCTTCAAGGAAAGCTATGGGCTGATGGTCAATTACCTCTATGACCTGGACCGGATCGAGGCCAATCACGAGGCGTTCGTGCGCCATGGCACCGTCGCCCATTCCGACGCGGTCGCGGCCCTGGTCGCCCAGGGCGCCCGCGCCAAGAACGGCGTCACCAGCCTGCTGGGCTTCACCGGGCGTCGGTCGGCCTCGTAGCGGAGCGGGCCCATGTCGCGCCAGACCTACGACACGATCGACATGCATACGGCCGGCGAGCCGGTCCGCATCGTGACCGGCGGCTATCCGGAACTCCATGGCCGCACCATTCTCGACAAGCGGCGCGACGCGCGGGCGCGGTTCGACCATATCCGCACGACGCTGATGCTGGAGCCGCGCGGGCATGCCGGCATGTATGGCGTCATCCCGACCACGCCCAGCGGGCCGGATGCCGATCTGGCCGTGCTGTTCACCCATAACGAGGGCTACAGCACCATGTGCGGTCACGCGACCATCGCGATCGGTCGCTGGGCGGTCGATTCCGGCCGGGTCCCGTCCGACGATGGTCGCGCACGGTTCGGGTTGGAGACGCCGTGCGGCATCGTGCAAGTCCTGGTCGAGCCCACCATCGGCGACGCGCCGCTGGTGACGTTCGAGAGCGTGCGGTCCTTCGCCAGCCATCTGGATCTGGCGGTCGAGGTGCCGGGCCACGGCACCGTCACGCTCGATATCGCCTTCGGCGGCGCCTATTACGCCATCCTGCCGTCCTCGCGCCTGGGGCTGTCGTTCATGACCACCCCGGTCGAGACCTTGGTGCTGGCCGGCGTCGCCATCACCGACGCCGTGCGCGCCGCGGTCGCGATCACCCACCCGGACGAACCGGACCTGGGCTTTCTCTACGGCACGATCCTCATCGATGACGAGACGCCCGACAGCGGCGCGCCCAGCTACAACCTCTGCATCTTCGCCGAAGGCCAGATCGACCGCTCGCCGACCGGCAGCGGCGTCACCGCGCGGATGGCGCTCGATTTCGCCCGCGGATGGGTCGGGCCGGGCGTCAAACGCGAATTCCGCGGCGTCTCGGACCAGGGGTTCCTGGGCGAATTGGCCCAGGCGACCGGCGCGGGGCTCGCGGCCTCGGCAACCGTGCTCGTCGCCGGCCGGGCACACTACGCCGGCGAAGCGCGCTTCATCGTCGAGCACGCCGACCCGCTCGGCCCCGGGTTCCGTCTGCCCAAGCGCTTCGCCGATCTGGCCCGCTGATCTCTCACCGCGCGAAGGCCCAGTGCAACCCGTCGGCCAGCCAGGCGGGATCGATCTCGTGGTCGCCGGAATGCAGGCAGAGCTGCAACCGCCCGGCACCGCACCCGGTCCAGTTCGAACATTCCAGGCGACCTTCCTGGCTCGTGCTGTCCGGCGCCTCCTGGCATCGGTCGAGCCCGCGCAGGATCTCGAAGCCGTGCGCCGTATTGCCTTGCCGCCACAGCAGGCCGATCCGCCGCCCGGCCAGCGGAAATGTGTGGTCGTTGTAGCCGTGAACCTGGCGCAGCGTCACCGGACCGCCCGGGCATCGCTCCGGATAGGGCACCCAGAACGTGCCGGAAATCGGCAGGAATGCCGTGAATCCCCGGGGTGAATGGCAGGCGAGTTCCCAGACCATCGAGGCGCCGATGGAAAAGCCGCTGGCCACGACGCGCCGGGGGTCGATCGGCCAGCGCTTTTCGGCATCCTCGATCACCGCGTGCAGAAAGGCGATGTCGTCCCGGCCCTGGTGCGGCGCGCCGGTAAAACTCCAATTGCCGTCGCTGCCATCGGGCGCGATGAACAGGGCGCCCTGTCCGGTGGCCGCCGCCGCGAGGCCGGGTTCGGCCATCGCCTGCGCGGCGCTTTCACCGTAACCATGGATGAACAGCACCAGGGGCAGCGCGCTCTTGCCGTCCCAATCGGGCGGCAGGGCGGCCAGATATTGCCCGCCCGCAATCCCGATCGCCTCGGCAGCGGGAGCCGGTGACCCGATCAGCCAGGATAGAGCCAGCACGATGCAACTGACGAAGCGCCTGGCGCGCCGGAGGCGACGAATGAGGTCTCGCATATTCCGGCAGGCTAGCGGAGACGTCAGCGCTCGGCCAGGGGCGTGATCCGGCTATGCCGGCGGGGCGAGGCGGGTGAAGCCCTGGCGGGTGAAGAAGGGCGCGGCCGCGGGGCTTGCCAGGTAATCCAGGAAAGGCTTGGCGCCGGCGTTCGTGCTGGCCTTGATCAGCGCGGCCGGATAGATGATCGGCGGATAAGACGAGGCCGGGAAATCGGCGGCGATGCGCACGCCCGCATCTGCGGCGGCATCGGTCGCATAGACGATGCCGAGCGGCGCCTCCGATCGGCTGACCAGCGCCAGCGCGGCGCGCACGCTCTCGGCGCGGGCCAGATGCGGCTCGATCCCAGGCCATAGGCCCAGCTTTTCCAGCGCCGCCTGGCCGTATTTGCCGGCCGGAACCGACTGCGGATCGCCGATCGCCAGGCGGCCGCCCTTGAGCGCGCCCAGGAGATCGGTCTCAGGCCCCAGCGCGATCGCAACCGGATTGTCCTTGGCCGTCACCAGCACCAGCCGGTTGCCCAGCAGGTCGATCCGGCTCTCGGGCCGGATCAGATCGTGCTTGGCGACCTCGTTCATCCAATCCAGATCGGCCGAAATGAACAGGTCGGCCGGCGCCCCGCTTTCGATCTGCTTGGCCAACGGTCCGCTGGCGGCATAGGACGCCTCGATCTTGACGCCGGTGCGCCTGGCATAATCGGCGATGGCGTCATCGAGCGAGTTCTTCAGGCTGGCGGCCGCGAACACCAGCACGTCGGCCGCCGCCGCCGGACGTGCCACGAAGCCGGCGATGAGGGCCACGGCCAACAGGGCGGAACGGATCGAGCGACGCATGGAACCTCCGAGGGATCGATATGTCCACCAGAATATCTCGATTGACGAGGACAGGTCGAGGGCAGCGATGTCGCGCGGTAGCTACCCCATCAGAGCGACCGTAAGATCCTTTGTGGCACTCCTGGATGGGAATGACGAAAAGAGGACTACTTGAACTCCCGGAGCTTCACCTTGGTGCGATGATCCGGCGGCGCGGTGCCGAAGCTCGTCGCGGTTCCCTTGAAATAGTCCTTCTGCCATTTCGCCGTCTGGGCTGCGGAGCCGGGGACGGTCAGATCCTTGTTGAAATTGGCGCGGTCGGCCGCCCATTTCGCATAGGCCTCGTGCACCTCCGGATCGTCGGCCATGGCCTTGATCTCGGGCAGCACCTGCTCGATCATGCCGCGCCGGATCGGGAAGATGGTGCAGAACGGCTCGCCCTCGGCGAACGTGACCGGCTGGTTCGTCCGGGTGAATTTCCAATTCATGGTGAAGGTGAACGGCGACCAGTCCGTTTCGACCACCGCGCTCATCGGCTGGATCGCGTCCTTGAACATGTTGGTCGGGCCCGAGACCCACAGATCGTAGCCGGGCTCGGTGCGGAACAGGCCGGTGACGTGGAAGGTCAGAATGCCCTGGCCGAAATGGCTGAGGGCGGCGGGGGCGGCGCCGGGAACGGCGGGGTTGATGATGATCCCGTCGGTGTTGTTGCCGCCGGTCCAGACCGCGGCGAACGGGATCGGGTTCAGGATTTGCCAGCCATGGGCGTTGGCGATATTGAGCGGCAGGCAGCGATAGGCGAACTGCTCGGGCGTCGCGCCCATCCAATCGCGTTCGACAGGGGCGGTACGGATCAACGGTGCGGGGCCGGAGGTCGGATAGCAGATCAGGCGCAAGATTGGGGATCCAGTCGGTCGGGGTTATATCAGGCCGCGGGCGGTCGGGACCGGGGCCGGGTGGCGCAACAGCTCCGCCGCCTCGTCGGCCGGCACCGGTCGTCCGGTCAGAAAGCCCTGGACGACGGTGCATTTGAGCGTGCGCAGCACATTGAGCTGTTCGCGCGTCTCGACGCCCTCGGCGACCACGTCGAGGCCCAGTTCGGCCGCGAGCGAGATGATGGCGGAGGCCACTGCGCGGCTCGCCCGGTCCCAATCGACGTCCTTGGTGAAGGCGCGATCGATCTTCAGCGTCGAGATCGGCAGGCGGTTCAGGCTGGCGAGGCTGGAATAGCCGGTGCCGAAATCATCCATGGCGACCTTGATGCCGGTATCGGTCAGGCCCTGCACGATGCGGCAGACCCGATCGAAATCGGTGATCATGGTGCTTTCGGTAATCTCGATCTCCATCAGCCGTTCCGGCAGTTCGAACTGCTGATAGGCCGCCAGATGGTCCTGCAGCAGGTCGCCCAGGAATTCGCGCGGCGAGACATTGACCGCGATCGGCACCGGCGACAGCCCGGCATCGATCCAGTCGCGCTGCTGGCGGCCGACCGCTTCGAACACCCAGCGGGTCAGCGGGCCGATCAGCCCGCATTCCTCGGCCAGATTGATGAAGGTCACCGGCGGCAGCATGCCGCGTTCCGGATGGTGCCAGCGCACCAGCGCCTCGAACCCGACCAGGCGATAATCGGGCAGCGAGACCTTGGGCTGGAAATGCAGCAGCAGCTCGCCGGCCGGAATGGCGCGGCGCAGGTCGGTCTCCAGATCGAACCGGTTCTTGGCATGGCCGTGCAGGTCGCGATCGAAGAAGGCGAAATGATTGCCGCCCAACTGCTTCGCGGTCTGGAGTGCCGCCTCGGCGGCACGCATCAATTCGCCCGGGTCGGCACCATCGTCCGGATAGATCGAGATGCCGATCGACGCGCTCAGCTCATGGGGCACATCGTTCAGGCGGAACGGGGTGCGGCACAGATCCAGCAAGCGGGCGGCGGCGCGATAGGCGTTCTCGGTGCTGGCGCCGGCCTCGCCGATCATGACGAAGCGATTGCCCGACAGATGGCCGGCGATCTCGTGGCCGTGGCGAATGAGGCTGATGCGCCGGCCGATCTCGCCCAGCAGCGCGTCGCCGGCGCCATGGCCTTGCGTTTCGTTGATGGTCTGGAACCGGTCGACGCCGAAGGTCAGCACCGGCACCTTGCGCCCTTCGTCGCGGGCATTCTCGATCGCGGCCTCGATCAGGCTTTCCAGCAGCGCGCGGTTGGGCAGGCCGGTCAGATTGTCGTGGGTGACCATACGGGCGAGTTCGCTCTCGTGCCGCTTCGCCTCGGTGATGTCCAGGCTGAGGCCGATGGTGCCGCGAAACGTGCCGTCCGGGTCGAACAGAGGCTGGCCGCGCACCTGCATCCAGCGATATTCGCCGTCGTGCCGCCGATTGCGGACCTCGGCACGCAGCGACGAACGATCATCGTGCTGATGCTCGAAATTGACTTCCAGCGGAACGAGATCGTCGGGGTGGACCGTGTCCCGCCAGCCATGCCCAAGCATCTGCGGCAGGGTCGTCCCCGTGAAGGCGAGCGTCGCCTGGTTGACATAGATGCAGGATTTGTCCGCGTCGGTCATCCAGACCATCGCCGGAATATTCTCCAGGAGATGCCAGAGAAAAGCGCGGTCCAACTCCGGCGGCGGCATGGGCATACTTTCTGGGTAACACAGTGACGGGCGAGACTCTATCTTCAAGTCCTTGCGGAAATAAAGCAGGCTCGATTGAACGGACGGATCAGATCCGGCGGCCGAGATAGCGCACGACCTGGGCCGGCCCGCGATGCTTCGACCCCTCGGCCAGGAGGACCGTGCCCTCGAGCAGTTCCAGCGTTTCGAGCGTCGCGAAATCCTCGGACAGAGCTACCGCATCATACAGCAGCGGTGCGGTTCTGAGGCCGCCGGACGGGCGATCGGCCTGGCGCTTCTGAAACGCCTCGACCAGCGCCAGGCCGCCGGGCTTCAGGCATGCCGCCATGGCGCGATGGATCGCCTGCCGGTCGGCGACCGGCACATGCACGAAGATCTCGACGGCCAGGTCGTAGCGATCCAGGGGCCAGTCCCATCGGGTCAGATCGGCGGCGATCGTCTCGATCCGGCAACCCTGCGCCTGCGCCAGGCGCCGGGCCTTTTCCAGCCCGACCGGCGAGATATCGACCAGCGTGACGTCCAGCCCCTGGCGCGCGAGCCAGACCGCGTTGCGGCCCTCGCCGTCGCCGACCGCCAGCGCGCGCTGACCGGGGGCCAGACGATGGGCCTGCGACGCCAGATAATCGTTGGGCGCCGTGCCGAACAGATAATCCTCGGCCGCGTATCGGGCGTCCCACAGGGCCTGCTGGTCGGTCATGGTTTCAGATCGGCGGTCGTGAGCTCGACCTGGCCATCGGCGCCCAAGCGGCGTTCGCGGATGCAGCGTTCGGCCGCCTGCTCGAACCGGGCGCGCTCCAGATGGAACGCCTCGACGCAGCGCTCCGGCGTCGGGCTCATCGGCAGCAGCCTCTGGAATACGGCGCGGGGCACGCGGACGACGCCTTTATACTCGCCGATCTCGACCGAAAAGGTCACGGCGCGCAGGACCTCATCCCATTCGGCATCGTCGGGGAAGGTGAAGATCGGCATGGCAATGAAAATGCCGCCCTGCCGGGGGGCGTGTCCAGAGGTTCAGTGGAACGCCATCAGCGCCAGGAACACGACGAAGACGGCGGCCCCTGCGACCAGGCCGATGACATCGAGGAAATCGCGAAACCGCTTCATGGGAAGCCTCCCGGGCAACCGCGGACCGGCTGATCTCACTCCTGTTTCGGGCGCGAGGGAAGGCAGATTCGTCGCTGCGCTGCGGCATGGGCTACCGCGCGGCACCCAGCCTCTCCGTTAATGCCGGTCTCCCGGCCGATCGGCAGCGGGGACTGCTGCTACAGCATCGTCTCCAGCACGCGATCGGGCGGGCGGTGGCCATCGGTGAAGGTCTTGATGTTGATGATGACCTTCTCGCCCATGTCGATGCGGCCCTCGATCGTGGCCGAACCCATATGGGGCAGCAGCACGACATTGGGCAGCTTCAACAGTTTCGGGTTGACCGCCGGTTCATGCTCGAACACGTCGAGGGCGGCGCCGGCCAGCTCGTCGGCCGCCAGCATGCGGGTCAGCGCGTTCTCGTCGATCACCTCGCCGCGCGCGGTGTTGACGATATAGGCATGGCGCTGGATCAGCTTGAGGCGTCGGGCCGACAGCAGGTGATATGTGGCCGGCGTATGCGGGCAATTGATCGAGATGATGTCCATGCGGGCCAGCATCTGATCCAGGCTTTCCCAATAGGTCGCCTCCAGCTGCGCCTCGATCTCGGGCAGCACGCGACGGCGGTTGTGATAATGGATCGACAGGCCGAAGCCCTTGGCGCGCCGTGCCAGCGCCGTGCCGATGCGGCCCATGCCGACGATGCCCAGCCGCTTGCCCCAGATGCGCTGGCCCAGCATGTGGGTCGGGCCCCAGCCGGTCCATTTGCCCGACCGCAGCAGCCGCTCGCCTTCGGACAGGCGCCGGGCCACGGCCAGGATCAGCGCCATGGTCATGTCGGCGGTATCTTCGGTCAGCACGCCCGGCGTGTTGGTGACCGTGATGCCGCGCTGGCGCGCGGTCGCGATGTCGATATGGTCGACGCCGGTGCCGAACGACGCGATCAGCTTCAATTGCGGGCCGGCCTGCGACAGCACGGCCAGATCGATCCGGTCGGTCACGGTCGGTACCAGCACCTCGGCCGTCTTGACCGCCTCGATCAGCTCGGCCTGGGTCCGGGGCGTGTCGTCCAGATTGAGCCGTGCGTCGAACAGCTCCATCATCCGCGTCTCGATCGGCTCCGGCAGCTTGCGCGTGACGACAACGATGGTCCGTTTCTTCTGCATGGATTTTCCCGTCCCGACGAAACCCGTCCCAAAGGCCTACCAGCGGGCATCGGGTCTTGTCCAGGCTTGGCGGGCAGGCCTCGGGCGATGACATGCGCGCGCTTGACCCGGCCGCCCCCTGCGCTTAACAAGAATCGCTGGTGGGGGACTGGGAAATTAGGTTAATTCGGTCGGGCCTTCGAGGCTCCTTCGCGTCCTGGACGACAGGGTTGATCGTGCTGGGCATGCTCGTGTCCGGCGGCGCCTTTGCGGCCGACAAGATTCCGCGCCCGAAGGTCAAGCCGCCGGTGCCGCCGATCACGGAACAGGCGCCCGCCGGCGATGCCGCCGCAAAGCCGCCGGCCGAAAAGCCCGGCGATAAGCCCGCGCCCAAGCAAACCGTGAAATCCTCGCATGAAACCATGCTGCCCTTGCCGCGCTTCGCCTCGATGCGCAAGGGCGAGGCCTATGTGCGGGTCGGCCCCGGCACCCGCTTTCCGATCGACTGGGTCTTCACCCGCAAGGACATGCCGGTCGAGATCCTGGCCGAGAACGATGTCTGGCGGCAGATCCGCGATTGGGAGGGCACGGTCGGCTGGGTGCTGTCCTCGCAGCTGACCGGCCGCCGCATGATCATCGTCAAGGGCGTGGTCGGCACGCTCAGGAGCGATCCGTCGCCGACGGCCGATCCGGTCGCCCATATCGAGCCGGGCGTGATCGGCCGGCTGATGGAATGCCCGGTTCCCGGCGACTGGTGCCGGATCGAGGTCAACGACATCCGCGGCTGGATCCATCGGGGCGAGGTGTTCGGCATCTATCCGACCGAACCCTTCCCGGCGCCGTGAGCGACGCGCTGCACGGCGAATACGACGATGCGGCGCTCTATGACGCCGAGAATGACTGGGGTCCGGACGATGATTTCTACCGGGCGCTCGCTCTCCGGACCGGCGGGCCGGTGCTGGATCTGGCCTGCGGCACCGGCCGGCTCGCGCGCGCCATGGCGGCGGACGGGCTTGGGGTGGTCGGGGTCGATCTGGCCGACACCATGGTCGCGCGCGCCAGGCTGCTCGATCCGCACGGGTCGGTCGCGTGGCACGTCGGCGATGCCGCCCGGTTCGATCTGGGGCAGCGCTTCCGCCTGATCATGATGACCGCGCATGCGTTCCAGCATCTGATCGGTGCCGCGGCACAGGCGGCCCTGTTCGATTGCGTCGCGCGGCATCTGGCGCCGGACGGCAGGTTCGCGTTCGAAACACGCAATCCCGGCCGGCAGGACTATAGCGACGGCGCGGCGTTCAAATTCTGGCGCCGCTTCACCGCTCCGCTGCGGGGGCCGGTCGAGGTCTGGGCGGCGTCGGCCTTCGATGGAGCCAGCCAAGTCGACCGGGTCACGCTGGTGCGCCGGTTCGCCGACGGGACGGAGCGGTGGTCGACGGCGCAATTGCAGTTCACGGATGCCACGACGCTCGATGCGCGCATGGCGGCGGCCGGGCTCGAGTGCGAGCGCAGATATGGCGATTTCGGTGGGGAAGCGTTCGGGCCCGACAGCCCGGAGATCGTCACGGTCGCGCGATTGGCTCAATGAAACTCGCCATGTCCGGACAGCCGTGGGTCGAGTCCGACCATGACGAATAAAAGAGATCGGAAATTAAGTGCGAGCCTGGCTGATCCGGATGATCACGTCGACGCGGCTGATCTCGGTGCCGGCGGGTGGGGTCGGCAGGCTGGCGAGGCTGACGCTGTCGGCCGGGATATCGAGCAGGCGGCCCGAGCCCTCGACGTAGAAATGATGATGATCGTCCATGTTCGTATCGAAATACGACCGGCCGGGCTCGATCACCACTTCGCGCAGCAAGCCTGCTTCGGTGAACTGGTGCAGCGTGTTGTAGATCGTCGCCAGCGAGACCTTGACGGCGCTCATACCGACTTCGCCCTGGAGCTGTTCGGCGGTGACATGCCGATGCCCGCCATCGAACAGCAGGGCGGCCAAGGCAAGCCGCTGGCGCGTCGGGCGTAGGCCCGCCCGCTTCAGTCGCTCTGGGACCGCGTGGTCCGCGCTATGGGCGTCGATCATGGACATGGGACCAATATGGTCATGATTTTGTCGCAAGGGAAGCACCAAGGCCATGTGCGCTGCGCGGCCGGCCTATGTAGGACCGCGCGGACACGCATCAGGCGCCGGTCTGCAGCCGCTCGATCAGTTCGCCGACCGTCGGCACATTGCCGTTGGCGTAGAACGGATCGCTGCCGAAACGATAGGCGTTGTGACCGGCGAACATCAGATTGTCGTCGATCTCGTCGGAATGGCTGATGCCCTGCAGCGTCTTCTGGATGCAGAACGAGCGCGGGTCGGCCTTCTTGCCGGTCGTGCCGCTTTCGCCCTGGGACCAGTTCGAGAAGCCGCAGGCCGACAGGCAGCCCATGCAATCGATCTGGTCGATGCGGATCTGTTCGGCCGAGGTCGGCGTCACGAACACCAGGGTCGAATCCGGCGTGCGCATGGTTTCGGTAAAGCCTTCCGCGACCCAGCGTTCGGCCCGTTCCTTGTCGTGCGCCGCTAGATAGACCGTGCGCGCGCGCGGGCCGACGGCGAAGGCGACGCTATGCTCGCCGACCGGTTCGATCGTATAGGCGACCTGGCGCTCCGAGCGATGGGTCAGGTCCTTCAGGAAGTCGTTGGTGACGCCCGAGGAATAGAAGCCGGTCGGGCTGAAGTGATTGAGGTAGACGTCGCCCGGCTTCAGCGTCAGCAGCCGCTTCTTCCAGGCGTCGGAGATCGGGCTTTCCCGGGTCAGGAGCGGACGCGTGCCGAACTGGAACGCCATGGGTCCCAATTCCGGGCTGTCGATCCAGTCTTCCCATTCGTCGAGCCGCCAGACGCCGCCGGCCATGAAGATCGGCGTCTGGTCCAGGCCGAACTCGCGCATCTGCTGGCGCAGCTCGTGCACCCGCGGATAGGGCGCCTCCGGCTTTTCCGGATCTTCGGAATTGGACAGGCCGTTATGGCCGCCGGCGAGCCACGGGTCTTCGTAGACGACGCCGCCCAGCAATCCTGAGAATTTGTGATAGGCGCGCTTCCACAACGCGCGAAACGCGCGCGCGGACGATACGATCGGATAGTAATAGACGCCGTATTCGGCACAGATTTCGGCGATCTTGTAGGGCATGCCGGCACCGCAGGTGACGCCATGGATCAGGCCCTTGGCGCCTTCGAGCACGCCGTGCAGGATCCGCTCGGCCGCCGCCATCTCCCACAGCACGTTCATGTGGATCCGGCCATGGCCGTTCGACACTTCATGCGCGATCCTGGCCTGCTGGATGCCGCCGCGGATCGAATAGGCCACCAGCTCTTCATGGCGCTCGCGCCGCGTCTTGCCGTAGTAGATCTGCGGGATTTCCTTGCCGTTCTCGTCGAAGCTGTCGGCGTTGACGCCCGAAAAGGTGCCGACGCCGCCGGCGGCCGCCCAGGCGCCGGAGCTCTCGCCATTCGACACGGAGATGCCTTTGCCACCTTCGACCAGCGGCAATACCTCACGTCCCGAAATAACCAGCGGTTTCAACGCCTTCACTGCTACCACTCCCAGTCCCGAGCGCCGGATGCCAAGCCGCCGGCGCAAATCCAATGTCTGTCGATCACCGAAGCACGTTATATGGGCTTCATTGGAAAAAAGCTAATCCCCCGCCTTTCCGGCAGATGCTGGTCAAACGAGGGGCAAGATCTGATCCGGCACGTCGCTGAACACGCCGGAAACACCCCAGCCGAACAGCTCCTGCGCCCGACCGGCATGATTGACCGTATAGCAGAAAAGCGGATATCCGGCTGCGCGGATTTCCTTGGCGCGCGCCGGCGTCAGTGCGGTATGGCCGCAATGGAGCGTCGTGGCGTCGATCGCCTCGACCAGGCTGCGCCACTCGTCGGTGACAGTCTCCAGCAGCAGACCGCGCGCGATCTCGGGGGCGGCCTGCTGCGCCATTTCGAGCGAGCGATAGTCGAAGCTCGACACCAGCGGCGGCGGCAGATGGGTGGGCCAGGATGTCCGCAGCAGCGCCATGGTCGCGGTCGCCGTTTCGTCCTCGGCGCCGGGCGACGGCTTCAGCTCGACATTGGCGCCGAGGCCCAACTCGCCCAAGAGGTCCATGACCTCCTCCAGCGTGGGCACGGTCTCGCCGGCGAAGCTCGGGTCGAACCAGGCACCGGCATCGTAGGAGGACAGCTCTTCCAGCGTCATCTGGCCGACCTCGCCCTGACCGTCGGTCGTGCGGTCGATCAGGTCGTCATGGATCACGACGCAGCGGCCGTCGACGGTCAGATGCACGTCGAACTCGACCCAGCTTACGCCCAGCGCCTTGGCGGCGCGAAATCCGGCCAGCGTGTTTTCGGGCGCATGGCTGGCGGCACCGCGATGACCGATCACCTTGGGCATCGGGAGTTGGGGCTGTCGCACGGGAGACGCTCCTTTAGAAAGAGAAAGAGCGGCCGCGTTGCTGCGGCCGCTCTTCCGATCGCTGAAGAAAAGCGCTGGCCGGTTATTCGCCGACCGGGGCCTCTTCCTTCTTCGTCAGATCCGCACCGGTTTCCTGGTCGACCTGCTTCATGCTCAGCTTGACCTTGCCGCGATCGTCGAAGCCCAGGACCTTGACCTTGACCGTGTCGCCGACGTTGCAGATGTCCGTCACCTTGCCGACGCGCGACGACGCCAGCTCGGAGATATGGACCAGGCCGTCGCGCGAGCCCAGGAAGTTCACGAAGGCGCCGAAATCGACGGTCTTCACGACCTTGCCATTGTAGACCACGCCCAGCTCCGGCTCGGCCACGATGCCGCGGATCCAGTCGATCGCCGCCTGGCTGGCAGCGCTGTCGACCGAGGAGACCTTGATCGTGCCGTCGTCTTCGATGTCGATCTTGGCGCCGGTCGTCTCGCAGATCTCGCGGATGACCTTGCCGCCCGAGCCGATCACTTCACGGATCTTATCCTTGGGGATGTTGATCGTGGTGATGCGCGGCGCGTTGCCGGACACTTCCTCACGGCCGGACGTCAGCGCCTTGGCCATCTCGCCCAGGATATGCTTGCGGCCGTCGTGCGCCTGCGCCAGCGCGATCTTCATGATCTCCTCGGTGATGGAGGTGATCTTGATGTCCATCTGCAGGGCGGTGACGCCCTGTTCGGTGCCGGCGACCTTGAAATCCATGTCGCCCAGGTGATCTTCGTCACCCAGGATGTCGGACAGGACGGCGAAGCCCTTGTCTTCCTTGATCAGGCCCATGGCGATGCCGGCGACGGGCCGCACGAGCGGTGCGCCGGCATCCATCAGCGAGAGCGACGTGCCGCAGACCGTCGCCATCGACGACGAACCGTTCGACTCGGTGATCTCCGACACGACGCGCATCGTGTAGGGGAAGGCTTCCTTCGACGGCATCAGCGGATGGATCGCGCGCCAGGCGAGCTTGCCATGGCCGATCTCGCGACGGCCCGGCGAACCCATGCGGCCGGCTTCACCCACCGAGTACGGGGGGAAGTTGTAATGCAGCATGAAGTTTTCGCGATATTCGCCGTCGAGCGCGTCGATGATCTGCTCGTCCTGGCCGGTGCCGAGCGTGGTCACGACCAGCGCCTGGGTCTCGCCGCGTGTGAACAGCGCCGAACCATGGGCGCGCGGCAGGACGCCGACCTCGGCCACGATCGGACGGACGGTCTTGGTGTCGCGGCCGTCGATGCGGATGCCGGTCTCCAGGATGGCGCCGCGGACGATGTCCTTCTCGACATCCTTGAACAGCTTGCCGGCGACCTCGCGCTCGGCCACGTCCTCGAAGATGGTCTCGAGGCGGCCCTTGACCGTCTTGATCTTCTCCTGACGGACCGACTTCTGACGCTCGGCATAGGCGGCGGTCAGTTCGACGGTGACGGCGTCGCGCAGCTTCTTGTCGACGGCGGTGACAGCCTCGGGCGCCTCCGGCAGCGGCCACGGCTCCTTGGCGCAGGCTTCGGCCAGGTCGATGATCAGGTTGATCACGTCCTGGTAGGCCTTGTGACCGAAGGTCACGGCGCCCAGCATGATCTCTTCGTTCAGTTCCTTGGCCTCGGACTCGACCATCAGCACGCCTTCGTTCGTGCCGGCGACCACCAGGTCGAGCAGGCTCTTGTCGCCCTCGCCGACCTTCGGGTTCAGGACGAACTGGCCGTCGACGTAACCGACGCGCGCGCCACCGATCGGGCCCATGAAGGGAATGCCCGAGATGGTGAGGGCGGCCGACGCGCCGATGAGGGCGACGATATCCGGATCGTTTTCCAGGTCATGGCTCAGGACCGTGCAGACGACCTGGGTCTCGTTCAGGAAACCCGGGGCGAACAGCGGGCGGATCGGACGGTCGATGAGGCGGGAGACCAGCGTCTCCTTCTCGCTCGGGCGGCCTTCGCGCTTGAAGAAGCCGCCGGGGATCTTGCCGGCCGCGAAGGTCTTTTCCTGATAATTGACCGTCAGCGGGAAGAAGTCCTGGCCCGGCTTGATCTTGCGCGCGCCGACGGCGGTGCAGAGCACGGTGGTGTCGCCATAGGTCGCCATGACGGCGCCGTCGGCCTGGCGGGCGATCTTGCCCGTTTCGAGGACGAGCTTGCGCCCGCCCCAGATGATTTCCTTGCGGAAGACTTTAAACATTATGGGGTTTTCCCTGTTTCTTGACCCGGCGCGCGCAAGGCGAAATTCCGACCATCATGGCCGGTTCCGAAATCCGTGGGGGTGCTGTCACCCTGGATGGCCTGGCGGCGGGCGGGATCGGGTGTCTTGGAAAGCACCGAAAGTACCGCGGTGCGGCGGCGGGCCGGAAGTCGCCCCGGCCCTCGGGATACGTCCAGACGAAGCGATGCGGCAATGTGCGAAACCCCGGGCGCGGCTTGGGGATTGACCGATCCGACGGACCGGTCCCCATGCCGCGATGCCCGGGGTCGCATCGCGTTCGATTGGGCGTGTAGCCTGCTCAGCGGCGCAGGCCCAGCCGACCGATCAACTGCTCGTACCGCGAAGCATTCTTGCGCTTCAGGTAGTCCAGCAGCGAACGTCGCTGACCGACCATGACCAGCAGGCCACGGCGGCTATGGAAATCCTTCTTATGGTCGCCCAGATGGCCGGTCAGGTTCTTGATCCGCTCAGACAGGATCGCGACCTGGACTTCCGGCGAACCGGTATCGCCTTCCTTGGTGGCGTATTCTTTGACGAGCTCGATTTTGCGCTCAGCAGTAATCGACATCGGAAACGTTCCTTATCTATAGGTTCAGGACACGCACCGGCCGAAGCATACCTGCATCGAACTCCGCCAAAGCGACGAGCTTGCCGCTCGCGCTGACGGAGACAATCGACCCGTTGCCGAGTTGATCGATGGTTGCCCGATCCGACGGGCAAGGCGACGGGACGCATTGTCCTTGTCGCAGGCGGAGCGCTTCAGCCTCCGACAAGGCCAGGGCCGGGATGTCGTCCAGCGCGGTCTCGATCGGCAGCAGGTGCTCGGATAGCGCGGGAATATGCCCCAGTTGGTCCAGCATATCCACAGAAATCGCTTGTTCGACCGTGAAGCGGCCGACGCTCAGGCGACGCAAAGCGCGCAGATGGCCGACCGTGCCCAGCACACGGGCTAAGTCCCTGCCAAGGCTACGCATATAGGCGCCCTTGCCCGAGACGACCTCGAAAGTCGCATGGCTTTCATCGTCGATCCGGACCAGATCGAACGCATCGATGCGTATGGCGCGGGGCTGCAATTCGACCGTCTCGCCGGCGCGCGCCAGATCATACGCCCTGACCCCGTCGACCAGGATCGCGGAATAGGTCGACGGCACCTGCATGATGTCGCCGGTGAACCGCGGCAGCGCGGCACGGATCTGGGCTTCGGTCGGGCGGATCGGGCTCACCTCGGTGACCGCACCCTCGGCATCGTCGGTCGCGGTCGCCTCGCCCCAGCGCACGGTCAGGCGATAGCGCTTCATGCCCGCCATGGCATAGGCGACCGTCTTGGTCGCTTCGCCCAGGGCGATCGGCAGCATGCCGCTCGCGAGCGGATCCAGCGTGCCGCCATGGCCGGCCTTTTCGGCATTGAAGGCGCGCCGGACGCGGCCGACCGCCTGGGTCGAGGTCATGCCGACCGGTTTGTCGAACGCGACCCAGCCGTGGACCGGGGTCCCCTTACGCTTCACGCGGTCAGGTCTTCGTCGTCTTCGTCGGCGCTCGGCCGAATGTCCTGCAGCACTTCGGGGCGATGCAGGATTTCCTCGATCTTCTGCGCGTGATCGAACGAGACGTCGAGTTCGAACGACAGCCGCGGCACCACGCGCAGCCGGACCTCATGGCCGATGGCGCCGCGCAGAAAGGCCGAGCAGCGCTTCAGCGCCTGCAGCACCTCGGCCTTGTGCTCGCCGCCGAGCGGCACGATGAAGGCCGTCGCATTCTTCAGGTCCGGGCTGATGCGGACCTCGGTCACGGTGATGGTGCGGCCGACCAGATCCGGATCGCGCAGCTCGCCGCGCGACAATACCTGGGCCAGCACATGGCGCAGCTCTTCGCCGACGCGCAATTGTCGTTGGCTGACCGTCCGGCCGTCGCGTTTGTTCATGGGCTTTTTCCTTTCGGCGGACGGGCGGCCTCAACGGGCGAAGGCCATCGCGGTGAAGCGACGGCCTTCGGACCCGGAGACAATATCCTCGCGGAGACCCGGACCTTTCGGTCCGGAACCGGTCAGAGCGTCCGCTTGACCTCTTCGACTTCGAAGCACTCGATGATGTCGCCGGCCTGGATGTCCGTGTAATTCTCGAACGCCATGCCGCACTCGTAGCCCTCGCGGACTTCCTTGACCTCATCCTTGAAGCGCTTGAGCGTCTTCAGGCTGCCTTCATGGATGACCACGTTGTCGCGCAGCAGGCGCACCTTGGCGCCGCGCTTCACGATGCCCTCCGTGATCATACAGCCGGCGACCTTGCCGACCTTGGTGATGTCGAACACTTCGCGGATCTGCGCATTGCCCAGGAAGTTCTCGCGCAGCGACGGGGCCAGCATGCCTTCGAGCATCTGCTTCATGTCGTCGATCACGTCATAGATGATCGAGTAGTAGCGGATGTCGACGCCGTCGCGCCGGGCCAGATCGCGCGCCTGGGGATTGGCGCGGACGTTGAAGCCGATGACGATCGCCTTGGAGGCGCCGGCGAGATTGATATCGCTCTCGCTGATGGCGCCCACGCCGCTGTTCAGCACGCGGACCGCCACTTCGCTGGTACCGAGGCCTCTCAGCGAGGCCAGGATGGCTTCGAGCGAACCCTGCACGTCCGACTTGACGACGATCGGCAGTTCCTTGGCGGTACCGGCCGCGATCGCGGAGAACATCTCCTCGAGCGTGCCGCGCGCGCCGGCGATATGGGTCGCATCGCGCTTGCGGCGCTGGCGGAACTCGGCGACGTCGCGGGCGCGGGCTTCATTCTCGACGACCGAGAAATCATCGCCCGCCATCGGCGCCGCGTTCAGGCCCAACACTTCGACCGGCATGCCGGGGCCGGCCGTCTTGATGTTCTCGCCTTTGTCGTCCAGCAGGGCGCGGACCTTGCCCGACTCGCCGCCGGCCACGAAGATGTCGCCGACCTTGAGCGTGCCGCGCTGGATCAGCACGGTGGCGACTGCACCGCGGCCGCGCTCCAGCTTGGCTTCGATGATGACGCCTTCGGCCGACCGGTTCGGGTTGGCGCGCAGGTCCAACAGTTCGGCCTGCAGCAGGATCGCCTCTTCGAGCTTGTCGAGGCCGGTCTTCTTCAGCGCCGACACTTCGATGTCGAGCACGTCGCCGCCCAAGCCTTCCACGACCAGGTCGTGCTGCAGCAGTTCCTGACGCACGCGGTTCGCATCGGCGCCCGGTTTGTCGATCTTGTTGATCGCCACGATGATCGGGGCGCCCGCCGCCTTGGCATGGCGGATCGCTTCGACCGTCTGGTCCTTAATGCCGTCATCGGCCGCGACGACGAGCACGACGATGTCGGTCACGTTGGCGCCGCGGGCCCGCATGGCGGTGAAGGCCTGATGGCCCGGCGTATCGATGAACGTGATCTTGTGGTTGCTGGGCAAGGTCACCTGATAGGCGCCGATATGCTGGGTGATGCCACCGGCCTCGCCGGCCGCGACATCGGTCTTCCTGAGCGCGTCCAGGAGCGAGGTCTTGCCGTGGTCGACATGGCCCATGATGGTGACGACCGGCGGACGCGCCTCGCGCGCCTCGTCGATATCCTCGTCGCCCTTCAGGCCGATTTCGATGTCGGCTTCGGCGACGCGCTTCACCACATGGCCGAACTCGGCCACGATCAACTCGGCGGTATCGGGATCGATCGACTGGGTCAGCGTCGCCATGATGCCGTTGCGCATCAGGGCCTTGATGACGTCGATACCGCGCTCGGCCATACGATTGGCCAATTCCTGCACGGTGATCGTCTCGGGAATGATCACGTCGCGCACGACCTTTATCTGTTCCGCCTGCTGCGCCATGCGCAGGCGTTCGCGTTCGCGGGCCCGGCGAACCGAGGCGAGCGAGCGCGTGCGATCATCATCGTCCGACAGCGCGCGGGTCACGGTCAGCTTGCCGGTGCGGCGACGCTGGTCGACCCGGGCGCGCGTCGGCGCCGGGGTCGGCGTCCGCTTCTCGACCACGCGACCGATCGCGCCGCGCTTCGGCGCTTCCTCGGCCTCGGGCTCGGCCACGCCCGGTTTGACCTTGCCGGCGGCGGTGAGGGCGGCGACCTTTGCGGCGGCATTCTTGCCGGCCCGCTCGGCCATCTCGCGGCGCGAGTCGTCCTCGACCTTCTGCTTCTTGGCGACTTCGTCGGCGGTGCGGCGCGACTCTTCCTCGGCGCGACGACGCACATCGGCGGCGGCGGTTTCCTCGACGTGCCGGCGACGCTCTTCCTCGTCGCGGGCGCGCTCGGTCTCAAGCTCGCGGGAGCGGCGGGCCAGTTCGATCTCGGTCTGCTTCCGCTGCGCTTCGCCATGGACCATGCTCTGCACGGCCTTCATGCGGGCCGCGCGTTCTTCCTCGGTCAGCGTGCGTGGCACGGTGGCCCCGCCGCGCCGAAGCGAGGTCGGCGTGGTCGGCTGCGTCAGGATCCGGGCGACCGGGCGGGGGCCCAGCACGCGGGTCGGCTCGGCCGGGCGCGGGGCCGGCGTGACCGTCGCGGCGGCGACTTCGGCCTTGGGCTCGGGCGC
>JAQGIC010000072.1 GCA_028288725.1 Rhodospirillales bacterium
GCTTCGATTCCATCGAAGCGGAAAAGGCTCTAGGCTCCGAAGGGCAGTTTGTGCGCCAACTCCATGTCATGCGCCAGCTTGGTCAGATCCGCCACGGTGTCCGCCGGGAGGAGCAAGCCATCCGCGCGGTTGTGTGCGTCGTTTCGCGCCTCGATTTCGCCGGGATAGAATACTTCCTCGGAGCCGGCCGCCAATTTCACCCCCTTGAGACCCGCGATCATCGCTTCGATGCGGGTATTGAACTCGGTCAGCGACTGGAACGCCGCGACATTGAGGGCAATGAGCAGATGGCCGGCGCCGCTGCGTTTGTCGGGCTGATACGGCCCCGCCACACCCGGCCCGAAGGCGCTGCCGGTGAGTATGCCCGACAGCACATCCATGATGACGGAGATCGCATATCCCTTATGGCCGGCCATCGGCTGGATGATGCCTGACAGCGCCTCGGCCGGATCGGTCGTCGGTTCGCCTTGCGCATTGATGGCCCAGCCGGGCGGGATCGGGACGCCGTTCTGCCGTGCGAGATAGATCTTGCCCCGCGCCACGCTCGTGTTCGCGATGTCGAGCACCATCGGTGCATGCCGCCCGGCCGGCGCTGCCCATGACCAGGGATTATTGCCGACCAGTTTCTCGCGGCCGCCCCACGGCGCCATCGCCGGGCTGGCATTGGTCGACAAGAACATGATGCAGCCTTCGGGCGGCGCCATCAGCGTGTAGTACATCGCCGTGCCGAAATGATTGGAATTGCGCACGGCGACGGCGCCGATGCCATGGGCCTTGGCGCGCCGGATCACATCGCGCGCCGCCTGGGCGGTCACGACCTGGCCCATGCCGTCATGGCCGTCGATCACGCCGACCGCGCCGACATCGACCAGCAGCTCCGGCGCTGCGACCGGCTTGGCCGTGCCGGCCTTGAGCCGCGCCACATACCAGGGCAGGCGCATCAGCCCGTGCGACTGATGGCCCCACAGATCGGCCTGGACCAGCGTATCGGCTGCCAACCGCGCGTCGTCCGGCGGCATGCCGACCGTTTCATAGGCGGCCGTGGCGAAGCTCAGCAGCCGGTCGGGGGAGAGCGCCATCAGGCGACCTTGGTGCTGAAACCGACCGCCCGCCCCAGATAGCGCGCCTCGATCGCCACGGCGCCCTCGATGGTGAACGGCTTGGTCACCGTGCCGGTCGAGATGATCGAACCCTTGGGCAGGATCATGCCGCGCTGGCGCGCCGTGGCGACGAAATCGACATACGCCCGGACCGGGTCGGTCGCATCCTCGCCGGAGAGCCCGCGGGCGCGTTCCTCGCCGTCGACCAGCACCACGGCCGAGGCCGCAAGAGCGGCGAGATCGTTGCCGTCGATCATGTCGCCGACGACCAGCGCCTCGAATGCCGCATTGTCGGCGGCGAAGCTGGGCCAGCCCACCGCCCGGCGATCGATGAAGCGGGAGCGGACCAGCTCGAACGTGACGCGGGTCTCGCCGATCGCGGCCATCGGATCGGACGCGGGCTCGCCCGGCAGAATATCGCGGCCCAGCACATAGGCGATTTCGAATTCGATGGTGACCGGTGCCAGGTCGGGCAGCGCGATCGTGTCGCCCGGCGCATGGCTGCGGCCGGCGAAAATGCGGCCGGCGATCGAGGCGCCCGCGCCGGTCTCGGCCCGCTGCTTCGGGCTGCCGACGCCCAGCTTCCAGCCGGCGATGGGCAGGCCCAGGCCGGCGATGAAGCGATCCTGGATATCGTAGCCGTCGGCGATGGTGGCCGGGCGGAGGTCCGCCGGCAGTGCGGTCGCTTGCTGGCCGCTCCGCCAGAGATCGGTCATCCAGGCGGCGGCGGCGTCGGCGGCGGCGAAAGCCATGGTCGCTCCTTCGTTCGGCCTCCGGGAAGCGGAGGCGTTCGAAGCGAGCTTAAGCCTTCCAGCGGTTCGGCTGGAAGCCCAGAGGATGGCGTTCCTGGATGCGGTATAGCGGCACACCATGGGCGTCGAGCAGGCCGGTATGGATCGGCTCGATCGGGGTTTCGTGAACCGTGATGTTCATTTCGGCTTCATACAGGCTGTCCCCATAGGCGCGGGGGCGAATCGCGACGTATTTCTGGCTCAAGGGTGGCCTCTTTCCGGTGCAGGGTCTGGACGAGCGGCACCCTAGCAAGCGGAATTGAAGAAAATATTAGCAGCCGGGCGAAGGTGCCGGCCCTTGCCCTCAATTTGGGCAAATGGAATGCTGGTCCCGGGGGTGACAATGGGCGAGGGGCAGCGGGCATGAGCGGACGGCAGCGGATCGTTCGCGAGCGGCGGCAGTACAACCAGTGGGTCGCCAACCAGACGCTCGAGGATTACGCGCTCCGCTTCACCGCGAAGAAGGCGCGGCGCTGGTCGTCGTTCCGGGTCGCCAACACGGCCGTGGGCGCCATCTCGTTCCTGGCGTGCGAGGCGATCGGCGGCAGTCTGACGCTCAACTACGGCTTCACCAACACGGCGGCCGCGATCCTGGCGGTCGGGCTGCTGATCTTCGCGACCGGCCTGCCGATCTGCTACTACGCCATCCGCCATGGCATCGACGTCGATCTGCTGACCCGCGGCGCCGGGTTCGGCTATATCGGCTCGACCATCACCTCGCTGATCTACGCCTCGTTCACCTTCATCCTGTTCGCGGTCGAGGCCGTGATCATGTCGACGGCGCTCGAGACCTGTTTCGGGATTCCGCAGCCGGTGGGCTATGTGCTGGCCTCGGTCGCGGTCATCCCGATCGTGGCCTATGGCATCCGGATGATCAGCCGATTGCAGGTCTGGACCCAGCCGATCTGGCTGTTCTTCCAGATCGTCCCGCTGATCGTGATCGCGGTCGGCCATCCGACCGAGGTCGGCAACTGGACCGATTATCGCGGGCTCCTGGGCAATGGCAGCGGCGATTTCGACCTGCTGCTGTTCGGCATCGCCGCTTCGATCCTGCTGTCGCTCATCCCGCAGATCGGCGAGCAGGTCGATTACCTGCGTTTCCTGCCCAGCCGCACGGCCGGCAACCGGCTCGGCTGGTGGACGGCCCTGATCATGGCGGGGCCCGGCTGGATCTTCATGGGGGCGGCCAAGCTGTTCGCCGGCTCGTTCCTGGCCGTGCTGGTGCTGCAGCATGGCGTGCCCTACATCCACGCGACCGAGCCGGCGGAGCTCTATTCGGTCGCGTTCCAATATCTGGCGCTGTCGCCCAAGGCGGCGCTGATCCTGACCGGCATCTTCGTCGTCACCTGCCAGATGAAGATCAATGTCACCAACGCCTATGCCGGCTCGATCGCCTGGTCGAACTTCTTCTCGCGCCTGACCCACAGCCATCCGGGCCGCGTCGTCTGGGTGCTGTTCAACATCATCCTGTCGCTGACCCTGATGAACCTGGGCATCTTTGGGGTGATCGAGCGGATCCTCGGGCTCTATTCCAATTTCGCCGTCGCCTGGCTGGGCGCCATCGTCGCCGATCTGATCGTCAACAAGCCGCTGGGCTTGAGCCCGCCGGGCATCGAGTTCAAACGGGCGCATCTCTACGACATCAACCCGGTCGGTGTCGGCGCCATGCTGCTGGCGGTGGTGGCCTCGACGCTCGCCTTTTTCGGCAGCTTCGGTGCCACGGCCCAGGCGTTCGCGCCCTTCATCAGCCTGACCGTCGCCTTCGTCGCGGCACCGCTGATCGCCTGGGGCACCCGGGGGAAATATTACATCGCGCGGGCGCCCCAGATCGGCCTGGAGCCGGGCGCGGAAGTGCGCTGCTCGATCTGCGAGAACGTGTTCGAGCGCGAGGACATGGCCTATTGCCCGGCCTATGGCGGCGCCATCTGTTCGCTGTGCTGCACGCTCGACGCGCGCTGCCACGACAGCTGCAAGGAGGAGGCCCGGTTCGTCGAGCAGATCATGGCGCTGCTGCGCCGGCTGCTGCCGGCGCGGCTGGCGCTCGGCCTCAATTCCCGTATCGGCCATTTCATCGGCGTGCTGATCCTGTTCGCGCTCGTCATCGGCGGCGCGCTGACCTTCATCTATTACCTGGACGCGGTCGGACCGGCCTCCGACAAGGCGCTGATCGCCCGGACCCTGTGGCTGGTGTTCTTCAGCCTGCTGATCGTGTCCGGCGTCGCGGCCTGGCTCCTGGTGCTGGCGCACGAGAGCCGGCGCAAGGCCGAAGAGGAGTCCGACCGGCAGACCCATATGCTGATGCGCGAGATCGAGGCGCACGAACGAACCGATCTGGAGCTGCAAAAGGCCAAGGAAGTGGCCGAGGCCGCCAATTTCGCCAAGAGCCGCTACGTCATCGGCATCAGCCACGAGATCCGCGCGCCGCTGAACGCGATCTTCGGCTATGCCCAGCTGATGGAGCGGGACGGGGCGGCGGCGCCTTTGCGCCAGAACGCGATCCGCGTGATCCGGCGCAGTGCCGAGCATCTGTCGAACCTGATCGACGGGCTGCTCGACATCTCGAAGATCGAGGCCGGCCGCTTCATGCTCTATCGCGACCGGGTGCGCATCCACGAGTTCCTCGACCAGATCGTCGACATGTTCCGCCTGCAGGCGCAGGCGCAAGGCATCGCATTCTATTACGAACAGCCGGATTGCCTGCCGCCTTACGTCTATACCGACGAGAAGCGGCTGCGGCAGATCCTGATCAATCTCTTGTCGAACGCGGTGAAATATACCGAGCGCGGCCATGCGGCGCTGCGCATCTTCTATCGCAGCCAGGTTGCCGAGTTCGAGATCGAGGATAGCGGCATCGGCATTCCCGAGGACGATATCGAACGCATCTTCGAACCGTTCGAGCGCGGCCAGATGCCGAACGCGCGGACCGTGCCGGGCACCGGCCTCGGCCTCACCATCACCAAGCTGCTGACCGAGATGATGGGCGGCGCCATCTCGGTCGAGAGCGTGCCCGGCCAGGGCAGCGTCTTCCGCATCAAACTGTTTCTGTCCGAGGCGCCGGCACCCGATGCCCCGCCGGCGCCCCAGGCGCGCATCTCGGGCTATCGCGGCCGGCGCATCAAGGTGCTGATCGCCGACGACGACGCGGCGCATCTGGAACTGGTGCACGAGCTGCTGACGCCGCTGGGCTTCCTGATGTTCAGCGCGTCGGACGGGCTGACCTGCCTGTCGCTGGCCGAGGAATGCCAGCCGGATCTGGTGCTGCTCGATATCTCGATGCCCGGGCTCGACGGCTGGAGCGTGGCGCGGCGCCTGCGCGAAGCGGGCCACACCGCGGCGCGCATCGTCATGATCTCGGCCAATGTCGATGAATTCCGCACGCGGCGCGAGGCGGAGCCGGCGCATGACGATTACCTGATCAAGCCGATCGACGTGCAGCGGCTGATCGATCGCATCCAGGTGCTGCTCGGTCTCGACTGGATCGCGCAGGGCCAGGAAGAGGTGGCGCCGCCGCAGCCGCCGGCGGCGGCCCAGGCCGTTCCCGGCCGCCGCCATCTGGATGAACTGCACCAATTGGGACGGATCGGGTATATCAGGGGCATCGAGGCGAAACTGGGCGAGATCGCGGCCGAAGCGCCGACGCTTGTCCCGTTCGCCGATCGGCTGGGCGAGATCGTCCGGCGCTTCGATCTCAAGCAATATATGAACATCCTCGAGGAGCTGCGCGCCGATGAGTGAGCAGGGTATCCGGCGGGACATCGTCCTGATCGTGGATGATTCGCCGGAGACGCTGAGCTTTCTGACCGACGCGCTGGATCAATCGGGTCTGACCGTGCTGGTCGCGGTCGACGGCGCCGGCGCCTTGGAACTGTTGGACCAGATCACGCCGGATCTGGTGCTGATGGACGCGATCATGCCGGGCATGGACGGGTTCGAATGCTGCCGCCGGCTGAAACGCCTCGGCCATCTGGCCCATGTGCCGGTCATCTTCATGACGGGCCTCAGCGAAACCGAGCATGTGGTCAAAGGGCTCGACGCCGGCGGGGTCGATTACGTGACCAAGCCGATCGTGGCCGAGGAGCTGATGGCGCGGATGCGCGTGCATCTGGCCAATTCGCGCCTGACCCTGAGCGCGCGCATCGCGCTCGATGCGACCGGACGGTTCCTGCTGGCGATGGATCGCCAGGGCCGGCTGCTGTGGGCGACGCCCCAGGCGGCGTCGCTGCTGGCCGCCTCGTTCGACGGGTTCGAGGCCGAACGTTTCGCGCTGGCGCCCGAACTGGCCGAGCGGCTGGGCAACGCCCAGGACGGCCGGCTGGCGCTGGCGGGCGGCCGCCGGCGGCTGGAGCTGACCTATCTCAGCCGAACCGGGCCCGACGAGGTGCTGCTGCGCCTGACCGAGGTCGAGGAGGGCGGCGACGAGGGCTTCCTGAAGCAGCAGCTGGCGCTGACCGCGCGCGAGGCGGAGGTGCTCGTCTGGCTGGCGCGCGGCAAACCCAACCGCGATATCAGCGAGATCCTGGGCATCAGTCCGCGCACGGTGAACAAGCACCTGGAACAGATCTTTTCCAAGCTGGGCGTCGAGAACCGCGCCTCGGCCACGGCGCTGGCGGTGCGGGCCCTGGGGCAGCGGGGGTAGGGTCGGAGGCCCGAGAAGCTGCACAAGTACAATTTCCAGACGCACAGGTGGACCTTCGACGATGCGCCGGCGGACAGACCACAGATCCTGAAATGACCGTCCTGGGCCGCCGGTCGGGCTTCCTTCCTATGGCTTCGACAATCGGCGCACGGGCTCTATGGCGCTGTCATCGCCCAGTGCTACGGCTTGCCGATACAGTTCCAAGGCCTTGGCCGGCTCGCCACGGTTGCCGATTATACCCATATGATCCAGCACCAGCGGGTCATAAGTCCAGGCGACGGCGGTCATGGCCCTGGCGCTGCCGGCGCGAGCCGCTTGGACGTAGAAGAGGCGCGCCGATGCAAAATCGCCCGTTCGCAACAAGACGTTTCCCCGCTCGATGATGGCCTCAATCTCAATCTTCGACAGCGTGGTCGCCGGGCCGGGCGGCAGCGGCGATACCGCCTGCGTTGGCCGGGGCGTCGCCGATGGTGCCGCGAGCACCGGCTTGGGTTCCGGCTCGATCGTTGGTGCCGCGGCAGTTGCGGGTTCGACCGGGGACGGGATGGGCGGCGTTGCCGGCACCGGCTCGCCTTCGACGGCTGCGCTCGGCATTGGGATTGCGTCTTCCACGGGGTCAACAGGCTCGGGAGGGCGCTCGGCAGCGGATGGTTTCGATGGCTCGACCGGGCTTTGCGCCGGAGGGGCGGCCGCCGTCGTGGATGGGTCGGCCACGGCCGAGATCAGAATCGGGGCAAGTGATCGCCCCAGGCCCGACATGGCTAAGGTGCCGCCGGTCACCAACACGGCAAGTGCTGCCATCCCCGCGCCGAGGCGCCAGCGCGAGGACGAGCCTCGTCGATGTCCGTGCGGGCGGGCGGGCGGCACCAACGGCTTCGTGTCGCCTTCCGAGGAAATCAGGGGTGCTGCGGACGGGTCCCGATCCAGATGGGCGCCATCCAGGCGCCCGACTCGCAGAAATTCGTCCCTGGCCAGCCCCAGCATTCGCCGCGGATTTCCCCCCGCCGCCGCGGTGATCTGCCTCATGATCTCGTTGGTCAGCACTTCGGGCGGGGGCACCGCGGCGCACGAGGCGCGATAGCGCAGAAATGGGGCCACCGCCTCGTCCGGCCAGGGGGAAAGCCGCAGCACGACCGGCGCACTCCAATTGTTATGAAGTCGGCTAACCTCGATCAGCATTCCCAGGTCGATGCCGCCGGTCATTAGGATGCGATGGCTGGGGATTGTCTGTTCATACCCGTTCGAGATTGCCACGAGCTGTTCCAGAAAGCGCGGCGCTACCGCGTCGGCATGCTCGACGATCAGCAGGTTGTCGCTGGGGCGGCGTTCCGTCTCGGCGCTTTTCGATCGCGCGACGATACCTCTCCAGCTTCCCGGATCGAAATCCCGGCGGCAGACGTCAACGACCTGTTTCAAATCGAGTTTTGGATGGCCTTCGAGCCAGGCCACATGGTAGCGGCCTTGCATACGGCGCGCCGCTTGCCGAACCAGCTCGGTCTTTCCGCCACCGCTGGCTCCCAATAGAAATGTCGGGCTGCCCATATCGATTGCGAGAATGATATCGAATAGTATCTCTTCCAGAAATGGCGCCCCATAGAACCAACCAGCCAGGGCCTCTGCCTTTGGTCGAGCCTTATCCGCCATCACTCCGATCATCGTCATATCCCCCCCAACCATAGGATGGAATGCATCTTGGCGGAGCCGAGAGATCTGGAATCGTGCCGCTTCGCCGATCATAAAAATACGGCTGGGTGATTATTATTAGATCACTTATGCTGAGTTTCGGCAAATATATATAGAACCTTAGAGCGCATGGAATCCGTTCCCATTGCGTTCCGTCGTACAGATGGAGGTTCTATTGAAGAAAAATATGAACTTGATACTGTCTGTGGTGGTGATGATTTGTGGGATATCGGCACCACTTGCACGCGTTTATGCCGACGATCCGAACTCAAGCGCGCGGTTGCTGGCCAAACAGGGCGGCGTCGGCATCGTCGCAGGCGGAATAGACGGCACTTACTTGAGGATAGCGGCGGATCTTGCCGCGGTTCTGGATGGCGACAGCCAACTGCGGGTTCTCCCGATGATCGGCAAGGGCTCGGTGCAGAACCTGTTCGATCTCCGCTATCTGCGGAATGTGGATATCGCGATCGTCCAGTCCGATGCCTTGGCGTTCATTCGCCAGGATCCATCGACAGCCGACGTCTCCAACTACGTTCGTTATGTGACCAAGCTGTACAACGAAGAATTTCAGATCCTGGCATCGAAGGACATTCAATCTTTAGCCGATCTACGCGGCAAGAAAGTCAACACCGACGTCGTCGGCAGCGGCACGGGAATGACCGCGAACATCGTCTTCCGCAAGCTCGAAATTCCGATTGTGGAACAGCATCTGAACCAGGCCGACGCCATTCAGGCCCTCAAGTCCGGAGACGTCGCCGCCGTTGTTTTCGTCGCGGGCAAGCCGGTCAAGCTGTTCTCTTCTATCGATGGCGCCAGCGGCATGCATTTCCTGAGCGTGCCACCTACGCCCAACTTGCTCGCGACCTACCTGCCGGCCCAATTGTCTCACGACGATTATCCGCAACTCATCCCAAATGGCGCCTCGATAGACACGGTTGCCGTCGGTGCCGTCATGGCGATCTACAACCTGAGTCCCGGCACCACGCGCTATCGCCAGGCTGCGGCGTTCGTCGAAGCGTTCTTCGGCAAGTTCAATAAATTTCTTGAGCCGCAACGCCACCCGAAGTGGCACGAGGTCAGCCTCGCGGCCGACCTGCCCGGTTGGAAGCGCTTCCAACCCGCGGGCGACTGGCTGGCTCAGCATTCGAACAGCGCGGAAAGCGCCAACGACGGGGTGCGCGAGGCATTCGAAATCTATCTCAATGAGCAGGCGATCAAAGAAAAAGGCCCCCCGCTGACCAGCGAAGAAAAGGCGGCTCTCTACGCGAGCTTCCGGAAGTGGAAGAGGGAGACTGCAGCGGCCCGCTGAGGATGATGGATTGTCCCGCTGATTGACCATATCCCGGCGAGGGGGGTACCGACCGGTGGGTGTTTTTACAGACGGGGAGTCAGCCCTGGTGACATGGGGAAGTGTTCCATCTCGATCGCCGTCACCACTACGGTGTCCCAAGGGTCACCACTACGGTGTCCCAAGGCAACAATACTTCGTTCGTGACGTCCAAAAGAAGCGCATGTCGGAACTCCTGCGGAAGCGAGCCCACGGCACCAGGGACAAAATCGCCTAGGGTCCCGAACCGGTCAGAACAGGGCGGTCAATTGCACGCCGGCGAGCGCCAGGATCAAGGCCGGCGGCATGACGACGAAGCCGAGGCCGAGAAAGCGCCAGGTGCCGACATCCTGCCCCTCGCGGCGGATCGCCACCAGCCATAAGAGGGTGGCGAGCGAGCCCGTCACCGACAGGTTGGGACCGAGATCGATGCCGACCAGCAACGCGCTGCCGACCCTCGCCGGCAGATGCCCGGCGTCGAGCGAACCGGCGATCAGGCCGACCGGCAGGTTGTTCATCAGGTTGCAGGCGATGGCGGACAGGATGCCGGCCGACCAGGAGGCGTTCGTGACCGAGCGATCCGCGGCTGTCTGGAGCAACCCGGTCAGTCTGCCCAGGACGCCGGTATGGGCCAGGCCCTCGACCAGAACGAACAGGCCGGCGACGAGCGGCAGCACGCTCCAGGACACGCCCCGCAGCAGTCGCCGGGGTGTCTCGCGCTTGCGCCAAAGCACGATAGCCGCGGTTGCCGTGCCGGCGAGCAGGGTCGGCAGGCCGAGCGGGAGATCGAAGGCGGAAGTCAGCAACAGCACGACGGCCGTGACCGCGATGCCGGCGGCGGCCAGGATGGCGTCGGGCGGCAGGTCGGGCACGGGCGTGTCCCGTTCGATCGCCTCCCGCAATGACCGTCGCTGGGAGAACCGCAGGCCGACATAGGTCGCGGTGATCGCCAGAACCGACGGGAGGGTGAACCGCATCAGCCAATGGGCGAGCGTCGGCATATGGCTGCCGAAGATCACCAGATTGGCCGGGTTGGAGATCGGCAGGACGAAGCTGGCGGCATTCGCGATGAAGGCGCAGACGAACAGATAGGGCAATGGTTCCGCCCTGGCGGCTTTGGCGGCGGCATAGACCGCGGGGGTCAGCACGACGGCCGTGGCGTCGTTCGACAGAAACACCGTCACGAGGATGCCGACCAGATAGACCAGCGCGAACAGGCGCGGCGCGGAACCATGCGCGGCCCGCGTCGCCTGTGCGGCCAGCCAGTCGAACAAGCCTTCTTCCCGGGCGAGTTCCGCCAGCAGCATCATGCCGATCAGAAACAGATAGACGTCCGTGCCCTTGCCGATTGCGGCGAGCGCGTCGCGCCAGGGCAGCAGGGTCAGCACGACCAGCGCCGCGGCGCCGGCGACGGCCCAGATCGCCTCCGGCAGGCGCCAGGGACGCAGGATGACCCCGGCGGTGGCGAGTGCCGAAATGACCCAGGTCAGAGCATCAGGGTCCGACAGGATGCTGCCCACGCGTCACGAGCCCGACGGTACGGGCGCCAGGATCGGAAGGACCAAGGGGCGGCGATGCATTCCCTATGATAGAGCGCAGTCGGCGCGGATATTCAAGCGAGGCCCGCCGCGCCGGGACGATCCGGGGCCTGCCGCAGTGCAATATACGTCAAACGCCCCATACCGGAGCCCTGGCCCGGGCCATAGGCTGCTATCCGGTCGGAAAGGCGAGGGCGCCGAAGTCCCATCCCTTCCGACCGGGGTTTCACCAGGGCGGTCGACGAGGGCTTTCGTCGGTGCCATGCGATCGAAGGGGATGGGGATGAGTTTCATTACCAGGCGGGCGGCACTCGCGGGTGCGACGGCCCTGATGACCGCTCTGACCTTGGCGGGTCAGGCGCGCGCGGCCGACGACACGATCAAGATCGGCGTGCTGCATTCGCTGTCGGGTACGATGGCGATCAGCGAGACCACGCTCAAGGACACGGTCCTGATGATGGTCGACGATCTGAACAAGAAGGGCGGTCTGCTCGGCAAGAAGGTCGAGGCCGTCGTGGTCGATCCGGCCTCGAACTGGCCGCTGTTCGCCGAAAAGGCGCGCGAGCTCATTTCCAAGGATCATGTCGCCGTCGTGTTCGGCTGCTGGACCTCGGTCAGCCGCAAGTCGGTGCTGCCGGTGTTCGAGGAGCTGAACGGCCTGTTGTTCTATCCCGTCCAGTATGAGGGCGAGGAAAGCTCGAACAACGTGTTCTACACCGGCGCCGCGCCCAATCAGCAGGCGATCCCGGCGGTCGAATATCTGATGAGCAAGGAAGGCGGCGAGGTGAAGCGCTGGGTGCTGGAAGGCACGGACTACGTTTATCCGCGCACGACCAACAAGATCCTCGAGGCGTTCCTGAAATCGAAGGGCGTTCCGGCCGAGGACATCAAGGTCAACTACACGCCGTTCGGCTTCAGCGATTGGCAGACCGAAGTGGCCGACATCAAGAAGTTCGCGTCGGCCGGCAAGAAGACTGCCGTCGTCTCGACCGTCAATGGCGACGCCAACGTGCCGTTCTACAAGGAACTGGCCAACGAGGGCATCAAGGCGACCGATATTCCGGTCGTGGCCTTCTCGGTCGGCGAGGAAGAGCTGGCCGGCATCGATACCAAGAACCTGGTCGGTCATCTGGCGGCCTGGAACTACTTCGAATCGGTCAAGAACTCGACCAACGAAGCCTTCATCAAGAAGTGGCACACCTACATCAAGAACGACAAGCGCGTGACCAACGACCCGATGGAAGCGACCTATATCGGCTTCAAGATGTGGACCCAGGCCGTGCTGCAGGCCGGCACGACCAATGTCGACGCGGTCCGTCAGGCGATGTATGGCCAGAAGGTGGCCGCTCCCGGCGGCTTCCAGGCAGTCATGAACACCAATCATCATCTATCCAAGCCGGTGATGATCGGTGAAATCCAGGCGAACGGTCAGTTCGACATCGTCTGGCAGACCAAGGCGCCGATCAAGGCCGACGCCTGGAGCCCGTTCCTGCCGGAAGACAAGGGCAAGGTCGCCGATTGGACCTTCCCCTGGAATTGCGGCAATTGCACGAGCCCGAAAGCTGTCGCGTACGAATAAGCGGCTGCATGAAAAACTAGGAACCGCAGCGACGGACCGGATGGCAATGCCGTCCGGTCCGGAGCAATTCTGATCTTCTAGTGGATAAATCAGACGGACCAGTCCGTCTGATTTTACCGCAACTCATTAATGTGATGGGCCGATTCACCTAACGCTTGGAAATCAAGCGTCAGGATCGGACCACTAGGCTGGCGGGGGTTCCTGACCGTGAGATTGATCCGTGCGCTGGTGATCCTCGGGCTGTTGCTGGTGCCGCTCATGGGCCGCGCCGCCAATCTGCCCGACGCCGAGCTTGCCAAGTTGGTCACCGGCCTCGCCGGCGACGGCTTCGACGATAAAATCGCCGCGATCGATGCGCTTGGCACGAGCGGCGACGCCCGGGCGGTCGCGATTCTGAAGGCGCTGACCGACGGCAAGCTCGCCGCGAGCGACGACAAGCAGATGCTGATCGAGGGGGCCGGCGGAAAATTTACCGATGCCGTGACCGGTGCGCCGGTGACGCCCGGTGCCGAACCCGAACGGATTCACGTCAACAACAGGCTGCGCGGCCTTATCGACGGGGCGCTGTCGCGCCTTACGCTCTACAGCGCCGATCCGGGTGATCGCCTGAGTGCCGCGACCGAGGCGCTGCATCATCCGTCGCTGGGCGCGGTGCCGTCGCTCGACAAGGCGCTGGCGACCGAGCAGGACAAGGGCGTCGCGGCCGCACTCAAGCTGGCGCGCGCCGCCGGTCTGTTGCAGAGCCCTGATGCGGCCGTGCGGCTCGCCGCGGTCGACGAATTGGCGGCTTCGACGGATTCCGAGGTGCGCGGTCTGCTGGGCGAACTGGTCGGCGGTCATGAGAGCGATCCCAAGGTGATCGCCGCCGCCAAGACGGCGCTGGCCAAGATCGAGCGGCAGCTTGCCTATATCGAGATCGGCATCAACCTGTTCCAGGGCCTCAGCCTCGGTTCGGTCCTGCTGCTGGCGGCGATGGGTCTCGCCGTGACCTTCGGCGTCATGGGCGTGATCAACATGGCCCATGGCGAGATGATCATGCTGGGCGCCTATACCACCTTCGTGGTGCAGGAGATCTTCCGCGCCTTTCTGCCGGCCGGCCTGTTCGATCTCTATCTGGTCGTCTCGGTCCCCGCGGCCTTCCTGGTCGCGGGCGCGGTCGGCGTGGCGCTGGAGCGGACCATCATCCGCTTTCTCTACGGCCGCCCGCTCGAAACGCTGCTGGCAACCTGGGGCATCAGCCTGATGCTGCAGCAGCTCGTCCGCAGCATTTTCGGCGCGCCCAACAAAGAGGTCGCCAATCCCAGCTGGATGACCGGCGGCTTCCAGATCCTGGGCGGTTTCACCGTCACCTGGAACCGGCTGGTCATCATCGCCTTCGGCTTCGTCGTGCTGGGGGCGCTGGTGCTGGTGCTGCGCCGGACCAACCTCGGCCTGCACATGCGCGCCGTCACCCAGAACCGCAAGATGGCGGCGATCATGGGCATTCCGACCGACAAGGTCGATGCGCTCACCTTCGGGCTGGGATCCGGTATCGCGGGCATGGCCGGCGTCGCGCTCAGCCAGATCGGCAATGTCAGTCCGAACCTGGGTACGATCTACATCATCGACAGCTTCATGGTCGTCGTGTTCGGCGGGGTCGGCAGTCTGGTCGGCACGCTGGCCGGCGCCATGGGGCTGGGCGTGGTCAACAAGTTCCTGGAGCCGTTCGCCGGCGCCGTGCTGGGCAAGATCCTGGTACTGGTCGCCATCATCATCTTCATCCAGTTCCGGCCGCGCGGGCTGTTCGCGCTCAAGGGGCGGTCGGTGGAGGCGTAGATGATGCGGCGCACCCCGCTCCTGACCGGCTCCGGCTGGCTCGTCTTCCTGGCGGCGATGCTGGTCGCCGCCGTGCTGATCCCGGTGCTGGCAACCCTGCCGCCGCCGGACTCGATGTTCCGCCTGCCGGCCTATCTGGTGCCGCTGTTCGGCAAATATCTCTGCTACGCCATCCTGGCGCTCGCCCTCGACCTGATCTGGGGTTATGCCGGCATCCTGAGCCTGGGGCACGGCGCCTTCTTCGCGCTCGGCGGCTACGCCATGGGCATGTATCTGATGCGCCAGATCGGCACGCGCGGCGTCTATGGCGATCCGATCCTGCCGGATTTCATGGTGTTCCTGAACTGGCGGGAATTGCCCTTCGCCTGGTGGGGCTTCCATAATTTCGCCTATGCCGCCTTCATGGCGCTGGCGGTGCCGGGCGCGCTCGCAGCCCTGTTCGGCTGGTTCGCCTTCCGCAGCCGCGTCACCGGCGTCTATCTGTCGATCATCACCCAGGCAATGACTTACGCCCTGTTGCTCGCCTTCTTTCGCAACGACATGGGCTTCGGCGGCAACAACGGCCTGACCGATTTCAAGGAAATCCTGGGCTACGAGGTCCAGGCGCCGTCGACCCGCCTCGGGCTCTATGTCATCACGGCCGTGGCGCTGGGCCTGTCGTTCCTCGTCTGCCGTTTCGTGGTGACGACCCGGTTCGGCCGGCTGCTGCTGGCGCTCAGGGATGCGGAAAGCCGGGTGCGCTTCATCGGCTATTCGACGACCGGGGCCAAGCTGTTCGTGTTCGTGCTGTCGGCCCTGTTGTGCGGCCTCGCCGGCGCGCTCTACGTGCCGCAGGTCGGCATCATCAATCCGAGCGAATTCCAGCCGGGCAATTCGATCGAGGTCGCGATCTGGGTCGCGGTCGGCGGGCGTGGCACGCTGGTCGGCGCCATCCTGGGCGCGCTGGTGGTGAATTTCGTCAAGACCTGGCTGACCGGTGCTGCGCCCGAGCTCTGGCTGTTCGCGCTGGGCGCGCTGTTCATCGTCGTGACGCTCGCGATGCCGAACGGCATCCTGGGCCTGGTCGCCCAGGCGAAGCAATGGCGCCGGACGCCGACGGCGCCTGTCGCGGAGACGGTCCATGACTGACCCCCTTTCGACCGCCCAGCTCTATCTCGACGGCATCACCGTCTCGTTCGACGGGTTCAAGGCGCTGAACGCGCTGTCGCTGGTGATCGAGCCCGGCGAGTTGCGCACGATCATCGGGCCGAACGGCGCCGGCAAGACGACCATGATGGACGTCATCACCGGCAAGACCCGGCCCGACAGCGGCACGGCGATGTTCGAGGGGCGCCACGACCTGACGCGGCTCGACGAGCCGACGATCGCCAATCTGGGCATCGGCCGGAAATTCCAGAAGCCGACCGTGTTCGAGAACCTGACGGTCGAGGAAAATCTCGAGCTGGCACTCAAGGACGACCGGCGCATCCGCCACACGCTGTTCCGTCGCCTGGACGAGGAGCAGGAGGCGAAGCTGGAACGCGTGCTGGCCCAGGTCGGGCTGATGCGGCGCCGGACCGAACTGGCCGGGCTGTTGAGCCATGGTCAGAAGCAATGGCTCGAGATCGGCATGCTGCTGGTGCATGACCCGCGCCTGATCCTGCTCGACGAGCCGGTCGCCGGCATGACCGATGCCGAGACGGCGGCCACGGCCGATCTGATCACGCGGCTGGCGCGCGATCGCACGATCGTGGTGGTCGAGCACGACATGGTGTTCGTGCGCAGCCTGGGCGCCAAGGTCACGGTGCTGCATGAAGGCTCGGTTCTGGCCGAAGGCTCGATCGACGCGGTGCAGAACCACCCGCGCGTGATCGAGGTCTATCTGGGGCGATGACAGCATGTTGACCGTCGATGCGATCGATCTCTCCTACGGCGCCAGCCAGATCCTGCGCCGCGTCAGCCTGACCGCCAGGAAGGGCGAGGTAACCTGCGTGCTGGGCCGCAACGGCGTCGGCAAGACCAGCCTGATCCGCGGCATCTTCGGGCTGCAGCCGATCAAGGCCGGCCACATTCTGTGGGAGGGCCAGGCCATCGACAAGCTGCCGGCCCATCGCCGCGCCGCAGCGGGCCTCGCCCTGGTGCCGCAGGGCCGCGAGATCTTCCCGCGCCTGACGGTGCTGGAAAACCTCAAGACCGGCCTCGCCGCCGCCAAGGGCGCCAAGACCATTCCGGACGAGATCTTCGAGTTGTTTCCGGTGCTGGACCAGATGCTGCACCGGCGCGGCGGCGATCTGTCGGGCGGTCAGCAACAGCAATTGTCGATCGCCCGCGCGCTCGTCACCCGGCCGACCTGCCTGGTGCTGGACGAGCCGACCGAGGGCATCCAGCCCTCGATCATCAAGGACATCGGCCGCGTCATCACCCTGCTGGCCCAGCGCGGCGACATGGCGATCCTGCTGGTCGAGCAATATCTTGATTTCGCCCGCGAACTGGCCGACCGCTTCGCCGTCATGGAACGCGGCGAGGTCGTGATCTCCGGCAATCGCGGCGAGCTGGACGACCAGGCGGTGCAGCGATATTTGGCGGTTTAATTCTCAAATCGTCCCGCTTTCGTGGGAGGGACGAAGAGGCTATCCCAGTACCGGCAGCAACCCGCGAAACACCGCCTCGAACATCTCGGTCGTCAGCCGCCCGGTGTTCGTGTTGTAGCGCGAGCAATGATAGCTGTCGGCCAGCACCACGCCGTTCGGCAGCGCGTGCCGGGCCTCGTGGCCGAACTTGTAAGCGGTCTGCTTCAGGCCGAGCGTCGCCAGCACCTGGGTGTGGGCCAGCGTGCCCAGGGCCAGGATCGCCTTCAACTGGCCGAGTGACGCCATTTCCTCGATCAGGAAAGGGCGGCAGTTCTTGATCTCGGAGGGTTCCGGCTTGTTTTCCGGCGGCACGCAGCGCACCGCGTTGGTGATGCGGACGGATTTGAGCCGCAGGCCGTCGTCGGACCGCTCGCGGTAGGTCCCCTCGGCCAGGCCGAACTTGAGCAGGGTGGCGTAGAGCAGGTCGCCGGCATAATCGCCGGTGAAGGGGCGGCCCGTGCAGTTGGCGCCCTTCAGGCCCGGCGCCAGCCCGACGATCAGCAGGCGCGCGTCGTCGGTGCCGAACGACGGCACTGGCGCGTTATGCCAGTCGGGATGGGCGGCGCGGTGTCGTTCGCGAAACGCGACCAGCCGCGGACAGCGCGGGCAGTCGCGGGACGGGCCGGCCGGGTCGATGTCGAGCGCGATCACGCCTATTCCTCGTCGGTCTCGTCCTGGACGCCCTGGTTCGTCGGATGATCGTCGCGATGATAGTCTTCGCGGTGGACATGGGCGCGCATGATGCTGGGGGCCAGATCCTGCAGCTCCATGAAGGTGTCGCATTGGCGGCGCAGCTCGTCGGCCACCATCGGCGGGTTGGAGCGCACGGTCGAGACGACGGTGACGCGCACGCCCTTGCGTTGGACCGCGTCGACCAGCCGGCGGAAATCGCCGTCGCCGGAGAAGATCACGATGTGATCGAGATGTTCGGCCATCTCCATCACGTCGATCGCCAGCTCGATGTCCATGTTGCCTTTGAGCTTCCGGCGCCCGGTCGCGTCGGTGAACTCCTTGGTTGGCTTGGTGACCATGGTGTAGCCGTTGTAATCAAGCCAATCGACCAGCGGACGGATCGGCGAATATTCCTGATCTTCGATCAGGGCTGTATAATAGAATGCCCGAATCAGCTGGCTATTCTTTCGGAATACATCAAGAAGTTTCTTGTAATCAATATCGAAACCAAGCGCTCGTGCGGCGGCATAGAGATTCGAGCCATCAATGAAGAGCCCTAGGCGCTCCTGTGGGTAGAAAACCATAATTTTAATGTCCCCAGGGGCGTAAACGCCAAAAAAACATGAAGATGAAAACAATAAATAGTTCCCATCATTATGGATTGAGAAACCGGAACAAGGCAAGGCCGGTTTTGCTCGAAAGACGATAGAAATTTTGCTCGTTGTCAGGCGCCGATCCGAGTAGAGAAGTTGCCGTGAAACGGGGAGATGACGCGTCCGATGATACTGGTGGCGTTGGGGGCCAATTTACCGAGCCCGGTCCATGGCAGTCCCCGGGAGACGCTGGAGGCTGCGCTCGTGGCTCTCGATCGGGCCGGGCTCCGCGTCGTCCGGCGCTCCGCCTGGTACGAGACCGCACCGGTGCCCGCGTCCGATCAGCCCTGGTTCGTCAATGGCGTTGCGATCGTGGCGACGCCGCTCGGGCCGGCCGATGTGCTGGGCGTCCTGCACGGGATCGAAGTCGCGTTTGGCCGCGTCCGGGGCGAGGTGAACGCGCCGCGCGTGTTGGACCTCGATCTCCTGGCCTATGACGATGTCGTTTCGTCGGATTGGCCGGCGCTGCCGCATCCGCGTTTGCATGAACGCGCCTTCGTGCTCCGACCGCTGGCCGACGTGGCGCCGGATTGGCGCCACCCCGTATACGGCTCGGACGTTGCCGAAATGCTCGCCCGGATCGGGCCGGAGCAGACGACGCGCCGGTTGCCATGAGCCGGCGACAGGGCTGCGCGGCAAGAGAAGCGGGGCAACTATGAATATCGCGGCATTGCACCATGACGTTCACCGTCGTATATCTTGCGGCTCACCATTAATTCGTCGGGCTTGATCATAATGGCGCGTGTAACGGTTGAAGATTGCGTGACGAGAGTGCCGAACCGCTTCGAGCTGGTTCTCGTTGCGGCGCAGCGGGCGCGGGACATTGCGTCCGGCGGCCTGATCACGGTCGACCGCGACAACGATAAGAATCCGGTCGTGGCGTTGCGCGAGATCGCGGACTACACGATCGAGGTCGATGCGTTGCAGAACGCCCTCGTGACCGGCCTGCAGAAGCAGCCGGAGATCGACGAGCCGGAAGAAGACACCGACCTGTCGATCGGCGAGCAGACCTGGCCCGATGGCGCCGGCGCCGTGGTGCTCGAGGACGAGCTGAAGGACGACATGCAGTTCGTGGACGCCGAGGAAGGCGAAAGCGAGCTGGAAGGCGACACCGACGAGGTCTCCGAAGAGAAACTCGGCGAGGCCGATTTCTCCGACGAAATCTGATCGCCTCGGGCAAGCGTCAGGACGCGTGGCAAAGCTGCCGACCCTCCAGATGCATTGCCTGGCCGGTATCCTATCCTTGATGACGGCCCGGCGCCCTGCGCCGGGCCGTTCGTCTATGGGGGCTGTCGGCCCATGATCCGACAATATGATCTGGTCGAGCGGGTCAAGGCCTACGATCCCAATGCGGACGAGGACGCGCTCAACCGCGCCTATGTCTTCTCGATGCATGCCCATGGCTCTCAGAAGCGCGCGTCGGGCGATCCCTATTTCTCCCATCCGGTCGAGGTCGCGGGCATCCTGGCCCAGATGAAGCTCGACTCGGCCTCGATCGTAACCGGCCTGCTGCATGACACGGTCGAGGATACGGTCGCGACGCTCGACGATATCGAGCGGCTGTTCGGCCGCGACATCTCGCGCCTGGTCGACGGCGTCACCAAGCTGTCGCGCCTGGAGCTGCAATCCGACCAGACCAAGCAGGCGGAGAATTTCCGCAAGCTGGTCCTGGCCATGTCCGAGGACATCCGGGTCCTGGTGGTGAAGCTGGCCGATCGTCTGCACAACATGACGACGCTTCATTACATCAAGAACGAGGACAAGCGCCGCCGGATCGCGCGCGAGACGCTGGAGATCTACGCGCCGCTGGCCGAGCGCATCGGCATCCATCGGATGAAGGACGAGCTCGAAGACCTGGCGTTCGCCGAATTGCATCCGGAAGGCCGGGAGTCGATCAAGACCCGCTTCGCCTTCCTCAAGGAGCAGGGCGGCAGTCTGGTCGACAAGGTCATCGAGCAGCTGACCGCCACGCTGAACGAGGGCGGCCTGCCGGCGGCGACGGTCACGGGGCGGGAAAAGACGCCCTATTCGATCTGGCGCAAGATGCAGCGCAAGAATGTCGGCTTCGAGCAACTGTCCGACATCATGGCGTTCCGCATCACGGTCGAGACGGTCGGCGAGTGCTACCAGGCGCTCGGCGTCATCCACAGCCACTACCCGGTCGTGCCCGGCCGCTTCAAGGATTACATCTCGACGCCGAAGCCGAATGACTATCGTTCGCTGCATACCGGCATCATCGGGCCGGAGCGGCAGCGCATCGAGGTGCAGATCCGCACGCGCGAGATGCATGAGGTGGCCGAGCTCGGCGTCGCGGCCCATTGGAGCTACAAGCAGGACGGCGGCCGGACCGAGGGCAAGCAATATCGCTGGCTGCGCGAGCTGCTCGATATTCTGGAACACGCATCGGGGCCGGAGGAGTTTCTCGAGAACACCAAGCTCGAGATGTTCCAGGACCAGGTGTTCTGCTTCACCCCCAAGGGCGATCTGATCGCGCTGCCGCGCGGTGCCACGCCGGTCGATTTCGCCTACGCGGTCCATAGCCAGGTCGGCGACACCTGCGTCGGCGCCAAGATCAACGGCCGCATCGTGCCGCTGCGCTCGCAGCTGGCGAACGGCGATCAGGTCGAGATCATCACGTCGAAGGCGCAGACGCCGTCGCCGACGTGGGAACGCTTCGTCGTCACGGGCAAGGCGCGTGCGCGCATCCGCCGCTTCATCCGCTCCCAGCAGCGCGCCCAGTATCTGGACCTGGGCAAGGCGATCCTCAGCAAGGCGTTCCGCCACGAGCATCAGGATCTGTCGGAAAAGGCGCTGGAGGCGGTCACCAAGAATTTCAGCGTCACCACGGTCGACGATCTCTATGCCGCTGTCGGCGAGGGGCTGGTCACCAAGGGCGAGGTGCTGAACGCGGTCTATCCCAACCGCATCGAGCCCAAGACCGCCAAGATCGTGCCGCTGTCCAGGCCGCGGTCCAAGGCGTCCGATAATGCGGTACCGATCCGCGGCCTGATCCCGGGCATGGCGCTGCACTACGCCGGCTGCTGCCATCCGCTGCCGGGCGACCGCATCGTCGGCATCGTCACCACGGGCAAGGGCGTCACCATCCACACGATCGATTGCGACACGCTGGAAAGCTTCGCCGATACGCCGGAACGCTGGCTCGACGTCGCCTGGGATCAGGCCGATGACGGGCCGGGCCATATCGGCCGGATCTCGGTCATGCTGGGCAACGAGCCGGGCGCGCTCGGCAATTTGACGACGGTGATCGGCAAGAACGCCGGCAATATCACCAACCTCAAGATCACCAACCGGTCGAACGACTTCTTCGAGATCCTGGTGGATATCGAGGTCAAGGATGTGAAGCATCTGACCAACCTGATCGCGGCGCTGCGGGCGATGCCGTCGATCAATTCGGTGGAACGCGCGCGCGGCTGACGGCGTTCGTCGCGCGTAGCCACCAGATCAATAAGTTGTGGTAAAATCAGACGGATTCATCCGCCTGATTTTACCCACTAGGACCAGAGAATCCATGCCGTACGTCCATCAGCATCTGCGGCTCGGCGTCAATATCGACCATGTGGCGACCGTCCGGAACGCCCGCGGCGGGACGCATCCGGACCCGGTGCGCGCGGCGCTGCTCGCGGCCGAGGCCGGGGCCGACGGCATTACCGCGCATCTGCGCGAGGACCGGCGCCACATCGCCGACAGCGATATCGAGCGCCTGACGGCCGAGATCGGCCTGCCGCTCAATTTCGAGATGGCCGCGACCGGGGAAATGCTCGCGATCGCGCTGAAGCACCGGCCCCACGCAGCCTGCCTGGTACCGGAACGGCGCGAGGAGCGTACGACCGAGGGCGGACTGGACGTGGTCGGCGGCCATAATCATCTGGCGCCGATCATCGCCAAGCTGCGCGACGCCGGCATCCGCGTGTCCCTGTTCATCGCCCCCGACCGTCCGCAGCTCGACATGGCGGCACGCCTGGGCGCGCCGGTGGTCGAGCTGCATACCGGACCCTATTGCCACGCGGCGGCCGGGGCCCTGCGCGCGGCCGAACTGAAGCGCATGGCCGAGGCGGCGGCCCATGGCCATGGGTTGGGGCTGGAAATCCATGCCGGCCACGGCCTCGATTTCGAGACGGTCGGCGATGTCGCGGCCCTGCCGGAGGTGGCGGAGCTCAATATCGGCCATTTCCTGATCGGCGAGGCGATCTTCGTCGGGCTCGGTCCCGCGATCCGGCGCATGCGCCTGACCATGAACGCGGCGCGCGCATGATGATCCTCGGCCTCGGCACGGATCTCATCGACATCCGCCGCATCGAAAAGACGCTGTCGCGCTACGGCAGCAAATTCACCGAGCGCTGTTTCACGCCGGTCGAGATCGAGAAGGCCGAGCGCCGTGCCCAGAAGGCTGCGACCTACGCCAAGCGCTATGCCGCCAAGGAGGCCTGCTCCAAGGCGCTCGGCACCGGCTTTCGCGCCGGGGTCTATTGGCGTGACATCGGCGTGGTCAATCTGCCCAGCGGCCAGCCGACCCTGCTGCTGACCGGAGGGGCCAAGGCGAGGCTCGATGCCATGACCCCACCCGGCATGATCGCCCAGATCCATCTGACCCTGACCGACGAGCCGCCGCTGGCCGAGGCGATGGTCATGATTGTCGCGGTCCCCGCGATTGCTTGACCTTCGGCCTTGCGCCGCGCTTGATGCAGCCTGATAACCCCGAACCCGCGAGTCCCGATGGCCACCGTAAGTAACAGCAAGGCGAAGAGCGGCGAGAGCTTGTTCGAGATCATCAGGACCATCGTCACCGTCGGTCTGGCGGTGCTGGTTTTACGCACCTTCGCCTTCGAGCCGTTCAACATTCCATCCGGCTCGATGATTCCGACCTTGCTGATCGGCGACTACGTCTTCGTCTCGAAATATTCCTACGGCTTCAGCCGCTATTCCTTCCCGCTGTTCCACCCGCCGTTCTCGGGCCGGATCCTGGGCCGCCTGCCGGCGCGGGGCGATGTCGCCGTGTTCAAGCTGCCGCGCGATCCGTCGGTCGACTATATCAAGCGCATCATCGGACTGCCCGGCGACAAGATCCAGATGGTCGATGGCGTGCTGAACGTGAACGGCAAGCCGGTCGAGCTGAAGCGGGCCGAAGACTTCTTCGATGACGAATATCAGCACAACGTGGTCACGCCGCAGTTCACCGAGACCCTGCCGGAAGGGTTGCAGCATCCGATCCTGAAGCTGCGCCAGCCGGGCACCGGGACCTACGACAACACGCCGGTGTTCGAAGTGCCGGCCGACAGCGTGTTCGCCATGGGCGACAATCGCGACAATTCGTTGGATAGCCGCGTGCCGCCGCGCAACGACGGCGTGGGCTTCGTGCCGCTGGAGAACCTGGTCGGCCGCGCCGAGTTCCGTTTCTTCTCCTACAACGACAACGTGGCGCCCTGGTACCAGTTCTGGGAATGGCCCTGGGCCATCCGCTTCTCGCGGATGTTCACCGCGGTCCGCTAGCGGTCCGATCCTAAACGCTTGCTTCCCAAGCATGAGGTGAATCGGTCCACCTGATTAATGGGTTGTGCTAAAATCAAACTGAAGAATCCGTCTGATTTTACCCACCAGGCCGCCGGCGCTTGACGCCGCCGGGCGCCGTCGGCTTGATGGCCGCATGACCAGACGCCGACGGACACGGGATAATAGGCCGGCCGATACGCTGCGCACGATCCTGTGGGCGGTGCTGCTGGCGCTGGTATTCCGCAGCTTGGTCTATCAGCCGTTTTCGATCCCGTCCGGCTCGATGGTGCCGACCTTGCTGGTCGGCGACTATGTCTTCGTCGCCAAGTTCGCCTATGGCTTCAACCGCTTTTCGCTGCCGTTCTGGGCACCGCCGATCGGCGGCCGGCTGTTCGGCCGTCTGCCGACGCGGGGCGACGTTGCGGTCTTCCGGCTACCTGCCGACCCCGAGCAGGACTATATCAAGCGAATTATCGGCTTGCCGGGCGATCAGGTGCAGATGATCGGCGGCGTGCTCAACATCAATGGCGAACCGGTCCGGCGCGAGCCGATGGCCGATCTTGTGGTCGAAGACGGCCAGACCCGGCTCGCGTTCCGGCGCTTTGTCGAGACGCTGCCGAACGGCGTCGCCCACGAGATCATGCAGGAGAAAGACGACGGCCCGCTCGACGATACCAGCTCCTATGTCGTGCCCGACGGCCATGTCTTCGCCATGGGCGACAACCGCGAACATTCCCAGGACAGCCGCATGCTGACCAAGGTCGGTTATATCCCGCTCGAAAACATCGTCGGTCGCGCCGATCTGCGCTTTCTGTCGATCGTGCCGCACGAGGCCTGGTGGAAGATCTGGGAATGGCCGGCGCGCGTCCGCTGGGAGCGCGTCATGCGGATCGTGCGATGAGCGGGCAGGTGACGGCCCCCGGCCTCCGCTCGACGCTGGAGGCGACGCTCGCCCATCCCTTCGCCGATCCCGATCTGCTGGAAGAGGCGCTGACCCACCGCAGCGCCGCCTATGTCGCCGGCGGGCGGCGCGATCGCCGCGGCACGCGCCGGTCGTTGGGCTATGAGCGCCTGGAATTCCTGGGCGATCGGGTGCTGGGTCTGCTGGTGGCCGAGATGCTGATGGCGGCATTCCCGCGCGAACCGGAGGGGGCGCTGGCGCGCCGCCATGCCGAGCTGGTGCGCAAGGAAACCCTGGCGTCGATCGCCGATGAAATCGACCTGGCCCAGCATGTCCGGCTGCCCACGCTGGAAGACGGCGTCGGCCGCTATAATCCCAGCCTGTTGGCGGATGTGTGCGAGGCGATCATCGCGGCGCTCTATGTCGATGGCGGGCTGGAGACGGCGCGGCGCTTCGTGACGCAGCATTGGAGCGGCCGGATGAATGCGACGCTGTCGCCGCCCAAGGACGCCAAGACCGGACTGCAGGAATGGGCGCAGGCACGAGGCCGCCCCTTGCCGATCTATCGCCTGATCAAGACCGATGGCCCGCCGCATCAGCCCATCTTCACCGTCTCGGCCTCGGTCGAGGGCGAGGGCGAGGAAATGGCGAGCGGTGCCTCCAAACGCCTGGCCGAATCGGCCGCCGCCGGACTATTGCTGGCCCGCATCCGCGGTGCCCAAGGAGAGACCCCATGACGACCGAACCGACGGGCGTCCCGCCGTCCGACGAGACGCCCCGCGGCCCGACCAAATGCGGCTATGTCGCCATTCTGGGCGCGCCCAATGCCGGAAAATCGACGCTGCTCAACCGGCTGGTCGGCGCCAAGCTGTCGATCGTCTCACCCAAGGTGCAGACGACGCGGACCCGCGTGCTCGGCATCCAGGTGCTCGATGCGGCCCAGATCATCTATATCGATACGCCCGGCATCTTCCGCCCCAAGCGCCGGCTCGACCGCGCCATGGTCGCGGCCGCCTGGAGCGGGGCCGCCGATGCCGACGTGGTGCTGTTGCTGATCGATGCCGAGGACGGCCTGACCGACGAGGTGAAGTCGATCGTTTCGGGGCTGAAGGAGGCCGGCCGCCGCGCCGTGCTGGCGCTCAACAAGATCGACGCCACGCGCCATGAAAAGCTGCTGCAGCTGGCCGGCACGCTCGATCTGGAAGGCATTTTCGACCGGATCTTCATGATCTCGGGCCTGAGCGGCGACGGCGTCGCCGATATCGAGAAATACCTGCTGGACCGCCTGCCGACCGGCCCGTGGCTGTTCCCCGGCGATCAATTGTCGGACATCCCGCAGCGCCTGCTGGCGGCTGAAGTCACGCGCGAGCAATTGTTCCTGCAACTCCATGACGAGCTGCCGTACGAGACGACGGTCGAGACGGAGAGCTGGGAAGAGCTCAAGGACGGCAGCGTCAAGATTTCCCAGGTCGTCTATGTCCAGCGCGCCAGTCAGAAGGCGATCGTGCTGGGCAAGGGCGGCCGGCAGATCAAGCGCCTGGGCGAACGGTCCAGGCTCGAATTCGAAAAGATGCTGGAGCGCAAGGTCCATCTGTTCCTGTTCATCAAGGTGCGCGAGGATTGGGCCGAGGACCGCGAGCGCTATGCCGCCATCGGACTCGAATTCGATCACTGATAGCCGAAGCTGATGGACTGGACCGATCAGGCCATCGTGCTGGGCGCCCGCAAACAAGGCGAGGGCAGCCTGATCGTGACGCTGCTGACCCGCACGCAAGGCCGTCAGCGCGGTCTGGTGCGCGGCGGGGCGAAAAGCCGGCAGCGCGGCGCCTATGAGCCGGGCACGCTGGTCACCGCGACCTGGCGCGCGCGGCTCGAGGAACATCTGGGCCATCTGACGATCGACCCCGGCACCAGCTATGTCGCGGGCCTGCTCGACGATCCGCTGCGGCTCGGCTGCCTGGAGGCGGCGGTCTCGCTCGCCGAACTGACCCTGCCGGAGCGCGAACCGCATCCGGCGGCGTTCGACGGGCTGGTGCGCCTGCTGGGCCATCTCGACCGCGACGACGGTTATGCCGCCGCCCATCTGCATTGGGAACTCGAGCTCCTGACCGAACTCGGCTACGGCCTGGACCTCACCGTCTGCGCCGTGACCGGCACGACCGACGATCTCGCCTGGGTCTCGCCGCGCACGGGCCGGGCGGTCAGCCGGGCAGCGGGCTTTGCCTATCGCGACAAGCTCCTGACCCTGCCGCGTCTGTTGGGCGGGCAGGGGCGCGAGGGATCGGATATCGAGGATCTGCTGGACGGGCTGACCCTGACCGCAAGCTTCCTCGAACGCCAGGCCCTGGCGCCGCGCGGGCAGGGATTGCCGCCGGCCCGCACACGATATGTTGACCGAATCGGGCGGCTCGTGGCCATATCTCGTAGTACATGACTTGTTCCGTCATTCCCGCGAAAGCGGGAATCCAGCGATGAGCCGCGTCTGCGGCGACAAGACTCCTTGTCCGCGCTGTCGCGCGTAAGTGCTGGATTTCCGCTTTCGCGGGAATGACGGAGAAAAAATCGTCCGACCGCCTGTTTCAAGCACAAGAGCACCCATGGCCTCGACTTCTCTCGCCGGCGAAATCCGCGATACCGAACTGCACGATGCCTTGTCGGAGCGGTATCTGTCCTATGCGCTGTCCACCATCATGGCGCGCTCGCTGCCGGACGTGCGCGACGGGCTGAAACCGGTCCATCGCCGCATCCTGTGGGCGATGCGTCAGCTGAAGCTCGACCCCGGTTCCGGCTATAAGAAATGCGCCCGCGTCGTCGGCGACGTCATCGGCAAATACCATCCGCACGGCGACGCCTCGATCTATGAGGCGCTGGTGCGCCTGGCCCAGGATTTCGCGGTGCGCTATCCGCTGATCGACGGCCAGGGCAATTTCGGCAATGTCGACGGCGATAACGCCGCGGCCATGCGATACACCGAGAGCCGGCTCACCACCGTCGCGCGCGCGCTGATGGATGGCATCGAGAGCGACACGGTCGATTTCCGGGACACCTACGACGGCGAGGGCGAAGAGCCGGTCGTGCTGCCGTCGCGCTTCCCGAATCTGCTGGCCAATGGCTCGACCGGCATCGCGGTCGGCATGGCGACCAGCATCCCGCCGCACAATGTCGGTGAGCTGTGCGACGCCATGCGGCTGATCATCGCCCAGCCCGATTGCTCGATCGACGCGCTGGCGACGGCGGTGCAAGGACCCGATTTTCCGACCGGCGGCGTGCTGGTCGAGACGGCGGAGAACATCCGCCAGGCCTACGCCACCGGCCGCGGCAGCTTCCGCCTGCGCGCGCGCTGGGAAAAGGAGGCGCTGCCGCTCGGCGCCTATCAGATCGTCGTCACCGAGATCCCCTACATGGTCCCCAAGGCCCGGCTGATCGAGAAGATCGCCGAGCTGCTGGAGGAGAAGAAGCTGCCGCTCTTGGCCGATATCCGCGAGGAATCGGCCGAACAGATCCGCCTGGTATTCGAGCCCAAGACCCGCAATGTCGATCCCGATGTGCTGATGGAGTCGCTGTTCCGCTCGACCGATCTCGAAGTCCGCATCCCGCTCAATCTCAACGTCATCGATTCCAAGGGCGTGCCCCGGGTCTTGAGCCTGAAGGAGGCGCTGCGCGAGTTCCTCGACCATCGCCTGGTCGTGCTGGAACGCCGGTCGCGCAACCGCCTGGACGAAATCAGCCGCCGGATGGAGATCCTGCGCGGCCAGATGGTGGTCTATCTGAACGTCGACGAGGTGATCAGGATCATCCGCGAGGCGGATGCACCGAAGCCGGCGCTGATCGAGCGGTTCGACCTGACCGACCTGCAGGCCGAGGCGATCCTGAACCTCCGGCTCCGTGCCCTGCACAAGCTCGAACAGATCGCGATCCAGCAGGAACTGGACGCGCTGGCGCTCGAGGCGACCGGCATCGAGACGCTGCTGGCCGACGAGGGCCTGCGCTGGCAGGCGATCGACCGGGAAGTGGTCGAGATCAACGAGGAATTCGGCCGGCAGACCGAACTCGGCCGGCGCCGCACCGAACTGGGCGGTGCACCGTCCGCCATCATCGTGCCGGTCCATGCGCTCGTCGAGCGCGAGCCGGTCACCGTGCTCTGCTCCGACAAGGGCTGGATCCGCGCGGTCAAGGGTCACAACGTGCCCCTGGCCGACCAGCGCTACAAGGAGGGCGACGGGCCGCGCTTCGCGCTCGAAACCCAGACGACCGACCGGCTGCTGATCTTCGCCTCCAACGGCCGGTTCTTCACGCTCGGCATCGACAAGCTGCCCGGCGGTCGCGGCCATGGCGAACCGTTGAAGCTGATGATCGACCTGCCGAACGAGGCGGAGATCGTGGCGCTTCGGATCTATCGGCCCGGCGAGAAGATGATGCTGGTCTCGACCGACGGCCGCGGCTTCATCGTGAACCAGGACGAGGCCCAGGCCCAGACCCGCGCCGGCAAGCAGGTGATGAACCCGGCCGAGAAGGTGACGGCGCGCTTCTGCCTGCCGTTCACCGGCGACGCGCTGGCGCTGGTCGGCGAGAACCGCAAACTGCTGATCCTGCCGCTCGCCGACATCCCGGAGATGACCAGGGGGCGCGGCGTCATCCTGCAGAAATACAAGGATGGCGGCCTGGCCGACGCCAAGATCATCACGCTGGCCGAGGGGCTGAACTGGCCGTCCGGCTCGCGCGTGCGGACCGAGCCGGACCTGACCGCCTGGAAGACCGGACGGGGCTCGTCCGGCCGCATGGTGCCGAACGGCTTCCCGCGGCCGACAAGATTCGAAGGCTAGTTTTCTTCGTCATTCCCGCTTTCGCGCTAGGCTATGTACATATCTTTCTGTTTCATTTCAGATGGTTGGTCTTTTACATCGTCATGGCCGGGCTTGACCCGGCCATCCACGCGGTTGGGCAAGGCGATTTCACGGCAGAACAGGGCTCAGGCGGAGGGGCGTGGATGCCCGGGTCAAGCCCGGGCATGACGGAGCGTTAGGGTAACCTGCTGATTTCAATAGACGAAAGAAATCTAGATCCCCAGATTGAACGCCACCGAGATCCGCACGCTGTCACCCAGATAGGGCTGCACGGCGTGGAACAGCCAAGCCGGGAACAGCACCATGTTGCCGGTCCGGGGCTGGAAGGTCTCGGAGCCGCCGGCGGTGATGCAGCCCTTGATGCCGATGCGGATGAGCGGGGCATACATCATCGGCGTGACGCCGCGCGGGTCCATCAGTTCCAAGGCACCGCCGACCTCGACGCCGCCGTCATCGACGTAATAGACGCCGGACCAATAGGCGCCGGCATGGGTATGCATGTCGTTGGTGTTGCCGGCTCGATTGACGTTGGCCCAGGCGTTCATCTTCCAGGGGAAGGCTGCCGGTGCGAAGCCGTCCGCGGTCTGGGTCGCGCTGATCTTGGTCGCGGTCTCGCTGGCGACGGTCAGCATCGCCTCGCCGTCGGGTCCGGCCCAGTCGGTGAAATCCGTGTCCGACTGCCAGCCGCCGCGATTGCTCTTCAGCACCGAGGGATGACTCTCCGCCCGCGCCAGGATGCGCTGCTTCAGCCGCTCGTTCGCGCCGTCCTCGCTGGCGAGCTGCAGGATGATCAGCGGCGTCGGAAACAGTGAATTGATTTCCAGATTCTGAGTGGCGAAAGGCATGGGCGAGGGTCCGTTCCGGCTGCGGCAATGGGGCGAGCCTAAGGCGGCTTGGTTAATGCCCGGCTAAGGCCTTCGGCGACGCGAATCGAATAGAACCGCCAAGCAACCTTCGCGGGTGACGATTGACGCCACGCCCGCTGCACGCTAGCATATCCGGCATACCGGAGTTATGTCCGATATTTCGGACACCAAGGCCTGGCAGCATGTTCGCGAGCACATGACCCGCAAAGGGGCAGGGCCAACATCAAATCCGGTTTCGTCCGCATCTTCCCTGCGCAGAACCAAGGCCGAGAGGTCGACAGCGGAGGGATGGATCATGACCAAGAACACTCGAAACGACTCGGTGCTCAAAGGTTTCTCGCGTCGCGAACTGATCGCCGGCGCGGCGGCGGTGACGGCGGCGAGCCTGGCGCCGAAGACATTGTATGCGGCTGCGGCCGCACCGCAGCTCTACGGCGGCGGCGTGCTGGCCTATGCCGGCTGTTATACGCCCAACGGCGGCGGCATCTACCTGTTCAACGTCAACCTCCGGACCGGGGGCCTGACACAGCTGAAACTGTTCGCCGGTATCGCCAACCCGTCCTGGATCAGTTTCGATCTCAGCCGCCGGTATCTTTATGCCGCCAACGAGATCGCCAATTTCAACGGGACGACCAGCGGCTCGGTCAGCGCCTTTCGCATCGATCGCCAGAATGGCGATCTGACGCCGCTGAATGCGGTGAGCTCCCAGGGGGCCTCGCCGGTCCATCTCAACCCGCACCCGTCGGGTAAATTCCTGTTCGTCGCGAACTACGGCGGCGGCTCGATCGCGGTGCTGCCGATCCGGTCCGACGGCAGTCTGGGAGCGGCGACCGACGTCAAGCTCGACAGCGGCAATATCGGGCCGACGACGCCGACCGGCGCGCCGCCGGGCAGTTTCGCCGACAGCGGCCATGATGCGCCCCATGCCCACTTCATCCATAGCGATCCCTCGGGCCAGTTCGTGCTGCACGTCGATCTGGGACAGGACCGGATCTATTCCTGGCGCTTCAACGAGGCGGCCGGCACCCTGTCGCCGGCCGCGGTGCCCTTCACCAGCCTGCCGCCCGGCGCCGGCCCGCGCCATCTGGCGTTTCATCCCAATGGCCGCCAGGTCTATGTCCTGACCGAGGAAAGCTCGACCCTGTCCGCCTATGGCTATAACGGCCGCACGGGCGCCCTGACCCCGCTGCAGACCGTATCGGCGTTGCCGTCCGGCTTCGTCGGCACCAGCTATGGCTCGGAAGTCGGTCTGTCGGCCGATGGCCGCTTTCTCTATGCCGCCAACCGTCTCCACGACAGCATCGCCACGTTCGCCATCGACGCGGGCGGGGGCCTGACCCTGGTCGGCCATACCCAGACCGAAGGCGACTATCCGCGCAGCTTCGCGATCGACCCGACCGGCCATTTCTTCTACGCGACGAACCAGCGCAGCGACGCGATCACCATCTTCCGGCTCGACCCCGAGACCGGCAGGCCCGTGTTCACCGGTCAATATGTTCCGGTCGGCAGCCCGGCGCGGCTGGCCTTTCTGATCTAGAGCCTGATCCGATCAAACCGGCTCGGTTTGATCGGTGAATCAGTCTCTAAATATATGATTTAGAGGGCGATTCAGACATGAGGTCGGTCCGACCTCATGTCATCGCGCTCTAGGACAAGGCGCGGGCGACCAAGTCGCCCGCGCTTCCCCCGTCAGGCCACCGGGATGGATTGGCTGTGATGGAAGCGGTTGTTCGGGTCCCAGGCGTGTTTGGCTTGGATCAGCCGGGGCAGGTTGCCGCCGTAATAAAGCCGAAGCGCCGTCGATGGCCCCGCTCGGTTGAGATCGACGTCCGGATAGTTCACGTAACAGCCGTCGACATTGTTGGTCGGGTCCCTGGCGGGATCGGGGATGCCGCCATAGGCGCCGTACATCTCGCCATAGAAGTCGCGGATCCAGGCGATGTGATTGTCGCCATTGGCGCTCGGGCCCTCGGTCTGGTCCTGCCAATAGGTCTGGTATTGCAGCTTGAAGATCGAGCTGCGCTGCCACACCGCCGTCGCCGTGGGCGCCACGGCATTGATCTGGCCGGCGTAGCTATCGACCTGAACCAGCGAGGCGGAAAGGTCGACCGCCTTGCCGGATCCGTCGGTGCGGGTCTGGGTCAGGTATTTGTAGATCGTCTGGATCTGGGCCGCCGGAAAGCCGGCGCGCATGTAGGCGGACTTGTACTTGCCTTTCTGATTGTCGCCGGAGCCGTTCAGGTCCTGCACGACTTCCCACCAGCGATAGTTGACATAGGCCTCGGAACTGGGCGCCGCGACCGGATGGCCGATGACCGCACCCCGGGGCGCCACGACGTTGGCGACGCCGTGTTTCGCCAGCAGGCCGTTCACCTGGGGCATGACCGTGCTCGATCCGATCGGGCCGTCGTAGTTGGCCTGGACGATGATCTTCACCTGTCCGGCGCTAGCGTGGTTGAGCTTCAGCAGGCCGAAGATGCTGTTGCCGCCGTTCCGTGTCAGATCCTCGAAGAACGTGAGAATGCCGCCCAGATAGGAGGCGCCGCCGCCGGCGATGATGTCGGTCCAGTTCCAGGCCAGCACGATCAGTTCGGCGTTCTGCGGTGCTGTCGGCAGGGTCTGGAATTCATAGCGGGTGATGATGCCGAAATTGCCGCCGCCGCCGCCGGTATGTGCCCAATAGAGCAGCTGATCATTGGGATCGGTCGATTTATTCGTGACCTGATTGAGCTGGACCTTGTCGCCCTGGCCGACGGTCGCGACCGTCACCCCGGTCAGCCAGTCGACCGTCAGGCCGAAGGCGCGGGACATCAGCCCGTAGCCGCCGCCGCAGATATGGCCGCCGAGGCCGACCGAGTAGCAGGAGCCGGCCGGCAGGGTCTTGCCGAATTGCCAGTAGAGGTGCCGATAGAGATCCCAGGTCGTCCCGCCGGCCTGAGCGAAATAGCAGCCGCGGGCCTGGTCATAGCCGATGGCATTCAGCAGGCTGACGTCGATGATCGCCCGCGTGTCGGCGTTGAAGACGAAATCCTCGTAGCAATGCCCGCCGCCGCGCACGCGGAAGTTCTGCGCCCAGCCGCCGCCGATCACATTGGCGAGCGCTTCGGCCGCGCCATGTTCGGTCAAAGGCACGAAGACGACCGCGGCATTGGGCGCGGTCCAGCGGCGGTTGAACCCCTGGGTGAGGCCGCGGAACTGCGGGCTCGACGGGTTGAGGATCAAGAGATCCGTCCCGGCCGAGCCGCCTGCCGCCGCGACGAGTTCGGCCTTGGCCTGTGCCTGCGACTTGCCGCTGAGGGCCAGCAGCCCGGCCATGGTGCCGGCGCCCGCAGCACCGGCTTTCAGGAAATGACGTCGTTCCATCTTGTTTCCTCCTGTGACGAAGCCTCCTTTCCGCACCCTCTAGAGCTGCGGATGTCCGAACGTTCCAGGCAAGCGGGTTCGACAACCCTAGAGAGATTTCTCTCGATTGGTGGGAAGCGATAAATGCAAGACCGGGCCCTCGGCGCGGGTCATTGCATCGGATAGATTCGGACGATCGGCCAAACGCTATCGGTTCGGCCAAAGCAACGACCGTGTGTCCGGTATATCGGACTTAAATCCTGTATAGCGGATGACAGAGAGGTTAAGCGCGACACCTGAAGGTTGCAACAACTTTTGGCGGTCGACCGTCTATCCCGCTTTACGCCGTTCCGCGCGCGCACGCGTTGTGGGTGCGACGATCAGCAGGGCATCGTCGCCGCGACTACATCGCCGCCCATTTCAAGGACAAGAGGGTCGCGGTCCTGAATGACAAGAGTTCCCACGGCCCGGGGCTGGCCCAGGAGACGCAGAAGCGTTTGAAGGCGCTGGGCATCGAGCCGGCAAGGCCGATACCGTGCTGGGCACCATAGGCTTCGCCGCCAAGGGCGATGTGACCGCACGCGGCTATGTCGTTTATCGTTGGCACGCCGGCAACTACGACTACGCGGTGGATTGAAGCAGATCCCACCGGTTGCCGTAGAGATCCTCGAACACCGCGACGGTGCCGTAGGACTCCGTTCGCGGTGCGTCGAGGAAGCGTACGCCTTGGGCGCTCATCCGTTGATGGTCGCGCTGAAAATCGTCGGTGTGCAGAAACAGAAAGACGCGTCCGCCGGTCTGGTCGCCGATCCGCGCCGCCTGGTCCGGCGTCGCCGCCTTGGCCAGCAGCAGCCGGGCCTCGGCGCTGCCCGGTGGGGCGACGAGGACCCAACGCTTGTCGGGTCCTTGCACCGTGTCTTCGATCAGGGTGAAGCCCAGCTTGCCGACATAGAACGCCAGCGCCTCGTCATAGTCGCGGACGACGAGGGCAAGGGCGCCGATATGCATCAGATGCAGCGGCCGCCATCGACCTCGAGCGCCACGCCGGTCAGGAACGACCCCTCGTCGGACGCGAGATAGAGCGCCGCGTTGGCGATGTCGGTCGGTGTCGACAGGCGGCCGATCGGAACGCTGGCGCGGAATTTCTCGCGCAGCTCCGGTGTGTCGCCGCCCATGAATTGGCCCAGCAGCGGCGTCTCGCCGGCGACCGGGCAGATCGCATTGACGCGGATATTTTCCGGCGCCAGCTCGATCGCCATCGCCTTGGTCAGCGAGATCGCGGCGCCTTTGGAGCCGTTGTACCAGGCGAGGCCGGGCCTGGGCCTGAGGCCGGCGGTCGACGCGGTATTGATGATCACGCCGCCGCCGCCCTGGCGCCGGAATACCGGCAGGACATGGATGGCCGACAGATAGATCGATTTGACGTTGACCGCGAAGATCCGGTCGAACTCGGCCTCGCCGACTTCGGTCATCGGCCGGTTGAGATGGGTGATGCCGGCATTGTTGATCATGATGTCGATGCGGCCGTGATAATCGAGCGCCGCCGCGATCAGGCCCGCGACGGAGGCATCGGACGCGACATCGGTCTGATGGAAGCAGGCGGTCGCCGCGCGATGTTTCTTGTCGATTTCGGCACAGACGCGCATGCCGCCCTGGGCCTGGATGTCGGCGATGACCAGCCTGGCACCCTCGTCGGCGAAGCGCTTGGCGATGCCCTCGCCGAAGCCCGAACCGCCGCCGGTCACGATGGCGACCTTGTCTTTCAACCGCATGCCGTTTTCCTCCCGCTCATTTCGTCTGAGTATGGAGCCATCTGGTGGAATGGTGAAGCGGCGGGATCACTCCGCGTCGACGCGGATCAGCCCCCGACGAACGGCGCCCAACCCTTGGCGCCCAGCGCCTCCAAAGGCTGGAAGCGGGTCTTGTAGGCCATCTTGCGGCTGCCGGCGATCCAGTAGCCCAGATAGACATAGGGTCGGCCGAGCGCCTGGGCGCGCCGGATCAGCTCGACCACCAGCCAGGTCCCCAGGCTGCGCTTGGGCTGATCCGGGTCGTAGAAACTATAGACGGCCGAGGCGCCGTCATCGAGGTCGTCGGTCAGGCAGACGCCGACCAGATTGCCGGTGCGCTCGCGCAGCGTCACGAGCCGGGTCGAAACCGGGCTGTCCTCGATCATCGCGCGATAATCGCTGAAGCCCATGTTGGCCATGTCGCTTTCGGCGTGCCGGGCGAGCTGGTAGCGGGTGAACAGCCGGAACTGCTCGACCGAGCCGTGGGGGGCGACCGTCTCGACCATGAGGTCGGCATTGGCGGCGGCCAGCCGCTTGATCGAGCGGCCCTGGACGAAGCCGGCGACATCGACCCGGACCGGCACGCAGGCGGTACAGGTCGGGCAGGCCGGCCGATAGGCCAGCTGATGCGACCGGCGAAACCCGGCGCGGGACAGATCGTTATAGAGCGCCTGCGGTGCGGCGCCGCCCAGTTCGGTGATGACCTTGCGCTCGATGAACCCGTCCAGATAAGGGCAGGGCTGTGAACTCGTCCGGTAAAAATGATGCAGCGGAGAGACGAGCGGCTTGTTCATCGTGGGGCAATGCCTATTGCGACGGTGACAGGGCCTCGGCATCGGGCACCGTCGGCAGCGCGCCGAAGAAGGCGACCGCCAGATGGTTCGTGATGTCGGACAATTGGCATTGTATCAGATCGATGAACTCATGCAGCCCCGCGTGCAGAATCTCGTCGATCGTCTTGGTCGAGAGGATGGCGTGCAACTCGTCGACGGAACTGCAGGCATCCGTGCCGCCGCGCAGCGAATAGCGCGAGCGGAGTTCGCTGAGATTGGTATCGACCTCGCGCAGGCAGAGATAGACCGAGCGGGGGAAACGGTGGTTCAGCAGCAGGAAGCCCGCGACGCGCGCCGGCGTGATGCCGTTCGAATGCAGTCGCCGGAAGGCATGATAGCCCGCGGCCGAGCGCAGCAGCGCGCTCCATTGGCTGGCGTCGATCGGCGAGCCGACATCGGCCGTCTTCGGCAGCAGCAGGTGGTATTTGATGTCGAGCAGGCGCGTCGTCTGATCGGCGCGCTCGATATAGCGGCCGAGCTGATAGAAATACCAACCCTGGTCCCGGAAGAACGTGCCCTCGGTAATGCCGGTATGGGTCTGGCAGGATTCCTTGATCCAGGACAGCAGCCGGGTCATGGCGCCGGGCGCCAGCTCGGCTTTGTCGATTGCCTTCAGGCGGTTGTAGAAGACGTTGAGCTGGACCCACATCTCGGTCGAGATCAGGGGCCGCAGCGTGCGCGCATTCTCGCGCGCCGCCCGGATCGCCCAGATGATCGAGGTCGGGTTCTCGATGTCGGTCACATAGAACCGGATCACCGCGTCGGCGGTGGCGATCGGGTGCTTTTCGAAGAATCGCTTCTCGTCGGCGTGCAACTGGACGATCGACAGCCAGTTCTGGCTGCCGCGCGCATCGCGGCTGAACGTCTCGTTGACGTCGAGAATGCGGGCAAGGTCCTCGGCGCGCTCGACGAAGCGAGCGAGCCAGAAGATGCATTCGGCATAGCGGGAGAGGAGGCTACTCAAGGACCCACGTGTCTTTCGACCCGCCCCCCTGCGAAGAATTGACGACAAGCGAGCCGCGTCTCAGAGCGACGCGGGTGAGGCCCCCGGGCAGGACCCAGGTCTTTTCGCCGGTGATTGCGAAGGGTCGCAGATCGACGTGGCGCCCTTCGATGCCGCCATCGACCAGGGTCGGCGACACCGACAGGCTGATCACGGGTTGACTGATGTAGTTGGACGGATCGGCGATCAGCTTTGCCCGCGCCTCGGCCAACTCGTCCTTGGTCGCCTTCGGCCCGATGGTGATGCCGTAGCCGCCGGCCTCGCCGACCGGCTTCACCACCAGGTTATGCATGTTGTCGAGCGTATATTGGAGCGCGTCCGGCTCCCGGCAGATATTGGTCTCGACATTCGGCAGGATCGCTTCCTCGCCGAGGTAATATTGGATGATGCGCGGCATGTAGGCATAGACCGCCTTGTCGTCCGAGACACCGGTGCCGACCGCGTTGGCGAGCGAGACCTTGCCGGCGCGATAGGCTCGCATCAGGCCCGGCACGCCCAGCATGCTGTCGGCCAGAAACGCCTCCGGATCCAGGAAGTCGTCGTTCAGGCGGCGGTAGATCACGTCGACCCGCGACAGGCCGCTGATCGTCCGCATATAGACCTGGTCGTTCTCGACCAGCAGATCGCGGCCCTCGACCAGCGGCACGCCCATCTCGCGCGCCAGGAAGACATGCTCGAAATAGGCCGAGTTGTAGGTGCCGGGTGACAGCAGCACGACCTGCGGATCGTCGACGCCGGCCGGTGCGATCTCCTGCATGGCCGCCTGGAGCATCAGGCCGTAATTATCGACCGGGCGGATGCCGATGCCGTTCATCAGGTCGGGAAAGGCGCGCGCCATCATGTGGCGGTTCTCGATGACGTAGCTGACGCCTGACGGCGTGCGGGCATTGTCCTCCAGCACCATGAACGTGCCGTCGGCGCCCCGCACGATGTCGGTCCCGCAGATGTTCACATAGGATTTGTGAGGCACCTTCACGCCCTGCATGATCGGGCGGTAGTTGGCATTGCCCTTGATCAGTTCCGCCGGGACGATGCCGTCCTTCAGGATCTTTTCGTCGTGATAGATGTCGTCGAGCAGATGGTTGATGGCGGCGACCCGCTGGATCACGCCGCGTTCGATATGGTCCCACTCCGACGACGACAGCACGCGCGGGATCACGTCGAACGGCAGGATGCGGTCGATCGCGTCCTTGTCCGAATAGACGGTAAAGGTAATGCCGAGGTTGTAGAGCTCGGCCTCGGCATCGGCCGAACGGCGCTGTAATGCGTCGATCGTCAGGTCGGCGAGCCGATCGCGAATGGGTTGATTGGCGGCACTGCGCAACATCTCGCAGTAAAACCCGTTAGGGTCGTAACCGTTTAGAACAGAATCGCCGCGTTCATCCGCCATGCTACGCGTCCCGTATTCTTCCGTGCCACGTAATCGCCTGATCGATCGAAATAATTCCCGGCGATCAGCCTGTCTCCACTGATTATTGCCTGCGGTATTGAGAATAAGCCAGCAGGAAGATTGCCCATGATTTGGGCTTGATCCTCAGGGTAGTGGCACGTCCGAACGGAGGATCACCAGACCCGATAACAGGTCGTGAACCGCGCGTTTTCGGGGTGTTACCAGGGCGACCAGAAGAATGAGCCAACTGGTCAGCGCGATCGTTGCATAAAAGAGCAGCGAAAAGATCAGCGCCTGGGCGAAATCGGGGCGGCCGCCGTCGGTGCGTCGGACCGTCAGCGAGACGAGGCGCATGCCCCAGGTCGCCGAATTGGCGCCGCCGATCGTGAGCGCGCCGTAGAGCACGCCGACGGCGGGCAGCATGAAGAACAGCACGCTCAACAGACCGAAGCTGAGAATGGCGAGAAAGGTCAGCAGGATGCCCAGCAGACCGCCGATGATCGCGATGAAGACCAGGTCCAGCAGATAGGCCGCGACCCGCCGGGTCAGGACGTCGCGGAACGGATCGATCATGGGCATGCCGCGCGCGGGGCCGAAGTCGCGCCTGAGATCACGCATGGTCTAGTTCGGTGCCGCCGCGGCGGGGCGCGCGGGTGCCACGCCGCCGGTCTGGCCGGCAGGGGCGCCAGCGGGGGCCGGCGGCGGCTTGTTGTCGCGCAGCACGACGATGCTGATCCGGCGGTTCTGCGGCGAGCCCGGGTCGCCCTTGACCATCGGGTCGGTATCGGCCTTGCCGACCACCGTCTCGATCCGATCCGGCGGCAGGCCGGCCGCCTCGAGCGCGCGCCGACTGGCGTTCGCGCGGTCGGTCGACAATTCCCAGTTCGAATAATTCCCGGGCCGGATGAAGGGCGTCGAGTCCGTATGCCCGGTGATGGCGATCTTGTTCGGCAGCTTTTCGATCGCCTGGGCGACGGCGCCCATCAGCTCGCGGGCCTTGTCGTTCATGGCGGTGCCGCCGAGCTGGAACATCGAATTCTTGTCCTGGTCGACCAGCTGGATGCGCAGACCTTCCTGGGTCCGCTCCACCACCAGATTCTGCGCCAGCTGCTTCAGGTCCGGAACCTGCTGGATCGCCTGCCGCAATTCCTGCTCGGCCTTGGCGAACTGCGATTCCTCGCGCGCCGTCTTCAGCTTCTCGAATTGTTCCTGGGTCATCTTGCTCGGATCGACCTTGCTGAGATCGAGCTTGGAGAGATCCAGCTTGGACACGTCGACCTTGGCCAGATCGACCTTGGTCGGATCGAGCAGGGCCGCATCCTGCTTTGCCTGGTTCGGCTTCAGGGCATTGGCGCGGTCGTTCGGATTGTCCTGCGATTTGTCGGCGTTGGCGAAGCCGGACGAGTTCGCGTTCGTGTCCTTGTCGTTCTGTGCCTTGCCCGGCTCGTCGGCATTGTCGTCGTCGTCGAAATCCTGCGGCTGGTTGAGCGCCGTCGCGACACCGGGCGGGGCCGAGGTCGAGACCTGGGATCCCGGGGCGGTCATGGTCAGGCCGCCCAGCACGCCGCCGGCGCCCGATGTCAGGGATTTGGTCGCGAGCGACGGCGAGAAATAATCGGCGATGCCGCGCTTCTGCGCGTCGGTCGTCGCGTTCAACAGCCAGAGCAGCAGGAAGAATGCCATCATCGCGGTCACGAAGTCGGCGTAGGCCACCTTCCAGGCGCCACCATGGTGACCGGCGGCGACCTTCTTGATCTTCTTGATGATGACCGAGTTCGACTTTGCCATGCTCGCGTCCGAGATCCGATGCCGATCGACGCGTCTTCAAGACGGCCGGGTAGGGGCGGGCGACCTGGGCTGCCCACCTCTCCCTATGGCAGTGTGAGCTTAATATACCATTAAGCCTAGTGGTGAATTTCCGCGGGAATCCTCGGCTTTTCGGCCGTGACGCCCAGGCCGAAAAAGCTGCGCATGCGGCCCAACAGCTGGCCGGCCAGCGTCTGGTGCGCGATTTTGGCCTCCGCCGAACTCGCGCCCTCGAACGCCGCCCGATCGTTATGAAGCTGGCGTTCGGCCAGCGCATTGCTCATGGCCTCGACCACGGCCTCGCGGCGCGACAGGATCGGCTGCAGCGCCTCCTTGGCGATCTCGATGACCATGCTGTCGACCACGGCGCGCACGGTGGCGCTGCGGGGCGCGCCGGTCAGCAGCGACATCTCGCCGAAGAAAGCGCCGGGCTTCAGGTGGGCGACGCTTCTTTCGGTGCCGTCGCCGTCCGGGATCAACACCTCGCAGAGGCCTTCCTTGACGAGGAACAGCGAGGCGCCGGCCTCATTGCGCCGGACCACGGCCGTGCCCGCGAGCGCCAGTCGAAAAGCGACGCTTTGGGTCAGCTCCGCCACTTCTTCCGCTTCGAGCATGTTGAACAGGCTCACGCGACCGAGAAACGCCTCAGTGCCGCGGCTCGACAGATTGGCGGCGGTCGGGTGACTGACACGGGCATCGATCCGGGCGACGGGCGTTTCGATGCCGGAGAAATGCAGGTTTCGCAGGACGTTGCGCTGAACGGCGTAGCGGATCGGACCCTGGTTCGGATAGTCCGGGACCCAGAAGCGCAGCCGCCATTTGACCCCATTGTCGCCGAACTCGATGATCCGGACGTCGGGCGCCTTCGGTTGGGCCGCCACTTGCGGAACATCCATGGCGGCGGACAGCAGAATGCGCTCGACCTGATAGGCGGTGACGTCGTAGCCGAGCGTGATGTCGATCTCGTCGCGCCACGGCGTCGCCGGCCGGTCGTAGACTTTGATGACCATCTCCGACAGGCGTCCGTTCGGAACCACCACGTAGTTGCCGTTGCCGAGCAGCAGCCCCGTCGCCCGCCAGGAAATATTCAGGACCTTTCCGACGGTGCCGCCGGTGATCTCGATCCAGTCGCCCATGCGGAACGGGCGTTCCAGCGTGATGGCGATGCCCGAGAACAGGTCGGAAATCATGCTTTTCAGCGCAAAGCCGACCACCGCGACCGCCACGCCGGAGGTCGCGATCAGCCCGGTCACCGGCTTGTCGAGCACGAAGGCGATGATCGCCGCGAAGGCGGAGACCAGAATAAGCCCATTGACCAGATCGGTCAGCAGGCGTGTCGCCGCGCTGCCGGTCCGGCGCAGGATGACGCCGTTCCACACCAGAATGTTCAGCAGTCGCATGACGAACACCGCGCCCGCCAGCCAGACGGAGCCCTCGGCGATGACCCGGATCACTTCCGACGCGAGCCCGCCGTCCGACAACCCCGACGCCGCGGCACCGTCGCGCCAGGTGACGCTCGCCGTCCAGGCGACGATCAGCACCGCGACCGGTCCGATCGTCCGCCGCCATCCGATACGCATCGCTTCCTCCAAGGTTCTTGTCTATCCGCACTCGACCCGTATCAGCCGAGCGCGTGCTTCAGATCGGCCTTCAGATCCTCGATGTCCTCGATGCCGACCGACAGGCGGCACAGCGTATCGGAAATGCCGAGTGCCGCGCGCTGCGGCGCGGGGATCGAGGCGTGGGTCATGATCGCCGGATGCTCGATCAGGCTTTCGACGCCGCCCAGGCTCTCGGCCAGCGCGAACAGATGGGTCCGTTCCAGGAAGCGCCGCGCGTCGCTGATGTCACCCTTGAGCGTCAGCGTGATCATGCCGCCGAAACCGCTCATCTGCCGCTTGGCCAGTGCGTGCTGCGGATGGCTTTCGAGCCCCGGATAGATCACGCGCTCGACCTTCGGATGGGCCTCGAGCCAATGGGCCAGTTCGGTCGCGGACGCGCAATGCTGGCGCATGCGCAGCGGCAGGGTCTTCAGGCCGCGCAGTGCCAGAAAGCTGTCGAACGGCCCGGCGATGGCGCCGACCGCGTTCTGCAGGAAGCCCAGGCGATCGGCCACGTCCTGATTGTCGCCGACCACGACGATGCCGCCGACCATGTCGGAATGACCGTTCAGATACTTGGTCGCCGAATGCATCACCAGGTCGAAGCCATGCTCGATCGGCCGCTGCACGATCGGCGAGGCGAAGGTATTGTCGGCGGCCGAGATGATGCCGTGGCGCTTGGCGAGAGCCGCCACCGCCTCGATATCGATCAGCTTCAGCATCGGGTTCGACGGGGTCTCGATCCAGATCAGCTTGGTCTCCGGCCGGATCGCCGCTTCGATCGCGGCGATATTGCCCATGTCGACCAGGGTGAACTTGAGGCCGGCCGACCGCTGACGGACCTTGTGCAGCAGGCGATAGGTCCCGCCATAGAGGTCGTCGGACGCGATGACGTGATCGCCGCTGTCCAAGAGGTCGAGCACGGTCGCGATGCCGGCGAGGCCCGAGGCGAAGGCGTAGCCGTGCTGGCCGCTCTCCAGATCCGCGATGCAGCGCTCGTAGGCCATGCGCGTCGGGTTCTGCGAGCGGGAATATTCATAGCCCTTATGCTTGCCCGGGCTTTCCTGGACATAGGTCGAGGTCTGGTAGATCGGCGGCATGATGGCGCCGGTCGAGGGGTCGGGCTCCTGGCCGGCATGGATCGCGCGGGTGGCCAAGCCCAGGCGGTTTTTATTATTGATAACAGTCATTTGCCGAAGACTCCTCGGGAGTTTGTCAAGAGGCGGGCACCGCCGGGTGCGCCGAGTTTAGCCCCGCGGTTCCCGCCAGGTTTCCCAAATCTCGATCGGTTTGGCCGCGCCGTTGGGAGAATTTCCCATCGGGCGCCTCAGGCGACCTTATGGCGCAGATGATTGAGCAGGTCGATACGGGTGATGATGCCGAAGAAGCGGCCGTCCTCTTCGACCACCGCGACGCGGTCCTGGGCGAAGATCGGCAGCAGGGCGGTGATGTCGGCATTGGGCGCGATGGTTTCGACCCGGGCGACCATGGCGCCCTTAACCGGCTGATTGAAGCCTTTGGGATCGCGGGTGACGGCCAGCAGCAGATCGGATTCGTCGATGATGCCGATCAGCTTGCCGGCCTCGATCACCGGCAATTGGGAGACCTCGTACAGCTTCATGCGGCGATAGACGATCGCCAGGCTGTCCTCGGGAGCGACGGTGATGGTGCCGCCGTCCTCGTAGCGCCGGCTGATCAGATCCTTGAGATTGCCCTCGCTCGGCCGGTCGAGCAGGCCCTGATCGATCATCCAATAATCATTGTACATCTTGGACAGGTACTTGTTGCCCGTGTCGCAGATGAAGGTCAGCACGCGCTTCGGCACGGTCTGCTCGCGGCAATATTTCAGCGCGGCGGCGAACAATGTGCCGGCGGACGAGCCGCCCAGGATGCCTTCGGTCCGCAGCAGTTCGCGGGCGGCGAAGAAGCTTTCCTTGTCCGAGATGGCATAGGCCGACCCGACCAGCGAGATGTCGCAATTGTTCGGCACGAAATCCTCGCCGATGCCCTCGACCAGCCAGCTGCCGGGCTCGGTCATGCGCCCGGTCTTGACCAGCTCGGTCAGGATCGAGCCGACCGGATCGGCCAGGACCATCTCGATGCCCGGATTGACCCGCTTGAAGAAGCGGCCGAGGCCGGTGAGCGTGCCCCCGGAACCGACGCCGACCACGACCGCGTCCAGCTTATGTCCCATCTGGGCCCAGGCCTCGGGCCCGGTCCACGTCTCGTGCGCCAGCGGGTTGGCCGGATTCTGGAACTGGTTGATGTAGAACGAGTTCGGAATCTCGCGCGCCAGCCGCTCGGCGATATCCTGGTAATAGGCCGGATGGCCCTTGACCACGTCGGACCGGGTCAGCCGCACCTCGGCGCCCAGCGCCTTCAGATGGAATACCTTGTCCTGGCTCATCTTGTCGGGCACCACCAGGATCAGCTTGTAGCCCTTCTGGGCCGCGACCAGCGCCAGCGCCAGGCCGGTATTGCCGGCGGTCGCCTCGATCAGTGTGCCGCCGGGCTTGATCTTGCCCTCGCGTTCGGCCGCCTCGATCATCACGACGCCGATCCGGTCCTTGATCGAACCGCCCGGGTTCTGGTTCTCCAGCTTGACGAACAATCGGCACGGGCCGGTTTCGATCTGCTTGATCTCGATCACCGGCGTATCGCCGATCGATTCCAGAATATTGCCGTTGATGGCCATCGCGGTTCTCCGAAACGGAATTGAACGGGGCGTCGTTGGAGCGCGTCCCCTTGTCCCTGCCTGATAGCAGCTTTGGACCCCGTTGGAGAACCCCGCAAGGGTCACCATGCGGAAATCCCGCTGGACGAGGTCCTATCGCCAGCATATAAACAGCTACTATATGATAAGGTACCTAAGCATGTCCGGCGACCAGCCCCCCGAACTCACGATGCAGACCCTGGGCTTCCTGATGCACGACGTGGCGCGGATGCATCGCAAGCGCTTCGAGCAGCGGGCGCGCGCGGCGCAGCTGGAGCTGACCCGGGCGCATTATTCGGTGCTGGCGCATCTGGCGCGCCATGAAGGCTGCAATCAGAGCTTCCTCGCCCAGGTGCTGGAGGTCGAGCCGATCACGCTGATGAAACAGCTCGATCGGCTGGAGGAGCTGGCGTTGATCGAACGGCGCGCGGCCCCGGCCGATCGGCGCACCCGGCATCTGTTCCTGACCGCGGCGGCGCGGCCGGTGCTGGATCGCATCCACGCGATCGGTGCCGACGTGCGCGAAGAGGCTCTGGCCGGCATCGGCCCGGCCGACTGCAAGCGCCTGTGCGAAATCCTGCAGGCAATGAAACTCAATCTGGCCGGTACCGTCGATCTGGACATGGCCGGCACGACACCCGAGGCACGAGGCATTCATGGTTGACGACGGCTCCGTCGGCACGCGCGCGAAAATTTCCCTGGCGCCGGCGAAATCCCCCACGCGGTTCGTGCGTCCGGTTCTGCTGGTACTGGGCCCGATGGTCGCCGTCGTCGCGGCCGTCGGGTTCTATCTGACGGGCGGTCGTTTCGTGTCGATCGACAATGCTTATGTCCAGGTCGACAAGGTCGCGGTCGCGACCGACGTGTCCGGTCTGGTCGCTACGGTCGATGTCGCCGAGCATCAGACTGTCAAGCAGGGCCAAGTGTTGTTCCGCCTGGATGACGCCCCGTTCAGGATCGCGGTCGACCGTGCCGCCGCCGGGTTGGCCAGCGCCCGCAACGAGCTTGAAGCGCAGAAGTCGAGCTATCGGCAGAAGCAGGACGAAATCCAGCTGCTGCAGGCCGATCAGGCGTTCTTCGATCGCGAATTCAAACGCCAGGCCGAGCTGTCGTCCCATGGCGCCGCGACCAACCAGCAATTGGACCTGTCGCAGCATCAGGCCGACACGGCCCGGCGCAAGCTCGCGGCGTCCCAGCACGAGCTGGCGGCGCTGGGGGCCGAGCTGAGCGGCCAACCCGATCTGGCCGTGGAGCAGCAGCCGCGCTATCTCGCCGCCAAGGCGATGCTCGATACGGCGCAATATAATCTCAGCCGGACCATCGTGCAGGCGCCGGACAATGGCGTCGTCGCCAATGTGTCGAGCCTGCGCCCCGGCCAGTATCTGGCGGCCGGCACGCCCGGCTTCAGCCTGATCGAAACGGACCGCATCTGGGTGTCGGCCAATCCCAAGGAGACCGAACTCACCTATGTGCAGCCGAACCAGCCGGTCGATGTGACGGTCGATACCTATCCGGACGTGGTCTGGAAGGGCACGGTCGAGAGCGTCAGCCCGGCGAGTGCCGCCGAGTTTTCCATGCTGCCGGCCCAGAACAGCTCGGGCAATTGGGTCAAGGTGGTGCAGCGCATCCCGATGCGCGTGCGCATCCAACGCCAGGAGGGTCAACCGATCCTGCGCGCCGGCATGAGCGTCGAGACCGATATCGACACCGGCCACAAGCGCCATTTGTCCGACCTGTTCGGCGGCCTGTTCTAAGCGGATCCGACAAGCGATGACGGCCAAAGCGAACCATCGCGGCGCCATCACGGTCTGCGTCATGCTGGCGACGATCATGCAGGCGCTCGACACCACGATCGCCAATGTGGCGCTGCCCTATATGCAGGGCAGCCTGTCGGCGTCCCAGGATCAGATCAACTGGGTACTGACATCCTATATCGTCGCGGCCGCGATCATGACGCCGCCGACCGGCTGGCTCGCCGGCCGGTTCGGGCGCAAGCGCCTGTTCCTGGTCGCAGTCGTCGGCTTCACCATCGCCTCGATCCTATGCGCGGTCGCGACCTCGCTGCCGCAGATCGTGCTCTATCGGCTGCTGCAAGGCGTGTTCGGTGCCTCGCTGGTGCCCTTGAGCCAGGCGGTGCTGCTCGACATCTATCCGCGCGAACAACAGGGCTCGGCCATGGCGCTCTGGGGCGTCGGCGTGATGGTCGGGCCGATCCTGGGGCCGACGCTCGGCGGCTGGCTGACCGAGCATTATGATTGGCGCTGGGTGTTCTACATCAACCTGCCGATCGGCATCCTGACCTTCCTCGGGCTGTCGACCTTTTTGAGCGAGACTCCGCGCAACGCCTTGGCAAAGCTCGATTGGATGGGCTTCGGCATGCTCAGCTTGGGGATCGGCGCGCTCCAGATGATGCTGGATCGCGGCGAGCAGCTGGACTGGTTCAGCTCGGTCGAGATCCTGACCGAGACGACGGTCTCGATCGTCGCCTTCTATCTGTTCTTCGTCCATAGCTTCACGGCCAAGAACCCGTTCATCCCGCTGCGGCTGTTCCGCGACCGGAATTTCGCGACCGGCATCGGCTTCATCTTCGTGGTCGGCATCATCCTGCTGGCCACGCTGGCGCTGCTGACCCCGTTCCTGCAAACCCTGATGGGCTATCCGGTCGTGACCGCCGGCCTGGTCCTGGCACCGCGCGGTGTCGGCACGATGCTGGCGATGATGGCGGTCGGCAAGATGATCGCCCGCGTCGACACGCGCTATCTGATCCTGGGCGGCCTGACCCTGACCGCGATCGCGCTGTGGCAGATGACCCACTTCACCCAGGACGTCTCCCAGGCGACGCTGATCGAGAGCGGCTTCATCCAGGGCGCCGGGTTGGGCTTCATCTTCGTGCCGCTCAGCACCAATACCTTCGGCACGCTGGCGCCGGCCGACCGGGCCCAGGGCACCGGCCTGTTCAGCCTGATGCGCAATCTGGGCAGCAGCATCGGCATCTCGGTCGTCTCCAGCCTGCTGACCAGCGAGACCCAGATCAACCACGCCAACTTGGCCACGCTCGTCACGCCTTACAACCGGCTGCTGCAGGCACCGCCCTATGCCCAGATCTGGAATCCGACCAGCGTGGCCGGCCGCGCGATGCTCGATGCCGAAATTACCCGCCAGGCGACGCTGATCGGCTATATCGACGCGTTCAAGCTGATGCTGATCGTCTCCATTCTGGCCATGCCGCTGGTGCTGCTGCTGCGCAAGCCCAAGAGCGCCCCCGATGCCCATGCCGCCGCGGCGGCGATGGATTGACGAAGGACCGATCGATGCCGAATGCCCGGGCGCTCTGCGTCCTGTTGCCCCTGTTCACGGCTTCGCCGGCGTTGGCCGAGAGCCTGACCGATACCTTGGCCGACACCTACGCCGGTAACGCCACGATCCAGGCCCAGCGCTACAGCCTGCGCGGAACCGACGAGCGGCTGCCTCAAGCGGAATCCGGCTGGCGACCGTCGGTCACCCTGAACGGATCGATCAGCCGGGGTCCGCAGGAATTCGTGTTCGTGCCGGTCCATGACCAATGGCTGACCGCGCGCAATGTCACTCTTCAGATCCTGCAGCCGCTCTATCGCGGCGGCGGCACGGTCGCGGGCATCGCCCAGGCCAACGCGGAGATCGGCGCGGGCCAGGCCGAACTGAGCGATGTCGAGCAGCAGCAGCTCTATGCCGCGGCATCGGCCTATCTCGACGTCTATCGCGACCAGAGTCTGGTCGAGCTCAGCCGCAATCTGGTCGACGTGCTGGACGTCAACGAGAAGAATGTCCGCTCGACCTTCCGGGCCGGTGCCGCAACCGAAACCGACACGTCCCAGGCGGCCGCCCGCCTGGAAGGCGCGATCGCCAGCCGGCTCGCCGCCGAAGGCGAATTCGCCACGTCCCGGGCGGGTTTCAAGGCGGTCGTCGGCCGGGATCCGGGCGCGCTGGCCGCACCGACGCTGATCGGCCAATTGCCGGCCAACGAGGCCGACGCCCAGGCCGTCGCGGCGACCCAGCATCCGGCCCTGATCGCCGCCCGCCGGCGCGTCGAGGCGGCGGTGCAGAAGGTCGATGTCGCGCGCGCCCAACTGCTGCCCAAGGTCGACGCGGTCGGCCTCTTGAGCCATGAGGACGATGCGTTTACCCGGGGCGATCGGATGAATTCGGCGACCGTGGGCTTCCAGGCGAGCATTCCGCTGTATGAATCCGGCAGTGCCTACGCCGAGATCCGGGCGGCGCGCGAAGCGGTCGCACAGCAGCAGAAGGCCGAGTTGCAGACCGAACGCGATGTCGCCCGTCAGGTCACCGCCGCCTGGAACCGCCTGGCGGCGGCCCGCGCCCAGCAGGATCAGTTCCGGGCCCAGATCGAGGCCAACCAGGTGGCGCTGCGCACGACGCGCGACCAGGTCACCGCCGGCACGCGCACGCGGCTCGATCTGCTGAATGCGGAACAGGAATTATTTTCCAGCCGCGTCAATCTGGTCGCGGCCCAGCACGATACATACGCGGCGAGCTTTCGCCTGGAGTTGGCCGCCGGCGTGTTCACGCCCAGGGCCTTGGGCCTGGCGGTCGAGACTTACGACCCGACCCGTCATCTGGATCAGGTCAAGGGCAAGTGGATCGGCACCATGCCGCCGGCGGCCGAGTAGCCGCCGGCGGTCTTTGGCCGGCGCTTAGCCCTTGGTATGCACGAAGGCCGGGAACTCGATCTTCGCGTCCGTGCCGGGTTTCGGCCAGAGCGTGACCTGCTTGCCGTCCTGCCATTGCAGCGTGACGCCGGTGACGAAGTCGGGGCCGTATTTCATCGCATGGGTGAATTCGCTGTCCTTGCCGTAGAACTGCACCCGGCCGATCGTGCCGACATAATCGGTCTGTTCGAGCGCATCGACCAGCTTCTCCGGATCGCTCGACCCGGCACGCTTTACCGCGGCGGCGACCACATTGATGGCATCGTGGGTGGTGAAACCGGTATAGGCCGGCGGCTCGCCGTATTTCTTGGCATAGGCCGCCATGAACGGCTGTGTGTTCGGCGTCAGCTGGGCGCCCGGCGAGGCGGCCGACTGGGTCATCACGCCGGCGGCGGCGCCGTTGGTATCCTTCCAGAACGTGCCGGACGTGGCCTGGGACGATTGCCCCATCATCGGGATCGGTACCTGCTGCTGGGCCGCCTGCACCGTGGGCTGCACACCGACATGACTGATGCCGGTCACGATGATGTCCGGCTTTTCGCCTTCGATCTTGTTGAAGATCGGCGTGAAGTCGGTCGTATCCGGCGAGAAGCGGATATGGTCCAGCACCTTGACCCCGACCTTGGGCAGGCAATTGATGTATTCGGCATCGAGCGGCGTCGTCCAGGCGGCGTCCTCGCTGAAGATCACCGCCGTTTCGATATGATATTTCGGAATCATCAGCGTCTTCATCGAATCGCACACGGAATCCGCGATGAAGGCCGAGGTCATCCACTCGTGGAACGTGTAGCGGTTATGCGCATAATCCTCGTGGACATGCCGGCTGATTTCGTTGCTGGCGGCCCCCGTCGTGATGAACGGCGTCTTGAGGCGCGCGGCCCAGGGCTGCAGGGCGAGCGCCACCTCGCTGATATAAGTGCCGACCACGGCCACGACCTTGTCGTCGCTGACGGCGCGCTGGAACGCGCGCACCGCGTCGGACGAGGAGGAATGATCGTCGTAGAGCACCAGCTCGATCTTGCGGCCGTCGACGCCGCCGGCGGCGTTGATCTCGTCGGCGGCCATTTGGGCGCCCTTGCTGATGCCGGCACCGGCGATCGCCGATTCCTCGGAAATGACGCCGATCCTGATCGGGTCCTTCGATTGCGCCAATGCCGGCGCGGACGCGGTCAGCGCCACGGCGGTCGTGGCCAGAAGATAGAGTTTTGCTGCTGATATGCTGCGCATGATGCCTCCCTGGAACGCCCGGGCCGTTGGGTGCGGGGCACCGTCGGCGGGCAGGTTAGGAGAGGATCATCACATAGTTTGAGCCCTAAGTAATCTGGCGATGCGCCGCAGTCTCAGGCGAATCCGACGCCGAGCGAGGCGAGTGCTTGCCAATAGCCCGGATAGGTCTTGGCGACGCAGCCGGGGTCCAGGATGGTGATGCCGTGGGTCTTGAGCCCGGCCAGCGCGAAGCTCATGGCGATGCGGTGGTCGGCGTAGGTCTCGATCCGCGTCGGCAGGTGCTGACCGGCGAGCGACGGATCGGACGCGACGATCAGGTCGTCGCCGTCCTCGCGGCCGAGGCCCGGCCGGATGCGCGACAGTTCGGTCGCGAGTGCGGCGACCCGGTCGCATTCCTTGACGCGCAGGTTGGCGATGCCGACGAAGCGGACCGGCGTCGCGTTGAACATCGCCAGCACGGCCAGGGTCGGCACGGCGTCCTGCATCTGCGCGCCGTCGATGATTGCGGGCAGGTGCGGGAAGGCGGCAATCAACGCGTGGGCCCGGGCGTCGGGTTGCGTAAATGCGTCGGCCCTGGTGCCCTGATCGATGGCGCCCCCGGTCAGCGCTTCCGCCGCCCAGAGATAGGTGGCCGCCGAGGCATCGGGCTCGACCGCGAAATCACTCGCGACATAGCCGGTCGGCGCGACCCGCCAGGACGCTTCGCTCGGTCGATCAACTTTGGCACCGAAGCTCGCCATGGCGGCCAGCGTCAGATCCACATAGCCGCGCGCGCCGATTTCCGGGCCGGTCAAGGCGACCTCGATCGGCCCCCGGCCGCAGGCGGCGGCCATCAGCAGGGCCGAGACATATTGGCTGGACAGGCCGGCGTCGATCTCGACCCGGCCGCCGGGAAGGGGGCCGCGACCGTGGATCGTGACCGGCGGGCAGCCGGTCTCGGCCGTGGCGTCGACGCCCAGCGTGCGCAGCGCGTCCACCAGCGGTCGGATCGGCCGCTTGCGCATGTGCGGATCGCCGTCGACCACGACCGTGCCCTCGACCATGGCGGCGGCGGCGGTTAGGAACCGCGTCGCGGTGCCGGCATTGCCGAGGAACAGCGGCCGGGCCGGCGCGCCCAACCGACCCGTGCCGGTGACGGTGAAGCTGGTCGCGTCCGGCTCCTCGACGCGCACACCCATCTCGCGCAGTGCCTCGGCCATGCGGGCGGTATCGTCGCTCTTGAGCGCACCGGTCAGGCGGCTGGTGCCGTCGGCGAGTGCCGCCAGCAGCAGCGCGCGGTTGGTGATGGATTTCGAGCCCGGCGGGGCCACGCGGCCGCGCAACGGGCGCGTCGGCGGAATGATGGTCAGTTCACTGCGGTCGAGGAGGGAAGTCATCTGCAAACCCGGCCTTTTAAGCCGTCATTCCCGCGGAGGGAATCCAGCAAGAGCCGCGTCTGCGGCGACATAGTTCTTTTCCGCGCTGCCGCGCGTAAGCGCTGGATTCCCGCGTTCGCGGGAATGACGGAACAGGCTAATGCGACTTGTCTTCCGAGAACGCCTTGTAGGCGATGACCGTGAAGGTGTCCTTCACGCCCGGCAGGGTCTGCAGCTTCTCGGTGACGAAGCGGCCGATATCGGTCTCTTCGTCCAGATAGCACTTCATCATCAGGTCCCACTGGCCCGAGGTCGAATAGACCTCGGAGACCTGCTCGACCGCCTGCACGGCCTCGTCGGCCACGATATAGGCCTTGCCGAGGTCGCACTTCACATTGACGAAGATGGTCTTCATGGTCGCACCGGAACTCAGGCGCCGCGGGCGCTGATCTTGACCGGCCGGGCGAGGAAGGCCGGCAGATGATCGCCGAAGCCCACGACGCGCTCATCATCTTCCTCGTCGCGTCGGCGATGGTGGCCGCGGGCGTTCGAGATCGGCGTGATCGTCGCGGTGTTGGCATTGGTCGGGCCGCCCATCTGAATGGGGGCGGGGCCGGACCGATCCGGACGCGGCTCATGCTTCGCGGGCTTGCGATCGCGATCGCGGCTGCGCTCGCGCTTCGCCGGACGCTCGGCGGCGACCTCATGTTCGACTACGGTCTCGACCGGCTGCTCGACGACCGCTTCCACGGCCGCTGGCGCCGTCTCATGGCGCGTGGCACCCCGACGCGGACGCTCGCCGCGACCGGCGGACGCGCCGCCGCGACCGCTGCCTTCGCTCCGACCGCCACGACGACGCGGGGCATCGTCGGCATCGAATTCCGGATGCTCGAACCCTTCGACCGCCAGCACGGGGATCGGCTGATTGATCAGCCGCTCGACCGCCCGCAGCGCCTTGCCTTCTTCCGGCGTGGCGATGGTGAAGGCACGGCCCTGGTTGCCGGCGCGGCCGGTGCGGCCGATACGGTGGACATAATCCTCGGGATGGATCGGCACGTCGAAATTGAACACATGGCTCAAGCCCTGCACGTCGAGCCCGCGGGCCGCGACATCGCTCGCGACCAGGATGCGGACCTCGCCGGCGCGGAACTTGTCGAGCGTCGCCGTGCGCAGCGACTGCGCCAGATCGCCATGGATCGGCAGCGCGTCGAAGCCGTGGCGAGCCAGCGACTTGTGCAGGATATCGACGTCTTTCTTGCGATTGCAGAAGATGATCGCGTTCTTGACGTCTTCGGTCTCGATGAACTTGCGCAGCAGGCGGCGCTTTTCCTCGGCGAACACGACGCTAACCGATTGGGTCACGGTGATCGCGGTCGTCGCCGGCCGGGCGACGGTGATTTCCTTGGGATTGGTCAGGAACGCGTCGGCCAGGCGGCGGATTTCCGGCGGCATCGTCGCGGAGAAGAACAGGGTCTGTCGGATCTTGGGCAGCAGCGAGACGATCCGCTCGATATCCGGAATGAAGCCCATGTCGAGCATGCGGTCGGCTTCGTCGATCACCAGGATGCGCACGTCCGACAGCAGGATCTTGCCGCGGTCGAACAGGTCCATCAGGCGACCCGGCGTGGCGATCAGCACATCGACGCCGCGATCGAGCTTGCGCTCCTGGTCGGAGAAGCTCTCGCCGCCGATCAGCAGGGCCATGGTCAGCTTATGCTGCTTGCCATAGGTCTCGAACGCGTTCGAGACCTGGGCGGCCAGTTCGCGCGTCGGCTCCAGGATCAGCGTGCGCGGCATGCGCGCCCGGGCCCGACCCGAAGCCAGGATGTCGATCATGGGGAGCGTGAAGCCCGCCGTCTTGCCCGTGCCCGTCTGGGCGCAGCCCAGCACGTCCCGCCCCTGGAGAACATAGGGGATGGCCTGCTCCTGGATCGGCGTCGGCGTGGTGTAGCCGGCGTCGGTGATAGCTTTCAGCAGGTCCGGCGAGAGACCAAGGTCAGCAAAGTCGGTCAAGGGCGTTTCGATCCCCGGTTCAAAAACAAGTGTGCGAGCGTGAATAGCGCTGTAATTGGTCCGGTTTGGAGCAAAAGTCAAAGCAGATCATTGCTCCTCCAAGGAAGCCCAGCCATGCGAACGTCGATTCGTCGTTGAACTCGGGGTCGGCTGCCCGTCACATGGCGCCTTGTCCACGGCGCCGGTGCAGGACCGGCGTGGCGGCGGGAGGCTTCCATGGCAGAAAAGCAACGGCTCTTACTTTTACCCGGGCTGTTGTGCGACGCGGCGCTCTGGCAGTTCCAAAGCGAGGCGTTGGCTGACATTGCCGAGGTGACGGTCGCGGATTTCACCCGGTCGGACTCGATCGCCGCCATGGCGGAGGACGCGCTCGCCGCGGCGCCGGACCGCTTCGCGCTCGCCGGCCTGTCGATGGGCGGCTATGTGGCGCTCGAGATCATGCGGCGGGCACCCGACCGGGTGACCCATCTGGCGTTGCTCGATACCTCCGCGCGGCCCGATACGCCCGAGTTGACCGAGCGGCGCAAGGCGCTGATCGAACTCGCGTCCCATGGCAAGTTCAAGGGCGTCACGCCGCGCCTGCTGCCCCTGCTACTGCACAAGGCCCATCAGTTTCCGCCCTTGAGCGACATCGTGATCGAGATGGCGGCCCGCATCGGCCAACCGGCCTTCATCCGCCAGGAGACCGCGATCATGGGGCGGCAGGATAGCCGACCCTTCCTCAAGGACATCAAGGTGCCCACCCTGGTGCTGGTCGGGGAGGACGATCAACTGACGCCGGTTCACCTGCACGAAGAGCTGGCAGACGGCATCAAGGGCTCGGAATTCCAGATCATCGCCCGGTCAGGGCATCTGACCCCGCTGGAACAGCCGGACATGGTCAATCGGGCGCTGTTCGATTGGTTGACCGCCTGATGAGCACGCTCCACGCGACCGCCGTCGCCAGCCCGCATCCGGGCATGGGCTTTCGCCAGTTCGTGGCGCTGATCGCCGCGATCATGGCCGTCAACGCGCTGGCGGTCGACACCATGCTGCCGGCCCTGCCGCAGATCGGCAATTCCATCGGCATTCCGACCGAAAACGCCCGGCAATGGGTCGTGACCGCCTATCTGCTGGGCTTCGGCGTGGCGCAGATCGTCTATGGACCGCTCGCCGACCATTTCGGCCGCAAGCCGGTCCTGCTGGTCGGTCTCGCCGCCTATACGATCTTCAGCCTGGCGGCCGGCCTGTCGATCTCGTTCGAGATGATGTTGGTCGCGCGCGTGCTCCAGGGCATCGCCGCGGCCTCGTCGCGGGTGCTGGTCATCTCGATCGTGCGCGACTGCTATTCGGGCCGGAAGATGGCGCGGGTAATGTCGCTCGCCTTCATCGTGTTCCTGGCCGTGCCGATCCTGGCGCCGTCGATCGGCCAGATCATCATGCTGGTCCTGCCCTGGCGCGCGATCTTCGTCGGCCTCGCGCTGTTCGGCGCGCTGGTCTTCATCTGGGCGGCACTCCGCCTGCCGGAGACGCTGCATAGCGAGGATCGGGTCGCGACCTCGGTCGCGAGCATCGCCCATGCCTTCCGCTTGACGCTCTCGAGCCGGATCGCGGTCGGCTACATGCTGGGTCAGACCCTGATGTATGGCGCGCTCGTCGGCTTCATCAATTCGGCCGAGCAGATCTTCGTCGACGTATTCGAAGCGCCGCGCCTGTTCACCACGATCTTCGCGCTGGCCGCCAGTTTCATGGGCTTGTCGTCGCTGCTGAACGCCCGCATCGTCGGTCGGTTCGGGACGCGGGTGATCTCGCATACCGCGCTCATCGGCTACATCCTGGTCAGCGCCCTGCACGCGACCGTCGCGATCAGCGGGCACGAGACGCTCTGGAGCTTCGCGCTGCTGCAATCCTGCATGATGTTCTGCTTCGGTCTCGTCGGGCCGAACTTCGGCTCGATGGCGATGGAGCCGCTCGGCCATGTCGCCGGCACCGCCTCGTCGGTCCAGGGCTTCGTCAGCACGGTCGGCGGCGCGCTGGTCGGGTTCTACATCGGCCAGCATTTCGACGGCACGGTCATCCCGCTGACGCTCGGCTTCACGCTCTGCAGCGCTGCAGCGCTCGTCGTCGTGCTGGTGACCGAGAAGGGCAAGCTGCTCCAACCGACCGCCGGCGGCATCGCCAGCGTCGCCGATGGCGGGCACTAGTGGGTAAAATCAGACGGATTCATCGTCTGATTTTACCACAACTCATTGGTCTGGTGGACCGATCGGATCACTAGGCTAGAAGGTTACCAACGGGGAACGCCCGCCTAAGTGCATGCGACACCGCGCGATTTCCAAGGCGGTATTGCGAGCGCCACCGAAGTGAGCCACCACTAACCCTCGGTCCTGACCCGGCTGCGCAGCAGCTCGCCCTGTTCCTTCAGGACCGGATAGGCCGCCGCCGCGACCAGGTGGGCATTCACCCGCTTCAGGTCCCGGATCAGGTCCAGATGCAGGGAGCTGGTTTCGGCTGAGGTGCTGCCGCCGGTGCGCAGGCGGGCGAAATGGGCCTGGGACGCCGCCGCCTCGATATCGCGAAATGCTTCCTTCTCGTCGACCAGCAGGCGCGCGGTCCGGGCATCCTCGGTCATGAACACCGCGCTGGATGAGCGTAGATTGCGGCAGAGCCGCTCGATCATGGCCAACACCTCTGCCTGGCCGTCCTTGGACAGCCGCAGGCCGCGCTTCAGCTGCCGATTGACGATGCCCAGGATGTCGCGGCCCAGCACCTCGCCGGCATGCTCGATATTCGTGGCGAAGGTCAGGATTTCCAGCAGGCGCTTGTTGTCGCCGTTCGACATGGATTCCGGATCGAACGCCGCCAGATATTCCTCGATGGCGGTATTGAGGCCGTTGAGCATGTCGTCGATCCGCTTGGTTTCGGCGATCTTCATCCGGTCGCCTTTTTCCACCACTTCGGACGCGCTGCGCAGCATGGCCTCCAGCCCGTCGGCCATGCGCAGCGCCTCGCGCGCAGCACCGGCGAGTGCGACCGACGGGATCTCGCGCGCGGCCGGGTCCAGATAGAGCGGCAGCGCCGGATCGGCCGCGTCGAGCCGGTTCGGGACCCAGCGGCGCAGCAGCCGCGAGAACGGCTCCAGGAATGGGAAGAACAGTAAAGCCAGCAGGATGTTGAAGGCCGTGTGGAAATCGGCCACGGCGCGCGACGCGTCGGGCTCGATCGACATCAGGGCCGGACCGATCCAATCGAGGCAGGACAGCGCCACGACGCAGCCGATCAGGCGATTGAGCAGATTGCCCAGCGGCACGCGCTTGGCGGCCGGGTCATTGCCGGCCGCCCCTTCCAGCACCGGATTGATCGCGGTGCCCAGATTGGCGCCCAGCACCAGGGCGAAGGCGGCATGGGGCGGAACGGCGCCGGTGGCGGCGAAGGACATGATCAGCAGGATCACCGCGACGCTCGAATGGGCCGCCCAGGTCAGCGCCGCCGAGACGAGCACGGCCACGAACGGCACGGTCGCGACTATGCCCAGCAGCAGGCGGAAGCTCGGCACATCCTCGAACGGGGCCAGCACATGCAGGAGCTGACTGAGCGCGATCAGCATCAGCCCCAGGCCGATGCCGACCCGGCCCAGATCGCGCGTCCGGGTCATGGTGCCGCGCCGGAACATCAGTACGCCGATCAGCACGAACAGAGGCGCCACGCGGGACACGTCGAACGACAGCACCTGCACGATCAGCGTCGTGCCGACATTGGCGCCCAGCATGACGGTCAGGCCCGAGACCAGATCGATGAAGCCGCCCGCGGCGAACGAGGAGACCATCAGCCCGGTTGCCGTACTGCTCTGCAGGATCGCGGTCACGCCCATGCCGGCCAGGAACGCCTTGAAGCGGTTGCCGAGTGCTGCACCCAGGATGCGCCGCAGATCGGGGCCGAAGGTTCGCTGGATGCCGGTTTGCACCATATGGACGCCCCACAGCAGGAGCGCGATCGAACCAGCGAGATCGATGAAGGTGAGGGTGGTATCCAAAGGAACGGGAGCTCCGATCGTCGAGGGCAGAATCGCTAGTTTAAGGCGATCAAGGCGAATTGAAACGCGTTTCTATGGACTCAAGGAAGTCACGGCCGGACGAGGGCGAATCGCGGCATGTTGGCGCACCATCATCAGTAAGGAGTCCGATCCCATGCGATATCCCCTGCTGGCGCTGGGCGCCATGGCGCTGGTCGCCCCCGTCATGGCTTCGGCTCAGACCGCGCCCGACCATCCGCACTACACCAAGGCGCTGACCGATCTGCGGCTTGCCCGCGCGCTGCTCATGGTGCCCGACGATACCGGCGCCAAGAAATTCGCGGCGACGGCGGTGAGTGACATCGACCAGGCCATGGCCGAGATCAAGCACGCCTCGATCGACGACGGAAAATCGCTCGACGATCACCCGCCGATCGACGCGAACGTGTCCCATCGCGATCGGCTGCACGAGGTTCAGGCGCTGATCGAAAGCGCCAGCCGCGATCTGAATGCCGAGGAGGACGACAAGAAGGCGCTGGGCTGGCGCGCCAAGGCGATCAAGGACGTCGCCGACGCCCATGCCTTCGTGCTGGCGGCCGAGAACAATGAGAAGGACGTAAAGAAGAAGTCTTAGCGCGATTTAGAGGTCGAGTAGGATTTCCCGCTCGCCCAGCGCCGCGCGGAAGCGCGCCGTATCGGTGAACAGGATGCCGTCGAAGCCGAGCGCCATCGCGGCATCCACGTTCTCGGCGCGGTCGTCGATGAAGATCGCGTCTTCCGCCCGGCAGCCCTCGAGTTCCAGCACCCGCCGGAACGAGTCCGGAGCGGGTTTTGTCAGGCCCAGCTCGTGCGACAGATAGGCGTGATGGCCATGGGCCAGCACCGGGTAATGCGCGGTCACATGCGCCCAGTGCGCCGCATTGGTGTTCGAAAAGAACACGGTGCGATAGCGCGCGGCCAGCACGCGGATGATCGGCTCCATCGCGGGCTCCTCGCTGAAATGGCTGCTCCAGATCGCGAGGAAGGCGTCGTAACGGGCTGAGAAGCCGTAGTCTTCGATCAGGCGCAGGTGAAGGCCGGCGATATCGAGGCGGCCGGTGCCGACGATCTGGTCATGCGTGCCGTCGGCGAGGCGCGGCCGGGCCTCGATCGGATCGGCGCAATAGGCCGCCAAACGGTCGAGCAGCAGCCCGTTGTCGTGGCGGATCAACACGCCGCCCACGTCGAAGATGAAGGTCGGCGGGGTCATGTCGGCTCCGGTGCTAGCGGCCGCATCAGATACCGCACCGTCTTGCGGCCGCCATGAATGACGGCCTCGCCGACTTCCGTGAAGCCGAGCGCGGCATGAAACGCATCCGATGCGGGATTAGGCGGCTCGGAATTCACTTCGCAGACGATCTTGCTGTGGCCATGGGCCGTCGCCGCCTCGATCAGGTCGAGATACAGGCGCCGGGCATGGCCGCGTCCGCGCGCGGCGGGGGCGACCGCGACGCGATCGATATAGACGAAACGCGCATCGCGCTCGCGGAACCAGAGGTAGTTCGGGCTGTCGTAGTCGGCCGCCTGGTCGAATGCCAGCAGGAAGGCCTCGGCGTGCCCGATCCGCCTGGCACGGAACGCCCGGCCGATCAGCGAGGTCAGGCGGGCCGGCTCCAGCCACGACAGTTCGGTCGCATGGGCATTGTTGAGCGCGAGGATCGCAGCCTCGCTGTCCGGCGAAATCGCCCGCACGACCGCGATCCGTTCGTCATCCGGCCGCATCGACGTTCAGATATCCAGATCGTGCGCGAACTGGGCGTTGTCCTGAATGAAGTTGTAGCGCAGCTCCGGCTTGCGCCCCATCAGGCTTTCGACCAGATCCGGCGTGCGCAAGTCTTTCTGGCCGACGCGCAACAGCGTGCGGCTGGCGGCATCCATGGTCGTGACCTTGAGGTCAGACGGCGGCATTTCGCCCAGGCCCTTGAACCGGCTGATCTCGACCTTCTTGTTCTTGAAGGTCGTCGCCAGCAGTTCGTCCTTGTGCGCGTCGTCGCGGGCGTAGATGCGGGTCTCGCCGGCGGTGATGCGATAGAGCGGCGGTTGCGCCAGATGCAGGTGGCCGTTCTCGATCAGGGCCGGCATCTCGCGATAGAAGAAGGTCATCAGGAGCGAGGCGATATGGGCGCCGTCGACATCGGCGTCGGTCATGATGATGACCCGCTCGTAACGCAGCTTGTCTTCCTGATAATGCTTGCCGGTGCCGCAGCCCAAGGCCAGCACCAGGTCCGACAGTTCCTGGTTCGCCTTCAGCTTGTCGGCGGTGGCGCTGGCCACGTTCAGGATCTTGCCCCTCAAGGGCAGGATCGCCTGGGTGTCGCGCTGGCGCGCTTGCTTGGCGGAGCCGCCGGCGCTGTCGCCCTCGACCAGGAAGATCTCGGTGCCGATGGCGCTGTCGCGCGTGCAGTCGGCCAGCTTGCCCGGCAGGCGCAGCTTGCGGGTGGCACTCTTGCGCTGCAGCTCCTTCTGCTGCTTGCGGCGCTGCCGTTCCTCGGCCTTCTCGACCAGGCTTTCCAACAGCAGCTTGGCGGACGCGCCGTCGTCGGACAGCCAATGGTCGAAGCGGTCCTTGACCGCCTGCTCGACCAGCTTCTGCGCCTCTTGGCTGACCAGGCGATCCTTGGTCTGACCCTGGAACTGCGGGTCGCGCATGAACAGCGACAGCATGATCGCGGCACCGCCGACCACGTCTTCGGCCGCGACGATGCTGGCGCGGCGATTGCCGACCAGCTCGCCATAGGCCCTGAGCGAACGGGTGAGCGCCGCGCGCAGGCCCAGCTCGTGGGTGCCGCCGTCGGGTGTCGGGATGGTGTTGCAATAGTAGGACGCGAAGCCGTCGGTATCCTCGGGCCAGGAAATCGCCCATTCGACCCGGGCATGGTCGCCCAGCTCGACCTCGCCGGCGAACGGGTTCGCCGTCACGGTCGCGCGATCGGCAATGACGGAACCCAGATAGTCGGCGAGACCGCCGGGGAAATGCAGCACTTCCTTGTCGGGCACGCCGTCCGGCAGCGGGATGCCCTCGGCACAGCTCCAGCGCAGCTCCACGCCCTTGAACAGATAGGCCTTGGAACGGCACATGCGGTAGAGCGTGCCGGGATTGAGCTGATTGCCGGGGCCGAAGATGTCGGCGTCGGGATGGAAGGTGACGCTGGTGCCGCGCCGGTTGGCGACCGCGCCCAGATTGGCGATCGGCCCCTGGGGCACCCCGCGGGAATATTCCTGGCGGTAGAGCTGCTTGTCGCGGGCGACCTCGACCACCAGACGATCGGAGAGCGCATTCACCACCGAACTGCCGACGCCGTGCAGGCCGCCGGAGGTCTTATAGGCGTCGCCGCCGAACTTGCCGCCCGAATGCAGCATGGTCATGATGACTTCGAGCGCCGATTTGTCGGGAAAACGGGGATGCGGATCGACCGGAATGCCGCGGCCATTATCCCGGATGGTCAGCGACAGATCGGCGGCGAGCTCGATCTCGATCCGGCTGGCATAGCCGGCGACGGCCTCGTCCATGGCATTGTCGAGCACTTCGGCGGCCAGATGATGCAGCGCGCGCGTATCGGTGCCGCCGATATACATGCCGGGCCGGCGCCGGACCGGCTCCAGGCCTTCCAGAACCTCGATATCCTTGGCAGAGTAGCCGTCGGATTTGCGCGCCGTCGAATCGAATAAATCCACCATACGCCGCACTATAGGGGCCTTGCCGCTCCTGGCAAGCGGCCCCGGAACATGGCCGGGAAAACGGGAGTATCCCTATGAATCACAAGGATTTCGCGGTGGAGACGCCGCCCTCGATCGAGGCGGCGCTGAGCACGATCGCCATGCCGGGCGACGCGAATCCAGCGGGGGACATCTTCGGCGGCTGGCTTTTGTCGCAGATGGATCTGGCCGGCAGCATTCCCGCCTGCGAGCGGGCCAAGGGCCGGGTCGCCACCATCGCGATCGAGGCGATGAAATTTCATCGGGCCGTGCTGGTCGGCGATCGGGTCCGCTGCTACGCCGAGGTGCAGCGGGTCGGTCGGACCTCGATGAACGTCAAGATCGAGACCTGGGTCTCCCGGCTGGGCGTGCCGGGCATGCTGAAGGTGACCGAGGGGGTGTTCACCTATGTCGCGATCGACGGCAACCGCCATCCGCGACCGGTGGATTTGTAGGCGATCAGTTCGAACCCGGCGGCAGCGACGGGGGCAGGGCGTCGGCTTCCTGGATCACGGGTTCGGGCTCCGGCCGGATCTCGACCCTGGCGATGCCCTGATGACGCATATCCAGTGCCTGGGCCGCGCGCGGCGTCAGGTCGATGACCCGGCCGCGAACATACGGGCCGCGGTCGTTGATCGTCACATGGACGATCCGGCCGTTTTCCAGATTGGTCACTTGGACCCTGGTCCCGAGCGGCAGCGTCTTCGATGCCGCGGTCAGCTGATTTGGATTCATCCGTTCGCCGCTGGCGGTCTTCCTGCCGTTGAAGTGCCGGGCGTAATAGGAGGCCTTGCCGATGACCGGGCGAGCAGTGTTTTCCGCGTCTGCAGTCTCGGTCGCATGGGCGTTCGGCACGGATGAATATCCCGTCACAAGCAGTGCCAACAGGGCTCCCGTAATTTGTAATTTCACCTGTGAAATTTCCTAGCCCTCGGTCCGAATGCGTCGCTCGATTGCACGAGATCGCGGAATGTCTAGGCGGACTAACGGACAGAATTGTGGCAATGTTCCAGCAGACAGGCGAAATGCCGCATCAATGTCACGGATGTGGCAATTTCTGGGCGCAGTCCCGGCCTGGCGCACAAAATTTGCGCGCTTGTGATCGCGATCACAGCGCGCTGGTTTGTTTCGATCGTAGGTTCGGCGCGGACAATTGAAACACTCGGGGCGCACAATGAAACGAGGTGCCTTCAAAAGGCCTCATATCCGCCAAGTGGGCGCCGCGGAGCATATGCACTCTAACTTTCATGAAAGCCCCCGGACGTGATCGTCGGGATATCGTCGGGGGTTTGGATCAGAGGAGCGTCCGTCATGCGGTGCCAGTGCGAAGAGCCAAGCCTCAACGATCTGTTCGCCGACCCAATGGTACGTGCGCTGATGGCGCGCGACGCGGTCGCCGAGGCGGATCTCCGCCGGTTGATCGATCGGGTGCGCGCTCGCTTTGGCGATGGATCCCGGATTCCGGGTCACGCGTTCAGTAAGGCACATTGAGAGTTTCCTGACACCCGCACGCTGCGCGCGGGTCCCCTCGAAGCGCAGCAGATCCCCCAAGAACAAACTTGAACCCCCGCCGGGCAACCGGCGGGGGTTTTTTCTCGTTCTTCGCGGTCGCCGGCGGGTTACTGCGGCGCGACCGTGGTCGTCCGCTCGACCGTCGTGGTCTGCGTCGTGGGGGGCGCCACGATGACCGGCGGCGGGGCCTGGTAAGTCACGGTCGGGGCGCTCGTCTCGGTCGTGCGCGTCGTGGTCCGGCTGGTCGGCGGCGTGGTGCCGAGCTGCTGGCCGGTCTGCATGTTGTAGACCGGAATGCCGGGGGTGGTGGTCGTGGTGGTCGTGCTGGTGGTGTCCTGAGCCTGAGCGACCGCGGCGGTCAGCAGCAGACAGGCGACAGCGGCGGCAAAGCTCTTAACCATTTTTCAGCTCCTTCGAACAGGGCAGGGCCGACGGCCTCTGCATGCGACAGGGAACGGCATCTGGAACGGCCGGTTCCGCCTCCGAAGCGCTGCCCAGCCTCGACAATGTCGGATAAGGCGCTGAAAAGCTTATGTTTGTCGGTCGAATGTCAAAATTCGGGCGTGAAAAACCCCGCCGGCATGACCGGCGGGGCTCTCGTTCGCGTGGGTCCGGTCCGGCTGGATCAGACCGAGTAGTACATCTGGAACTCGATCGGATGCGGGGTGTGCTCGAACGCATGCACCTCGTGGAACTTCAGTTCGATATAGGCCTCGATCTGGTCCTTGGTGAACACGTCGCCCTTCAGCAGGAAGTCGTGGTCGGCCTTGAGGTTGTCGAGCGCTTCACGCAGCGAGCCGCAGACGGTCGGCACGTTCTTCAGCTCTTCCGGCGGCAGATCGTACAGGTTCTTGTCCATCGCCTCGCCCGGATGGATCTTGTTCTGGATGCCGTCCAGGCCGGCCATCAGCATCGCGGAATAAGCCAGGTACGGGTTGGCACCCGGATCCGGGAAACGCACCTCGACGCGCTTGCCCTTCGGGCTCGACACGTACGGGATACGACAGGATGCCGAGCGGTTGCGCGACGAGTAGGCCAGCAGAACCGGCGCCTCGAAGCCCGGGATCAGGCGCTTGTAGCTGTTGGTCAGCGGGTTGGTGAAGGCGTTCAGCGCCTTGGCATGACGGATGATGCCGCCGATGTAGTAGAGCGCCGTGTCCGAGAGGTCCGCATAGCCCGAACCGGCGAAGGCCGGCTTGCCGTCTTTCCAGATCGACTGATGCACATGCATGCCCGAGCCGTTGTCGCCCTTGATCGGCTTCGGCATGAAGGTCGCGGTCTTGCCGTACTGGTGCGCGACGTTGTGCACGACATACTTGTAGATCTGCATGTCGTCGGCGCTTTTGACGAGCGTGTTGAACTCCACGCCCAGCTCATGCTGGCTCGGCGCCACCTCGTGATGGTGCTTCTCGACCTTGAGGCCCATGTCCTCCATGACCGTCAGCATCTCGGCGCGCAGATCGACCGCGCTATCGACCGGATTGACCGGGAAATAGCCGCCCTTGATGTTCGGGCGATGGCCGGTATTGCCGTCGGGGTACTTGGTGAAGCTGTTGTAGGGGCCTTCGTCGCTGTCGATCTCGTAGCCGGCGCCGTTCATGGTCACCTTGTAGCGAACGTCGTCGAACACGAAGAACTCGGCTTCTGGACCGAAATAGGCTTTGTCGCCGATGCCGGTCGAGCCCAGATAGGCTTCCGCGCGCTTCGCGGTCGAGCGCGGATCGCGGCTATAGGCCTGGCCGGTGCCCGGTTCCGCCACGTCGCAGGTGATGATCAGCTGGGTCTGCGCCGCGAACGGGTCCATGACGGCCGTCGACAGGTCCGGGATCAGAACCATGTCGGATTCGTTGATCGCCTTCCAACCCTCGATCGACGAGCCGTCGAACATGATGCCGCCGGTCAGGAGATCGGCGTCGACCGTACGGATGTGATGGGCCAGATGCTGCCACTTGCCGCGCGGGTCGGTAAAACGAAAGTCAACATACTTGACCTCGTTTTCCTTGATCATTTCGAGGATTTTTTCGACGTCGGACATCTGCAGGTTCCTTCCTTGAGAGCAGACTTGGTACGAATTGGCCGGAAACGGGGCACAGGCGAGGGGCTACCCCGCGCGACCGTTGCCGGCGGTTATGGTGAGCAGTCGGTTTGCCCATTTCATGGGCAAAGTGCTGCCTTTTTGTTCAGATGGCGTCGTTGCCCCGTTCGCCGGTCCGGATGCGGATGACCTCGTCGACCGGGCTCACGAAGATCTTGCCGTCGCCGATCCGGCCGGTATGCGCGGCCTGCTGGATGGCTTCGACGGCGCGCTCGACCAGCGCGTCCTCCATGATGACCTCGATTTTCACCTTCGGCAGAAAATCGACCACGTATTCGGCACCGCGATAGAGTTCGGTATGGCCCTTCTGGCGTCCGAAGCCCTTGGCTTCGGTGACGGTGATACCCTTGATCCCCACCTCGTGCAGCGCTTCCTTCACCTCGTCCAACTTGAACGGCTTGATGACGGCTTCGACCTTTTTCATCGTTACTCCTCTTAACGCCAGAGGTTGGAGGGGGCTGCATCGGACATGAGAAGCATGCCCTGTGCCAGTTTTACTTTTCAGCGCGAAGCGTGCGCCAGAAATTCGCCAAATCGTGCCATGGCTTCGTCGATCGCTTCGAGCGAGGCGGCGTAGCTGAGGCGCAGGTAGCCTTCGCCCTCGGCGCCGAAGCTGGTGCCCGCGATCGTCGCGATGCCGGCTTCGTCCAACAGTCGCGCCTGGAGGGTCCGGCTGTCGAGACCCGTTCCCGATATATTGGGAAAAACATAGAACGCGCCGCCCGGCATGACGCAGCTGACGCCCGGCAGCCGATTGAGGGCGGCCACGATCCGGCCGCGCCGCTGGGCGAAGGCGTCGACCATGCGCAGTGCCGGTTCGCGCGGTCCCCCCAGCGCCGCGATGCCGGCCCATTGGGCGGCGGCATTGACGCAGGAGTGGCTGTTGACCGCCAGGCGCTCGGCATGGGGCAGCAGCGCCTTGGGCCAGACGCTGTAGCCCAGGCGCCAGCCGGTCATCGCATAGGTCTTGCTGAAGCCGTCGAGCAGGATCAGGCGATCGGCGATTTCCGGATAGGTCAGCAGGCTGACCGCCTCGGCGCCGTCATAGACCATCTCGCCATAGATCTCGTCGCTCATGATCGCGACATGGGGATGGCGGGCGAGGCCGGCGACCAGCTTATCGATCTCCGCCTTGGGCACCACGCCGCCGGTCGGGTTGGCCGGGCTGTTGAGGATCAGCAGACGCGTGGCCGGCGTGATGCGCGCCAGCACGTCGTCGGCGGTCAGCGCGAATCCGGTCGCTTCCTTGAGCGGCAGCGGCACCGGCGTGGCGCCGGAGAAGCGGATGACGCTCTCGTAGATCGGGAAGCCGGGATTGGGATAGATGATCTCGGCGCCGGGTTCGCCGAACATCATGATCGCGAAGAACATGGTGACCTTGCCGCCCGGCACGATCAGCACCTGGGCCGGATCGACCGCGACCTTGTGGCGGCGATGGAGGTCGGCGGCAACCGCCCGGCGCAGCTCGGGGATGCCCTGGGCCGGCGTATAGCCGTGATGCCCGTCGGCCAGCGCCTTTACCGCCGCCTCGACGATATGGCCGGGCGTCGCGAAATCCGGCTGGCCGATCCCGAGGTTGATGATCGACCGGCCTTGGGCCTCCAGCGCCTTGGCGCGGGCCAAAACCTCGAAAGCGGTCTCGGTGCCGAGCCGCCCCATCCGCGCCGCGAGCGTCAAACCTGTCTGGACCACCGAACCCTCCCGCGCCCGTTTCTTTCGCTGGCCGCCACGCTATAGGGCGACGGCCGGCTCCGCAACGGGGCGGGACGAACCGAATGGGTCGCGCCGGTTCGCGCGCTCGCGCGCCACCCATGCACATTCGTTTGGTACGCCCGCTTGACGGGCGCCGCGGCACTGGACTAGAAAGCGGCCTCCCAGTGCGGCGGGTGTAGCTCAGTTGGTTAGAGCGCCAGATTGTGATTCTGGATGTCGCCGGTTCAAATCCGGTCACTCGCCCCAAACTGCCCCAATATCGCGAGACGCTATAGCGCCGGCCGTTCCGTCCGGGTGGCGATCCGTGCCAACAGACGGCGCACGGTGCCTTTTTGCGCCTCGGTCACCGGGGCCAGCAGCGCCACGAGCCCCAAGGTGCCGCCGGTGACGATGAGCGGACTGAACCGCTCCAGCCCCGTCGCCAGCACGGTCGCGCGCAGGAAATAGACCAGCGGATAATGGAACAGGTAGAGCGTGAAGGTCAGGCCGGCCAGCGCGCGGATCGGCTTCTGCAGCCGATAGAGCGGCACAGCCAAATCCCGGGCGACGGCGGCCAGACCGATCAACAGGCCCGAGAACAGCACGCCGGTGACGTAGTTGCTGAGGAATTCGTCGGAATTGCTCAGCAGCAGCCCCATATCGGGGCGCCAGCCGAGCACGAGCCGGTCGAGCGCCGCCTTGGCGCCCAGCACGAGGAAGAGGACATAGGCCGCCACTGTGGCGGCGACGAGCAGGTAGCCCCGAGCCCGGTTCAGTTTCTCGGCCTTGATCGCGTGATACGTGCCGACGCCCAGCACCCATAGCGGCAGCAGCAGCAGGATCTTGGGACCCGCGGCGACCGCCGCCAGGGCGGCCCAGGCCCAGCGGAACCGTCCGCCCCAGAGCACCAGCGCGTAGAGCACGTAATAGACCGCCTCGTAGCCCAGCGACCAGAACGGGCTGTTGACGCTGGGCCAGACGTCCCACCACCAGATCTCGTTCACATAGAGGCCGGTCGCGACCAGTTGCAGGCCGAGCGGCCGGCCGATATTGGCCAGCGTCACCGGGTCGATCCAATGATCGGCATAGAGCTGCGGCGCGAGCCAGCTGCCCAGCGGCTCCAGCAGCGCCGTCAGCACCAACGCCGGCAGCACGACCGAATAGAGCCGGGCCAGGCGGTTGAGCGCGTAGGTCCCGGGCGATCGGTCCTTGGTCTCGGCGCTATAGGCGATGACGAAGCCGGAGAGCACGAAGAACAGGATGACCGGTTCCCGGTCGGTCGCGATGAGGCGGTAGGGCAGCCCCGATGCAAATTTTCCGATCGCCGCATGATGAAAGAATACGAGTAGTGCCGCGATAAAGCGAATTACGTCGAGCAAAAGGGAAAGCGGTCGGGTCACTATCCGATCCTCTGGTCAGCCGGGGAACAAGGTTCGCCTTTGACTGGGTTGCGGTAGAGGGAGTCTTCCCTATTTCGCAACTGCGGCATGATCCTGCCACCGATTGCCGGTCAACGCTACCAACGGTCTTGGCTCGGCATCTGATCCAAGCGGCGCTACACTCGTTCCAGGGACAAATCATCACAGGAGGGAATCGCGATGTGGCGACCGAATGGCGTGAAGGCGCGGCTGAAGGCCGGACAGGCGGTCTACGGCCTGTTCCATGGCTTCGCGAGCCCCTTGATCGCCGAAATGCTGGGTCTGGTCGGCTATGATTTCGTGCTGATCGACGGCGAGCATGGGCCCGGCGACAGCATGACGATTTTGTCGCAGGTCCAGGCGATCCAGGCGACGCCGGCCATGGCGATGCTGCGCGTCTCGTCGAACGATCCGGTCCAGTTCAAGCGCGCGCTCGATATCGGGGTCGAGGCGGTGATGGTGCCGAACGTGTCCAGCGCCGCCGAGGCCGCGGCGGCGGTCGCGGCCTGCCGCTATCCCAACGCCGGCAAGCGGGGTTTCGCCGCCCCGATCCTGCGCGCGGCCAATTACGGCATGGCGACGGCCGACTATGTCGCAAAGGCAGCCGAGGAATTGCTGATCGCGGTGCAGATCGAAACCGTGGCCGGCGCCGCCAATGCGGCCGAGATCGCGGCGGTCGAGGGGGTCGACGTGGTGTTCATCGGCCCGAACGACCTGTCGGGCGATCTGGGCGTCCTGGGCCAGTTCGACCATCCGGATTTCTCGCAAGCCGTGGCGGCGATCGAGGCCGGGGTGAAAACGGCCGGCAAGGCGCTGGGCTGTCTGCCCTATCCGGGGTCCGATCCGGCCGAACTTCATCGGCGCGGCCATCGCTTCATCTGTCCGGGGGCAGACGTGGCCCTGCTGCGCGAGGCATGCCTGGCGCAACTCCGCGCGCTGCCGCGCGCATGACGCTGCCGACAGCACTTCTGACGCCCGACGAGATGGGCGAACTTGACCGGCGCACCATCGCGGGCGGCGTCAGCGGTGCTGCGCTGATGGAGCGCGCCGGGGCCGCGGTTGCGGCCGAGATCCGTCGGCGCTGGACGCGTCGGCCGATCGCGGTTTTGTGCGGGCCGGGCAACAATGGCGGCGACGGATTCGTCGTCGCCCGCCTGCTTGCCGCCGAAGGCTGGCCGGTGCGCGTGGCGCTGCTGGGCGCCCACGCGGTGCTGGCGGGCTGGACGGGACCGGTCGAGGCGTTCGGTTCCGGTATTCTCGACGGCGCCGGACTGGTCGTCGATGCGCTGTTCGGCGCCGGGTTGAGCCGGCCGCTGGACGAGCCGGCGGCGGGCGTGCTGGCCGCCGCCGTGCAGTGCCGGCTGCCGATCGTCGCGGTCGACGTGCCGAGCGGGCTGTTCGGGGCGACGGGTGCCGCCCCGGGCGCGGTAACGGCCGCCCTGACCGTCACCTTCGGCCGGCTGAAGCCCGGCCATCTGCTGCTGCCCGGCCGCGATCTGTGCGGCGAGCTGGTGCTGGCCGACATCGGGCTCGATCCGGCGGCGCTCGATGCGCTCGCGATCCAGACCTGGGCGAACGATCCCAACCTCTGGGACCCGGCCCGCCCGCGTCCGGGCCATGCCGCGCACAAATACAGCCGCGGCCATGCGCTGGTGCTGGGCGGCTGGCCGATGAGCGGGGCTGGACGCCTGTCGTCCCGGGCGGCCGCGCGCATCGGCGCGGGTTTGGTCACGGTCGCGGTGCCGTCGGCCGGACTTGCGACCTATGCCGCGACGCTCGAAAGCCAGATCGTGCGTCCGCTCGACGATCCCGCCGGGCTCGACGCGCTGCTGCAGGACCGGCGCTTCACCGGGCTGCTGATCGGGCCGGGTGCCGGGGTGACGGCGGCGACGCGGCGGAGCGTGTTCCAGCTGCTCGCGGCGGCGCGGGCGACCGTGCTCGACGCCGATGCGCTGACCGCCTGCGCCGAAGATCCGGCGGGTTTGTTCGCGGCGATCCGCGGGCCGACGGTGCTGACGCCGCACGAGGGCGAGTTTTCCCGCCTGTTCCAGGTCGAGGGCGACAAGCTGACCCGCGCCCGGGCCGCGGCGGCGAAAAGCGGCGCGGTGATGGTGCTGAAGGGGGCGGACACCGTGGTGGCGGCACCGGACGGCCGCGCCGCGATCAACGGCAACGCGCCGCCGACGCTCGCGACCGGCGGCACCGGGGACGTGCTGTCCGGCCTGATCCTCGGGCTGCTGGCTCAGGGCATGCCGGCGTTCGAGGCCGCCGCCGCGGCGGTCTGGCTGCACGGCGCCGCCGCGGCCTCGTTCGGTCCGGGCCTGCTCGCATCCGATTTGCCCGACCTCATTCCCGGTGTTCTGGTTCGGCTCGATCGACGGCGCTGATCGGCCTGGCTTGCTCTCCGCCAGCCGTTGGGGGACAAAGGGGGAAAGACGGGTTTCAAGACCCAGTTCGCTTCCCCGGGAGAGACCGCCGCCGTGGCCAGCCTATCGATCGTTCCGCCGCCCGCTCCCCGTACCATCGAGCCCGCGCGGCTCCGCCGTCTCGAAGCGCTCGCCGAGAAGGTGCTGTGGCTGTCGGCCTGGACGATACACAACGCGAACCACATCCGCCCGAGCCGCGACGGTCTGAAGGTCGGCGGCCATCAGGCCTCCTCGGCCTCGCTCGTGACCTTGATGACGGCGCTCTATCTGGATGTGCTGCGGCCCGAGGACCGAGTCGCGGTGAAGCCGCATGCCTCGCCGGCATTCCACGCGATCCAATATCTGCTGGGCCACCAGACCCGCGACAAGCTGGAGCGGTTCCGCGCGCTGGGCGGCGCCCAATCCTACCCCTCGCGCACCAAGGATACCGACGACGTCGATTTCTCGACCGGCTCGGTCGGCCTGGGCGTCGCCATCACGCTGTTCGCCTCGATCGCGCAGGATTTCGTCAAGCTGAAGCAGCTTTCGCCCGACAAGCGGCCGGCCGGCCGCATGGTGGCGCTGGTCGGCGATGCCGAGCTGGACGAGGGCAACGTGTTCGAGGCGCTGCTCGAAGGCTGGAAGCACGACGTCAGGAACCTGTGGTGGGTGATCGACTATAACCGCCAGAGCCTGGATTCGATCGTCAACGACCGGCTGTTCAACCGCATCGACAGCCTGTTCGAGATGATGGGCTGGCGCGTCGTCACCCTGAAATACGGCAAGCGCCTCGAAGCCGCCTTCGCCCGGCCCGACGGCGAGCATCTGCGGGCCTGGATCGACGAATGCCCGAACTCGCGCTATTCGGCCCTGGTCTACAAAGGCGGCGCCGACTGGCGCGAGCATCTGATGCGCGATCTCAATCGCTATCCCGGCATCCGCCGGATCCTGGACGAGCATGACGACGATCAGCTCCATGCGCTGATGACCAACCTCGCCGGTCACGACATGGAAGCGGTTCTGGAGGCGTTCCACGGCATCGAGGACGACCTGCCGACCTGCTTCATCGCCTATACCATCAAGGGCTACGGCCTGCCGTTTGCCGGCCACAAGGACAATCACGCCGGGCTGATGAACAAGGACCAGATGGCCGGGTTCAAGGCCAAGCTCGGGATTGCCGATGGCGCCGAATGGGACCGTTTCGCCGGGGCCAGGCTCCCGGCGGCGGAACTCGAGGCGTTCCTGGCCGAGGTGCCGTTCGCGGCCGACGGCGTGCGCCAGCATCTGGCCGCACCCGTGCCGATCATCGATCTGCCCGTGCCGCAGGTCCGCGGCGGCAGGGCTTCGACCCAGGAAGGCTTCGGCAAGATCCTGAACGATCTGGCCGGCGGCGACAGCGCGCTCGCCAGCCGGATCGTCACGACCTCGCCCGACGTCACGGTCTCGACCAATCTCGGCGGCTGGGTCAACCGGCGCGGCATCTTCCATCGCGAAGAGGTCGCCGACACGTTCCGCGACGAAAAGGTCGTTTCGGCCCAGCGCTGGGCCATGGCGCCGACCGGCCAGCATCTGGAGCTGGGCATCGCCGAACATAACCTGTTCCTGATGCTGGCGGCGCTGGGATTGACCGCGCCGCTGTTCGGCGCCCGGCTGCTGCCGATCGGCACGCTCTACGACCCCTTCATCAACCGCGGTCTCGATGCGCTCAACTACGGCTGCTACCAGGATTCCCGCTTCATGGTCGTGGCGACGCCGTCGGGCCTGACCCTGGCGCCGGAAGGCGGGGCGCATCAATCGACCAACACGCCGCTGATCGGCATGGGCCAGGACGGCCTCGCCTCCTACGAGCCGGCCTATGTCGACGAGCTGGGCGTGCTGATGGCCTGGGGCTTCGAGCACATGCAGGCGCCGGCGGGCGAGGGCGGGTCGATCTACCTGCGCCTATCGACCCGTTCGATCGCGCAGCCGGACCGGCCGGTGACGCCCGAGCTGCGGGACGGCATCGTGTCCGGCGCCTATTGGCTGGTCGAGCCGGCGGCGGGCAGCGAGATCGCCATCGTCTATTGCGGCGCCGTGGCCGAAGAGGCGAAGCGGGCGCACGCCACGATCCTGGAAGATATCCCGGGGGCCGGTCTGCTCGCGGTGACCTCGCCCGATCGGTTGCATGCCGATTGGCTGAAACATCGCCAGGACGGTCGGGGACAGAGCCGGATCGAGCGGCTGTTGGCGCCGCTCGCCCGCGACGCTGGCCTCGTCACCATCATCGACGCCCATCCGGCCGCACTTTCTTGGCTGGGTGCCGCGGCGGGCCGCCGGGTCGAGCCGCTGGGCGTCGATCATTTCGGCCAATCCGGTGATTTGCCGGACCTTTATCGGGTTTACGGCCTGGACGAAGAGGCGATTCTGGATGCGGTAGCGCGCGCCTGTTTGGCGTGATCCGACGAAATCGCGGCTGCCTCCTGCGTATTTGTCGTGGGAGTGTAAAAAACCTTGTGCTATGTCAACCGGCCGACTTCGGGCCGGCGCGGGCGTGGCGGAATTGGTAGACGCACTGGATTTAGGTTCCAGCGACGCAAGTCGTGGGGGTTCAAGTCCCTTCGCCCGCACCATCGAAGCAAAGTTTAACCCTTGCCATCAGGGCCGCGCGATACCGTTAGCGCCGCCCTTCTGACCCATAGGCTTCTTTTTCATGCAGATCACCGAGACCAGCACCGAAGGCCTGAAGCGCGAATTCAAGGTCGTCGTCGCCTCCCAGGACATCGAGCAGCGCGTCGCCGCGCGGCTCGCCGAGGTCGCCAAGACCGTTCGCCTGCCGGGCTTCCGCCCGGGCAAAGTGCCGGCCGCGGTCGTCAAGCAGCGCTACGGCGACAGCCTGTTGGGCGAAGTGCTGGAACAGACGGTCAACGAGACCTCGTCCCAGGCGCTGGCCGAGCGCAACCTGCGCCCGGCCCTGCAGCCCAAGATCGAGATCACCTCGTTCGAGAAGGGCGCCGATCTCGTCTATGACATGAGCCTGGAGATCCTGCCGGAAATCCAGACCATCGAATTTTCGGGCATCACGCTCGAGCGCCTGAAGCCGGAGATTCCGGACGAGGAGCTCGACGAGGCCCTGAAGAGCCTGGCCGACCGCTATCGCGAGACCGAGGACGTGACCGACGGCAGCGCCGCCGCCACGGGCGACACGGTCGTGATCGATTTCGTGGGCTCGATCGACGCCGAGAAGTTCGACGGCGGCGCCGGCACGGATTTCTCCCTGGAACTGGGCTCCAATCGGTTCATCCCGGGCTTCGAAGAGCAGCTGGTGGGCGCCAAGGTCGGTGACCATGTCGCGGTCAAGGTGCCGTTCCCGGCCGATTACGGCGTCGATACGCTCGCCGGCAAGGACGCGGTGTTCGAAGTCGATCTGAAGGGCCTGAAGCGCAAGCTGGCGGCCGTCGTCGACGAGAAGCTGGCCGAGACCCTGGGCCTGGAGAACCTCGAGGCGCTGCGCGGCGCGGTGCGCGAGCAGATGGAGCGCGAGTATGCCGGTGTCGCGCGCCAGAAGCTGAAGCGCGACCTGCTCGACATCTTGTCGGAACGCCATGATTTCGCCGTGCCGGTCGGCATGGTCGATCTGGAATTCGACAGCATCTGGAAGCAGTTCGAGGCCGAGCGCGAGCGCGCCAAGACCTCCGGCGCCTATAAGGAAGAAGAGGCGAAGCCCGACGAGGAGAACAAGGAAGAGTACCGGAAGATCGCCGAACGGCGGGTTCGTCTGGGCTTGGTCCTTGCCGAAGTGGGTCGGACGAACAACATCCAGGTAACCCAGGACGAAGTGAACCGGGCCGTGATGGCCCAGGCGCGCAACTATCCGGGTCAGGAGAAGGCCATCATGGACTTCTACCGCAACAATCCCGACGCGATGGGTTCGCTCCGCGCGCCGATCTACGAGGACAAGGTCGTCGATTTCATCGTCGACCTGGCCTCCGTCACCGAGAAGGCCGTGCCGCCCAAGGAATTGGTGGCGCTCGCCGGTCTCGACGACGAAGACGAAGCTGCCGAAGCCTGATCGGGCGAGCGCCTGATCGGTTCGAGGCCTGATCGAACGCACCAAGGGGTGCCGGTTCGCAAGAGATTGCGGACCGGGACCCGGCCGGGGCATGCTTGTCCCTGAAGGGCCGAGCAGTTTGAAGGAACCAGTGTGATCATGGCCGACGCTTTGGACGTGTATATGAATACCCTCGTGCCGATGGTGGTCGAGCAGACCAATCGGGGCGAACGCGCCTACGACATCTATTCGCGCCTGTTGAAGGAGCGGATCATCTTCCTGGTCGGCCCGGTCAACGACGCGGTCGCCAGCCTGATCTGCGCGCAGATGCTGTTCCTGGAATCCGAGAATCCGAGCAAGGACATCTCGATCTACATCAATTCGCCGGGCGGATTGGTGACGGCCGGCCTCGCCATCTATGACACGATGCAGTATGTCCGCCCCGACGTGGCGACGATCTGCATCGGCCAGGCGGCGTCCATGGGCTCGCTGTTGCTGGCCGCCGGTGCGAAGGGCAAGCGATTCGCGCTGCCGAATTCGCGCATCATGGTGCATCAGCCGTCCGGCGGTGCGCAGGGCCAGGCATCCGACATCGAAATCCAGGCCCGCGAGATCATCTCGTTGCGCCATCGGCTCAACGGCATCTACGTGACGCATACGGGCCAGTCGCTCGACGTCATTGAAGAAGCGATGGAGCGTGACAAGTTCATGTCGCCGGAAGAGGCTAAAGTCTTCGGTTTGGTGGATGATGTGATGGCCGCGCGGCCGCCGTTGCCCAAGGACGAAGACGGCAGAAGCCGCTAAAACCGGGTCCGCGCCTTCGTTAAGGGGGCGTTGATGTCCGGTGTGTTACGGTTTGATGGGATCGGCGGGACGATCCGAAGGCGGTTCGTCCCGTCATGCGCTTCGATACCCCTCGCAAGGGGGAATGCCAGCTTGAGCTTGTGCTGGCGGAGCGCTGGTGGATAACATGACCGGAGACCGGGGTAGAAGTCCCCGGTGGTCGACGGAGTGCCTATGACGAAATCCAGCGGCGGCGATTCGAAGAACACGCTCTATTGCTCGTTCTGCGGCAAGAGCCAGCACGAGGTCCGCAAGCTGATTGCCGGCCCGACCGTGTTCATCTGCGATGAATGCGTCGAACTGTGCATGGACATCATCCGCGAGGAACACAAGACCACGCTGGTGAAGTCGCGCGATGGCGTGCCGGGCCCGAAAGACATCTGTGCCGTGCTCGACGACTACGTGATCGGCCAATTCCACGCCAAGCGCGTGCTGTCGGTGGCGGTGCATAACCACTACAAGCGGCTGGCGCATGGCGCGAAGAACAACGACGTCGAACTCGCCAAGTCGAACATCATGCTCGTCGGCCCGACCGGCTGCGGCAAGACGCTGCTCGCCCAGACGCTCGCGCGCATCATCGACGTGCCGTTCACCATGGCCGATGCCACGACGCTGACCGAGGCCGGCTATGTCGGCGAGGATGTCGAGAACATCATCCTGAAGCTGCTGCAGGCGGCCGACTACAATGTCGAGCGCGCGCAGCGCGGCATCGTCTATATCGACGAGGTCGACAAGATCAGCCGCAAGTCCGACAACCCGTCGATCACGCGCGACGTGTCGGGCGAGGGCGTACAGCAGGCGCTGCTGAAGATCATGGAAGGCACCGTCGCCTCCGTGCCGCCGCAGGGCGGGCGCAAGCATCCGCAGCAGGAATTCCTGCAGGTCGATACGACCAACATCCTGTTCATCTGCGGCGGCGCCTTCGCCGGCCTGGAAAAGATCATCGCCCAGCGCCGCCAGGGCACCTCGATCGGCTTCGGCGCCGATGTGAAGGGCCCGGACGAGCGCACCACGGGCGAGATCCTGCGCGACGTGGAACCCGAGGATCTGCTGAAATTCGGCCTGATCCCCGAGTTCGTCGGCCGCCTGCCGGTCGTCGCCACGCTCGAGGACCTCGACGAAAAGGCGCTGATCGACATCCTGACCAAGCCGAAGAACGCGCTGGTGAAGCAGTATCAGCGCCTGTTCGAGATGGAAGACGTGCGCCTGACCTTCAGCGACGATGCCCTGAAGGGCATCGCCAAGAAGGCGATCCAGCGCAAGACTGGCGCGCGCGGCCTGCGCTCGATCATGGAAAGCATTCTGCTCGACCCGATGTTCGACCTGCCCAGCCTCGAATCGGTCGACGAGATCGTCGTCAATCGCGAAGTGGTCGATGGGCGCGCTCAGCCGCTCTACATCCATTCCGAGACTCGCCGCGCCGACGGCGCTGCGGCCGGAACGCCAGCCTAAATCGTATTTCAAGGGCCGGACCATCCGGCTCTGACATGCGCGGGGGAGGGTTCACGGATCCTCCCCCGATCTTGAACGGCCGGCCAAAAAGGCCACGTTAGTTCCCGGGCAGCTACGCCTTAACGGCCGTTTCGCCGCGTGACGGGGAACGGCCCCAGCCGAGACGAGGCATCATGTTCGAAATCCCGCGCGGTGCCCTTTATCCCGTTCTCCCGCTCCGAGACATCGTGGTGTTCCCCCACATGATCGTCCCGCTGTTCGTGGGCCGGGAAAAGTCCGTACGCGCTCTAGAAGACGTCATGAAGGAGGATAAGCAGATCCTCCTGGTGACGCAGAAGAATGCGGCGCAGGACGATCCGTCTGCGTCGGACATCTTCACCGTCGGCACCGTCGGCACCGTGCTGCAGCTGCTGAAACTGCCCGATGGCACCGTTAAAGTGCTGGTCGAGGGCGGCCAGCGTGCGCGCATCGTGCGCTTCAGCGACAATCCCGATTTCTTCCAGGCCTATGCCGAGCTGATCGAAGAGAAGAGCGGCGAGGGCAGCGAACTCGAAGCGCTGGCGCGCACCGCCGTCGCCCAGTTCGAGCAGTACATCAAGCTCAACAAGAAGATCCCGCCCGAGGTGCTGGTCTCGATCAATCAGATCGACGATCCCGCCAAGCTCGCGGACACGATCGCCTCGCATCTGGCGCTGAAGATCCCCGAAAAGCAGGAGCTGCTCGAGGCCGAGACGGTCAGCGAGCGCCTGGAAAAGGTCTTCGCCTTCATGGAGGGCGAGATCGGCGTGCTTCAGGTGGAAAAGCGCATCCGGAACCGCGTCAAGCGGCAGATGGAGAAGACTCAGCGCGAGTACTATCTGAACGAGCAGATGAAGGCGATCCAGAAGGAGCTGGGCGAGGGCGAGGACGGCAAGGACGAGCTGGCGGAGCTGGAAGAGCGCGTCAACAAGACCAAGCTGACCAAGGAAGCCCGCGAGAAGGCCTTCGCCGAGCTGAAGAAGCTCCGCAGCATGAGCCCGATGTCGGCCGAAGCGACCGTGGTTCGCAACTACCTCGACTGGCTCCTGAGCATTCCTTGGGAGCAGCGCACCAAGGTCAAGCGCGACATAAGGGTCGCCGAGACCGTTTTGCACCAGGACCATTACGGCCTGGAAAAGGTCAAGGAACGCATCCTGGAATATCTCGCGGTCCAGCAACGCATGAAGAAGGTCAAGGGCCCGATTCTGTGCCTGGTCGGCCCGCCCGGCGTCGGCAAGACCTCGCTCGGCAAGTCGATCGCCAAGGCGACCGGGCGCAACTTCGTCCGGATGTCGCTGGGCGGCGTGCGCGACGAGGCCGAGGTGCGCGGCCATCGCCGGACCTATATCGGCTCGATGCCCGGCAAGGTCATCCAGGGCATGAAGAAGGCGAAGTCTTCGAACCCGCTGTTCCTGTTGGACGAGATCGACAAGCTGGGCGCCGACTGGCGCGGCGACCCGTCTTCGGCCCTGCTCGAAGTGCTGGATCCGGAACAGAACGCCACGTTCAACGACCATTATCTGGAAGTCGATTACGACCTGTCGGACGTGATGTTCGTGACGACGGCCAACAGCCTGCGCATGCCGCAGCCGTTGCTCGATCGCATGGAGATCATCCGCATCCCCGGCTACACCGAGGATGAGAAGGTCGAGATCGCCAAGCGCCATCTGCTCTCCAAGCAGGTCGAGGCGCACGGCCTGAAGCCGACCGAATGGTCGATCTCCGACGACGCGATCCGCGACCTGATCCGCTACTACACGCGGGAAGCCGGCGTCCGTTCGCTGGAGCGCGAGCTCGCCAACCTGACCCGTAAGGCCATCAAGGAAATCTTGATGAACAAGACGGCGAAGGTCGCGGTGACCCGCCGTAATCTCGAGAAATACGCGGGCGTGAAGAAGTTCCGCTACGGCGAGATCGAGGCCGAGGATCAGGTCGGTGTCGTCACCGGTCTGGCCTGGACCGAGGTCGGTGGCGAGCTGTTGTCGATCGAGGCGGTGCTGTTGCCCGGTAAGGGCAAGATCACGGCGACCGGCAAGCTCGGAGATGTCATGAAAGAATCGGTGCAAGCCGCTGAGTCTTATGTGAAATCTCGTGGACCGGCCTATGGCATCAAGCGTTCGGTGTTCGACAAGAAGGACATCCACGTCCATGTGCCCGAGGGTGCGACACCCAAGGATGGTCCGTCGGCCGGTGTCGCCATGGTGACGACGATCGTCTCGGTCATGACCGGCATTCCGGTCCGCCGCGACATCGCCATGACCGGCGAGATCACGCTCCGCGGCCGGGTGTTCCCGATCGGCGGTCTCAAGGAGAAGCTGCTCGCGGCCCTCCGCGGCGGCATCAAGACGGTGTTCATCCCGAAGGACAACGAGAAGGATCTGGCCGAGATCCCCGACAATGTGAAGAAGGGGCTGACCATCATCCCGGTCGCCCATGTCGACGAGGTCCTGGCCAAGGCCCTGACCAAGCCGCTGGTGGCGATCGAGTGGGACGATGGCGAGACGCCGGCGGCCACGGAAACAGTGGCGGCGCAGCCCGAGTCGGGCGACCGCCCGGGCGTCGTCACGCACTAATCTGACGCTTGACAGAACCGACCTGGGCCCGGATGGCGACATCCGGGCCCAATTTCGTCAAAAACCACGGATTTTTCGCAGAATAGCTCGATTTTTTGGGCGTTCAGCGATTGACTGGGAAATGAGCCGCGATCTAATCTCCCGGTTCAATTGAACGGGCAAGTTTCCTGGTTCTGTTTAATGTCGTTGGAGGGGGTAGCGTGAACAAGAACGAACTCGTCGACGCGGTTGCTACCGCTACCGAGCTTAAGAAGTCCGAAGCGGCGAAGGCCGTCGATGCGGTCTTCGACAGCATTGAAGCCGCGCTGAAGAAGGGCGACGAAGTTCGCCTGGTCGGCTTCGGTACGTTCAGCGTTGCGGCGCGTGAGGCTTCCGAAGGGCGCAACCCGCGTACCGGCGAGAAGATTCAGATCGCCGCATCGAAGCAGGCCAAGTTCAAGGCCGGCAAGACGCTCAAGGATGCGCTGAACTAATTTCTAGTTTCGCGTGCGAGACCGCCGGCGACGGCGGGCTCACTGGTCAGATGAGGCGATACCGCCCTGCAGTTCGGGACTTTCCGGACGGGCAGGGTAGGTCGTCACATCGGCCCCAGGGTCAGCCCCGATCGGGCGATTAGCTCAGCGGTAGAGCGTCTCGCTTACACCGAGAGGGTCGGCGGTTCGAATCCGTCATCGCCCACCAAATCCCGTTCATGACCTGCCCTCGATGAGGGACTGCATGGCCGACCGTCGGAACACCGATGGTGTCGGCCCTGTTTGCTGTGGTATGGTCACGCTGAAGCTTAAAGCTACGCCATCTGCAGTTAAAGCTGCGCCATTCAAAAACGGACGGCATGATGAGCGACATCGCATTGAATTCTGCCCAACGGCAGCAGACGGTCACGGACACGACCAATACGACGGCCCGCGCGACGACGCAGCCCAACACGGCCTCGACGACCGACACCCCGACGCCAAATGCCTCGGGTGATTCGATCAGCCTCAGCCCTGCGGCTCAAGTCGCGACGGCCGGGTTCAGCGGCGCCTCGACGCTCAATGAAAAGGATGCGGTCAGTACGTCGGTCGGACTGCGCCAGAGCATCGGTGCTTCGAGCCTGTCGGTCAGTGCCAAGCAGAACCAGGCGATCCTGTCCCTGCTGCGCTGAGGCCCCGGCCTTCTGGCCGGCCTTTCTTTCGGACTACGGCCAAGGCCGCGCCCTCGGAAGCCGATCGGTTTCCGCGACGCGGTCTTTTTGCCGTCCGGCGCTGACATTCCCGGGACCCGTCATGTCCGGACTGGGATCCGGGCCGCGACGCATCTCCCGCTTGGACAAATCCTCAAGGAATGGGCGTCTTGCCCGACCGCGTGCATGGCCGGGCCTCGCCCACGGCTGTCCGGTTTAGATTTTGCCACTTTGTATTTTGGTCAGGCGCGGCTTGGGCTCGCGGTAACCCGGGACTGTCCGAGACAGGAACGACGCGTCAGCATTTTTCACCGTCATTCCCGCGCAGGCGGGATCCAGGGGGGCCGCAAAGGCTCTCTCAGCGACGGAAATCCTCAACTAGTGCCCGTCGATCTCGCGCATGGCTCTGGATTCCCGCCTGCGCGGGAATGACGGAAGAATTAAACCGGATAGCCGAGGGCCACGCCCGGCCATGAGGATGGAACGATGGCCACGGCCCCTCTGACGATGCTCTGTAAGGCTCTGATTTTACGATAAGAACCGCATGTTGCCTCGCCGATGCAGGGCCGGGCCCAGTCGAATCGGCGCATGGGTCGGCGCCTAGCCCAAATCGCCGCGTCCCGGTGCAGCCCTGCAATGCGCGGGGGCGGGCAAAAAGACCGCTGTAACATGCTTGACCTCGGGGTGGGGTCGGGGGTACTTAGCGGCCCTCGGTTCGCGGGGGTGTAGCTCAGTTGGTTAGAGCGCCGGCCTGTCACGCCGGAGGTCACGGGTTCGAGTCCCGCCACTCCCGCCATTCCGCCCCGAGCTTAAAGGCGTCGTTCAGCGCGCCCCGCCGATCCCGGTTCGGCATCGCGCGCTTTCCTTTTCCGCTCGTTCTCCTTATACCTGATTTATCTGGCGATAACCGGACCTTGGCCTCCCGAGGCGTCCCGGTGAGCGCGTCCGAACTCCCCGCGAAGAGGGGGTTTGATTTGCGCGGCGCCCCAGCCCGACAGGACCGAGAGACCCACCATGTCTTCGCTCAGCCTGCTGCGTGAATATCTGCCGATCCTTATTTTCCTCGGGATCGCTATTTTTATGGGCTGCGCCGCCGTCGGCCTGTCCTTCGTCGCCGGCAAGCAGAATCCGGATAGCGAGAAGCTGTCGCCCTACGAATGCGGCTTCGAGCCGTTCGAGGATGCGCGCTCCAAGTTCGACGTTCGCTTCTATCTGGTCGCGATCCTGTTCATCATCTTCGATCTGGAAGTGGCCTTCCTGTTCCCCTGGGCGATCACGCTGGGCGACATCGGGCTGTTCGGCTTCTGGTCGATGGTGCTGTTCCTGGGCATCCTGACCATCGGCTTCGTCTATGAATGGAAGAAGGGAGCTCTCGAATGGGAATGAGCGGGTCGCCCCTCATGCCGGTCCCCGGCAAGCCCGTCACGGGCCTGGCGCCTATTCCGCCCGGCGCCACCCAGGACGCGCTGCTGCGCTCGGTCACCGACGAGATGACCGACAAGGGCTTCGTCGTCGCCTCGCTGGACTCGCTGGTCAACTGGGCCCGGACCGGCTCGCTCTGGCCGATGACCTTCGGTCTGGCCTGCTGCGCGGTCGAAATGATGCATGCCTATGCCAGCCGGTACGATCTGGATCGCTTCGGCGTCGTGCCGCGGCCGAGCCCTCGCCAGTCGGACGTGATGATCGTTGCCGGTACGCTGACCAACAAGATGGCGCCGGCGCTGCGCAAGGTCTACGACCAGATGGCCGAGCCGCGCTGGGTCATCTCCATGGGCTCTTGCGCCAATGGCGGCGGCTATTATCACTACTCCTATTCGGTCGTGCGCGGGTGCGACCGCATCGTTCCGGTCGATATCTATGTGCCGGGTTGCCCGCCGACCGCCGAAGCGCTGGTCTACGGCATCCTGCAGCTTCAGAAGAAGATCAAGCGGTCGAGCGTCTTTGCGCGCTGACCCCCGCCTTACGGCAGCCGACCAAGAGGGATCATGACCCAAGCGCTCACGGAGTTCGGCTCCACCGTCGCCACGGCACTCGAGCAGAATTGCCTCAAGGTCGAGGTCATTCGCGACGAGCTCATCCTATGGGTTCCGCGCACGGCGATCGTGCCGGTGCTGACGTATCTGCGCGACGATCCGCGCTGCCTGTTCAAGGTGCTGGTCGATCTGTGCGGCGTCGATTATCCGGAACGGGCCGAACGGTTCGAGGTCGTCTACAACCTCTTGAGCCTGAAGCATAACCGCCGCATCCGCGTGAAGGTCACGACGGACGAGGAAACACCGGTGCCGAGCTGCGTCGGCGTCTACAGCACCGCCGGCTGGTTCGAGCGCGAGGCCTGGGACATGTACGGCATCTTCTTCGCCGACAATCCGGATCTGCGCCGCATCCTGACCGACTACGGCTTCGAGGGGCATCCGCTCCGCAAGGACTTCCCGCTGACCGGCTTCGTCGAGGTGCGCTACGACGAGGATCAGAAACGCGTCGTCTATGAGCCGGTCAAACTGAAACAGGAATTCCGCAGCTTCGATTTCCTGTCGCCATGGGAGGGGATGAACCACCTGCTGCCGGGCGACGAGAAGTTCAAGGACACGCCCGACCCTGAGGCGGGGAGCAAGAGCTGATGAGCGAGACCGCCACGAAACCCACCATCAAGACCGCCTCGGCGTTGGATACCGCCACCGCGTCCGGCGCGCTGACCAATGCGCCCGTCGCGATGGACATCAAGAACTACAATCTGAATTTCGGTCCGCAGCATCCGGCCGCCCATGGCGTGCTGCGCCTGGTGCTCGAGCTCGATGGCGAGACGGTCGAGCGCTGCGATCCGCATATCGGCCTGCTCCATCGCGGCACCGAAAAACTGATCGAATACAAGACCTACATGCAGGCGCTGCCGTATTTCGACCGGCTGGACTATGTGGCACCGATGTCGCAGGAGCACGCGTTCGCGCTCGCGGTCGAAAAGCTGATGGGCATCGATGTACCGCTCCGCGCCCAATATATCCGGGTGCTGTATGCCGAGATCTCGCGCATCGCCAACCATCTCCTGAACGTCACGACCTTCGCCATCGACGTCGGCGCGATCACGCCGCTGTTGTGGGGGTTCGAGGATCGCGAGCGGCTGATGGAGTTCTACGAGCGCGTCTCCGGCGCCCGGCTCCATGCCAATTATTTCCGGCCCGGCGGTGTCCATCAGGATCTGCCGCCCGGCCTGGTCGAGGAAATCCTGGGGTTCTGCGACGCCTTCCCCAAGCGCATCGACGATCTGGAAAACCTGCTGACCGAGAACCGGATCTTCAAGCAGCGCACGGTCGACATCGGCATCATCAGCCCGGACGACGCGTTCGACTGGGGCCTGTCGGGCCCGATGCTGCGCGGGTCGGGCGTCGCCTGGGATCTGCGCAAGTCGCAGCCGTACGATGCCTATGCCGACATGGATTTCGACATTCCGGTCGGCAAGAACGGCGATTGCTGGTCGCGCTATCTGGTCCGGATGGAAGAGATGCGCCAGTCGATCAAGATCATGCGCCAGGCGATCCTCGAGATGCCGGGCGGCCCGTTCATGGTCAACGACCGCAAGGTGGCACCGCCGCCGCGCGCCGAAATGAAGCATTCGATGGAAGCCCTCATCCATCACTTCAAGCTCTATACCGAGGGATATCACGTGCCGGCGGGCGAAACCTACACGGCCGTCGAAGCGCCCAAGGGCGAGTTCGGCGTCTATGTGGTGTCCGACGGCAGCAACAAGCCGTATCGCTGCAAGATCCGCGCGCCCGGTTTCGCCTTCCTTCAGGCGGCCGATTTCATGGGCAAGGGCCATATGCTGGCCGACGTGGTGGCGATCATCGGTTCCATGGACATCGTGTTTGGCGAGATCGATCGATGAGCGGAGAGCACGACGACGTGGTCGTCGAGCAGCCGAAGAGCTTTGAGTTCACGGCTGAGAATCTGGAGCGGGCCAAGGCGATCATCGCCAAGTATCCCGCAGGCCGTCAGGCCAGCGCGGTGCTGCCGCTGCTCTATATCGCGCAGAAGCAGCACCAGAACTGGGTGCCGCGCGCGGCGATGGACTATATCGGCGGCCTGCTCGATATGGCGCCGATCCGGGTGTACGAGGTCGCGACCTTCTACACCATGTTCAATCTGAAGCCGGTCGGGACCTATTTCCTGCAGGTCTGCCGGACGACGTCCTGCTGGCTGCGCGGGTCGGACGAGGTGACCGAGACCTGCAAGCGCAAGCTGGGCATCGATCTTGGCGGCACGACGCCCGACGGCAAATTCACCCTGGTCGAGGTCGAATGCCTTGGCGCCTGCGTCAATGCGCCGGTGCTGCAGCTCCATGACGATCTCTACGAGGATCTGAACGTCGAGCTGACCGAGAAGCTGCTCGACAGTCTGGCCAAGGGGATCGTGCCGCCGAAAGGCTCGATGATCGATCGCCAGACCTCGGCGCCGGTCGGCGGTCCCGAGACCCTCACGACGCTTCGGTTCGATGGAGACGGCAATGCTGCGTGACGAGGACCGGATCTTCACGAACCTGTACGGCATCCATGACTGGCACCTGGCCGGCGCGCAGAAGCGCGGCGACTGGAGCGGCACCAAGGACCTGATCCTCAAGGGCCGCGACTGGCTCGTCGAGGAAATGAAAACCTCGAACCTGCGCGGCCGCGGCGGCGCCGGTTTCCCGACCGGCATGAAATGGTCGTTCATGCCCAAGGCCTCGCCGGACGGGCGCCCCAGCTATCTCGTGGTCAATGCCGACGAGTCCGAGCCGGGAACCTGCAAGGATCGCGACATCCTGCGCCACGACCCGCATAAGCTGGTCGAGGGCTGTCTCTTGGCTTCGGTCGCGATGGGGGCGAGCGCCTGCTACATCTATATCCGCGGCGAATTCTATAACGAGGCGTCCAATCTTCAGGTCGCAATCGACGAGGCCTATGCCGCGGGCCTGCTCGGCAAGAACGCCTGCGGCTCGGGTTATGATTTCGAGCTCTACCTGCACCGCGGCGCCGGCGCCTATATCTGCGGCGAAGAGACGGCGCTGCTGGAAAGCCTGGAGGGCCGCAAGGGCCAGCCGCGATTGAAGCCGCCGTTCCCGGCGCAATGCGGCCTCTACGGCTGCCCGACCACGGTCAACAATGTCGAGACCATCGCGGTCGTGCCGACCATCCTGCGCCGCGGCGGCGCCTGGTTCGCCGGCTTCGGCCGCCCGAAGAACAACGGCACCAAGCTGTTCTGCATCTCGGGCCATGTGAACAAGCCCTGCACCGTCGAAGAAGAGATGGGCATTCCGCTGAAGGAGCTGATCGAGAAGCATTGCGGCGGCGTGCGCGGCGGCTGGGACAATCTGCTGGCGGTCATCCCCGGCGGTTCGTCGGTGCGCATGATCCCGAAGTCGATCTGCGATACGGTGCTGATGGATTTCGACGCGCTGCGCGAGGTCAAGAGCGGCCTCGGCACGGCGGCGGTCATCGTCATGGACAAGTCGACCGACATCATCGCGGCGATTGCCAGGCTGGCCCACTTCTACAAGCACGAGAGCTGCGGCCAGTGCACGCCATGTCGCGAGGGCACGGGCTGGATGTGGCGCGTGATGGAGCGGCTGGTGAAGGGCAATGCCTCGGTCGAGGAGATCGACATGCTGCTCGACGTCACCTACGAGATCGAGGGCCATACGATCTGCGCGCTGGGCGATGCCGCGGCTTGGCCGATCCAGGGCCTGATCGCGCATTTCCGTCCGGTGCTCGAAGAGCGCATCAAGACTTATCGCGCAGCGGCCGTCGCCCGCTCGCATGCGGCCTGAGGTCCAACCATGCCGAAGCTGACCATCAACGGCCAAGAGGTCGAGGTTCCCGCCGGAACCACCGTGCTGCAGGCGTGTCAGAGCGCCGGCATCGAAGTGCCGCATTTCTGCTTCCATGAGCGCCTGGCCATCGCGGGCAATTGCCGCATGTGCCTGGTCGAGATGGAAAAATCGCCGAAGCCGGTCGCCTCCTGCGCCATGCCGGCCGCCGACGGGCAGGTGGTCAAGACCGACAGCGCCATGGCCCAGCGCGCCCGCAAGGGCGTCATGGAATTTCTGCTGATCAACCATCCGCTGGATTGCCCGATCTGCGATCAGGGCGGCGAGTGCGACCTGCAGGACGAGGCGATGGCCTTCGGCTTCGATCGCGGCCGGTTCCAAGAGAACAAGCGCGCGGTCAAGGACAAGAATTTCGGTCCGCTGATCAAAACCCAGATGACGCGCTGCATCCATTGCACCCGCTGCGTCCGCTTCGCGACCGACGTCGCCGGCGTGTCGGAGCTGGGCGCCACGGGCCGCGGCGAGAATATGGAGATCGGCACCTATATCGAGCATGCGCTGACCTCGGAACTGTCGGGCAACATGATCGACCTGTGCCCGGTCGGCGCGCTGACCTCGAAGCCCTACGCCTTCGTCGCCCGGCCGTGGGAACTGCGCAAGACCGAGTCGGTCGACGTGCTGGACGCGGTCGGCGCCAACATCCGCATCGACACGCGCGGGCCGGAAGTGCTGCGCGTCCTGCCGCGCCTGCACGAAGACGTCAACGAGGAATGGCTGGGCGACAAGGGTCGCTTCGCCATCGACGGATTGATGAAGCGCCGCCTGGACAAGCCCTATGTCCGGGTCGACGGCAAGCTGACGCCGGCGAGCTGGGCCGAGGCGTTCACCGCGATCGCCGCACGGATCAAAGGCCTCGACGGATCGAAGATTGCGGGCATCGCCGGCGATCTGGTCGATGCCGAATCCATGCTGGCGCTGAAGGATCTGCTGACGGGATTGGGTTCGACCAACCTCGACTGCCGCCAGGACGGCGCCAAGCTGCCGGCCGAGCGCGCGGGCTATCTGTTCAACACCACGATCGCCGGCATCGACCAGGCCGACGTCGTGCTGTTCGTCGGTACCAATCCGCGTCTCGAGGCGCCGCTGATCAACGCGCGCTTCCGCAAGCGCTATCTCATGGGCGGCTTCAAGGCCGCCGCGATCGGCCCGTCGCTGGACCTGACCTTCCCGGTCGTCCAGCTGGGCGAGGGGCCGGAAGTGCTGGCCGACTTGGCCGACGGCAACCACACCTGGATCGAGACGCTGAAGGGCGCCAAGCATCCGATGATCGTGGTCGGGCAGGGCGCCCTGGCGCGCGAGGATGGAGCCGCCGTGCTGGCGCTGGCGCACAGGCTGGCCGACGCCGCCGGCGTGGTGCGCGACGGCTGGAACGGCTTCAACGTGCTGCATACCGCCGCCGCCCGCGTCGGCGGCCTGGAGCTGGGCTTCGTGCCGGGTGCCGGCGGCCGCGATGTCGCGGGTATTCTCGACGGTGCCGGGTCGGGTTCGATCGAAGTGGTCTATCTGCTGGGCGCCGACGAGATCGATACGTCGAAGCTGGGCAAGGCCTTCGTGATCTATCAGGGCCATCACGGCGATGCGGGCGCGGCCCGGGCCGACGTGGTGCTGCCGGGCGCCGCCTATACCGAGAAGAACGGCACCTATGTCAATACCGAGGGCCGCGTGCAGCTGGGGCGGCTCGCGACCTTCCCGCCGGGCGAGGCGCGCGAGGATTGGAAGATCCTGCGGGCCCTGTCGGATCCGCTCGGCCATAAGCTGCCCTACGACAATCTGGCGCAGCTGCGCCAACGCCTGATCGAGGTCAATCCGCGCTTCGCCCATGTCGACGAGGTCGTGCCGGCCGACTGGGTCGCGTTCGGCGCCGCCGGGCCGACCGGCGCCGGCCCGTTCGTCTATCCGATCGAGAACTATTACATGACCGATCCGGTCAGCCGGTCGTCGCCGACCATGGCGGCCTGCACCGAGTCGCTTCGCGCAACCGTCAGCCAGAAGACGGGCACAAATGGCTAATTTCCTGACGGATTATCTCATCCCGTTCGCCTGGATCCTGGGCGGCATCATTCTGACCGTCGCCTGTCTGATGGGCGGCATGGCGTATTTGACGCTGTTCGAGCGCAAGGTACTGGCCAAGATCCAGCTGCGCATCGGCCCGAACATCGTGGGTCCCTTCGGCCTGTTGCAGCCGATAGCCGACGGTCTGAAGCTGCTCACCAAGGAAACCATCATCCCGAGCGGCGCCAACCGCGCGGTGTTCATCCTGGCACCGATGATGACCTTCATCCTGGCGCTCACGGCCTGGGCGGTCATTCCGTTCAACCAGTACATGGTGCTGGCGAACATCAACGTCGGCGTGCTGTTCCTGTTCGCGATCTCGTCGCTGGGCGTCTACGGCATCATCATGGCGGGTTGGGCGTCCAACTCGAAATACGCCTTCCTGGGCTCGCTCCGTGCCGCGGCGCAGATGGTGTCCTACGAGGTCTCGATGGGCCTGGTGCTGGTGACCGTGCTCTTGTGCGCCGGTTCGCTCAACCTGTCGCAGATCGTGCTGGCCCAGTCCCACGGCTGGTTCGGCGTCTCGTGGCTGCCCGGCTGGTACGTCCTGCCGCTGGCGCCGATGGCGGTCGTATTCTTCGTGTCGGGTCTGGCGGAGACCAACCGCTCGCCGTTCGATCTGGTCGAAGGCGAATCCGAGCTGGTCGGCGGCTATTTCGTCGAGTATTCCTCGATGACCTTCGCGCTGTTCTATCTGGGCGAATACATGAACATGATCCTGGTCAGCGCCATGACCAGCATCCTGTTCCTGGGCGGCTGGCTGCCGCCGCTGAATATCGAGATTTTGAACTCGCCCTATCTCGGCCCGATCTGGTTCGTGCTGAAGACGATCTTCGTGCTGTTCTGCTTCATCTGGGTCCGCGGTTCGTTCCCGCGCTTCCGGTATGACCAGCTGATGCGCCTGGGCTGGAAGATATTCCTGCCGCTGTCGCTGGGCTATCTGCTGCTCGTGGCGTTCGTGCTGGTCTATATGGGTTGGCTGCCGAAGGTCGCCTGACCGAACGCTGTCGGTTTGAAATTCGGGTGCGCTTCGGCGGTCGGGACTGGCAGGGGAAATTTCCCCGCACGTGCCGTACCTTGCCAATGAGGCGCCGCCCTGTATGGTACGCGCGATTCCGCTCAGGCTTTGCGGTTTTCGGGAAGGGATTAAAGCGATGGCGTTCATCGACCGCGGGGCTCGGAGCTTTCTCCTCTGGGAGTTGCTTTCCGGCATGGCGCTGAGCTTCAGCTATATGTTCAAGAAGCCCGTGACCGTGAACTACCCTTATGAAAAGGGACCGCTCAGCCCGCGTTTCCGTGGCGAGCATGCATTGCGCCGCTACGCCAACGGCGAAGAGCGCTGTATCGCGTGCAAGCTGTGCGAAGCGGTCTGCCCGGCGCTCGCCATCACGATCGAGGCCGAGCCGCGCGACGACGGCAGCCGCCGCACGACGCGCTACGACATCGACATGACGAAATGCATCTATTGCGGCCTGTGCCAGGAGGCCTGCCCGGTCGATGCCATCGTCGAAGGCCCGAATTTCGAATTCGCGACGGAGACGCGCGAGGAGCTGTTCTACAACAAGGAAAAGCTGCTCTCGAACGGCGACCGCTGGGAATATGAGATCGCCCAAAACCTGTTGGCCGATGCGCCGTATCGCTGAGGCTGGAACCGCCATGCAAAATCGTCTGACCTTCGGAGAGCGGGCATGATCCTCTCGGCCCTGGCCTTCTATCTCTTCGCCGGCATCGCCGTGCTGTCCGGCCTGATGGTCATCACGGCGCGCAACCCCGTGCATTCCGTGCTGTTCCTGATCCTGGCCTTCTTCAATGCCGCCGGATTGTTCGTGCTGCTGGGCGCCGAATTCCTGGCGATGATCCTGGTGGTCGTCTATGTCGGCGCGGTCGCCGTGCTGTTCCTGTTCGTCGTCATGATGCTCGACATCAATTTCGCCGCACTGCGCCGCGGCATCCGGCAACATTTGGCGCTGGGGCTCGCGGTCGGCATCGTGCTCCTGGCCGAGCTGGTCATCGTGGTCGGCGCCTGGGCCGTGGCGCCGGAAGTGGCGGCCCATACCGCCCCGATCGTGAACTCGGCCGTGACCGCGACCAATACCCAGGCGTTGGGCGCGATCCTCTATACCCGCTATATCTACGCGTTCGAGGGCTCGGGCCTGATCCTGCTGGTCGCCATGATCGGCGCGATCGTGCTTACGCACCGCGCGCGCGCCGGCGTGCGCCGCCAGGTGATATCCAAGCAGATCAGCCGTTCGCGGGCCGAGACGATCGAAGTCGTCAAGGTTCCGACCGGCCACGGCATCTGAGCGCCAACGAGAAGGAATGGATGCCATGGAAATCGGTCTCGCCCATTACCTGATCGTGGCGGCGCTGCTGTTCACGCTCGGGATCTTCGGAATTTTCCTCAATCGCCGGAACGTCATCATCATCCTGATGTCGATCGAGCTGATGCTGCTCGCCGTGAACATCAATTTCGTGGCGTTCTCCAGCTTCTTGGGCGACCTCACCGGCCAGGTGTTCGCCATGTTCGTGTTGACCGTCGCCGCCGCCGAGGCGGCGATCGGTCTCGCCATCCTGGTCGTCTATTTCCGAAACCGCGGCACGATCGCGGTTGAGGACATCAACCTGATGAGGGGCTAGGGCCCTATGGCAACCGCCATCGTATTTCTGCCGCTGATCGCGGCGATCATCGTCGGTCTGTTCGGGCGCACGCTCGGCGACCGCGCCTCGCAGCTCATCACCACCGGCGCGGTGCTGGTCTCGGCAATCCTGTCGGTGCTGGTGTTCAAGGATGTGGCGCTCGATCACCACACCTCGACCGTCACGCTCTTGAAGTGGATCGACACCGGCCCGCTCACGGTCGATTGGGCGATCCGGCTCGATACGCTGACCGCAGTCATGCTGCTCGTGGTCAACGGCGTGTCGTCGATGGTCCATGTCTATTCGATCGGCTACATGTCGCACGACCATTCCAAGCCGCGCTTCATGGCCTATCTGTCGCTGTTCACCTTCGCCATGCTGATGCTGGTGACCGCAGACAACCTGGTGCAGATGTTCTTCGGCTGGGAGGGCGTCGGCGTCGCCTCGTACCTGCTGATCGGCTTCTGGTACGATCGCCCGTCCGCCAACGCGGCGGCGATCAAGGCATTCGTCGTCAACCGGGTCGGCGATTTCGGCTTCTCGCTCGGCATCTTCGCGACCTTCTTCATGTTCGGCACGCTGCAGTTCGATCAGGTCTTCGCCGCGGTGCCGGGCGCCGTCGGCAAGACCTTCGAGTTCCTGGGCTATCATGTCGACGCGTTGACCTGCACCTCGATCCTGCTGTTCATCGGCGCCATGGGCAAATCGGCCCAGCTGGGTCTGCACACGTGGCTGCCGGACGCGATGGAGGGCCCGACCCCGGTCTCCGCCCTCATCCATGCGGCCACCATGGTGACCGCCGGCGTGTTCATGCTGTGCCGCTTGTCGCCGATGCTGGAATATTCGCAAGACGCGCTGAACGTGGTCGTCGTGATCGGCGGCACCACGGCGATCTTCGCGGCCTCGGTCGGCATGGCGCAGAACGATATCAAGCGCGTCATCGCGTACTCGACCTGCAGCCAGCTCGGCTACATGTTCTTCGCCGCCGGCGTCTCGGCCTATCCGGCCGCGATGTTCCATCTGGCGACCCATGCCTCGTTCAAGGCACTGCTGTTCCTCGGCGCCGGCTCGGTCATCCACGCCATGTCCGGCGAGCAGGACATGCGCAAGATGGGCGGGCTGTGGAAGCTGATCCCGGTCACCTATGTGCTGATGTGGATCGGCAACCTGGCGCTCGCCGGCATCCCGCCCTTCGCCGGCTACTTCTCCAAGGATGCGATCCTGGAGGCGGCCTACGCCGCCGGCACGCCGGTCGGCTATTACGCCTATTGGCTGGGCATCGCGGCGGCATTCCTCACCAGCTTCTATTCCTGGCGCCTGCTGTTCATGACCTTCCACGGCAAGTCGCGCGCCGATCATCACACGCTGGAACATGTGCATGAATCGCCATCGGTGATGGTCGTGCCGCTCGTCGTGCTGGCACTGGGCGCGATCTTCGCCGGCTGGATCGGCGTCGATCATTTCATCGGCGAGGACATGGGCGAGTTCTGGGGCAAGTCGATCCTGATGCTCGACACTCACCAGGGACTGGCGCACCGCGACGAGATCCCGCCGCTGATGAGCTACATGGCGCTCATCGTCGGCGTTGCCGGCATCGTGCTCGCCTGGATCTTCTACGTGGTCTCCCCCGGTCTGCCGGGCGCCTTCACCAAGGCGGCGAAGACGCTGTACGAGGCCTGCCTCAACAAATGGTACTTCGACGAGATCTACGACTTCCTGATCGTCAAGCCGTCGATGTGGCTGGGTTGGGGCCTGTGGAAGGGCGGTGACGGCATGATCATCGACGGGCTCGGCCCCGATGGCGTGGCGGCGGTGACCCGCGGTCTGTCGCGGCGGGCCAGCCGCCTGCAGACCGGCTATGTCTACCATTACGCGTTCGCGATGCTCATAGGCGTGCTGTGCCTTGTGTCGTGGTACCTTCTGTCTCAGCGGTGAGGATTTGATGAGCAACTGGCCGCTCCTGTCGCTGGTCACCTTCCTGCCGTTGGTGGGCGGGTTCTTCATCCTGATGCTGCGCGGCGAGGAGACACTCGTAGCGCGCAATGCCCGATGGATCGCGCTTTGGACCTCGCTGATCACCTTCGCGCTCTCGATCCCGCTCTGGACCGGCTTCGACGCCAAGAGCGCCGATTTCCAGTTCGTCGAGCGGGCCGAATGGATGCCCAGCCTCCATATCGCCTACCACATGGGGATCGACGGCATTTCGCTGTTCTTCGTGCTGCTGTCGACCTTCCTGACGCCGCTCTGCATCCTCGCCTCGTGGGAGGCGGTGCATAACCGCGTCAAGGAATACATGCTCGCTTTCCTCATCCTGGAAACGATGATGGTCGGCATGTTCTGCGCGCTCGATCTGATGGTGTTCTACATCTTCTTCGAGGCCGTGCTGATCCCGATGTTCCTGATCATCGGCATCTGGGGCGGGGCCAACAGGATCTACGCGGCGTTCAAGTTCTTCCTCTACACGCTGCTCGGTTCAGTGGTGATGCTGGCCGCCATCCTGGCCATGATCGGCATCGCCCATACCTCGTCGATCCCGGCCCTGATGGCCTACAACTTTTCCCCGCCGGTGCAGACCTGGCTGTGGCTGGCGTTCTTCGCCTCGTTCGCGGTCAAGCTGCCCATGTGGCCGGTGCACACCTGGCTGCCCGACGCCCACGTGGAGGCGCCGACGGCCGG
>JAQGIC010000094.1 GCA_028288725.1 Rhodospirillales bacterium
AAAGCATGGAGGAGCAAATGAAGCGACAAGCTGCGAATTCAAACGGTCGCCACGTCGATTGGTATTTCGCTGAACGCCAGGTCGCCGATTACTTCAGGGAGGCCGCCATACGCCTCAACCTTTCAAATGTATCCGTCTTCTATGTTCCGGCAACGGCACCATGAGGGCGCCGAGGGTTTCCGTGGAATGGCGGCGGTCGCGGGTCGAGACGCCGCAGCAGATTGCCGCGCGCATGTTCCGGATGCTGACGGGGTTGGCGGCGATCGACGATTGTTTTGCCCATTGGTACAAGCAGGGGCGCTCGCTGAAAGGCGCGTATCGACCGGCTTGGCAGATGCCGCCCGAGATGGGCGATCTCGCACGGGCCTTCGAGAAGGCCATCGCTCGCGACCTGGAGGGACGGGTCCTCGGGATAGGGCTGTCCGCCTGGAACGGTCGGCGGGATGGGCTGGGGCTGGTTTTCACATTCTATCAAGAGACGGTCATCAGCTTCAGGCTGGTTCCCAATATGTGCGAAATCATCCTCCCGGTTATCGGCGATGACGGCCGACCGATGTCGCTGTCCATGGCCAAGGTGGTTTTGCGGGTGATGGCCGATGCGTGGGATGCGGACTATGGCGGCATCTGCAGTTTCGGCTATCGGCCGCCCGCCGCCCAAACGGAACCGGGACCACTCTTCTGGTGCATGTGGATGACGTATCTTTCCGCAGAGCTCACCGCGCGCTTCGTCTCTCCGACCGGTGCTCTCGCCGAGCCGGGGCCCGCAAGCGGCCTCATCGTTCAATTGACCGAAGCGCCGTTCGACGAGCATGACCCTCATCACGTCGCGATGATGAATGCCATGTATCGCGCCTTACTGGCGGCCTATGGCCCGAGCCCCGATTGGCGCGAGATGGACCAGGCCCGCGCCCGGCTCGGCTGGGAGTGATCTGCCGCCGTGCCACCACGCCATAGGCGCACGCCCTCGGCCTGTGATAATACTGGTCGCTCCTGCCGCTGGCCGGCGATCGGCGTAAGGACTTTTGGGGTGATGGCGGAAATCCGCGCTGACCGCGATCGTTTCGTCGCCTTTGCCTTTGCCGCCGCTGATCTGCTGATCGAGTTGGACGCCAAGCGCCGGATCGTGTTCGCCACCGGGGCGGCGCAAAGCCTGATCGGGGTGTCCGCCGCCAATCTTGCCGGCCGGCATTTCATCGATCTGTTCCCCGCCGCGGAGCGCGGCTTCGCGACGCGCGTGCTCGACGGCCTGTCGGATGCGGAGCGGATCGAGCCGGTCTCGATCCCGCTGGCCCGCGTCGATGGCGGCGCCGCGCGCGTCTGGCTCGGCGGCTGCCGGTTCGGCGGCAACGCGTCCCACTATTTCCTCGCGGTCTCGCACCTGACAATCCCGTTGTCGCCCGAGGCGGAGGACGCGCGCAATCCGCAGACGCGCCTGCTCGACGCCGAAGCCCTGCCCGATGTGCTGAAGCGGGTCAGCGAGGCGGCCGGCAGCGAGGCGCCGGTGGCGCTCACCATGCTGCATCTGGACGGGCTGCAGGCGCTGCAGCAGCGCCTGACCGATCAGCGCCGGGCCGAGCTGATGGGCGAGATCGGCGCGGTGCTGCGCCTGTCGTCGGCCGGCGGCGATGCGGCGGCGCAAATCTCGGAAACCGATTTCGCCCTGGTGCAGCGCCCGGGCCTGGATGCCAACGCGATCCAGGCGGAACTCGCCTCGATCACCGCGGCCGCGGCACCCAACCGCCGGCCGCTCGCCATGCGCACGGCCCAGGTCGCGATCAACGCGGCCGATCTGGACGACGAGAGTGCCGCCCAGGCGCTGGCCTATTGCGTCAAGAAATTCTCCCAGACCGACGGCAAGGATTTCTCGCTCGCCTCGCTGGAACAGGCGCTGGCCGGCATGGTCGACCAGACGCTCGACCGGGTTGCCAAGCTGCGCACCACGGTGACGAGCGGCGATTTCTCGCTGGTGTTCCAACCGATCGTCAATCTGGAAACCGGCGGCGTGCATCATTTCGAGGTGCTGTCGCGCTTCGCGCCGGGCGAAAGCCCCTATGAATACATCCTGTTCAGCGAAGAGGTCGGCATGGCGGCCGAGCTCGACCTCGCCGTATGCGAAAAGGTGCTGAAGCTGATGGCGGGCTCGCCGGCGGCGGCGGCGATCGCGGTCAACCTGTCGGGAAAATCGATGGCGAGCCTGCCGTTCATGACCCGGCTCGCCCGCCTCTTGACCGAGGCCCGGATCGACCGCAAAAAGCTGATGTTCGAGATCACGGAATCGAGCGCCATCGACAATCTGGACCAGGCCAACGGCTTCCTGCAGAACCTGCGCAAGCTGGGTCACCGCATCTGCCTCGACGATTTCGGCGCGGGCTTCGGCGCCTATACCTATCTGCGCCGGTTCGAAATCGACTACGTCAAACTGGACGGCCCGTTCCTGAAAAGCGCCATGAGCAATATGCGCGACAGCGCGCTGCTGCGCTCGATCACGACGGTCTGCGCCGAGCTGGGCGCCGAGACGATCGGCGAGATGATCGAGACGCGGGAGGAGGCCTATGCGGCGGCCGGCCTGGGCGTGACCCACGGCCAGGGCTATTTCTTCGGCCGGCCGCTGACCAGCCCGACCCTGCCGCCGATGCCCGCATCGGGCGCCACGGCTTTTTAGTCTCAAGGCTCGCTCCCGTCTTAAGGCTCGCTCCCTGCGGCCGAGGCGCTATATGTTGGCGGAACCGTCCGTCAGCGAAAGCCCCGCCCCATGTCGATGTCGATCGAGCGCCTGTCCTGTCTCGGGCTCCATGGCTTCCATCAGATCGCCTACAGCTATCGGCCGGGACCTGCGGGTGCGCGGCCGATCGTCTGCGTCCATGGCCTGACCCGCAACGGGCGCGACTTCGATCCTCTGGCCGAACGGCTGGCGTCCCGCGGGCCGGTCGCGTGCCCCGACATGCCGGGCCGCGGGCAGAGCGCCTGGCTGCCGGTCGCGGCCGACTACAGCTATCCGGTCTATATGGGCACGGTCGCGGCCCTGTTCGCGCGGCTGGGCGCCGAGGAGGTCGACTATATCGGCACCTCCATGGGCGGCATCATCGGCATGATGCTGGCATGCCAGCCGGGCACGCCCATCCGCCGTCTGGTGCTGAACGATGTCGGTCCGTTCATCCCCGTGGCGTCCTTGCAGCGCATCGCCGACTATGTCGGGCTCGATCCGGCGTTCGACAGCGTGGCGGAGCTCGAGCGCTATTACCGCTTCGTCCATGCGCCGTTCGGCGATCTCAGCGACGCTGAATGGCGCCATATGGCCGACACCAGCCACCGGGTCCGCGCCGACGGCAAGATCGGGCTCGGCTACGACCCCGCGATCGCCCAGGCCTTCAAGGCGGCACCGCTTGCCGATATCGATCTCTGGCCGTTCTACGATCAGATCAAATGCCCGACCCTGGTGATCCGGGGCGCCCGGTCCGACTTGCTGCTGGCCGAGACGGCCGAGGAGATGACACGCCGCGGGCCCAAGGCCGCACTGTATGAAGTCGCCGGTGCCGGCCATGCGCCCGCCTTGATGGACGAAGCGCAGATCGCGCGCATCGAGAGTTTCCTGGACTGATGTTGCTGCCCCACACCGAGTTCGAGCCGTTCCGCCCGCGCTTTCCCTGGTACGGACCCGACCTGCAGACGCTGCGCAACACGATCTTCCGCACCCCGGTCGATCTGGTCGGCGGCGAGCGGCTGGTGCTGCCGATGGAGGACGGCACCGGCGACGCGCTGGCGGCCCGGCTCGATCGGCCCGATGCGAACCGTGCGCGGGCCAAGCCGCTGGCGATCGTCGTCCACGGCCTGGGCGGCGACGAGCGCAGCACCTACATGATCCGCACCGCGCGCCATCTCCTGACCCAGGGCTATCCGGTGCTGCGGCTCAACCTGCGCGGCGCCGGTCCGTCGCGCGCGGTCTCCGGCGGGCACTACCATGCCGGCCGCAGCGACGATCTGGCGGCCGCCATCCGCGGGCTGCCGGCGGATGTCATGGCCAATGGCCTGGTGCTGATCGGTTATTCGCTCGGCGGCAATCTGGTGCTGAAATTCATGGGCGAAGGGGCCCACGGCCATGACGTCCGCGTCGCGGCCTCGGTCTCGGCGCCGATCGACCTCGCCGCCACGTCGCGCCGGGTGATGGAGCCGCGCAACAAGCTCTATCACTTGCGCATCCTGAGGACGATGAAGGACGAAACGCTCGCGGCCGGCGCCGTACTGAGCGAGGCGGAACGCGCCGCGGTCGAGCAGGCCCGCACGGTCTACGAGTTCGACAATAATTTCATCGCCCGGCGCAACGGCTATGCCAGCGCCGATGCCTATTACGCCCAGAACGCCGCGATCGGCTTCCTCGGCCGGATCGACCGCCCGACCCTGGTCGTCCATGCGCTGAACGATCCCTGGATCCCGACCGAAAGCTACCGCACGGTCGATTGGGCGGCCTATGCCCATGTCCAGGCGCTGCTGCCGTCCGGCGGCGGGCATGTGGGATTCCACGGCAAGGGCAGCGTCACCCCCTGGCACGATCGGGCGATCAGCCGGTTTTTTAGTAAAGTAGTCTAGGCGGGCCCGCGGTCGCCGTCGCGGCCGGGAAGAGCTACTCAGCCCGCCTTCAGCCGTTTCGCCGCTTCGACCGCGAAATAGGTCAGCACGCCGTCGGCGCCGGCGCGCTTGAAGCCCAGCAGGGCCTCCAGCACGACCCGCTCGTCGAGCCAGCCCTGGTCGATGGCGCCGCGCAGCATCGCGTATTCGCCGCTGACCTGATAGGCGTAGGTCGGCACGTGGAACTCGTCCTTCACCCGCCGGATGATGTCCAGATAGGGCAGGCCGGGCTTGACCATGACCATGTCGGCGCCGTCGGCGAGGTCGAAGGCGACTTCGCGCAGCGCCTCCTCGCCGTTGGCCGGGTCCATCTGATAGCCGCGCTTGTCGACCGGCTGGTTCGATGCGCGCTTGGATTTGATAGCCTCGCGGAACGGCCCATAAAAGGCCGAGGCGTATTTGGCGGCATAGGACATCAGCCGGACATGCTCGAAGCCTTCGCCGTCGAGCGCGTCGCGGATCGCGCCGATGCGGCCGTCCATCATGTCGGAGGGGGCGATTACGTCGCAGCCGGCGCGGGCCTGGGCCAGCGACTGCTTGACCAGCGCCTCGATCGTCCGGTCATTGGTGACGCGGCCGTCGACCAGGAGGCCGTCATGGCCATGGCTGGTATAGGGATCCAGCGCCACGTCGCACAGCACGCCCAGGTCGGGCAATTGGCGCTTCAGCTCGCGCACCGCCTGGCAGATCAGGTTCTGCTCGTTCCAGGCCTCGCGGCCATCCTCGGTCTTGAGCTCGGCCTCGGTCGCCGGGAACAGCGCGATACAGGGGATGCCGAGTGCCGCGGCTTCGCCGGCGGCATCGATCAGTTGGGGCACGGTCAGGCGGTCGACACCCGGCATCGAGGCGATCGGCTGGCGCGCACCATCGCCCGGCTGCACGAACACGGGCCAGATCAGATCGGCCGACGTCACCGTGTGTTCGGCGACGAGACGGCGCGACCAATCATCGTGACGATTGCGGCGCAGGCGGGTGCGGGGGTAGGCCCCAAGGGAATATGACGACAAGCTGCCATCCGATCGAGCAGGAACAATCCGGTGCCACGGTAGGGCTACGGCGCGCGGATGACAATCGTGCGACGAACAGGGGAGCCGCGCCGGATTGAAGCATCTCCCGGTTCGAGGCTATCCTCCGGCCCCCGATGATGTTTGGAGCATGCGCGACGATGACCGATCCCTCCCTGGAGCCCATCCCCGCCGAGGTGCTGGTCGAGACGCGCGGTGGCCTCGGCATCGTGACGCTCAACCGGCCCAAGGCGCTGAACGCGCTCAGCCTCGGCATGATCCGGGCGCTCGACCAGGCGCTGATCGCGTTCGCAAAGGACGATGCGATCGGGGCCGTGCTGATCCGCGGCGCCGGCGAGAAGGCATTCTGCGCCGGCGGCGACGTGCGCGCCCTGGTCGTGGCGCCGGAGGGGATCGACAAGGGCCGGATCGCCCGCGATTTCTTTGCCGAGGAATATCGCCTCAACCTGCGCATCCATAATTTCCCAAAGCCGTTCGTGGCGCTGATCGACGGCGTCACCATGGGCGGCGGCTGCGGCCTGTCGCTGCACAGTCCCCTGGTCGTGGCGACCGAGCGCACCATGGTCGCCATGCCGGAAACCGTGCTCGGCCTGTTCCCCGACGTCGGTGCCACCTGGTTTCTCAACAAATGCCCCGGCCAGATCGGCCTCTGCCTCGGCCTGACCGGCCGGCGGTTGAAGGCGGCGGACCTGAAGGCCGTCGGCCTCGTCAGCCATGTCGTGCCCTCGTCTATGCTCGACGCCATGGTCGAGGCGCTGGCTGCCGTGCCAAAACTCCATGCCGGTTCGGTCAAGCGGGTGCTCGATGCCCATGGCGTGGATGCCGGCCCCAGCGCGCTTCTCCCCGACCAGGCGGCAATCGACCGGATCTTTGCCGCCGACAGCATCGAGACGATCATCAAGGGGCTCGAGGCCGAGACGGCGCCTTGGGCAGTGGAGGCGCTGCATACGATCCGTCGGGCCTCGCCGACCAGCCTCAAGGTCACGCTGCGCCAGTTGCGCGACGGGCGGGCGCTGGGCCCCGACATCGCGGCGATGCTGCGGATCGAATATCGCCTGGCCGTGCACTCGGTCGGCGGCAGCGATTTTCCGGAGGGCGTGCGCGCCATTCTGGTCGACAAGGACAACAAGCCGGCCTGGCAGCCGCCCCGGTTGGACGCGGTCGATGCCGCGCGGGTCGAGAGCTTTTTCGCCCCCTTCGCCGACCCGGCCGATGAGCTTTCGTTCTCCTGAATCCCGTCCGCCGGTTATGCGATTGCGATTGATGTAAATTAAGTGAAATTTAACGGTGAAAGTGTTTTCTAAGGTTAACGATTTCTTCGAGTAGCAGGCGGGCATGAAAGAGTCATATTTGAACCTGATTGCGCTGGTCGAGCGCTTGCATCGCCAATTCCTGGAACTGGTGCGCACCGAACTCGACAGCCTCGGGATTCAGGATATCAACAACGTTCAGGCGTTGATCCTGTTCAACATCGGTCAGGCGGAACTGACGGTCGGCGAATTGACGCTGCGCGGTTGCTACCTCGGCTCGAACGTATCCTACAACGTCAAGAAGATGGTCGAGAACGGCTATCTGATGCAGGAGCGCTCGCCGCACGACCGGCGCTCGATCCGCGTCCGCCTTTCGCCCAAGGGGCTGGAGCTGTGCGCCAAGCTTGATATCATGCACGATCGCCATATCGCCAGCCTGGCCGGGACGCCGGTCGACGAGGCGACGATCGAGGGCACCAATACGGCGCTGCGCCGGGTCGATCGTTTCTGGACCCAGATCGTCGATCGCGGCGTTCGGGTCATGCCGCGGATGTCGAACACCGCCGCCTGACGCAATGCCTGGCGGAAAAGGAACGGGGCCGCGATCGCGCGGCCCCGCTTTCGTTTCGACGTGAGCGGATCGGTCTCTAAATATTTGGTTTAGTGGGCGATTCAGACAGGAGGCCAAGCAGGCCTCCTGTCATCGCGCAATAGAGCCGGATGCGATCATGTCGGTTCGACATGATCGCTGAATCCGTCTCTAAATATTTAGTCTGGTGGGCGATTCAGACATGAGGCCAAGCAGGCCTCCTGTCATCGCGCACTAGAACGGAACGACGAGATCGAAAGCCAGCGTCACCTGACCCTTGCTCGTGAAGTTGCTGTAGGGCTTGCCGCCGGCCAGCGCCCGGTCGTAGCGCAGTTCCGGCCGGATCATGGTGCCGGTGATCGCGTCGGGGACCTCAGGCTTGTAGGTCATGCCGAGCGTCACCTCGCTGTAGGTCGCCTTGCCAGCGCTCAGCACCTGCGCGGGCTGGCCCTTTTCCAGATTGACGAAGTCCAGCGGGTTGGGGAAAGCCGCGACGAAGAAGCCGTTCGCGTCGCGATAGACCTCGCCGCGCAGCGAGACCTGCACATTGTCGTTGACGGTATAGGCGAGATATTGCGCGATGCCGTAGGCCTGGGCGTGGAAGCCGTCGTCCTTGATGTAGTTCAGCTCGGTCGTCAGCGTCAGCGTGTCATCGTACTTGTAGGTCAGGACGATGTCGTTGATCCAACGCTTCTTGGCATCGGCATTGAATCCGACCGAGTTGCTGGGGTTTTCCGCGCCGATATGGGTCAGCGCCAGCACGGTCAGCTTGCCGTCCATCAGGCCGTTGAGCCCGAAGCCGCCCAGGAATGCCGGCACGCCGTTGTTGTCGCCATGGAACAGCGAGGTGTTCACGCCGGTGTCGCCGCCGGCGTAAATGTCGAGCATGTCGCTGACATGGAAGGTGGCGTAACCGCCGGTGTGCTTCAGCGGCAGGCCGAAGTTGAAGATGTAGGAGTGCGAATAGAAGGTGTTCGCGGTCGCGTCGATCACTTCGGCGCCGAGCGGCGTCGAATATTGGCCGAGCTTGATATCGACGCCGCCTTCGGTCAGCCCGGCGTAATGGGCGAGGAAATTCGCCTCGACGATGTCGACCTGGGTACGGTCATGGATGATCCGGTCGAGCTCACCCAGGAAATGGGTGTAGCGCGCGTCGGTACCGATCATGCCCTGCAGCTTGAAGCCGTAGTCGTTGCCCTCGGCCTTGGGATCGAGCGGCCGCTCCGCCGTCAGCAGGACCTGATTGAGCAGGACCTCGTTCGCCTTGTCGGTGAATAATTGGCCGTAGTTGAGGCCGTTGCCCGGGCCGTCGGGATTGATGGTGAACCCCAGTTCGGCCGAGCCGTGGATCTTGAGCGTATCGGCCCACGCCGCCGGCGGCGCGTCGGCGGCCGCGGCCGGTGCTTCCGCCGGTGCCGCGGTCTGGGCATGCGCGTGGACGGTCAGCGCGGTGCCGAGTGCCGCAAGCGAAACCATCGATAGTTTGCTTATCGTCATGAAGAATCCCCCGAATGGGGACGCGTGCCCGTTTGCGACCGCCATCGGCAATCGCCTTCCCTAACGGGCCGGTCGCGTCCCGTGTCATTTTGAAAGTTTGGACGTGGGGCGGCGCGCTCTTGCCGGTGCGCCGCCCTTGAATCGCGCTCTAAATCATATGTTTAAAGACTGATTCGCCGATCAAACCGAGCCGATTTGATCGGATCAGGCTTTTAGAGAATCGCTTCGCCATGGAGTGCGAGGTCGAGGCCGTCGCGTTCGACTTCCTCTTCGACGCGCAGGCCCATGACGACGTCGAGGAGCTTGAGGATGACGAAGCTGGCGATGGCGCAATAGACCACGGTGAAGGCGA
>JAQGIC010000115.1 GCA_028288725.1 Rhodospirillales bacterium
AAGAACAATGCGACGGTGCCGGCCGACCTCGGCAAGGTGACCGAGGAGAATTTCGCCACCCGCAATGCCATGGGCACCGGCCCGTTCATGCTGAAGGAACGCGTGCCGGACGTGCGCACCGTGCTGGCTGCGAACCCGAACTGGTGGGACAAGCCGGTCGGCAACGTGACCGAGGCGGTGTTCACCCGCATCGCCAACCCGTCGACCCGGGTCGCGGCGCTGCTCTCGGGCGAAATCGATTTCGTCTATACCGTGCCGCCGCAGGACGTCGACCGGATCGGCAGCACCGCCGGCACCAAGATCATCAAGTCGCCGGAGCTCCGCACGATCTTCCTCGGCATGGACCAGATGCATGATGAGCTGCCGGAGAGCAGCGTCAAGGGCAAGAACCCGTTCAAGGACGCGCGGGTGCGCGAGGCGTTCTACCGCGCGATCGACGAAAAGACCATCGTCGCCAAGGTCATGCGCGGCCAGGCCGCCGAAACCGCGCTGATGATCGCGCCGGGCATCAACGGCTTCGACAAGTCGCTGAACGAGCGGGTCCCCTACGATCCGGCCCAGTCCAAGAAGCTCTTGGCCGAAGCGGGCTATCCCGACGGCTTCGAGACCGGCATGGATTGCCCGAACGACCGCTACGTGAACGACGAGGCGATCTGCCAGGCGGTCGCCGCCATGCTGGCCAAGGTCGGGGTCAAGGTGAACCTGCTGGCCCAGACCCGCCTCAAGTATTTCGGCAAGATCGGCTCGCCCAACTACAACACCAGCTTCTACATGCTGGGCTGGACGCCCTCGACCTACGATGCCCACAACATGCTGGGGTCCCTGGTCGGGACGCGTGTGCCGGGCTCCGGCTTCGGCGACAACAACGATGGCGGCGTTTCGAACGCCGAGATCGATGCCGGCATCAAGGCGATCCAGGTCGAGACCGATCAGACCAAGCGCCAGGCGCTGATTTCCAAGGCGCTGGGCGTGATCAAGGATCAGTTCCTCTATATCCCGCTGCATCAGCAGGTCGTGGTCTGGGCCGCGCGCAGCAACGTCGATGCCGTGCAGATGGCCGACAATTCCTTCCCGCTCCGCTTCGTCACCGTCAAGTAGGGCGATGCGTCCGCTTCGACAGCCTTCCGGGCCCGGGCGGGGTCGCGGCCCATGATCGTCTTCCTGCTGCGACGGCTGCTGCAATCGCTGGCCGTCATGCTGGCCGTGGCATTGATCGCCTTCACCTTGTTCCGCTTCGTCGGCGATCCGATCAACGGCATGGTCGGCCAGGATGCGACCCAGGCCGAGCGTGACGCGCTGCGCCAGAATCTGGGCCTGAACGACAGTGTCGTCGTACAGTTCGGCCGCTTCGTCGGCCGCACCGTGCGGGGCGAATTCGGCCTCAGCTATCAACTGGCGCGGCCCGTCAATCAGATCATCCTGGAAAAAATGCCGGCGACGCTGGAGCTGTCGCTGGTCGCCGGTCTGATCGCGCTCCTGGTCGGGGTGGCGCTCGGCGTCTTCACCGGCTTGCGCCCGCGCGCGGCCTCGTCGCGCTTCCTTCTGGCGGTGTCGCTGGTCGGCGTGTCGCTGCCGACGTTTCTGATCGGCATTCTGCTGATCCTGGTGTTCGCCGTCTGGCTGCGCTGGCTGCCGTCCTATGGCCGCGGCACGACCGAGCAGTTCGGCTGGTGGACGACCGGACTGCTGACGATCGACGGCTGGCGCTCGCTGATCATGCCGGCCTTCACGCTGGCCCTCTATCCGATGACGCTCATCATCCGGCTGGTGCGCGCCGAGATGCTGGAGGTGCTGCGCACCGACTATATAAGGTTTGCGCGTGCGCGCGGGCTGACGACGCGCGCGATCCATTTCGGCCATGCGCTGAAGAACACGCTGGTCCCCGTCATCACCGTCGCCGGCCTGCAATTTGGCTCGGTTATTGCATTCGCGATCATCACCGAAACCGTTTTCCAGTGGCCGGGCATGGGACTGCTGTTCGTTCAAGCCGTGCAGAATGTCGATATTCCGATCATGGCAGCCTACCTGCTGGTGGTGTCGCTGATCTTCGTGACCATTAATCTGATCGTCGATATTCTCTACACCGTGGTCGATCCGCGGCTGCGCTCGACCATCCAGCGTCCGGCCTGAACGGGAGCGTGGCATGACCGAAGCCCTCGTCCCGCATAGTGCCGAACCGGATGCCGTTTCCGCTCACACCGGATCGGCGACGGCGCATCTGTTCGGCCGTATCGTCGGCAGCGACATCTTCTATTCCTTCCGCCGCTCCAGACTCACCATGGTCGCGGCTGCCATCACCGTTCTGTTTTTTCTGCTGGCGATTCTTGCCCCGTTTCTCGCCGTGCAGAACCCGTTCGATCCCGCGCAACTTCAATTGATGAACTCGCGCATTTCGCCGCTGTGGACCGCGGACGGCCAAAGCCCGTTCCTGCTCGGCACCGACGAACAGGGCCGCGATGTGTTTTCAGCCATTCTGTACGGCCTGCGGATTTCCCTGACCGTCGGCGTGCTCGGCGTGTTGTTGGCGGGCACGCTGGGCATCAGCCTTGGGCTGATCGCCGGCTATTTCGGGGGCGCCGTTGATGGCCTGATCATGCGCATTGCCGACGTGCAACTCACCTTCCCCGCGATCCTGACCGCCCTTCTCATCAACGGCGTCGTCAAATCGGTTTTCGGTAACCGCCTCGATGCCATGAGCACGCTGGCGGTGCTGGTGTTCGCAATCGGATTGAGTTTCTGGGTACAATATGCGCGCACCGTGCGCGGCTCGGTGATGGTGGAGAAGAACAAGGACTACGTGGCGGCGGCACAGCTGATCGGGCTTCCCGCGCACGTCATCATGATCCGCCACGTGCTGCCCAACACCATGGGGCCGATCCTGGTGATCGCCACCATCAACCTCGCGCTCGCTATCATCACCGAGGCGACCTTGTCGTTTCTCGGCTCCGGCATGCCCGATACCATGCCGTCGCTGGGAACCCTGATCCGGATCGGCAATAATTATCTGTTCTCGGGCGAATGGTGGGTTGTCGCGTTCCCGGGCTTCGCGCTGGCGGCCTTGATCCTCTCGATCAACCTCTTGGGCGACTGGCTGCGCGATGCACTCAATCCAAAACTTCGATGATCGGCGCCGCCCTTTTCAAGTATCCGACCGCATGACCCCGCCCGTCCTTTCCGTGCGCAATCTTCGGGTCGAGTTCGCCAGCCGCCGCGGCGTGCTGCGCGCCATCGACGGCGTTTCCTTCGATATCGCCAAGGGCGAGGTGCTGGGTGTGGTCGGCGAGTCCGGGGCGGGAAAATCCGTCACCGGGCTCGCGGTCATCGGCCTGATCGATCCGCCCGGCCGGATCAGCGGCGGCGAGATTTATCTCTCCGGCATGCGGATCGACAATCTGTCGCCTGAGGAATTGCGCCGGATCCGCGGCAAGCGGATCGGCATGATCTTCCAGGATCCGCTCACCAGCCTCAATCCGCTGTACCGGATCGGCGACCAGCTGGTCGAGACCCTCAAGACCCACACCAACCTGTCCGAATCGGCGGCCCGCAGGCGCGCCATCGATCTTTTGGCCGAGGTCGGGATTCCCGCGCCGGAAAAGCGCATCGACGGCTATCCGCATGAATTCTCCGGCGGCATGCGCCAGCGCGTGGTGATTGCGCTGGCAATCTGCGCCGAGCCGGAACTGATCATCGCCGACGAGCCGACCACGGCGCTCGACGTCTCGGTGCAGGCGCAGATCATCGCGCTGATCAAGCGGCTCGGCCGCGACCATGGCACTGCGGTGATGCTGGTGACCCACGACATGGGTGTGATCGCGGAAACCTCCGACCGCGTCGCGGTGATGTATTCCGGCCGCATCGCCGAAATCGGCCCGGTGCGCGACGTGGTGCAGAGCCCGCTGCATCCCTATGCCCGCGGCCTGATGGGCGCGATCCCGACGCTGGCGGGCGACGCCGCGCGTCTGGTGCAGATCCCCGGCTCGATGCCGCGGCTATCCGCGATTCCGCCGGGCTGCTCGTTCAATCCGCGTTGTCCGTTCGCATTCGAGCGCTGCCGTATCGAGCGGCCGGAGCCAATCAGGCAAGGCACGCAGGCCGTGGCCTGCCACCTCTACGACACAGCTGCGAAGGAAACCGCGGCATGACATCAACCTTTGTCGAAGTCAAAACCCTGCGCCGCGTGTTCGACGTGTCGAAGCCGTGGCTGAACCGCGTGCTCGAAGGCGGCGATCTGGAATTTCTCAAGGCGGTCGACGGCGTCTCCTTCGACATCGTCAGGGGCGAGACCTTCGCGCTGGTCGGCGAATCCGGTTCGGGCAAGACCACGGTGGCGCGTATGATCGTCGGCCTGTTGCCGCCGAGCTCCGGCG